>JASJPG010000071.1:0-11831 GCA_031426815.1 Hydrogenophilaceae bacterium
CGGCGGAGAAATCGAACACCAGCACGATTTTCAGATCCAGCCCGGCGGCGCGCGCGGCCAGCGCTTCATCCAGTGTCAGGCCGGCGCCATCCACCGTGCCGGCAGCCAGGGCCTGCAACGAATCGGAGTTGGACAGCAGTTCGACCAGACGTACGCGGCTGGCGTCGGGTTTGCCACCGGAGAGGTCACCGCGGTTGTCGAGTGCGCGGCTCAGATAGAGCAGTTCGTAGCCGATCCACTGGTTGGTGGCGATGCGCAATCCCGCTTCTTGGTCGCTCGAACAACCGGCGAAGCCGCTCAATCCGGCAAGCAGCGCCATGCCCGTCGCGGCAATGAGAAAATTCCGGCGCTGCACGTGCGGATGCCGGGTATCGCCGCTGCTGCGGAGGTTATTATCCGGCGTAAGGAATGTTTGAAAATCGTGCAAGGACACCCCCTTCTGTTGCTGATTCGGCATTAATGTCCGTCAAGCTTATGGGGGGATTCTACCCGGCAAAATCCTCTGTACTGCGGGTTTGACTGTATCCAATGAGCCCACCGAATCCCGTTTCCGCGAAATCCTGGTTTGTCTACATCCTGCGCTGCGCCGACGACACGCTATATACCGGCGTCAGCACCGATGTCGAGCGCCGTGTCGAAGAACACAACGCCGGCGTGCCTTCAGGCGCGCGCTATACCCATGCGCGGCGGCCGGTTGTCGTGGTGTATCGGGAAAGTGCGGCGAGCCGCGGCGACGCACTGCGGCGTGAACGGGAAATCAAGCGCAAGGACCGGGCCGCGAAACAGGCGTTGATTGCGGCGGGCGGGTAGGAGGCCCGCCTGCGGGCCTCCTACCCGCGTTCCACCCGGTTGCGGCCGAGTTGCTTGGCTTCGTACATCGCGCTATCGGCGCGCGCGACCAGCGCGGCCTGGCTTTCGTTCGGCTGGAGTACCGCGACCCCGGCGCTGAAGGTGATCAGCACGCGTTCGTTGTCGTGCATGAAGAACTGCCGGGTGAGCTCGCGCTGGATGCGTTTCAGCACGTGTTCGGCTTCGTCGATATCGGTGTTCGGCAACATGATCAAAAACTCCTCGCCGCCGTAGCGAGCCAGCGTATCGGTCGGGCGCAGCAGGCCATGCACGACGCGGGTGAGGTGGCGCAACGCCTCGTCGCCGGCCTGGTGGCCGAGGCGGTCGTTGAGTTTCTTGAAGTGGTCGAGGTCGAGCATGCCGATCGACAGCGGCGCCTGCAACCGCTCGGTGCGCGCCAGTTCGCGCTCGAAAGCTTCTTCCATGCCGCGCCGGTTGAGCGCGCCGGTGAGTTGGTCTTCGCGCACCAGGTTGGAGATCTGGCGCAGTTCCTGCTGCAGTTCCTCGACCCGTTGTTCGGCCTGTTCCGCCTGGCTGCGCGCGGCGACCAGTTCGCCATGATTGTGGCGCAGGGCGTCGCGCAGACCGCCGATGTCCGCCGAGAGGCCGCCGACGACATCGCCAAGTTCGGCGATGTCGCGCGCCTGGCTGATCTTCTCGGAATACTCGCCGATGCGGGTGTGATAGCCGTCCGCGCTCTGGCTCATTTCGCCGACGCGGTCGATGAAGGTGGCGACCAGATCCTTCAGGCGCGAACGCGCTTCCTCCAGGCCGCCCTTGAGCACGCCTTGCTTGTAGGCCAGTTCGCGCAGGCCGCGCTCGGCTTCGAGCAGCACTTCCGGGTGTAGATCGCCGGCCATCAGGTTCTGCATGGTGGTCAACTGGCCGGACAGCCAGGCCTCGTCGCCGACCAGTTCGCCGATGTTGAGGAACAGCAAGCCCATCAAACGCTTCAGGCCGGCAGCGAGTTCGTGGTCGTCTTCGACATGGATCAGCAGGTCGCGCCAAAGCGCCGACCAGGCTTCGTATTGCTTCGCGTCGAGTTGCTTGCGGCCGTTCAGCGAAGCGGCCAGATGCCCGGCGCGTTTGCCGAGTTCCGGCCAGCGCGTCTGGCAGCTCTCGGCAAGCTGGCGCAGATTGCTTTCCAGTGCTTGCAACAGTGGCTGGCAATCGGCCTCAGCTGCGGCGGCGTAATCGGCTGAATCATGGCCTGCGGCATGCTCTTTTTTCGGCTTCGCTGCGACCGGCGGTTCGACTGCGTCTGCCGTTTCCACCGCAGCCTTGGCCTTGGCCGGCTTGCTCGCGGGCAGCGCCGGCGGCGCTTCGTCTTTGTCGTCGGGACTGCCGCGCGCCCAGGATTGCGTCAACGCATCGAGTTTTTCATGCAGCGCGTGACTGTCGTTGCCGAAGTTGATCAGCACGCGTTCCAGCATTTCCTTCTTGCGTGCCGAGGTCAGCCCGGTCTGGTGCAGATCCCATTGCCGCACCAGGGCGCGCAATACATCGGGCCATTTCGGTTCGGTTCGGGCGTATTCGCGCTGCGCCGCCTCACTTTTTTCGGCGGTCTGCGGCGGCTCTTCGTTCACTCCGGCGACCTGGTTGTAGGCCTTGAGAAAGTTGTCCGGGGTCGGTTGCAAATGCTTCGAGGTCAGCAGGCGGATGGCTTCGCGGGCCAATTCAGCCGGTTGTTTGACTGCGGGTGGATTCGCTGCAACTTGCTTGGGAGGTTTCATGACGGACGCAATAACTCGGAGGAAAATGGCGGCCCGGGTAGTTTTGCCCAGAATCACCGCAAAGTGGGTTCCATGCGCATGAATTTCCCATTTTTTCTGTTGGCGGCCATCGGTTTTTTTCTCCCCTGTGGTGCGGCCAACGCAGCCTGGCAGAATGTGCCGCAGGTGCGCGCCCAGGCCGCTGCCTGGCTGGAACAACGGGCCGCGACGGCCTTCCCCGGAAGTGTCGCCGAGGCCAGGGTCGGCGATGTCGATGCGCGCCTGCGTTTGCCGGCGTGCGCCGAACCCCGCTTTTTCCTGCCGGCCAATGCCCTGCTCTGGGGCCGCGGCAGTCTAGGTGTGCGTTGTGAAAAGCCGGCATGGACGTTCTACCTCAGCTACCAGAATCGCTTGAGCGGTCCCGCCCTGGTCGCCACCCGCCCGATTGCGGCGCGCGAGCAGCCAAGCGGCACCGATACCGAACTGCGCCTGGTCGAATACACGCAGTCGCCCGATCTGTATCCGCGTGTCTTGCCGCCGGATGCCCGCGTCAACCGCCCGGTAGCTGCGGGCCAGGCGATTCTGATCGGCTGGCTGGCCCTGCCGACGGTGATCGTGGCCGGGCGCAAGGTGCGCCTGCAAACGCGCACCGCGACCTTCGCGATCAGCCACGAAGGCACCGCGCTGAATACTGCCGCGCCGGGCGAGATGGTGAAGGTGAAGACGGCGGGCGGGCGCATCGTGCAGGGCACGGCCATGCAGGACGGCACGGTGGAAGTGCGGCCCTGACCGGCTGAGGCCACATGCAGCTTGGCCTGATCATCGTCCCGATCTTTGCGCTGATCCTGCTCGGCGCGCTGCTCAAACGCTATGCGCGCGTCGCCGGCGAAGGCTGGCGCGGCATCGAGCTGCTGATCTACTTCGTCTTCTTCCCGGCCTTGCTGTTCCATTCCCTGTCGCATGCGCAGATCGATTTCGCCGCCGCACTGCCGATGTTGCTGACCGGTCTGGTCGTTACGCTGGCCGGCATGGTGCTGGGCTATGCCAGCCAGTTTCTGTTCAACGACCCGCCCAAGGTGTTTGCCGCCGCATTCCAGGGCTCGTTTCGTTTCAACAGCTATGTCGGCCTCGCCGTGGCCGGCGCGCTGCACGGCTCGGCCGGCATCGCCGCGATCGGCTTGCTGATGGGCTTTCTGGTGCCGCTCGCCAATGTCGCCTCGGTGGCGGTGCTGGCCAAACACGGCGAATCGCACTGGCTGCGCGAGATCCTCGGCAATCCGTTGATCATGGCCACCGCCGGCGGCGTCGCCTTCGCGCTGGCCGGCTGGACTCTGCCGGCCTTGCTGTCGCAAACCCTGGAACTGCTTGCGCGCGCCTCGTTGCCGTTAGGCCTGATCGTGGTCGGCGCCGGCTTGCGCCTGGACAGCCTGTCGCATGCACGCGGCCATCTCTGGTACGGCTCCGGCGTCAAGTTGCTGGTACTGCCGGCCCTGGCCTGGTGGATCGGCAAAGGCATCGACCTCGAGCCGGTGCATTTCGAAATCGTGCTGCTGTTCGCGGCCTTGCCGATGTCCACCGTCGCCTACGTGCTGGCCGTGCGCATGGGCGGCGACGCGCGCGTGACCGCGGCGCAAGTCGCGCTCACCACCTTGCTGTCGATGATGACGCTGCCGTTGTGGTTGGGGCTGGCGCGGGGGTGAAACCGCAGGGGCGGATTTCCGGCAGCGCCGGGTTTTTCGCGGTCAGGCATACACCTCGGATTTCTCGAAATACTGGATGCAGCGTTTCAGTGCATCCTGTTGCCCCGCATGCAAATGTTCGAAAGCGATCCCGTACTGTCCCTTGCCCTCGTTGGATTTTTTCCACTTCACGCGGCCTTGCAGCTTCAACGGTGTTTGTTGCCGGAATTCGTCAAGCGTCGGGCGAGGCAGGAACAGATCAAGCTCGATCAGGCTGGCTTCGGGGAGATCCGCATTCAAGTCGAGCCGCATGCCGGACAGACTCAGATCATGTGAAACGGCTTCGAAACTCTTGTCCGCATGGCGCAGATTGACCCGCAAGCTGTTTTCGGCGCGCGGGAACGCGCGTTTTTCCCCGCTTCGCCGTGCCACGACCAGGCTTCGTTGAAATTCAAAACCCGCCATATTCTGGTTCAGGCGTTCGCTGACATCGAAGATCGTCTTGCCGATGATCGCCGTCGCATCCACTTTCGAACCGCTTTCATGCAACGTCGCAAACAGCGCCTCCAGCGTGCTTTCCATGCGTTGCAATTCCGTGGCCTGCAACTGGCTGGCTTTGCCGATTTCGCGGCTGCTTTCGGCTGCCACGGTAATCTCCTGCACCATTTCCTCAATCGCGCTCACCGTTCCGTCGGCAACTTTGCGGCTGGCCGCGACACGCTCCACGACGGTGCGCATCGATTCGGTCACTTCGCGTATGCGGGTATTCAGCCCGTCGATGATGACGGCGACCTCCGCTGCCGAATTGCTGGTACGGTCGGCCAGTTTGCGCACTTCATCGGCCACCACGGCAAATCCGCGCCCCTGTTCGCCGGCGCGGGCCGCCTCGATTGCGGCATTCAGCGCAAGCAGATTGGTCTGAGCCGCAATTTCCTTGATGGAAGCAATGATGATATTGATCCGCGCCGCTTCATCCTGCAGTTCGCCGATATTGCTCGACGCCGTAGTCACGCCTGCAGCGGTCTCTTCCATTTCGTGAATATTGCGCAGCACGCTGGCAATGCCTTGCCGCCCGTAACCTTCAAGATTGACCGATTGCTGGATCGCGGTATTGGCCCGCAATTGAACCTGACTGGCAATGTCGTTGAGCGAACGGGTTGCGGAATGAACTTCGGCTGAACGGTTTTCTTCCTTGCGGCTGACTTCGGCAATTTCGTGTGCAATCGTCGTCACCTGGAAAGCCGATTGGTGCATCTGAATGCCGCTGTCTTCAATCTCTTTCAGGATGTCGCCAAAGCGCAAACGCAAGGCATTGAAACTGCTCTGCAACTGGCCAATCTCATCCTTCGGACCTTCGGAAATCAGGAGCATCAGATTGCCTTTGGCCATCGCCTGCATGGCGTCGCGCAAGCCTTTGATGGGCCGCACGAACAAGGTCGCGACAAAACCGATCACGATGAACTGGATGGCGAATTCGATGCCCGATTCCCAGAACGAATTGAAGATATAGGTTGCACGATTTTCTTCGAGTTGCAGCAGAATCGCAGCCGAAGCCTGTTCGGCGCGGGCAATGTCGATCATTTTGGTCAGCTCGTGGCTGGCCAGCATTCGATTGAAAACCGTGGTGATCATGGTTACCACAAAGAAACCGAATTGCAGCTTCCAGCGTATGCTCAAACGCAGAAACCAGGCGGGCATGACGTCACTCCAAAAAATGAATAAAACCCGGCCTTATCTTGAATCCGCAGGTTCGGCAAACCAGGTTGGTTGACCCCTTTTATACTCTTCGAACGCACCTGTTTCTGCACCGTCATCGGGGAGGGCTACGGTCGCCGACAGCGAACGGCGGAGTTCATGCCAACCCGTAGCGACCGATCTTGCGATACAGCGTGCGTTCGCTGACGCCGAGCAGGTCCGCGACGGTGCGGCGATGGCCGTTGTGGCGCAGCAGCAGGTCGCGGATGTAGTCCTTTTCGGCGCCTTTCAGGCTCGGGTCGGAACGGCGCACGCGCGCGGCGCGGGGTGCAGCCTGTGGCGTATCCTGCTGGAACACGATGTCTTCCGCGCCGATCAGGTCGGCCTGGCAGCGCAGCAGGGCGCGCTGCAGCAGGTTGCGCAGTTCGCGCACATTGCCGGGGAAATCGTAGTGCTTCAGTTTCAGTTGCGCGGCCTTGTCCAGACGAACCTGCTGGCGTCCGTTGCCGGTCATGCGCCCGAGCAAGACTTCGGCCAGCGCCGGAATGTCCTCGCGGCGTTCGCGCAGCGCCGGCAGCGCCAGATCGATGCCGGCGACGCGGTAATACAGATCTTCGCGGAAGCGGCCGAGATCGACCTGATCGAGCAGATTGCGGTTGGTGGCCGCGACGATGCGGACATCGGCGCGCAGCGTGATGGTGCCGCCGACGCGGCGGAATTCGCCGGTCTCCAGTACGCGTAGCAGTTTGGCTTGCTGGGTCAGCGGAATCTCGGCCACTTCGTCGAGGAACAGCGTGCCGCCATCGGCCAGTTCGTACAGCCCTTTCTTTTGCGCGGCGCTGCCGGTGAAGGCGCCGCGTTCGTGGCCGAACAGTTCGTTCTCGAACATGGCTTCCGGCACGGCGGCGCAGTTGATTGCGATGAACGCACCGCCGCTGCGGGCGGAACGTTCATGCAGGAAGCGCGCGGCGAGTTCCTTGCCGACGCCGCTTTCGCCGTACAGCAGCACCGAGGCTTCCGCTTCGGCAGCGCGCGCCAGGCTGTCGATGCAACTCAGGAAGGCGGGCGAATGGCCGACCATGCGCATGTCCTCGCAACCCAACGGAAACTCGGCTTCCAGCGGATAAACCACTTCGCCCAGATACAACTGACCGTCGGCGCCGCGGATCGGGTAGCCCTTGATGCGGGCGCGGCAGGTGTGGCCGCTGCCGTCGTAATGCGTGTGCAGCACCTCGCTGGCCTGACCGCTGGCGAACAGCGCGAGATGCGGACACAACTCGCCGTTTTCGTGGCAAGGCTGGGGCGAGTGATGCGATATCTCGTGGCAGCGCCGCTGCACGACCTCTTCCAGCGTCATTTCGTATTGCCGGCAATAGCTGCTGTTGGCGGCGACGATGCGGTAAGCGGCATCGATCACGACAAACGGGCGTTCGTGGGTTTCGATCAAGGCGTTCAGGTCGGCGAGCAGCATGGTTTTCCTTGCGAGTGACATGACACATCGTAAATGTGTCATGTCATTGTCGTCATGACATTTCTTGTGATCGCCGCGTGCGGCCATGCAAACCGTTGGTCAGCGCTTGGCACAACCCTTGCAATACATGGTTCCCCTCATATTGCAAGGATGGAGACATGACTGTCGAAAAGAAGAACTGGAACCTGCAGCCGGATGTGGCGATGAGCCCGGAAGTGGCCAACGAGGTGGCGAAGATCGCCTGCGCGCTGAAAAGTTTGTCCGCCTACACCACCTTCGCGCTGGAGCGTGAGGACTGCCCGGAAGATCTGCAGCAGATCGTCGAAGAGGGGCTGGATGCGATGGCCCGCGTGTTCGTCTGGTAAGTCAGGGACTCCGTTGGGCAAAGCCTTCGACGTGCCCGACAAACTTCCGCCATGTTGGACGGTTTTGCCCAACCTACAAAAATCATGATCAACAGGAGCATTAATTAATGGCACGTATCGTTATTCTCGGCGCCGGTATCGGCGGCATGCCCATGGCCTATGAAATGCGCGAAAAGGCCCATGCGGAAGACCGGATCACCGTCGTTTCCAACGCGCCTTATTTCCATTTCACGCCGTCCAACCCGTGGGTCGCCGTCAACTGGCGCACGCGCGATGACATCTCGCTGGACATTGCACCGCTGCTGGAGCGGAAGAACATCGAGTTCATCCCGGTCGGCGCCAAGCGCGTGCATCCGGAACGTAACGTGCTGGAATTGAGCGACGGGCGCGAACTGGAATACGACTTCCTGATCATCGCCACCGGTCCCAAGCTGGCATTCGACGAGGTCGAAGGTCTCGGCCCGAAAGGCCATACCAGCTCGATCTGCCACGTCGAACACGCGGTCGAATCCGGCAAGGCCTGGGATGACTTCGTCAAGGATCCGGGTCCCATCGTGGTCGGCGCAGTGCAGGGCGCATCCTGCTACGGCCCGGCCTACGAGTTCGCCTTCATCATGGATACCGACCTGAAGCGTCGCAAGATTCGCGACAAGGTGCCGATGACCTTCGTTACCGCCGAGCCGTATATCGGCCATCTCGGCCTGGGCGGCGTCGGCGACTCGAAAGGCCTGATGGAATCGGCCATGCGTGATCGCCATGTGAAATGGATCTGCAACGCCAAGGTGACCAAGGTCGAAGCCGGCAAGATGTTCGTCGCCGAACACAACGACGACGGCACGGTGAAGAAGGAACATGAACTGCCGTTCAAGTATTCGATGATGCTGCCGGCGTTCAAGGGCATCGACGCGGTATTCGGCATCGAGGGTCTGACCAACCCGCGCGGCTTCATCACTATCGACGCGTTCCAGCGCAACCCCAAGTACAACAACATCTACGCGGTCGGCGTCTGCGTCGCGATTCCGCCGGTGGAAGCCACGCCGGTGCCCACCGGTACGCCGAAGACCGGCTACATGATCGAGTCCATGGTCACCGCCACCGCGCACAACATCCGCGCCGTGATGGATGGCCAGGAGCCCGACGAAAAAGCGACCTGGAACGCAATCTGCCTGGCCGACTTCGGCGACACCGGCGCCGCCTTCGTCGCGCTGCCGCAGATTCCGCCGCGCAACGTCAACTGGTTCAAGGAAGGCAAGTGGGTGCACCTGGCCAAGGTCGCGTTCGAGAAATACTTCCTGCGCAAGATGAAGAAGGGCACCACCGAACCGTTGTATGAAAAGTATGTGCTGGGGGTGATGGGGATCAAGAAGCTGAAGTAAGCCCGCGCGGCCGGTTGCCGCAACGGCAACCGGCCTTTCGGCGTAGGCGGTTTGTTACGCCCGGAAGCGCGCCACCTTGGCCTGCAACTGGCCGGCGATCTGTTCCAGGTCGCGGCAGGCGTTGAAAACCTGCTCCGCGGTCTGGTGGTTGTCCTCGACCATCTGGGCGACGTGCTCGACGCTGCGCGAGATGTTGTCGGCGGCGGCCTGCTGTTCCTGAACCGAGTGAGTGATGTTGTTCACGCCCTGTTCGGTCAGCGTGACCGACTGGGTCGCCTCGGCCAGCACCTCGGCCAACCCTTCCAGATAGACTTCGCTCGCCTGCAGGGACTGGGTGCCGTCTTCCATCGCCGCTTCGACGCCATGCGAGTGCTGCTCGACCGCGGCGGTGACCTTGTCGATCTCTCTCGCGGCGTTGGCGGACTTCTCGGCCAGCTTGCGCACTTCGTCCGCGACCACCGCGAAACCCCGTCCCGCCTCGCCGGCGCGGGCGGCTTCGATGGCGGCGTTGAGGGCGAGCAGATTGGTCTGTTCGGCGATGTCGCGCACCTGCTGGGTCAGCTTGGAAATCTCGCGCGTGTTGTCGAGAAAGGCGGCGATGGCGCCGCTGGTTTCCTGCACGGTTTCCTCGGCGTGCATGATCACGCCGGCCAGTTCGGCCAGGCTCACGTTGCCGTTGTGGGCGCGTTCCAGGCTGTCGTGCGAGTGGCGCAACACCGCCACCGCCTGCTCGGCCACCGAGGCCACGCTGCCGCTGACTTCCTCCACCGCCGCCGCGGTGGCAGTGGCGGCCTCGCTCTGGCTCATGGACGAACGCGACACCTTCTGCGCGGCCTGCGTCAACGCGCGCGCGGTGCTCGCCACGGCGGCGGTGTTGCCGGCGATTTCCAGCACGATCTCGCGGAAGCTGGCGAGCAGGGCGTTGAACGTGGCCGCCATCTGGCTGATTTCGTCGCGTCCGCGCACCTCGGCCTGGACGGTCAGGTCGTGGTCAGTCTGCATGCGGTGCATGACGCCGCGCAGGTTGCCGACCGGTCCGGTAATGCTGCGGCCGATCAGCATCAGGCTGCCGGCCAGCAGCGCCAGCACCGCCGCCGCGAACAGGGCGTTGACCGTGGCCTGGTGCCGGAACACCGCGTCCACGTCGTCGATGTAGATGCCGGAGCCGACGATCCAGCCCCACGGCGCGAAGCCCTTGACGTAGGACAGCTTGGCCACCGGCGCGGCGGCGCCGGGCTTGGGCCAGAGGTAATGCACGAAGCCGGCCTGGCGGGCCTTCACCGTCTCGACGAAGGTCAGGAACAGCTTGTTGCCGCCGGGATCGGCCAGGTTGGACAGATCCTTCCCTTCCAGTTCGGGTTTGAACGGGTGCATGACCATGCGCGGCTGCATGTCGTTGATCCAGAAATACTCGTTGCGCTCGTAGCGCAGCCCGCGCAGTTGCGCGATGGCCTGCGCCTGGGCGGCCGCTTCGGTGAGCAGCCCGCGGCTGGCCTGGTCGTGATAATGGGCGAGGACGCCATGTACGACCTCGACCAGATGGCGGGTCTTCAACTCCCGGTCGGCCAGCAGGTTCTGCTTCAGGTCGTGCAGGGCGAGCGCCGCGACGCAGCCGACGCTGAGCATGGAAATCAACAGAATGAAGAAAAGGCGGGAACGAATCGAGAAGCGCAGCAGGAAATTCATGTTCTTATTCGAGTTGGATTGAGCGGAGGCCTGGGAATTTTTGCGCGCGGGAAAGCGGGCGGGCGTCATGCTAACGACTAAACGGTCGAAGGTATCGCACTACTCCATTGGTGTTACCTCCGAAGGAACGCGCCGCGCCTGTCGGCGCCGCCGCCAGCGCCCTCCATCCTGTATTTCGACCTCGCCGAAATGCAGCGGCACCGCACCGGGCGCACCATCTTCATGGGGCGACGGGCTGAAGAGGTGTGGAAACGAACCGGTCGGGGCCGGGTTCTGCATACTCAGGGCGCGACTGTACGCGGCCATTATTTCACCAAGCCGCGTCGGCTGTAACCTCACCTCGCCGTAGGAATAAACCCGGATGCAACTTCTAGCTGTTGGTGTAGTCTGCCGCGACACCCTCCACTTCCGCGACCCATTGTGAGAATCCCATTACTTGTTGTCGGCCTGCTTGGTGCGAGCCTGGCGCAGGCCGTTGGCCCCGATGCCGCCGCCGCGTCGTCCACCGCCCGTTTCGCCGATCGCTGTACCGACTTCACCACCAACGGCTGGGCGTTCAAAGCGCCACGCAATTTCCTGAAATGGCTGGACGCGTTCACCGATCCGGCGATCTATCTCGAATTCGCCAACCGCAGCCTCGACCCGCAGTCCTATGTGCGCACCTTGTCCAGCATCCTCGACCCCGGCACGCCGAGGAACTACTTGGAATGGAGCAATCCCGAGATCTACACGCAATGGGCGCAAGCCGCTGCGCAACCCGAGTACTTCACCGCCGTCAACAGCATTCTGTTCGATCCCGGCCGCTTGATGCGCTGGGTCATGCTGCCGATCGACGGTCGCGCCTGGAATGTGCTCGGCACCGCGCTGAGTCCGTCCACCTGGGCGAAATGGCTGAATGCGCCGCTCGACCCGAAGACCCAGGAACTGTTCGCCAAGGCGGCCAATCCGGAAACGACGCGTTTGTGGCTGGAAGCGTTGGGCGATCCGAACAACACGCC
>JASJPG010000072.1:0-16114 GCA_031426815.1 Hydrogenophilaceae bacterium
GCGTAGGATGGGCCTTCTATAATTAAAATGTTATGCTTTTTTTACCCCAAATAACATTGCGGCTCCCTCTTTTTTCGCCTGCAGATCAGGCGGAGGTATCTACCAAATTGCCGAGGTGAGGCGGATTGGCCGCGGCAACACCTTCGAGCAGTTTCTGCACCCCTTGCGCCTCGATTTCCATACTTTTCTTGAGCACGGCCATCTGCACATGGGTGGCAAGCAGCGATTGCTGCATCGATATCGCTGCAGCGGCCATGTCGTGAAGCGCCACGAGAGTCCTTCTTGTTTGTTGACAGCAAGATTATCGGCAGCGATCCGCAGATCATGAGCGCACCTTTCGGCCATCCGGAACACCGGTCGGCCGGCGAGAGTCGCAACAGGCGGGCATAATGCCGGCTGCCGACCGCAACTGCGGCGTTTCTTCACTCATTTTCAGACCATGCTCGAACTCCTGCTCACCCCCGAAATCTGGATTGCCTTCTTCACGTTGACCGCCCTGGAACTCGTCCTCGGCATCGACAACATCATTTTCATTTCCATCATCGTCGACAAACTGCCGCGCGAGCGGCAGGAAGTCGCGCGTCGGCTCGGCCTGTTCCTCGCCATGTTCATGCGCATCGGCCTGCTGTTGGTGTTGTCGTGGATCGTCGGCCTGACCGAGCCGGTGCTCACCGTGCTCGACCACGGTATTTCCGGGCGCGACATCATCCTGATTTCCGGCGGCTTGTTCCTGATCTGGAAGAGCACCGGCGAGGTGCATCAACTGCTCGAAGGCGAGGAAGGGGAAGCATCGCGCAAGGTGGCGTCAAGTTTCGCCGGCGTCATTGCGCAGATCATCGTGATCGATCTGGTCTTCTCGCTCGATTCCATCATCACCGCCGTCGGCATGGTCAGCGAGGTGGGCGTGATGATCGCCGCCGTGGTCGCCTCGGTCGGCCTGATGATGCTGTTCGCCGCCTCCATCGGCCGCTTCGTGTCGGACCACCCCACGATCAAGATGCTGGCGCTGTCGTTTCTCGTCGTCGTCGGCGTCGTGCTGATCGCCGACGGTTTCGGCCACCATGTGCCGAAGGGCTACATCTACTTCGCCATGGCCTTTTCCGTCGGTGTCGAGATGCTCAACATCCGCATGCGCAAGAGCACGGCGAAGCCGGTGGTCTTGCACGAACCGTATGTCAGCGACGAACAATCACCCCGGTAATGCCGCCGCTCCGGCGGTGTTATTTCAGCGCGGGTTGAATTTCTGCGCCAGTTTCTCCAGTTTTTCCTGCCGCTGGCGGGCTTCCTCCCGGGCTTTTTCCTCGCGCTGCTGAGCCTCCAGTTCCGCTTTGCGGCGTTCCGCCCCTTTCTTGAAGCGCTCGCGCAAGGTGGCCACCGCCAGCGCTTGCTGCTCGGCCGTCACTTCGCCGGAAACGTTGCCGTCGAGATCGAAACGCGACGCCCCCGCCACGATGACCTTGAGGTAACGCGTCATCGCCGTGTGGGCATGCAGGGCGGTGCGCATCTGCCCTTTGTCGAGCTCAGGGATCCGCTCCATCAGGCTCTTGTGGATGCCGATGGCGAGGGGACGATAGTCGCGAAAGACGGGAAATTCCGCGTACAAGCGGGCGAGCAACGCACTGCGTTGGTTGGGTTTCGGGGCTGCATCGGACATGGGCGGGCGCGGTTCTGATTGAGCGGAATCTCGGCCAGCGTGGCTGGTCGCGATTTTCTGGGTTAAGGAAGCGGTGTGCTGAGTGCGGCGCGACTCAACGTTCGATGGCGAGCAGTTCCACCTCGAAGGTCAGCACGGTGTTGGGTGGAATCACCCCGGGGACGCCGCGGGCGCCGTACCCGGTCGCGGCCGGACAGGTCAGCGTGGCCTTGCCGCCCACTTTCATTTTCTGCACGCCCTGCGTCCAGCACGGAATGACGCCCCGCAACGGGAAGCTGATCGGCGCATTGCGTTTGTACGAGCTGTCGAACTCGCTGCCGTTCGCCAGCGTGCCGCGGTAATGCACGCGCACGCTGCTGTCCGCGCGGGGGAAAGCGCCCTGCCCTTGCCTGGCATGCGCCACCGTCACGCCGGATGGCAATGTTTCCGTATTGGCGGCCAGGATCTGGCTGCTGGCGCCGACGGCGGCGATTGCGAAGAGAATTCGAAGGACGCGCATTGGATGGTTTCCGTAGATAAAGGCGGGCAGTTTACCGAAGTAAATATCGTCCGGGATGCGAGGGATGGCTGTTCATTCGCCGCGAAGTGTTCGATATTTCCACGCTCTCACGCATGCAACCGTCACAGCAGAGCCGACCATGAAAGATACCCAGCCAAACAATCCGCTCCACGGCGTCACGCTGGAACAGCTGTTGAACGAACTGGTGGCCCGCTACGGCTGGCCGGCGTTGGGGCGAAAAATCGCGATCCGCTGCTTCACGCAGGATCCCAGCATCGGCTCCAGCCTGAAATTCCTCCGGCGTACGCCGTGGGCACGCGAGCACGTCGAAGCGCTGTACCTCGACATGTTGGCGCAGGCCGCGAAACAAAAACGCCCTTGATCGGCATGGGCCGCTTCACTATCACCGCTTGCGCCTGCGTTTGCGTTTGTGTGCCCGCCAGGCCAGCGTATAAGCGACCAGGTTGACGATCACGACCAGGGCGCCGAGCACCTGCTGGATCGGCAAAGTCAGGTTTTCCGGATACAGCAGCGGCAACAGATAGTGTTCGACGAAGCCGCCGGCGTAGGTCGCGTCACCGCCGAGTCCGCGCAGATGATTTTCCAGCGGCGTCAGCGGACAGATGCCGCCGGAAAATTCGATGTAGGCGCCCCACGCCGCCGCCGGCAAGTGCAGCCAGACCAGTTGCGGCCAGCGCACGAGCAGAAATCCGCCCGCCACGACGAACGCGACGAAGAGCAGATGAATCACCACCAGGGCATCGGCGAGGAACGCGGCAGGCAATTCAGCGCACCTCCGGCAATTGATTCCACTGCGTCGTATAGGCCGGCGACATGCGTCCCCGCTTCATCCGCCAATGCTGCCGCACGCCCTCGGCCGCCGAATGCAGGGTGCCGCTGCCGTAAACGGCGTTGATCCGGTCCATCACCCGCATCAATTCGCCGCGCCCCGGCGCCGGCGCGAACAGGCTGATCTGCGCCTGCGCGCGCGGACGCAGGTCGAGCAGGGCGATGCCGGCTTTCTGATAGGCGTAGCCGGGCTTGTAGATCTTGCGCAGGCCCCACTGCGCGGCGCGGATCAGGCGCGTCGTGTCGTCGCTCGCCTCGGGCAGCGGCACCGTGATGCTCGGCTGGTACTGCGCGTTGTCCTTGAACGGATTGGTGCGGATGTAGACCTGCAGCATGCCGGCCTGCGAGCCTTGCCGGCGCAGCTTCTCGGCCGCCCGCGCGGTATAGGTGGCCACCGCCTCCGCCAGAGCGGCCAGGTCGTGGACGTAGGCGCCGAACGAACGCGACGAGATGATCTGCTGCTTGTTCGGCGCCACCGCTTCCAGGCTCAGGCAGGAGACGCCGTTGAGTTCGCGCACGGTGCGTTCCAGCACCACCGAGAAGGCCTGGCGCAAGGTTTCTGCGTCGGCCTGGCGCAAATCCTCCACCGTTCGAATGCCGCGCCGGCCGAGTTGCTCGCTCAGACGCCGACCGACGCCCCAGACCTCGTTCACCGGCACCCCGGCGAAGATGCGGCCGCGTTGCGCGGTATCGAGTCGGGTCAGGTCGCAGACGCCGTCCTCGCCGGCCAGATTCTTCTTGGCGCAGTGGTTGGCCAGCTTGGCCAGCGTCTTGGTTTCGGCGATGCCGACGCAGACCGGAATGCCGATCCACTGCCGCACCTGCGCGCGCATGCGCTGGCCATAGGCGGCGAGGTCGTAGCGTTCGAAACCGGCCAGGCCGAGGAAACATTCGTCGATGGAATACATTTCCTGATCCGGCGAATAGGCGGCGAGCACGCTCATCATGCGGCTGCTCATGTCGGCATACAGGCTGTAGTTGCTGGAAAAGGCGCGGATGCCGTGCTTCTCGGCCAGTTCACGGATCTGGAACCAGGGCACGCCCATCTTCACGCCAAGCGCTTTCACCTCGTTGCTGCGCGCCACCACGCAGCCGTCGTTGTTGGACAGCACCACCATCGGCGTCTGCGCCAACGCCGGGTTGAACACCCGCTCACAGGAGACGTAGAAATTGTTGCCGTCGATCAGCGCGAACATGGCCTGAGCGACCTCAACGCACCGTATGCACGGAACTGGTCACCACGCCCCAGATGCGCAGTTCCTGGCCTTCCTGAAAACGGATCACCGGATAGGCCGGATTGTCCGGATGCAGTTCCGGATTGCCGACGCCCAGACGCAGCCGTTTGACGGTCAGCCCACCGTCGACCTCGGCCACCACGACGTTGCCGTCCTGCGCCTCGATGGAGCGATCCACCACGATCAGGTCGCCCGGATGGATGCCGGCGCCCAGCATCGAGTCGCCCTTGACGCGCAGGAAGTAGGTCGCTTCCCGGCGCTGGACCAGCAGTTCGTTCAGATCCAGGCGGGACTCGACATAGTCGTCCGCCGGCGACGGGAAGCCGGCCGGGATGCGGCTGGCGAAGAGGGGAAGCGGAAGCCGCCCCGGCGACCGGGCGGGATGGATGAAATCGGGATGCATCAATAGCGCCGAAAGCTGCCGCTGACCACGCCGTAGATTTCCAGCTGCCCTTCCGGCCGGATCGCCGGGTAGGCGAGGTTGCCGGGCTTGAGGTAGAAACCGCGGCCATCCTGGGCCAGGTATTTGACGGTGAACTGGTTGTCGACGATGGCGACGACGATGTCGCCGACGCGCGCCGGCGCGCCCCGGTCGACCACCAGATGATCGCCCTCCATCAGCCCGGCATCGACCATGGAATCGCCTTTGACGCTGAGCAGCACCGTGCGGCTGGGCTTCGGCACCAGATAGGCATCGATGGCGATGCTGCTCTGGCCCTGGTCGTTGGCGGCCTGCGGCAGACCGGCGCGCACCGAATCGACCACCGGGCGCGCAAAGAAATCGCCGCCGGGCGCGAGGCGCCGATCCGGCGTGCGCTGGATCAGCCCGGCCTCGGCAAGCCGGTCGATCAGCGCCGACACCGATGACTTGGAGCGCAGGCCGACCAGTTCGCCGATGCGCGCGTAGGACGGCAAGGCGCCGTGCGTGACGTAATAGTCCTGCAGTCGGGTGAGGTAATCGAGATCGGTAGGCATGGCGGCTATCGTAGAACGATCGTTCGATGCCGGCAAGAAAGAATGTCCGCTGGCGACTGGCGCGCGACCATTCGCCGAATACACTTACAGTAAACCCATGCAGCTGTAACACTGCACTGGTGGCCGCTGGCCACGGAATTTGGTACGGTACGCGGACAAAACGTTCGGGCCATGCATGCCCGATTCAGGAGGGAACTGAAATGGCGAGACAGTCGCAAGCAAATGGATTGATCGGCGAATCCGGGGCGTTTCAGGACATGCTGACAGCGATCGGCAAGATCGCCGGCTACGACGCCACCGTACTCATCACCGGCGAGACCGGCAGCGGCAAGGAACTGGCTGCCCGCGCCGTGCACTACCAGGGCAAGCGCAGCGACAAGCCGTTCATCCCGGTCAATTGCGGCGCCCTGCCCGACCATCTGATCGAGAACGAACTGTTCGGCCACAGCCGCGGCGCCTACACCGACGCGCGCGACAGCCAGACCGGGCTGATCGCCCAGGCCGAAGGCGGCACCCTGTTCCTGGATGAAGTCGATGCGCTGTCGCCGAAAGCCCAGGTCAGCCTGCTGCGTTTCCTGCAGGACGGCAGCTACCGCCCGCTCGGCGGCAGCCGGCTCGAATCCGCCGACGTGCGCATCCTGGCGGCCAGCAACGTCGACCTGCAGGCGCTGGTCGAGCAGGACAAATTCCGCGCCGACCTGCACTACCGCCTCAACGTCATGGAACTGGTGGTGCCGCCGCTACGCGCGCGCGGCGACGACGCCATCCTGCTGGCGCGGCATTTCATCGCCGAAGCCGCCTGCCGCTACAACATGACCCGCCTGGACCTGCATCCGGACACCCTGCCCTGGTTGCTCGGCCAGCCCTGGCCGGGCAATGTGCGGGAATTGCAGAACCGCATCCAGCGCGAATTCCTGATGTGCGACGGTCCCAACATCCTGATCCGCCAGGTAGTGCCCGAATCGGAGCGGAGAACGAAACGGGACCGTCGCCGGCTGCAGACCAACACACTCAATTTCAACGAAGCCAAACAACTCACGCTGGAAGCCTTCGAGCGCAACCATCTGATCCGCCTGATGCGGGAAAGCGCCGGCAACGTCTCGCAGGCCGCCCGCCTGGCCGGCAAGGAACGCCGCGCCCTGGGCAAACTGCTGAAGAAATACTGCATCGAACCAGGCTGTTTCCGTAGCGCCTGAGGTCGTAGGTTGGCAATCCTTTGCCGAAACGCGGAGGTCGTTTTGTCGGCAAAGGATTGCCGACCTACTGGGTCCACGCCGACCCGCCCACCGCCAAACCCTCGACAGACTGGGTCTGTCCTGCC
Organism: Hydrogenophilaceae bacterium; assembly: GCA_031426815.1. Lineage (GTDB taxonomy): Bacteria > Pseudomonadota > Gammaproteobacteria > Burkholderiales > Thiobacillaceae > PFJX01. Next base: position 6,534 of record JASJPG010000072.1, read on the forward strand.
CCACCCGCTCCCCTCCCCCGGCCGCTAAGCCGCTGAATCGACACGAACACATGCCTTGCGCGGGCTTGGCATGCTCGTTGCCTATGTACTCGGGTCGCGTCGAGGAGGGACGACATGCAAGCTCAGGATGAACACCTTACGGAAGTCGTCGAAGGCATCCTGCGCTACCTGCACAGCCATCCGGACGCGGCCGACACCGTCGAGGGCATTGCCCGCTGGTGGTTGCCGGCGGAATGGTGCGTCGACCTGCGCACCGTGCTTGCCGCCCTGACTCGCCTGGAGGCGCAGGGTCTGGTGCACCGGCGGATCAACGCCGACCGACATGTGCTTTTTTCACGTTAAGGAGGAAGTTTGGCCACCCATCAGGCAATTGCCGCCGTCAGTCTTGCCCTGCAAGGCCTGCTCGATCGCGCCCTGCCGAAGGACGCGTATCCCACCGCGCAGGTCAAGCTGCTGCAGCCTAGCGACTTCGCCACCGGCATGGCGGAGGGCGTCTCGCTGCTGCTCTACCGGGTCGGCGTCAACACCAGCCTGCGCAACCTGCCGCCGCGCACCGCGCGCGATGGCAACCGTTTCCGGCCCAGCCTGCCGATCGACCTGCACTACCTGCTCAGCGCCTGGGCGACGGATGCCGACAAACAGCAACGCCTGCTCGGCTGGGCCATGCGCCAGCTGGAAGACATGCCGATCCTGGCCGGCAACGAAATCAACCAGTTCATGCCGGAAGCCGTGTTCCAGCCGGAGGAAAGCGTCGAACTGATCTGCGACCCGCTGCCGCTGGATCAGTGGTTCGCGCTATGGGACAAGCTCAAGCCGAAGGTCACCCCCTCGATGACCTATCTGGTGCGCATGCTGCATCTGGATTCCGAACGGGCGATGCCCGACGGCGAGCGGGTACGCCAGCGCCAATTCGACATCACCCGGGGACCGGCATGAACGGCGTCCCGCTCGAACGCATCACGCGCCTGGTGCCGCTCGGCCTGGAATTCCGCGACGCCGCCAGCGGCCGCCGCGTCGGCGACGGCCTGGTCGTGCGCGTGGCCCCGAAAAACCGGCCGCAACGCGGCGTGCTCGCCCAGCCCAACCCGAGCGGCATCTTCGTCGCACACGACCTGCCCGGACTGCGCGACTGGAGCCACGGCGGCGCGGAACCGCAGCCGCATCCCGAATTCGAGATCGAGGTGGAAGACCGCCTGGGCCGTTTCCTGCCGACCCGCTTGCGTCTCGCCCTGCCCGAACGAGGCCTGGCGCATGCGGCCTGCCGCGACGACATCCCGCTGCTGTCCGCGCCGACGCGTAGCGTGCCCGGCCTGGCATCGCTGCGCGCCGACCTGTTCGACCTCGCCAGCGGGCTGCCCGCCGCCTGGGCCGTGGCGGAAGTACGCCACCTCGGCGCCCGCCTCTGCCTCGGCATGGCCGACGGCCGCGGCCGCCTGCTGCTGGCCTTTCCCTATCCCGAACCGGCGCTGTCCAACCAGCCCCTGGCCGCGACCACCTGGCCGCTCACCCTGCACGTCCAGTACCAGCCCGGACTCGACCCGGCGCGGCCGCCCGAGTTGTGCCAGGCCCTGGCGCAACCCGCTGCGCGTTTCGTCGAAGTCGCGGAGCCCCTCGCCACGCTGGCCGAACTCGCCCTCACCCTGCGCGCCGGCCAGGAATTGCGCGCCGCCTATCCCGCTTGCTCGTTGCTGCACATCACCCCTTAGGAGGAAACCGCCATGCCCGAATACCTCGCCCCAGGCGTCTACGTGGAAGAGACCAGCTTCAGGTCGAAATCCATCGAGGGCGTATCCACGACGACCACCGGCTTCATCGGCCCGGCGCGTTTCGGCCCCAGCGACATGGTGCCGGACATCCTCACCAGCCTGGCCGACTTCGAGCGGGTGTACGGCGACGGCGAGCAACTCCAGTTCAGCGGCGACAGCGGCAAGCGCGACAACTACCTGTGGCACGCCACCCGCGCGTTCTTCGACAACGGCGGCCGCCGCCTGTATGTCGTGCGCGTGCTCGATGCCACCGCCAGCAAGGCCGGCAACCCGCCCTTCACCGGCGAAAGCGCCCTGGTCGGCACCGGCACGGCGACGCTGACCGGCACGCTGGACAACGCCCCCGTACTGCCCGGCTCGGTACAACTGCGCAATCGCGAAAACCTGGTCGACGGCGAAACGCTCGGCAGCGGCGACGGCGTCGCCGCGAGCTTCGATTTCACCCTCGCCCATCTGCCCAACGCCGCCGACCTGGTCATCAGCTGGACCAGTGGCGGCGCCGCGATGACGCAGACCATCGCCGGCACGGTCGCCAGCGGCGACGGCGCGCCGGCCGGCACCACGCTGAATCGCGCCAGCGGCCAGTTGCATCTGGATGCCGGCGGCGCCATTCCCGACAACGTCAGCGCCCTCCTGGCCGCCTATCAATACGTCCATGCCGGCGTCATCGTCGACGACGGCGCCGGCAAATTCACCGGCTTCCCGGCCAGCAGCATCGACTACGCCAGCGGCGCCATCAGCCTCACCCTCGCCGCCGCGCCGGGCGCCGGCAGCACCTGGCTCGCCGACTACACCCAGGCCAAGGTCTACGCCCGCTACGCTGGCGCCGCCGGCAACGGTGTCGTCGCCTTCGCCGCGCGGCCCGGCCCCAACCTGCTCGCCACGCCCGGCGTCCTGCCGGCCGGCGTCGAGGACGGCGACATCGTGCAGGTCAACGGCGAGCGCGATGCCGCGCAGAACACCGTATGGCGGCGGGTGACGGCGGGTGCCCCGAAAACCTTCGTCGCGATTCGCGGCGCCGGCGCAGCCATTCCGCTGTCCGCCGCGGTCACCCAGATCGCGCGCGCCGGCGCGCTTTCGGTCAGCTTCACGCGTGACGGCGCGCGCGCGCCGAGCGGCGTCTGGGACGGCCTGGCAGCCAGCAGCGCGGCGCTGAGCGACTACTTCTCGGCGACGCCGGCCAGCGACGCCCAGGCGCGCACGCTGCCGCTGGTCATCGACGCGGTCGGCGACGTCACGTTGCACGACGGCAGCCTCGTGCTGTCCGGCGGCAGCGACGGCACGCAGCCGGACGCCAGCCTGTACGAAGGCGCCGTCTCGGCCAACGACGTGAAAACCGGCCTGAAGGCGTTCGAGGACATCGAGGACATCTCCATCGTCGCCGCGCCGGGCCTGGCCGGGCTCGACCTGACCGGCGCCAAGGCCGGCATCCTGCATCTGCAAAGCCACGTCGAACGCATGCGCTACCGCGTCGCCATCGTCGACAGCCGCAAGAGCCAGAGCATCGGCGAAGTGCGCCAGTTCCGCGCCGGCTTCGACTCGAAACACATGGCGTTCTACTACCCGTGGGTGAAGGTGCTCGACCCGATCACGCGCAAGGAAATCCTGCTGCCGCCCAGCGGCTACGTCGCCGGCATCTACGCCCGCAACGACGTCGACCGCGGCGTCTGGAAAGCGCCCGCCAACGAAGTGGTGAACGGCGCCCTCGGCTTCGAGCTGATGCTCAACCGCGGCCAGCAGGAAGTGCTCAACCCGGAAGGCATCAACTGCTTCCGCTACTTCGAGGGACGCGGCATGCGGCTGTGGGGCGCGCGCACGATGAGTTCCGACCCGGAATGGAAGTACATCAACGTGCGCCGCTACTTCGCCTATCTGGAACGCTCCATCGACAAGAGCACGCAATGGGCGGTGTTCGAGCCCAACGGTGAACGCCTGTGGGCCAACGTGCGCCGCGCCATCGAAGATTTCCTGCTCAACGAATGGCAGATGGGCGCGCTGCTCGGCGAAAAACCGGAGAAGGCCTACTTCGTCAAATGCGACCGCTCCACGATGAGCCAGAACGACCTGGACAACGGCCGCCTGGTCTGCCTGATCGGCGTCGCGCCGCTGAAGCCGGCCGAATTCGTCATCTTCCGCATCGGCCAGTGGACCGCCGACGCCAAGCTTTGATTAGGAGAAAAACATGGCAGTCCTGCGCGAACGACCCTACGTCCAGTTCAACTTCCTGGTCGATCTGGGCGACGGCAATACCGAAGGCCCGGATGCCGGGTTCCAGGAAATCTCCGGCATCGGCATGGAAGTGACGGTGGCGGAATACCGCAACGGCAACGAGCGCGAGAACAGCGTGCGCAAGATCACCGGCCTCAACAAGGCCACCGACGTGACCCTGAAACGCGGCGTGATCGGCTCGCTCAAGCTGTATCAATGGCTCAACCAGATCCGCAACGGCGACCAGAACGCGCTGCGCAACGTCACCGTGCATCTGCAAAACGAGGACCACAGCGCCGTGGTGCAAACCTGGAAGCTGATGCGCGCCCGCATCATCAAACACACCTCCGGCCCGATGAACGCCAAGGGCACCGACGTAGCCATGGAAGAACTGGTGCTGGCCTACGAACGGCTGGAAATGGAATAGGCCAGCCGCAAACCATGACCGCCCGCCTGCCCGGCATCGCCTTCACCACGCCCGCCAACGATCTGGCGGAGGCGTTGCCGCGCATGGATATCGCCTGCTTCGTCGGCTTCGCCGCGCGCGGGCCGCTGCATACGCCGGTCGCAGTGGACTGCGCCGAGCAATACGGCCACGTTTTCGGCGACGATCTGGCGCTGGTCCGCGATGCGGAAAACGGCGAAATGCTGCATGCCCACCTCGGCCCGGCGGTGCGCACCTTCTTCGCCAACGGCGGCCGCCGCGCCTGGGTGATCCGCGTCGCCGAACAGGCGCGCAGCAATCGTTTCCCGGTGCCCGGCCTGTGCCGTCCGGTATTCGGCGGCCGCCTGCTGCCGGCCCTGCTCACCGCCGCCACGCCCGGCAGCTGGTCGGACGCTCTCGGCATCGCCGCCAGCCTCGAACTCACCCCGCTCATGCTGCGCGCGACCAACCTCGCCGATGGCCGCCTCAGCCTGGATTTGCGCGCCAATACCGCCCTGCTCGACGGCGACCTGCTGCAAGCGGAATGGGACGACGGCCGCATCGCCTACCTGCCCTGGACCTCCGGCGCGGCGATTGCCTGGGACGCACTGCGCTGGTTCCGCCAACCGACCCTGCCCAGCCGCGCGCGCAGCGGCCAGGGCCGGCTGTACCGGGCCGGTTACCGGCACCGCTTCCCGGTGCGCGTCAGCGATGACTGGCGCGATGCCTTGCCGGTGCTGGAAGCCGACCTGCCCGCCGACATGGCGCCGCGACCAGGCGAAACCCTGAAGCTCTATCTTGGTAGCAGCGAATACTGGCTGCTGGTGACCGACTGCGCGCCCGCGGCCGGCGCGGGATTCCGCATCGTCGGGCGCGGCCTGCGCCGCCTGAGCGCGCCGCCCGCCGCCTGGCCGCAGCAGCCCGCGCGGCTGACCCGGCTGCGGCTCGACCTGCACGTCGCCGCGATCGGCCAGGCCACCGCGCAGCTGCGCGGCCTCGGCTTCTGCGATGCGCACCCGAACGCCCTCGCCGACGCCGCCGGCGACACGCTGGTCTGGCGCGGAACCCGGCAATCCGGCATCCACTTCCTGCCGCTCGGACTGGACAGCCAGCCCAGCCCCGCCCAGGGCGCCATCCCGCTGGCAGAAAGCCGATTGACCCGCGACGGCCTCAAGCATTTCGGCGCCCACCTGTTCCTCGATCCGGCCCTGGCCACCGCGCGCACGCAGGACATCGCCGACATCGCCGACCGCATCCGCTTCACCGGTTCCAATACACGTGCGCTGCGCGGCCTGCATGCCGCGTTCGGCCTGGAAGAAGCCACCCTGCTGTGCATACCGGATGCCGTGCATCGGCCCTGGCAGCGCGTCCCCGGCGCCGATTACCCGCTGCCGGACGCTTCGCAACCCGTCGCGGCGCCGGCCAATGTCTGCGCGGAAGGATCGTTCGCGCCCTGCCTGCCGGCCAAACTGGCGCCGCCCGCGCTGGCCGCCGACCCTGCCGACGCGCTCGGCGCGGTGCGCCTGCACTGGCAAGGCGGTGCCGTTGCCGCCGTCTACATCCTGCAGGAAGCGCGCGACCCGAACTGGCGCGACGCCGCCGAAATCTACCGTGGTCCGGCCAGCCAGTTCACGCTACGCGACCGCCAGCACGGCGACTATTTCTATCGGGTCCGCTTCGAGGCCAGCGCCAGCTGGAGCGACTGGTCGGTCGGCCTCGCCGTGCGCATCGACCCCGCCGCCGGCTGGAAGATCGACACAGCGGCGGATTACCGCGATGCCGACCTACTTGCCATCCAGCGCGGCCTGACCCGTCTCGCCGCCGCGCGCGGCGATTGCCTGGCGGTGCTGGCGTTGCCGCGCCATTACCGGCAGCGCCAGGCGGTGACTCACATCGGCCGCCTCAAGGGCGACGCGCCAGCCGGCTTCGAGCTCGCAACGGGCGACGCGCTGGACGTCCCACCGCTCGGCATCGGCGAGGCGGCAAGCTGGTCCTATGCCGCGCTCTACCATCCCTGGCTGCGCCGGCTCGACGCCGGCAACCTGCCCGCCATGCCGCCGGACGCGCCCGCCTGTGGCGTGATCGCCCGCCGCACGCTGGAACGCGGCGCCTGGATCGCGCCGGCCAACCAGTTTCTGGCCGGCATCGGCGCGCTCGACAGCGCCTTGGTGGCAAATGAAACGCTGCTGCAAGCCGGTATCAACCCGCTTGGACGCGACGGTCTGCGCTTCGCCGTGCTCGACGCGCTGACCCTGAGCGAGGATGCCGACACGCAGCCGATCAACGTGCGCCGCCTGCTCAGCCTGCTGCGCCGCTTGGCCCTGAAGCAAGGCGCGCAATTCGTGTTCGAGCCGAACGGCCCGGCCTTGCGCCGCGCCATCGACAGCCGTTTCCGGCATTGGCTCGGCACGCTGTTCGCGCGCGGCGCGTTTGCCGGCGCGCGTCCGCAGGAGGCGTTCCGCCTGCGCGTCGATGAAACGGTCAACCCGCCGCAAAGCGTCGATGCCGGCCGCCTGGTCATCGAAATCGCCGTCGCCCCGGCACAACCGCTGCGATTTCTCAGCGTGCGCCTGGTGCAGAGCGGCGAACGCCTGATCGCCACGGAGGCCTGACATGGCCGGAGCCGCCCTGGAAACCGTGCTGCATCCATTCACCGCGTTCAATTTCGCGGTCGAGATCGTGCGCGACGACGCCGGCACGCCGCTGGTTTCCGCCGCCTTCGCCGAATGCGACGGCCTGGAAATGAGCCAGGAAAGCAAGACCGTGCGCGAAGGCGGCAACAACGCCGCGCAGATCCGCCTGGCCGGCCCGGCGGCGTTCGGCCAGATCACGCTGAAGCGCGGCATGACCGGCAACTTCGACCTGTGGGACTGGTTCAGCGCCAGCCTGAACGACCCGGCCCTGCGCGCCGACGCCAATGTCGTGCTGCTCGCCGCCGACGGCCAGAGCGAACGCGCCCGCTTCCGCCTCAGCCGCTGTCTGCCGGTCAAACTGAAAGCACCGACGCTGAACGCCCGGGACGGCATGGTGGCGGTGGAAGAACTGCAGATGCTGTGCGAAACGCTGACCTTGCAACGGGACAACTGACCATGCCCGAACCCGCCCGCCTCGCCAAAGCCCGCCTGGAAGAACTGCAGGCCGACCTGGAAACGCCGCGCTCCGGCGGTCGCCGCGTGACGGTGCAGTTCAACCCGGAAAGCCTCAAGGTCAGCTTCGCCAACCAGATCCAGACGCCGCAGGGCAGCGGCGACTCGGCGCGGCCGCCGGCGGTGCAGTTCGTCGGCGCCGGCACCACCAAGCTGGTGCTGACACTGTGGTTCGACGCTTCCGCGCCGCTCGACGCGGAAATGCTGCCGGAGGCGGAACGTGGCGCCGGCAAGGTCGACGACGTGCGCAAGCTGACCGAACAGGTCGCCTGGTTCATCACGCCGCAACCCGACAGCGCCGATCCGAGCCGCTACCTGCCGCCGGCCGTATCGTTCAACTGGGGCACCTTCCAGTTCAACGGCATCGTCGAAAGCATGGAAGAAAACCTGGAATTCTTCTCGCCGGAAGGCAAACCGCTGCGCGCCAGCCTGGTACTGAGCCTGAGCCAGCCGCGCATCGCCGCCTACCGCTACAACGCGTCCGGCAACGCCGGCGCCGGCTTCGGCGGCGTGGCACCCGGCACCCGCCCGCTCACCGGCGCGCCGGCCGGTTCCAGCCTGCAAGCCCTCGCCGCCGCCGCCGGCCGCCCCGAAGACTGGAAGAACATCGCCGCCGCCAACGGCATCGAAGACCCGCGCCGCCTGGCAACCGGCCAGATGATCGACATGATGGCGGGGCGGCTGCCATGAGACCGCCAGTCCAGATACATGTAGGGGAATAGCCCATGGCCATCGTCATCAACGAATTCGAAGTCGCGCCGGAAGCCGCCAATCCGGCGACGCAAGCGCAAACGCCTCAGCCGGCGGCGGCGGAGTGGGTCGATCTGGCGCAGCGTCTGGCGCAACTGGAAGAACGCGAACTGCGCGTGGAGGCGAACTGATGCCGGTCGATCCTTCCCAGCGCCTGCAATCCGCCCGCCCCGACATCCTGGTCGACGGCCAGCGCCAGAGCGTGCTCGCGGCAGGCCTGACCAGCCTGCTGATCGAGGAAACCAGCGCCGGGCTGTATCGCTGCGAAGCGGTGTTCGGCAATTGGGGACCGGTCGGTGGCGGCGTCGGCTTCCTCTATTTCGACCGCGCCCTGCTCGATTTCGGCAAGACCTTCACCGTGCAACTGCGCGGCGACACCCTGTTTTCCGGCCACATCGGCGCTCTGGAAGGCCGCTTTCCACCCGGCAGCCCACCCGAGATCGCGGTGCTGGCGGAAGACCGCCTGCAGGACTTGCGCATGACCCGGCGCAGCCGCAGCTTCGAAGCCGTCAGCGACGCCGACGCGATGCGCCAGATCGCGCAGGAGCACGGCCTCAGCGCCGAGCTCGACGTGCCCGGCGGCATGCATCGCGTGCTGGCGCAGGTGAATCAATCCGATCTCGCCTTTCTGCGCGAACGGGCGCGCGCGGCAGGCGTCGAGCTGTGGGTAGACGACTCCCGCCTGATTGCGAAACCCCGTCCGCAACGCACATCTGGCACGCCGCCGACGCTGACCTGGGGCGGCCGCCTGCGCAGCTTCACGGTGCTGGCCGATCTGGCGCAGCAGGCCAGCGCGCTCGCCGTTGGCGGCTGGGATGTGGCCGCCAAACAAGCCATCGCCGCCCACGCCGACATGGCCGTAGTGGCGGCGGAACTGGACGGCGGCCGCAGCGGCGGCGACATCCTGCAGCAGGCTTTCGGCGAACGGAAAGCCACGCTGGCACATACCGCGCCGGCCAACGAAGACGAGGCGAACCGCATCGCAGAAGCCTGTTTGCAACGCCTGGCGCGCCGCTTCGTGGTCGGCCGCGGCAGCGCGGAAACCGACCCGGCGCTGCGGGTCGGCGCAGGCGTGCGCCTGGCAGGCCTGGGCGACCTGTTCAGCGGCCAGTACACGCTGAGCGAAGTGCGCCACCGCTTCAACGAAAACCAGGGTCTGTGGACCGAATTCACCGCCGAACGCGCGGCCTTGGGAAGTTAAGGAAAAACATGAACCTATTTCACGCAGTTGTCGGTGTCGTAGGAGCGCCTTCCAAGGCGCGAAGTCCGGAACAATCGCGCCTTGGA
>JASJPG010000073.1:0-30071 GCA_031426815.1 Hydrogenophilaceae bacterium
AAAATTTCCTGGCTCTTGGGAATCCGGGGTTCATAGGGGGTTTCTCACCAGCCTGCTAAGGCGCCGAACATAGAGGTGACCGGCGCTGCGCGGCTCTATCGCGCAGCGTCCAGAGAGCGAAGCGAACGGGGTCGACCGCCGGGTTGGGCGCTTTTAGATACATGACCCTACCGTGCTCACATCGGTTCTTTCTGAACGCCCAGCGCTGTCGATGGTTATCTTGAGAATGATGTTCCATTCAGAGCAGGGGAAAGGAGTACCTGTTTCTGGAATTCGCTCCACATTGGCGTAGAGCCAATTCTGTTGCTCCAGGTAATCAAATTTAATGTGGTGAGCTGTGCCCCACTCCCGAATCTTTTCCACGCTGGTTCCAACTGGCACGTCATTGGCCAAAGCTCCACGCCAAAAAGCGACTCGCTCTTGGAGCTTAACTCTGTCGGATGAGCACGCAGCCAGCGCTACGGCAATTAGAGCGGCGACAACTATTCGCATAGCGCCCAACGAGATGTGTACGCCACGCGGTGTACGTCCTGGCAACAACTAGATAAATTCAAATGAAAAAACAGGAGGTTACACCGACATGCCAGATTGCCAGACAGATGCGCCACTTTCGCCTCCCGTGAAGTTGTTGGATCAGCTTCGTGATCGTATTCGCCGACTTGGTTGCGCCAAACGCACTGAGGTTTCTTATGTGCACTGGATTAAACGGGACATCGTTTTGCATGGCAAGCGCGGCATCCCAAAGAAATGGGTAAGCCTGGGGCTGGGGGCTTTCTGTTTGCGTTGACGGGGGCTTGGTGTGGTGAGTTTCGCTTTCTACCTCTGCGCGGGGGGTAGTTCATGCTTGGGTCGCAGATGAGGAAAGCCTTGCGGGTCTATCGGTTTCGGTCGAGCGGCTGGCAGTTTGGTCCGGTGCAATGATGGGCGCGCTGCGCTTCGCCCATCCTACGTTCTGCGTTTCATGGCTGCGGCATGCGTTTGCTGGCGTGGGAGGCGTCGAATTCTCTCGGCAGGAAATCATGATGCCGGTCGAGAAGAGGCGAAGGATCGAAGCCTTCGCCGGTTCCGCTTGAATCAAACTGCCAATGCATCCATTTCCTGATACGCCCGCATCCGCCAGTTTCTGACGCGTTGCCGTTCGAGGATGCCGAGGCCGTTGGGGGTGCTGTCGCTATGGTTGATTGCTGCCCAGAAGCTGCTGCTGTGTCCGTCGATTTTTTGCATGGCGGAGTCTTGCAGATGCCGCAGTGACATCACGCGTGCGCCGTAGCTTTCGGCGCGGGCGCGCTGGCCGGAGGCTTCGAGCAGGTCGAAGCGGTCGCCACGTACTTCGTTGAGCAGCAGTCTCAGCGGTAATTTGTCGCCGAAGCGGTCGAGCAGTTTTGCGAGCAGGTCTACGGCGTCCTGGCCTGCGTCCATGACGTGCCAGTAGGCCAATTCGATCCCCATTTCGGCGCTCATTTCGATCAGGTCGGAGTCTTCCATCCAGCGCAACAGGAGCGGTTGTGTTTGCGCTGCGAGGTCGACCAGGATGCGGCGTTCCGGTTCGGCGATGGCGGCTTCGACGATGCGATCCAGGCTTTCATATTTGTCTACGGCGGCTGCGGAGGCGTAATCGCTGTAGAAGCGCAGCAAGGCGCCATGCGATTGGTCGGTATCGAAGCCAAGAAAGGGCATTTCGCGGTCGATCAGGTATTGCGCCAGGATGCGGGCGACCAGTGATTTGCCGACGCCGCCTTTTTCGCCGCCGATGAAATGAAGTTTGCTCATGCAGGATGATCCTTGAAGTTTGGGGAGAGTGGCGCTTTGCGAGACGAGCAATTTGAGTGCCGGGAGTGCAATGAGCGGCTTTGCTTGGCCAGGTTGGCGCCAAAGTATTCGGGTTCATCGTTCCGGTGCAGGCGCGAACCCCGTTGAATCAAGGAACTGGATTCCCGTCTTCGCGGGAATGACGAATTCATTGGCGTATCCCCGGCGGCGGGCGAGTTGGCTTGAATCATCAACATGCGGCAGCATGACGTGCCTCATTTGGGGACGATGCACGCAAATGAGGCGCTGCCTGGGGCAATTTCACGGGGTGGTGTGTGGTTGCGGCGGGGACTCAGCCGCTACAATCCGGGCGGTGAAAAAACGCATTCATACGGCCCAGCCTCTCATGTTGGTGGTGAAAATCGTCCTGTTCCTGTTGTTGCTCGGCTTCGCCGCCCGCAACAGCGATAACGTGACGTTGCGCTACTTCCTCGGTCTGGAATGGCAGGCGCCGCTGTCTTTGGTGATGCTGGCCGTGTTCGCAGTAGGGCTGGTGACCGGGTTGTTGGGTTGTTCCTTGCGCCTGTGGCGCAATCAGCGCGAGTTGCGCGCTTTGCAACGCCAGATCGATAGTCGTCCAACCCACACGCCCTGAACATGGAATTCGAAGCCTGGTATCTGCTGGTCATTCCCCTCTTTTTCGGTCTCGGCTGGATTGCGGCGCGGGTCGATATCCGCCATGTCATGGAAGAGTCGCGCGCGGTGCCGCGCTCCTATTTCAAGGGCCTCAATTACCTGCTCAACGAGCAGCCGGACAAGGCGATCGAGGCCTTTCTGGAAGTGGCCAAGATGGACCCGGATACGCTGGAACTGCACTTTGCGCTTGGCGCGCTGTTTCGCCGCCGCGGCGAACTGGATCGTGCCATCCGCATCCATCAGAACGTGGCCGATCGCGCCGATCTGGCGCAGGAGCCGCGCATGAAGGCGCTCTACGAGCTTGGCGAAGATTTCCTCAAGGCCGGCTTGCTGGATCGTGCCGAAGCGGTGTTCCGGCGTCTGGAATCCGGCGTGCATGCGCTCGATTCGTTGCGCAACATTCTTGAAATTCAGGTGCTGACCAAAGATTGGCGCGCTGCCATCGTGACCGCCGCGCGCTTGGAAAAACTGGGTTGCCCGGCCCAGAACGCGGATACCGCCCACTATTACTGCGAGTTGGCGTTGAGTGCGATGCTCAAGGGCGATGACAGCCAGGTGCGCAGCGATCTCGCCAGTGCTCTGCAGGAAAACAAGCGCTCCGCGCGTGCCTGGATGTTGCTGGGCGATCTGGAGGCCAAAGCCGGGGCAGATGATGCCGCCATTGCCGCCTGGCGCCGGCTGGAGGAAGTGAACCCGGCTTACCTGCCGAACGTGGCCGAACGACTGACCCAGGCCTACGGCCGCTGCGGCAAACAGGACGCGGCCATCGCCTTGCTGAAAGCCTATCTGGAACGGCGCCCGAGTCCGGATCTGCTGCATTTCCTGTTCCAGACCGTCGCTCAATCGCGCGGCTGGGATGCGGCCAGGCAACTTGCCGCCGAGGAACTGAAGCGGCATCCCAGCTTGCGCGCGCTGGACGATTATCTGCAGGCCAGCAATGCCGTGCAGCAGGCCGAGTCGAGCGTGGAAGGGCGGCTGGCGCAGGATCTGGTGCATCGCCAGGTCAGCCGCAGCGCCTATTATTTGTGCGGCAATTGCGGCTTCAAGGCGCGCCAGTATTTCTGGCAATGCCCGGCGTGCGCCCGCTGGGAAAGCATTGCACCGGAACGGGAAGAACATGATTGAACGAAGAATTGTCGTTGCCCTCGATTACCCCGATGCCGATGCCGCGCGCGCATTCGTCGCAAAAATTCGGCCTGAACTGTGCCGGCTCAAGGTCGGCAAGGAATTGTTCGTCGCGGCCGGGCCGGCCTTCGTGCAGGAACTGGTCGGGCAGGGCTACGACGTCTTCCTCGACCTGAAATTCCACGATATCCCGAATACCGTCGCACAAGCCTGCAAAGCGGCGGCGCGACTCGGCGTCTGGATGATGAATGTGCATGCTTCCGGCGGCCCACGCATGCTGTCTGCCGCGCGCGAGGCGCTGGAAACCCTGCCGAATGGTGCGCAACCCCGTCCATTGTTGATTGCGGTGACGGTACTGACCAGTATGGGCGGCGACGAGCTGAAAGCCATCGGCATCGAGGCGGACGCCGAGCAGCAGGTGTTGCGTCTGGCCGGGCTGACGCGAGCGGCCGGTCTGGATGGCGTGGTTTGTTCCGCGCTGGAGGCTCCCGCATTGCGCCAGGCGATCGGCCCGGATTTCTGCCTGGTCACGCCGGGCATCCGTCCGGCCGGCAGCGCATCCGGCGATCAGACCCGCATCCTTACGCCAGTGCAGGCTTTGCAGGCAGGGGCCGATTATCTGGTGATCGGCCGTCCCATTACACAAGCCGTCGATCCTTTGACTGTTCTGGAAACCATTGCGCGTGAAATCGCGCCAACTTTTAAAGCGTAAACCCATGAAAATCGCTATCGCCGGTACCGGCTACGTTGGCCTCTCCAACGCCATCCTGCTGGCGCAGCACAACGAAGTGGTTGCGCTCGACATCGTTGCCGAAAAGGTTGAGATGCTGAACCGCAAGGTTTCGCCGATTGTCGATAACGAAGTCGAAGACTATCTAAGCAATCGGCCGCTCAATTTCCGCGCCACGCTCGATAAACAAGAGGCCTATGCCGGTGCCGACTTCGTCATTATTGCGACGCCGACCGACTACGATCCGGAGACCAACTACTTCAACACCCGTTCGGTCGAGGCGGTGATTCGCGACGTCAAGGCGATCAATCCGCAGGCGGTGATGATCCTCAAGTCGACCGTCCCGGTCGGTTACACCGCTAAACTGAAGGCGCAGTACAACTGCGAGAACCTGATTTTCTCGCCGGAATTCCTGCGCGAAGGCAAGGCGCTGTACGACAACCTGCACCCTTCGCGCATCGTCATCGGTGAACGTTCCGCGCGCGCGGAAACCTTCGCCAACCTGCTCAAGCAGGGCGCGATCAAGCAGGACACGCCGGTGTTGTTTACCGATTCCACCGAGGCGGAGGCGATCAAGTTGTTTGCCAACACCTACCTTGCCATGCGGGTGGCCTACTTCAACGAACTCGATACCTATGCGGCTACGCACGGACTGGATACCAAACAAATCATCCAGGGCGTCTGCCTCGATCCTCGCATTGGCGAACATTACAATAACCCTTCGTTCGGTTACGGCGGTTATTGTTTGCCCAAGGACACCAAGCAGTTGCTCGCCAACTATCAGGATGTGCCACAGAACCTGATGCGCGCCATCGTCGACTCCAACACCACGCGCAAGGATTTTGTCGCCGACAGCATCCTGAAGCGCAAGCCCAGGGTGGTTGGCGTCTATCGGCTGATCATGAAGAGCGGTTCGGACAACTTCCGCGCCTCCAGCATCCAGGGCATCATGAAGCGGATCAAGGCGAAGGGGGTCGAGGTCATCGTCTATGAACCGGTGTTGACCGAGCCCGACTTCTTTCACTCCAAAGTCATCAACGATCTGGCCGAATTCAAACGGCGTTCCGACGTCATTGTCGCCAACCGCATCACCGAAGATATCCGCGATGTCGCCGACAAGGTCTATAGCCGCGATCTGTTCGGGAAGGATTAAACCTTGAAACAGCAGTTGACCGCTCCTTACCCCTCGTGAGGCCTCATGCTGGCTGATGTATTGCGCTTCGATGACGTTCACCCATTGGGTGAGCCCGCTACCCGCCCGCTGTCGGGGTGGAGAAACCGTCTGGCGGCGTTGCTCCTCCTCGCCATGCCTAGGCATGACTCGTCGTCGCGCCTTGCCAGCCGGCTTCCCCACCCCGCCCTCGGACGGATTCAACTGCTGTTTCAAGGTTAAATATTCATGTTCAAAACTATTGAAGATTTCGTCGGCAATACGCCGTTGGTCCGCTTGAAAAAGCTGCCCGGCGAGACTTCCAACATCGTTCTGGTCAAGCTGGAAGGCAACAATCCGGCCGGTTCGGTGAAGGACCGGCCAGCCTTGGCGATGATCGTCAAGGCGGAAGCGCGCGGCGAAATCAAACCGGGCGATACGTTGATCGAAGCCACCAGCGGCAATACCGGCATCGCGCTGGCGATGGCGGCGGCGATCAAGGGCTACCGCATGGTGTTGATCATGCCGGAACACCTGTCCATCGAGCGCCGCCAGACCATGCGCGCCTACGGTGCGGATCTGGTCCTGGTCACGAAAGCGGAGGGCATGGAGGGCGCGCGCGATCTGGCCGAGCAGATGCAGCGCGATGGACGCGGCAAGATCCTCGACCAGTTTTCCAACCCGGATAACCCGGCCGCGCATTACGAATCGACCGGGCCGGAAATCTGGCGTGACACTGCGGGCAAGATCACCCATTTCGTCTCCAGCATGGGCACCACCGGCACCATCATGGGCTGCTCGCGTTACCTGAAAGAACAGAACCCGGCCGTCCAGATCGTCGGCGTGCAGCCGGAAGAGGGCGCGCAGATTCCCGGTATCCGCAAATGGCCGGACGAATATGTGCCGTCGATCTGCGACTACGACCGGGTCGACCGGATGATCTATGTCGGCCAGCCCGAAGCCGAGGACACCGCGCGTCGTCTGGCCTCGGAAGAGGGCATCTTCGCCGGCATTTCCTCCGGTGGCGCGCTGTATGCCGCGTTGCAGCTATCCAAGGAAGTGGAAAACGCGATCATCGTGTCCATCGTCTGCGACCGCGGCGACCGTTATCTATCCACCGGGGTGTTCCCAGCCTGAAACGGGGAGAGTGGAAGAGTGCGAATCGCCCTGTGCTTGCTCCTCATCCTGTTGGCGCCGCGCTTCACCTTTGCCGAGGAGGCGCCTCTCTCGGCGCCCGCGTTGCTGCTTGCGAACGTTCTGCAGGAGCAGACCGATGTCGCGCAATATTGGGTCAGCGAAAAGCTGGATGGCGTGCGCGCGATCTGGAATGGCAAGGAACTGCGGTTTCGCAGCGGGCGTCCGGTTAGCGCCCCTGCCTGGTTCATGGCGAATTTCCCCGCACAGCCGTTGGATGGTGAACTCTGGCTTGGACGCGGCGAGTTCGACCGGCTGTCCGGCATCGTGCGCAAGGATAAACCGGACGACGCAGAATGGCGGCAGGTGCGCTACATGCTGTTCGAACTGCCCGACGCACCGGGTACGTTCACCGAACGCATCGAGCAGATGCAGAAAATCGTCGCTACGGTCCAGGTTCCTTGGCTACGCACGATCGAACAATTCCGAGTCAAGGATCGAACCGAATTACAGCATCGTCTTGGGGAAGTGCTGCAGCAACGCGGCGAAGGCCTGATGCTGCATCGCGCCGACGCGCTTTATGCCACAGGACGCAGCGATGACCTGCTGAAACTGAAACCCTGGCTGGATGCCGAGGCGAAGGTGATCGAACACCTACCCGGCAAAGGCAAATATCGCGGCATGCTGGGCGCGTTACGCCTGGAAATGCCGGATGGCAAACGATTCAGTCTGGGCACCGGCTTCAGCGATGCGGTGCGGCGCAGTCCACCGGCTGTCGGCGCGCGGGTGACTTATCGCTACCGCGAACTCAACCCCAACGGTTTGCCGCGTTTCGCCAGTTACTTGCGGGTGCGCGAGACGTTCTGACGCGGCGCGGCGACGCTTTCGGCGTAGAGCAGGAATACGGTGGGCCGTTTCTGGATGTCGGGGATTTCTTTGCGCCAGGCTGATAGCGGGCGCGTGGCCAGATACTCGCTGTCCAGCGTCAGGTCGCAGGCGAGGGTGAGCAGCGTATCGGGCTGGCAGGCGGCGAGAATGGTGTCCAGCATGGCCTGGTTGCGGTACGGCGTTTCGATGAAGACCTGTGCGGCATCTTCCTTGCGCGCGCGTTTTTCCAAGTCGCGCAGCGCATCGGCTCGCTCGTCCGGTTTTGCCGGCAGATAACCGTGAAAGGCGAAGCGTTGGCCGACCAGGCCGGAGCCCATCAGCGCCAATAGGATCGAGGACGGGCCGGTCAACGGCCGCACCTGAATGCCGTGCCGATGTGCCAGTCGCACCAGATTCGCGCCCGGGTCGGCAACCGCCGGGCAGCCGGCTTCCGAGATTAGGCCGACATCCTGGCCAGCCAGTAATGGCGCGAGTAGCGTTTCCAGCTCGCTGGCGGGCGTGTGTTCGTTTAGTTCAAGCAACGTCAGTTGTTGTAGCGGCGTGGCGGTGGGGAGTTGCTTCAGGAAAGCGCGCGCGGTTTTGGCCTGTTCGACGATGAAGGTCGTCAGTCGAACTGCGATTTCGCGCGTGGCCTCGGGTAGTACCTGGGTTAGAGCGGTTTCGCCCAGCGGCGTCGGGATCAGGTAGAGGATGCCGGCCACGTCAGTACATCCAGTCCTTCGTTGGCGAGCATTTCAGTCAGTTTGATCAGCGGCAGGCCGACCAAGGCATTCGGGTCTTCAGTCTCGAAGCGCGCGATCAACGCAATGCCGAGCGATTCGCTCTTGGCGCTGCCGCAGCAGTTGTAGGGCTGGTCCTTGCGCAGGTAGGCCTCGATCTGGGCATCGCTGTATTCCCGCATGACCAGTCGCACCGGCACGTTGGCGGTTTGCGTATGGCCGGTTTGGGCGTTGAGCAGGGTCAGCGCAGTGTGGAATTCCAGTGCCTTGCCGCGCATGCGCTTGAGTTGGGCGACGGCATGGTCGAAATCGCCCGGTTTGCCGAGTTGCTCGCCTTCGAGCAGGGCGACCTGATCGGATCCGATCACCAGCGCGTCGGGAAATTTTTCCGCGACGGCGCGGGCTTTCAGGATCGACAGGCGCTGCGCGGTCTCGTCAGGCGATTCGCCGGGCGAGGGCGTTTCGTCGACATCCGGCGCGGCGACTTCGAACGGCACGCCCAGGCGGGCGAGCAATTCACGTCGATAGGGCGAAGTCGATGCTAATACCAGCTTCATGCCAGCTTCATACCGCGTCGGATTCAGGCTGAATTTCCACCAGCACCTGATCCGGCGTGACCTGATCGCCCTTGGCGACATGGACGGCGACCACCGTACCGGTGACCGGCGACTGGACTTCGTTTTCCATCTTCATGGCTTCGATGACCAGGACGCCGTCGCCGGCCTTGATCTTGTCGCCAACCTTGACTTTGACGTCGACGATGGCACCCGGCATGGCGGTCGTGACGCAGCCAGCATGGGTCGGACGCGGACGCGATTTGGCGCCGCCAGCCGTGTCGGCCTTCTTGCTCGATGTCTTGCGCGGCGCGCTGCTACCCGGCGTGACTTCGACTTCGTCGAGCGCTTCCAGCAATACTTCTTCGGCGACGCCATCGACGTGAACGTAGAACGGGCGCTCGCCATCGCCGGCGTGGCCGGTGCCCTTGATGCGGATGTGATAGGTCTCGCCATGCAGCGTGACGTTGAATTCGCTTGGGGCGTAAACCGCCGGGCAGGACATCGCCAGCATCGACTCAGGCGGCAGCAGCGGTTCCGGGGTCAGCGCGCCGCCGGCGCGTTCCTGCAGGAAGGTGCGGCCGATATCCGGGAACATGGCATAGGTCAGCACGTCCTCGTCTGACTTGGCCAGGCCTTCCGCCTCGCCGCGCAACTTGTCGAGCTCGTCGCTGAGCAGGTCGGCCGGACGGCAGGTGATGACTTCCTGATCGCCGACCGCCATCTTCTTGACTTCGTTGTTGACCTGGCCCGGCGCGGCGCCATAGCGGCCCAGCAGATAGTTCTTGACCTCGTTGGTGACCGATTTGTAGCGCCCGCCGGTCAGTACGTTCAGTACGGCTTGCGTGCCAACGATCTGCGAGGTGGGGGTGACCAGCGGCGGGAAGCCGAGGTCTTCCCGCACGCGCGGAATCTCCGCGAGGACGGCGTCCATGCGGTCGAGCGCGCCTTGTTCCTTCAGTTGGTTGACAAGATTGGAGATCATGCCGCCGGGCACTTGCGAGACCAGGATGCGGGTGTCGACCTGCTGGCCTTTCATTTCGAATTGCCAGTATTTCTTGCGTACTTCCTTGAAGTAGGCGGTGATTTCCTGCAGCTTGATCAGATCGATGCCGGTGTCGTATTCGGTGCCGGCGAAGGCGGCGACCAGGCTTTCCGTGGTGGGATGGCTGGACCCTTCGGAGAAGGCGGAGATGCAGGTGTCGATCATCAGCGCGCCGGCTTCGACGCCCTTCATGTGCGCCATGCTGGCCAAGCCGGAAGTGGCATGGCTGTGCAGGTGGATCGGCAGCGAGACGGCTTTCTTCAGCGCCTTGACCAGTTCCGACGTGGTGTAGGGCGTGAGCAGGCCGGCCATGTCCTTGATCGCGATGGTGTCGCTACCCATGG
The DNA here is from genome assembly GCA_031426815.1 of Hydrogenophilaceae bacterium. Taxonomy (GTDB): domain Bacteria; phylum Pseudomonadota; class Gammaproteobacteria; order Burkholderiales; family Thiobacillaceae; genus PFJX01. The sequence continues at coordinate 10,135 of JASJPG010000073.1, forward strand.
CTTCGAGCTGGCGCGCCATCGATACGAAGTAGTCGATGTTGTGGACCGGGCTGGTGGTGTAGGACAACGTGCCTTCGGCATGCTTGCCGGCGGCTTTCACGGCTTCGATGGAAACGCGCATGTTGCGCAGATCGTTCATCGCGTCGAATACGCGGAATACATCGACGCCGTTGTCGGCCGATTTCTGCACGAAAGCGCGCACCAGATCGTCGGGATAGTGCCGGTAGCCGAGCAGATTCTGGCCGCGCAGCAACATCTGGATACGTGAGTTGGGCAGGGCGCGGCGCAGTTTGCGCAGGCGTTCCCACGGATCTTCCTTGAGGAAGCGCACGCAGGCGTCGAAGGTGGCGCCACCCCAGGCTTCCAGCGACCAGAATCCTGCGTTGTCCAGTTTGCTGCAGATCGGCAGCATGTCTTCGGTCCGCATGCGGGTGGCGATCAGGGACTGATGTCCATCGCGCAGCACCAGTTCGGTGATCTTGACTTGAGTCATCGTGGCTTCCTTGTGTGTCTAACGATGCGAACGGCGTTCAGGGCGCCGCTCAAATGCCCAGGTGCGCGGCGATCGCCGCCGAAATTGCCGCTGCCTTCATCTCCGGCGGCTGGCGCACGGCGTAGTTGAGCAGTTCCGGATGCGCCTCGACAAAACTGGTGTTGAAGCGGCCGGTGCGGAATTGTTCGTTCTGCAGGATTTCCTGGTAGTACGGGATGGTGGTTTTCACGCCGTAGACCCCAGTGTCGTCGAGTGCGCGACGACCGCGTTCGATGACGCCTTCCCAGGTCAGCGCCCACACGGTCAGTTTGGCGCACATGGAGTCGTAATAGGGCGGAATGGTGTAGCCGGAATACATCGCGGCATCGGTGCGTACCCCGGGGCCGCCCGGCGCGTAGTAACGCGTGATGCGGCCGAAACTGGGTAGGAATCCGTTCTTCGGATCTTCCGCATTGATACGGAATTCCATGGCAAAACCGCGATGGCGGATCTCTTCCTGCTTGTACTGCAAGGGCAGGCCGTCGGTAATGCGGATCTGTTCCTGCACGATATCGATGCCGGTGATGGTTTCGGTCACCGTGTGCTCGACCTGCAAGCGCGTGTTCATTTCCATGAAGAAGAACTGGTTGTCGGCGTCGAGCAGGAATTCCACGGTGCCGGCGTTCTCGTAACCCACTGCCTTGGCCGCCCGCACCGCCAGCTTGCCGATGTATTCGCGTTGCGCTTCAGTCAGTTGCGGCGATGGCGCGATCTCGATCAGCTTCTGGTTGCGGCGCTGGATGGAGCAGTCGCGTTCAAACAGATGGACGCAGTTGCCGTGGCTATCGCCGATGATCTGGACTTCGATGTGCTTCGGGTTGACGACGCACTTCTCCATGAAGACTTCCGGTTTGCCGAATGCCTTGCTGGCCTCGGAGACGACACGGACATAGTTGTTGACCAGTTCTTCGTCCGAATCGCAACGCCGAATGCCGCGTCCGCCGCCACCGTTGGTGGCTTTCAGCATGATCGGGTAGCCGATTTTTTTTGCTAGCGCGAGTGCTTCGTCGGCATTCTCCAGATTGTGATCGGAGCCGGGAATGACCGGAATGCCGGCCTTGATCATCGCCAGGCGTGCCTGAATCTTGTCGCCCATCTGGGTGATGACTTTTGCCGAGGGGCCGATGAACTTGATGCCTCGGCGGGCGCACACTTCAGCCAGCACCGGGTTTTCAGACAAGAATCCGTAGCCGGGATGCAGTGCATCGCAACCGGAAGCGACCGCCAGGTTGACGATGTTGTGCGCATTCAGATAGCCCAGCACCGGATCTGAACCGATGTTGTAAGCGGCGTCGGCCTTCTTGACGTGGAGGCCATGCCGATCGGCATCGGTGTAAATGGCCACCGCCTTGATCCCCATTTCCTTGCACGCACGCACGATGCGTACAGCGATTTCACCCCGGTTTGCGACGAGTATTTTCCTGATCACGCTTTGACCCTAGAAAGTGGCGTTGCACCCGCAAGGGGTGCGCCGGTTTCGTATTCCGCCGAAGCGGCAACGATACCGCTGCCTTTGACAAAAACAGCCGCGCAGCTTAACATTTACGGCTTATGTCTGCACGGAGCCCCTTCGATAGCCTGCAATTTGCCAAGTCCGGCGAGAGCCTGAGTGGGCAGTTACGCATCGAAGAGTTGCCGCGTTTGCGTGATAGTTTGAGGCCAGATGATGCTGCAGTGCAATACCGGCTTTCCGGTTGCCTTGCGGCGGGACGCCCGGCTTTGCGGCTTGAGGTGGAGGCAACGGTTTGGTTGATCTGTCAGCGCTGTATGGCGGCGTATCCCGAGGCGTTGAGCCTCGATAGCCTTCTGCCGGTGGCCAGAAATGAGGCCGAGTTGGAGCGTTGGGAGCGGTTGGATCCCTTGTTGGATGCACTGGTTGCCGATCCGTCGCTGGATCTGGCGGCCTTGGTTGAAGATGAGATTCTGTTGAGCTTGCCGCCAGTGCCGCTTCATGCCGAGGGTCAGTGTGATCCCGATGCCTTGGCTATCATGGGCAGGGCTTGATCGGGATTGGGTTCCGTCAAGTAATTTTGAATTTTTGTATTTGGTATTTAGGAGATCGTCATGGCTGTTCAGCAGAACAAGAAATCCCCCTCCAAGCGTGGCATGCACCGTGCGCACGACTTTCTGACCACCCCGCCGACCGCTGTCGAGCCGACCACCGGTGAAATGCACCTGCGTCACCACATCAGCCCGAACGGTTTTTACCGTGGTCGCAAGGTTCTCAATACCAAGGCAGACAACAGCTGATTTTTGCTTCGACCCTGCCTGGGACGATGCCTGACAAGCTGAACTGGTATTGCTCGGGCTGATTGGTCATGCGAGAAATTACTATCGCAATTGATGCCATGGGGGGCGATCACGGCCCTCATGTGACGATCAAGGCGGCGCTCAACTTTCTGCGCATGGAACCGGACGTCAATATCGTTCTGGTTGGCCTGGAAGATGCGATTCACGCCGAGCTGAAGGCGAACAAGACGACGGCAGGCACTCGTCTGCGGGTTCATCACGCCAGTGAAGTGGTGAAGATGGACGACCCTTTGCCGGTGGCCTTGCGCACCAAGAAAGACTCATCGATGCGCGTCACCGCCGAGCTGGTCAAGCGCGGCGAGGCTGATGCCGGTGTTTCCGCTGGCAATACCGGCGCGCTGATGGCGGTATCCCGTTTCGTCCTGAAGACGCTGCCTGGCATCGACCGCCCGGCCATTGCCTCCACCTTGCCTTCCCGTAACGGCAGAACATACATGCTTGATCTGGGGGCAAACGTCGATTGTTCGGCCGAGCACCTGCTGCAATTCGGCATCATGGGTTCCGCGCTGGTTGCCGCCATTGAACACAAGGATCGGCCGAGCGTCGGTCTGCTCAATATCGGCGAGGAAGAAATCAAGGGGAATGATGTGGTCAAGCAGGCCGGTGAATTGCTCCGTGCCAGCGGCCTCAATTTTCGAGGCAACGTCGAAGGCGACGATATCTACAAGGGGACCGTGGATGTCGTTGTCTGCGACGGCTTTGTCGGCAATGTCGCGTTGAAAACATCCGAAGGCCTTGCCAAATTGATCGGCGATCAGTTGCGCAGCGAGTTCAAAAAGAGCGTTTTCACCCGTCTTGCCGGTGTTTTTTCTCTGCCGGTGCTGCGCGCCCTCAAGCGCACGCTCGATCCGCGCCGATACAACGGCGCCAGTTTGCTGGGCCTCAACGGCGTCATCATCAAGAGCCATGGCTCGGCCGATGTGTTCTCTTTCGAGCAGGCGATACTCAAGGCTGCAGAGGAAGTGCGCGGCGGTTTGCTGCGCCGAATTGCCGATCAGGTCGGCGCACATAACGACACCCAAATCGGTTCGTTGGAAGAAGGAGAGCTGGCTTGACTCAATCTGCCAGGATTTATTCCCGCATCATCGCCACCGGTAGTTATTTGCCGACCCGTGTACTGACCAATGCCGAGCTAGAAAAGCAAATCGAAACCACCAGCGAGTGGATTGTCGAACGGACCGGAATTCGCGAACGGCACATCGCCGCCGAAGGTGAACTGACCAGCGATCTGGCCCTGCAAGCTGCCGAGAATGCCATCGAGGCGGCGGGAATCGATGCCGGCGAGATCGAACTCATTGTTGTTGCCACCACGACGTCCGACCGGATTTTTCCCAGCACAGCGTGCGTGTTGCAGGCCAAATTGGGCATTACCAATGGCTGCCCGGCAATGGATGTGCAGGCGGTTTGCAGCGGTTTCGTTTACGCAGTGTCCGTCGCGGACCAGTTCATTCGTTCCGGCCAAGTCAAGACTGCATTGGTCGTTGGCGCCGAAACGCTTTCGCGAATTACCGATTGGAGCGATCGCAGCAATTGCATGTTGTGGGGCGATGGCGCCGGGGCGGTTATCCTGCGCGCCTCGGAACAGCCCGGCATTCTTGCGACGCATCTGCACGCCGATGGCCGTTATCAGGATTTGCTGTTTGTCGATGGCGGCGTTTCCCTCAAGAAAGAGGGCGCCTGTTACATGCGCATGTCCGGCAACGCCGTATTCAAAATGGCGGTCAACACCCTCGATGCGATTGTCGACGAAACGCTGGCGGCCAACGGCCTGCAGAAGAACGATATCGATTGGTTGGTGCCGCATCAGGCAAACATTCGCATCATTCAGGCTACCGCCAAGAAACTGGGCATGAGCATGGATCATGTCGTCGTGACGGTCGATCGTCATGGCAATACCTCAGCCGCGTCTATTCCGCTTGCACTCGATACGGCAGTGCGCGAGGGCAAGATCAAACCGGGTGAACTGGTCTTGATGGAGGCTTTCGGTGGCGGATTCACCTGGGGATCGGTGCTGGTCCGATTCTGATAAATACCTGCATCGGAGCGGGCGGCACATGCTGATTCCTGGCGTTCCGGTGTTCAATTGCGGAGATTTCCGATGAAATTCGCCCTTGTTTTTCCCGGCCAGGGTTCCCAATCGGTCGGCATGATGAACGCGTATGGCGACGCGGCGCCGATTCGCGATACGTTTGCAGAGGCCTCGCTGGCGTTGGGGCAAGACCTCTGGGCGATGGTGGCGGAGGGGCCGGCCGAGTTGCTCAATCAAACCGTGAATACGCAGCCGGTGATGTTGGCTGCTGGCGTTGCGGCCTATCGTTTATGGCAAGCACAGGGCGGGCCGGTGCCGGCCTTCATGGCAGGCCACAGTCTGGGTGAGTACACCGCGTTGGTTTGTGCCGGCGCCCTTGATTTCGCCGATGCAGTCAAGCTGGTCCGTTTGCGCGCCGAGGCGATGCAATCTGCCGTGCCGGAAGGCGCCGGCGGCATGGCCGCGGTGCTCGGTCTGGACGACGACCTCGTGCGCGCGGTTTGTGCGGAAGCGGCACAAGGTGAGGTGCTGGAAGCGGTCAATTTCAATTCTCCCGGCCAGGTCGTCATCGCCGGCAACAAGGCCGCGGTGGAGCGTGGGTGCGTGCTTGCCAAGGAAAAAGGCGCCAAACGCGCATTGCCGCTGCCGGTTTCCGTGCCATCGCATTGCGCGCTGATGCAACCGGCTGCCGACAAGCTGCGCACAGCCCTGGCTGCAATCGAAGTCAGGACGCCGACTGTGAGCGTCCTGCACAATGCCGACGTCGCCAGCCATAACGAACCAGATGCCATCCGCGAAGCGCTGGCACGCCAGCTTTACAGCCCGGTGCGTTGGGTGGAAACCGTTCAGCTCATGGCGACTCAAGGTGTCCAGCTGATCGCCGAATGCGGTCCCGGCAAGGTCCTGGCCGGCCTCAACAAGCGCATCGTCGATGGCATGCAGGGCGTTGCATTGGCCGATGCAGCCGCGTTGGCCGATACGATACAAAAGCTCAAGGCATAAGGAGATAAGCATGGAAGTACGTGTTGCACTGGTTACCGGGGCCTCGCGCGGTATCGGCAAGGCCATACTGCATGCCTTGGCGCAAGCCGGTTGCTTCGTGGTGGGGACCGCCACCAGCGATGCCGGCGCGGCGGACATCGGTGCCGGCTTGACTGCGGCCGGTTTGCAGGGAGAAGGTCTGAAACTCGATGTCAACGACGCCGCCCAGGTCGATGCCGCGATCGAAGGCATCATGGCCCGGCATGGCCGCATCGATATTCTGGTCAACAATGCCGGCATTACCCGCGACAACCTGTTGATGCGCATGAAGGACGAGGAATGGGCGTCGATCCTCGACACCAACCTGACTTCCGTATTCCGCCTGTCGCGCGCTGTTTTGCGCCCGATGATGAAAGCCCGCTTCGGTCGTATCGTCAGCATCGCCTCGGTGGTCGGTGTGTCCGGCAATGCCGGCCAGACCAACTATGCTGCAGCCAAGGCCGGCATGATCGGTTTCTCCAAATCCCTGGCGCAGGAAGTCGGCAGCCGGGGTATTACGGTCAATTGCGTGGCACCCGGATTCATCGATACCGACATGACCCGGACGTTGCCGGAGGCGGCCCGCGGCAAGCTGCTGGAACGCATTCCGCTGGGTAAATTGGGGACGCCGGAGGATATCGCGCATGCGGTCGCTTATCTGGCCTCGGATGCTGCGGCCTATGTCACGGGCGCTACGTTGCATGTCAACGGTGGCATGTACATGGATTGAAGCGCAAGTCGCTAGCTGTGCAAATCAAACTTTTCATGGCGGGCCAACCTACAGCCGGTTTCTTCGTGTTGGACAGGCTGGTAGAATGCCCCCGCTTTTTTGCTACCTGTAATTTTTCTACCCTTGTGGGAGTTATCTGATGAGTGATATCGAACAACGTGTCAAAAAGATCGTCGCCGAACAACTGGGCGCCAACGAAGCCGATGTGAAACTGGAGTCTTCATTCGTGGACGACCTGGGTGCCGATTCTCTCGACACGGTGGAACTGGTGATGGCTCTGGAAGAAGCTTTCGAGTGCGAGATCCCCGACGAAGAAGCCGAGAAGATCACCACGGTTCAACAAGCCGTCGATTACGTCAACGGCCACCTGAGCAAGTAATTCTTTTTTCGCAGAGCGGCCGGGCATTGCCCCCGCTCTGTAGCGAACATCTGCATTGACGACCGGCTTGGCCCGGTTTCCCCGCACCTTCCCGCACCAGGAGTTTCCTTTGTCCAAGCGTAGAGTCGTGGTTACCGGGCTCGGCATCATTTCCCCTGTCGGCAACAGTGTTGACGACGCATGGGCCAGCCTGATGGCCGGCCGTTCCGGTATTACCCGGATTGCCAAGTTCGATCCTTCCGCCTTTGCCTGCCAGATCGCCGGCGATGTGAAGAATTTCGATCTGGCCAAGTATCTGACCCCGAAAGATGCGCGCCGCATGGATACCTTCATCCATTTTGGCCTGGCTGCGGCAATCGATGCTTTCAAGGACTCCGGCCTGGAAGTGACGGACGCCAATCGCGAACGCATCGGTGTCAACATCGGTTCCGGCATCGGCGGCCTGCAGATGATCGAGGAAACGCACAAGACCTACCTGGCCGATGGCCCGCGCAAGATTTCACCGTTCTTCATTCCGGCGACCATCATCAACATGATCTCCGGCCACCTGTCGATCATGTACGGTTTGCAAGGGCCGAATGTGGCCATGGTGACGGCGTGTACCACGGGCACGCATGCGGTCGGCGAAGCGGGCCGCATGATCGAGTATGGCGAGGCGGACGTGATGATTGCGGGCGGTTCGGAATCCTGCCTTTGCCCGTTGGCTATCGGCGGATTTTCCGCAGCGCGTGCCTTGTCCACCCGCAACGACGATCCCGCCACCGCCAGCCGTCCCTGGGATAAAGGCCGCGACGGCTTTGTCATGGGCGAGGGCGCCGGCGTGCTGGTGCTGGAAGAGTACGAGCACGCCAAAGCGCGTGGCGCCCGTATCTATTGCGAGTTGATCGGCTACGGCAAGAGTGCAGATGCCAATCACATGACCGCGCCGATCGAAGACGGTTCCGGTGCTGCGCGTTGCATGGATGTGGCGCTGCGCAATGCCGGTATCAATGCGGATCGGATCGATTACATCAACGCGCATGGCACTTCCACGCCGTTGGGCGATCTGGCCGAAACCAAGGCGGTGAAGCGCGCACTGGGCGAGCACGCCGGCAAGGTCATGGTGAGTTCCACCAAATCGATGACCGGCCATTTGCTGGGCGCTGCCGGTGGCATCGAAGCGGTGTTCTCGGCATTGGCCATTGCGCATCAGGCGGTGCCGCCGACGATCAATCTGTTAGAACCCGACGAAGGCTGCGATCTCGACTATGTGGCCAACATCGCGCGCGATGCCAAGGTCGATGTGGCGCTTTCGAACTCCTTCGGCTTCGGCGGCACCAACGGTACGATCATCTTCGCCAAGCTTTGATATCCGCCCGACCGGGCATCCATTGACCATGCATGCGCAGAGTATTGTTCTGGTCGATGGCGCTATCACCGAGTTCCTGCCGGTCGACGATCGCGGTTTGATGTATGGCGATGGTGTCTTCCGCACGCTACGGGTGGTCGCCGGAAGGCCGCGCTGGTGGGATGAGCAGCTTGCCACCCTGGCCGATGACTGTGCCCGGATCGGTTTGATCTGCCCCGACCTGGCGCAATGGCAGGCCGATCTCGAGCGGATCGCGCAGTGTTTGGCGGACGGAGTTCTGAAGTTGGTGGTGACGCGGGGCAGCGGCCCGCGCGGTTACCTTCTCCCCGAATTGGCCCAGCCACGACGGATCATGCGGTATGACTCGATGGCGTCGCACATGACCGCGCCGCAACCCGACGGCATCACCGTCAGGCTGTGTTCGCTTCGACTCGCGCAGCAACCCAGACTGGCCGGCATCAAACATCTGAACCGACTGGAGAATGTGTTGGCTCGGGCTGAATGGACTTCACCCTATATTCACGAAGGCCTGCTGCTGGATCAAACCGGACAGGTGATTTCCGGTGTGATGAGTAACCTGTTCATCTGGCGGCGGAGTCGCTTGCTGACGCCGCGTCTCGATCAGTGCGGCGTCGCCGGTGTCGCCCGCGCGCGCTTGATGCGTTTGGCCGCCGCGCAGGGGATGGAGGTCGCGGAAACGTGTTTGAGTTTGCAAGAGGTGCTCGATGCCGATGAAGTCATGTTGACCAACAGCGTCATGGGGTTGCGGCGCGTCGCCGCCCTCGAAGCGAACACCTGGTCGCAAGCCTTGATCAGCCCGTGTCTGGCGGCATTGCTCGATGCGTAGATGGATCAATCGCTTCCTCCTGCTTGGATTCCTCGCGTCAACGGGATTGGGCGGCTGGCTGCTCTGGTATGGCAATCAGTTGATGCAGACGGAAGGCGTCGTCTATCCCGTCGACTTCACGGTGCCGCGTGGCATCTCTTTAAAATCGGCAAGTGAAGGGCTGCATCGCGACGGCATCCTGGTAAAACCCTGGGCCTTCGTGCTGATAGCACGTCTTAGAGGCCTCTCCGGCGAGATCAAGGCGGGCAGTTATGCATTGGAGCGTCCGGTAACGCCGCTGGAAATGCTGCACAAGATCACCGAGGGCGATACCGTGCTGGGCAAGCTGGCCTTGATCGAAGGCTGGAGTTTCCTCGACATGCGCCGCAGCGTCGCTGCCAATCCGGCACTACGACACGACACGCAAGCGATGAGCGGTGCGGAGTTACTGCAAGCAGTCGGAGCGGTCGAAGCGCATCCGGAAGGTTTATTCTTCCCGGACACTTACTTCTTCGACCGGGGCAGTTCCGAACTGGCCCTCTACAAACGTGCATACAGTGCCATGCAGGAAAATCTGAACGCTCAATGGGTGTTACGCGCGCCGAGCGGCTTGCCTTATCGGACGCCTTACGAGGCACTGATCATGGCGTCGATCATCGAAAAGGAGACCGGCGTGGTCGAGGAGCGCCCGCAGATCGCCGCCGTCTTCGTCAATCGCTTGCGCATCGGCATGCGCCTGCAGACCGATCCCACCGTGATCTACGGCCTCGGCGCCCAATTCGACGGCAACCTGCGGCGCGACGACCTGCTCACCGATACGCCCTACAACACCTACACCCGCGCCGGTCTGCCGCCGACACCGATCGCCTTGCCCGGGCTGGCGGCGATTCAGGCCGCACTGCATCCGGACAGCAGCAAGGCCATGTATTTCGTCGCGAAAGGCGGCGGCCGGCATGTGTTCTCCGAATCGCTCGATGCACATAACCGGGCCGTCGTCCGGTACCAGAAAGGACGCTGATGGCCGCCCTGTTCATGACCCTGGAGGGCGTCGATGGTGCCGGCAAGAGCAGTCATCTGGCCTGGCTGGAAGACTGGTTCAAGCAGCGTGGGCATCGCGTCCGCATGACGCGGGAACCGGGCGGCACGCCGATCGGCGAGCGTCTGCGCGAACTGGTCTTGCACGAGCCGATGCATGCCGAGACGGAAGCGCTGATCATGTTCGCCGCCCGGCGCGAGCATATCGAACAGGTCATCCGTCCCGCGCTGGCCGCCGGCGAGGTGGTCATCTCCGACCGTTTCACCGATGCCAGCTTCGCCTATCAATGTGGCGGCCGCGGCTTGCCGGAGGAACGTCTGGCGGTGCTGGAAAGCTGGGTGCATGCCGATCTGAATCCCGATCTGACCCTACTGTTCGATCTGCCCACGGAAATCGCCGCGCAGCGTCTGGCCACGGCGCGCGCACCGGACCGTTTCGAGCGCGAACAGAGCGATTTCCATGCCCGCGTGCGCGCCGCCTACCTGCGCCGCGCCGAACGCTATCCGCAGCGCATCCGGGTGATCGACGGCAGTCGCAGCCTGGAACAGGTGCGCCTGCAACTGGCCGCCGTGTTGGCAAATTCGCTGGAGAGATTGGCGTGATCCATCCCTGGAATCGCGCGCTGTTCCGGCAATTGACCGCGGACCGCGAGCGCATGCCGCATGCCTTGCTGCTGCACGGCCCGGCCGGGGTCGGCAAACGCGATCTCGGCCTGGCCATGGCGCAGTGGGCCGTGTGCGAAGCGCCCGGACCGGAGGGGGCATGCGATGCGTGCGACGCCTGCAACTGGTTCGTGCAAGGCAATCATCCCGATTTCCGCTTGCTGGAACCGAAGGAAGAGGAAACCGACGAAACCGGCAAGGTCACCAAAAAAGCGAGCAAGGAGATCAAGGTCGAGGCGGTACGCGAGATCACCGAATTCCTCTATTTGAGTGCGCATCGCGGCGGTTGGCGCTGCGCCGTGATCTATCCGGCCGAGTTCATGAATGCCGCCGCGGCCAACGCGCTGCTGAAAACGCTGGAAGAACCGCCGCCGCGCGTGTTGTTGATCTTGGTCGCGCACCAGCCCGGCCGCTTGCTGCCGACGGTACGTTCGCGTTGTCGCAAGGTGGCCATCGGCTTGCCGCAAGCTGAGGCGGCGCTTGCCTGGATGCACCAGGCGGGTGTAGCGCAACCCGCGTCGGTGCTGGCCGAGGCGGGCGGTGCGCCGCTGGCCGCGCTGGGATTTGCCGAAAGTGAACGCAGCGAACGGCGCGAAGCCTTCCTGGACCACCTGGCGAAACCGCCTCAACTCGATGTCTGTGCCGTCGCCGAGGCCTACAAGCTGCAAATGGCGGAAGCCTGGGGCTGGCTGCTGCGCTGGGTGCACGATGCATTGTCGCAGCGACTCGCAGGCGTCTCGCGTTATTTTCCGGCGCGCGCCGAAAGCGTGGCGCGTCTCGGCGAGCAAGCCGATCTGGCCGGCTTGCTCGCGTTCGAACAGGAATTAGCGGCGGCCGGACGCTGGTTGCGGCATCCGTTGAACAATCAGTTGTTGTTAGAATCCTGGCTGATCCGCTATGTTCAGGTTTCCATAAAGTCATGATTAAAAAGGAAAAGGCATGAGCGAAGTCGCAAAACAGCCGGCAGGGCGCGCCGGCATGCTTTCCTTGGCGATCAAGGAACGGACGGCGTTGTTCGCGGCGTATATGCCTCACATCAAGGGCGGCGGCCTGTTCATTCCGACCAACCGCCCCTACCAGATGGGCGATCAGGTCTACATGCTGCTGACGCTGATGGATGACTCCAACAAATTGCCGATTTCGGGCCGCGTCGTCTGGATTACCCCGGCCGGCTCGCAAGGCAACCGCCAGCAAGGCATCGGCGTGCAATTCGACGACAACGAAGGGGCGACGGTAGTGCGCCACAAGATCGAAGGCATTCTGGGCAATGCCCTCAAATCCACCCGGCAAACCCATACCATGTAATTCCCGGTGCGCCGGTACTTCTCAGATCGTAGCCATGTTCGTCGACTCCCATTGCCATATCGATTTCCCCGATTTCAGCGAAGGCGTGCCCGCGCTGCTGGCCAACATGCGGGCCGCGCAGGTAGATGCCGCGCTGTGCGTATCGGTGAATCTGGAAAATTTCCCGCGTATCCTCGCGCTCGCCGAAGCGCACCCGAATGTGTTCGCCTCGGTCGGCGTACATCCCGACCATGATGAGGGGCGCGAACCCGACGTGGACGAACTGGTGGCCCTGGCCCGCCACCCGCGCGTCGTGGCGATCGGCGAAACCGGACTGGATTACTACCGTCTGCAGCGGGAAGATGTCGATTGGCAACGCGCCCGATTTCGCACCCATATCCGCGCCGCCTGCCAGGCCGGCAAGCCGCTGATCATCCACACCCGCAACGCCGCCGAAGACACCTTGGCGATCATGGCGGAGGAGGGCGCCGAGCGGGCCGGCGGCGTCATGCACTGCTTCACGGAAAGCTGGGCGGTTGCCGAGGCGGCGATGGCGCTGGGCTTCTACATTTCGTTCTCCGGCATTGTCAGCTTCAAGAGCGCCAAGGACCTGAAGGAAGTCGCGCGGCGCGTGCCGCTGGAGCGGATGCTGATCGAAACCGACTCGCCCTATCTGGCGCCGATGCCACATCGTGGCAAGCGCAACGAACCCGCCTATGTGCGCCACGTCGCCGAGGAAATCGCCGCTTTGCGCGGCATTCCGCTGGAAGCGGTCGCGGCGGCGACCAGCAAGAACTTCGTCGAATTGTTCCGGGCCAGGCTTTGAACCTATTTCGCGTAGTTGCCGGTGTTGTAGGAGCGCCTTCCAAGGCGCGAAATCCTGGAACAATCGCGCCTTGGAAGGCGCTCCTACGCGTGGTGACGCGAACTGAGGTTTCCAGGTTGAAGCCGTGAATCTGGAAACGACAACGGGCGCCACGGCGCCCGTTGTCGTTTGGTCGGTGCGTGTTCAGGCCGGCACCAGCGCCTCGCTGAAAACCAGCTGCACTTCGTCGTTTTCGCCGACATCCACGGTGATTTCGCCGCCTTCGCTGAGGCGTCCGAACAGCAGTTCATCGGCCAGGGCCTTGCGGATCGTGTCCTGAATCAGGCGTCCCATCGGGCGCGCGCCCATCAACGGGTCGAAGCCCTTGCGGCCCAGCCACAGCCGCAACGCATCGGTGAAGTGGACTTCGACCTTCTTCAGATGGAGTTGCTCTTCCAGTTGCATCAGGAACTTGTCGACCACGCGCAGGATGATTTCCTCGCTCAACGCAGCGAATGAAATCGTGGCATCGAGCCGGTTGCGGAACTCCGGTGTGAACATCCGTTTGATGTCGGCCATTTCATCGCCGCCTTTTTTCGGCAGGGAAAAACCGATCCCGGTCTTGTTCATCGCTTCGGCGCCGGCATTGGTGGTCATGATGATGATCACGTTACGGAAGTCGGACTTGCGGCCGTTATTGTCGGTCAGCGTGCCGTGATCCATGACCTGCAACAGCACGTTGAAGATGTCGGGATGCGCCTTCTCGATTTCGTCCAGCAACAACACCGCATACGGGTTCTTGGTGATGGCTTCGGTGAGCAGGCCGCCCTGTTCGAATCCGACGTAGCCGGGCGGCGCGCCGATCAGGCGGGAAACGGCATGGCGCTCCATGTATTCCGACATGTCGAAGCGAATCAGTTCGACGCCGAGGACATAAGCCAGTTGTCGCGCCACTTCGGTCTTGCCGACGCCGGTGGGTCCGGAGAAAAGGAATGAGCCGATCGGCTTCTGCGGATTGCCGAGGCCGGACCGGGTCATCTTGATGGCGGAAGCCAATGCGTCGATGGCGCGGTCCTGGCCGAACACCACGGCGCGCAGATCGCGGTCGAGATTCTTCAACGCATTGCGCTCGTCGTTGGCGACGGTCTTGGCCGGCACGCGCGCGATCTTGGCGACGATGTCCTCGATTTCCTTCGGCGTGATGATCTTCTTCTGTTTCGACTTGGGCTGGATGCGTTGCGCGGCACCGGCCTCGTCGATCACGTCGATGGCCTTGTCCGGCAGGTGCCGGTCATTGATGTAGCGGGCCGAGAGTTCGGCGGCGGTGGACAGCGCGCCTTGCGTGTATTTGACGTTGTGATGCGATTCGAAGCGCGATTTCAGGCCCTTCAGGATGGCGATGGTTTCTTCCACCGAGGGTTCGTTGACATCGACTTTCTGGAAGCGCCGCGACAGCGCGTGATCCTTCTCGAAGATGCCGCGGAATTCAGTGTAAGTTGTGGCGCCGATGCAGCGCAGTTGGCCGGAGGAGAGGGCCGGTTTGAGCAGATTCGAGGCGTCCAGCGTACCGCCGGAAGCCGCACCGGCGCCGATCACGGTATGGATTTCATCGATGAACAGGATCGCCTTCGGATTGCCGGCGAGTTGCTTTATGACGGCTTTCAGGCGCTGTTCGAAATCGCCGCGGTACTTGGTGCCGGCCAGCAATGCACCCATGTCGAGCGCAAACACCGTGGCGCCTTCGAGTACATCCGGTACGCTGCCTTCGACGATACGGCGCGCGAGGCCTTCAGCGATCGCGGTCTTGCCGACACCGGCTTCGCCGACCAGCAGTGGGTTGTTTTTGCGGCGCCGGCAAAGGGTCTGGATGACGCGCTCCAGTTCGTGTTCCCGGCCGATCAATGGATCGATCTTGCCGGCTTGTGCCTGCACGTTCAGGTTGCTGGTGAAGGAGTCGAGTGGCGAAGCGGTTTTCTCTTCGCTTTCCTGCTGTTCTCCGGTCGTCTCGCCGCGACCGCTCGGCGTCGCTTCCTGCGGCGTCTTGGCGATGCCGTGCGAAATGAAGTTCACCACATCGAGCCGGGTGAGACCTTGCTGGGTCAGGAAATGCAGGGCATGCGAATCCTTCTCGCCGAAGATCGCGACCAGCACATTGGCACCGGTGACTTCCTTCTTGCCGGACGATTGAACATGCAATATTGCACGCTGGATGACGCGCTGGAAACCCAGGGTAGGCTGCGTGTCGACATCCGCTTCACCGGGCACTCTGGGCGTGTTGCGTTCGACGAAATCGGCCAGTTTCTTGCGCAGATCCTCGACATTTGCCGCGCACGCCCGCAGCACTTCGGCGGCGGAAGGGTTGTCTAGCATGGCAAGGAGCAGATGCTCCACCGTTATGAATTCGTGCCGCTTCTGCCGGGCCTCCATGAAGGCCATGTGCAAACTGACTTCCAACTCCTGGGCGATCATTTGTTTTCCTCCATCACGCATTGCAGCGGATGCTGGTGGTTACGAGCGAAATCTCTTACTTGGTGCACCTTCGTTTCGGCGACATCGCGCGGGTAAATTCCGGCCAGACCAGCGCCTTCATTATGCACTTTGAGCATCACCGTCGTGGCTTGTTCACGTCCCATCAGAAAAAACCTTTCAAGTACATGAATGACGAATTCCATTGGAGTGAAGTCATCGTTCAGAAGCAATACCTTATATAACGGAGGCGGTGCCGTGACAGGGCGTTCCGTTTGTACTGTCGATTCCTCTTGATGCCTTGCTGCCATTGGGGTGAAGGGAAACTCGGAGTAGGTCATTGTGGTGATTGCCAGTTTTTTTTCAAGCCGATTGACGACAGGGGGATTAGGCGAGTAAAAAGCCCCCGTTTGCACTTGCTCGACCTTAATTGGAAGGCTTTAGTTCAAACGTTTTATCTGGTTTTTTTATTAAAGTTGCGTCGGTTTTTGTTTAGGAGCAGTTTCAATGGCCACTGGCACTGTTAAATGGTTTAACGACTCTAAAGGCTTCGGCTTCATTACCCCTGATGGCGGTGGTGATGACGTGTTCGCCCACTTTTCCGCGATCAATTCCAAAGGCTTCAAAAGCCTGAAAGAAAATCAGCGTGTTTCTTTTGATGTGGTGGACGGCCCCAAGGGCAAGCAAGCCTCCAATATCGTGCCGATGTAATTCGGTTTCAAGGAAGACGGGGATATTGCCGTCTTCCGGCAGGGCTTTTCGTCCAGGTCCCCTGCGTCCCGCGCCCCGTGTGCTATAGCTTAGTCACAAGATCAGGCGTTGGGCGCAGGAGCGGCCAAGATGAACATCGAAAATCGGTTTTATGAAGCAGCCAACGAATCGAACAATCCCGATTCGGGCAGTCGGATCATGCATTTGCTTGCGGGTCTGGAGCGGCAAAAAGAAGAACTCGGCCCGATCGCGGTCGAATTGATCGAACTCCTGCACCGACTCGGGGTAGGCGCTTCCGTTCAATCCCTGCCACCCCAAGTCAAGCGCAAGCCTTAATCCATCCAGCGAATCATTTCCGTGCCGAATTCCGAGCACGGGATTTGCGTCGCACCTTCCATCAAGCGGGCGAAGTCGTAAGTCACCTTCTTGGCGCGGATGGCGCCGTCCATGCCCTTGACGATCAGGTCCGCCGCTTCCAGCCAGCCCATGTGGCGCAACATCATTTCGCCGGACAGGATGATCGAACCCGGATTCACGTAATCCTTGCCGGCGTACTTCGGCGCGGTGCCGTGTGTGGCTTCGAACATCGCCACCGAATCCGACAGATTCGCGCCGGGGGCGATGCCGATGCCGCCGACTTCGGCCGCCAGCGCATCGGACACATAGTCGCCATTCAGATTGAGCGTGGCGATGACGTCGTACTCTTCCGGGCGCAGCAGAATCTGCTGCAGGAAGGCGTCGGCGATCACGTCCTTGATGACGATGCCGTTCGGCAATTGCATCCACGGACCTGCATCGATCAGCGTCGCGCCGAACTCGCGCGCGGCCAGTTCGTAGCCCCATTTCTTGAAGCCACCCTCGGTGAACTTCATGATGTTGCCCTTGTGCACCAAGGTCACCGAGCGGCGGTTGTTGTCGATGGCGTACTGGATGGCGCGGCGGATCAGGCGCTCGGAACCGTCCACCGAGACCGGCTTGATGCCGATGGCGGAAGACTCGGGGAAACGAATCTTCTTGACGCCCATTTCCTTCTGCAGGAACTCGATAACCTTCTTCACTTCGGCGGAACCGGCTTCCCATTCGACGCCGGCGTAAATATCCTCGGTGTTCTCGCGGAAGATCACCATATCCACTCTTTCCGGATGCTTGACCGGCGACGGCACGCCTTCGAAATAACGCACCGGGCGCAGGCAAACGTACAGATCCAGCATCTGGCGCAGCGCCACGTTGAGCGAGCGGATGCCGCCGGACGTCGGCGTGGTCAGCGGGCCCTTGATCGAAACCACGTAGTCGCGAATCGCCGCGACGGTTTCGTCGGGCAGCCAGCTATCCGCGCCATAGACTTTGGTGGCCTTCTCGCCGGCGAAGACTTCCATCCACTCGATCTTGCGTTGGCCGCCGTAAGCCTTGGCCACGGCCGCATCCAGCACTTTGCGCATGACCGGCGTGATGTCCATGCCGGTGCCATCGCCCTCGATAAACGGGATAATCGGGCGCTCCGGCACATTCAGCGAAGCATCGGCATTGACGGTGATTTTTGCGCCTTCGGTCGGCGTCTGGATGGGGCTGCTCACGGTAACTCCTGATCAAAAATAAAAGCCTGGAAAAAATCTGATGGCCCGCGTCATTCTGTTCAACAAACCCTACGGCGTCCTGAGCCAATTCACCGATGAAGACGGGCATCCGGGACTCAAGGCCTATCTCGACATTCCCGGAGTCTACGCGGCAGGACGGCTGGATTCGGATAGCGAAGGCCTGCTGATTTTAACTGACGATGGTGCGCTACAGCATCGCCTCGCCGATCCGCGCCACAAACTGCCGAAAACCTATTGGGCGCAGGTCGACGGCGCTCCCACCGAAGCCGATCTGGCGCCCTTGCGCCTACCGATGGATCTGGGTGATTTCGTGACCAAACCCGCGCAGGCACGCCTGATCGACGCCCCGGAAAACCTCTGGCCGCGCGATCCGCCGGTGCGATTCCGCAAGGCGATTCCGACCAGCTGGATCGAACTGGTGCTGAAAGAAGGCAAGAACCGGCAGGTGCGGCGCATGACGGCGAAGGCGGGTTTTCCCACCTTGCGCTTGCTGCGCGTGGCTATCGGTAACTATCGGCTGGATGGCTTGCAGCCGGGCGAGTGGCGCGAAACGGCAACATAAGTAGGATGGGCCAAGCGTAGCGGGCCCATCAACCGATGCCATGCGATGGGCCCTACAAATCTCGCCTTACGAAGCGATCCGCCCGCGCCAGACATCATGCCATCCGCGACGACGCCATAAGTAGGATGGGCGAAGCGCAGCGCGCCCATCAACACGCGGCGACTTTACGACGCGATCCGCCCGTGCCAGACATGCGCCCGGCCGACGATCTCGGCCGTATCCAGCGTCAGGCACTGTCCCTCGCTCAAAACGGGCTTGCCGCCGATCCAGACATGGCTGACCTGATCGCTGCCGGCGCTGTAGACAACCTGCGCAACCGGGTCGTAGCACGGTTGGGTGGACGGCCGATGCAGGTCGATGGCGACGATGTCGGCCATCTTGCCAGGCGCCAACGAACCGATCAGCGCATCCAGACCCAGTGCGCGCGCGCCGCCCAAGGTGGCCATGCGCAACACCTGATGCGCCGGCAAGGCGGCGGGATCGGCGGCGACGCCCTTGCCGAGCAACGCGGCCAGGCGTAGTTCGCCAATCAGGTCGAGCCGATTGTTGCTGGCCGCGCCGTCGGTGCCGATGCCGACATTCACCCCGGCAGCGAGCATTGCCGCCACCGGCGCGAAGCCGCTGGCCAGTTTCAGATTGGAACTCGGGCAATGCGCGACATGGCAGCCGTGGCTGGCCAGCAGCCCGATTTCATCGGTGCTCAAATGCACCGCGTGGACCGCGATCAATCCCGGTGTCAACAATCCCAGCGCGTCCAGCCGGGCGAGCGGGCGCACGCCGTATTTTTCGATGCTCTGCCGGATTTCATGCTCGGTCTCATGGATGTGCATGTGTATCGGCAGATCGAGCTGCGCCGCATAGGTCGCGATCTTCTCCAGCGTGCGGTCGCCGACGGTGTAAGGCGCGTGCGGCGCCAGGCAGAAGTAGACCAGCGGATTGGATACCGCATGGGCAACCGCATCGCCGGCCCAGGCATCGCGCAGCGCCAGCCCCTTCTGCAGATAGTCATCTGCATCGCCGGCATAGGGCGTCGGCGAATCCACCACGATCAACCCCGCCGCCACCCGCATGCCGGCCTCGACCGCCGCTTCCACTACCGCTTCCGAGAAGAAATACATGTCGTTGAAGCAGGTCACCCCGGCCTTCAGCATTTCCAGGCAGGCCAGCCGGGTGCCGTCGCGCACGAACCCGACCGAAACGTGGCGATTCTCCGCCGGCCAGATGTGCTCCTGCAGCCAGGTCATCAACGGCAGATCGTCGGCAAAGCCGCGCAACAGCGTCATCGCGGCATGCGTATGCAGATTGACCAGACCGGGAATCAACACATGGCCGGGCAGATGCACGCGCTCCCGGCTGACCCAGTTGTCCGCCTCGCCGCTCGGCAACAAAGCGACGATGCGCCCGTCCTTCACCAGCAGGCTATGGCCGTTGAGCACCGTGTCATCGGGTTCCACCGGAACGATCCAGCCGGCATCGATACGCAGGTCGGCGGTTTTCTCGGTCATAGGCGGGCTTCAGGCTGGAAAGGCCCAAATCGTAGCCGTTTTCTAACGGGAGGAGGCGATCGGGAATGAACGCCAGTCGCGCTCATCGCTCCCGCAAACTCTCCTCCCCATACTGCATGAGCGGGCTGAGGAAATAC
>JASJPG010000074.1:0-45516 GCA_031426815.1 Hydrogenophilaceae bacterium
CCGCCCTTTCACGGCGGTAACGGGGGTTCGATTCCCCCTGGGGACGCCAGTAAAAACAACGGCTTGCAGCGATGCAAGCCGTTTGTCTTTGTGCGGTGACTAGATTGCCGTCCGTGACAAAGCAATTGCATCAGCCTCGCGCATCTTGCGAACCACCGCTTCCGCCATTTCCTCGACCGTCATAGCGTGACTTATCTGGGGTTTGCCGAGACCATGGATAAGCTCACCCTGGCGGCGAGTCGGCACATACCCATAGTTCAAGAAAGTCGTCTTCATCTTCTACAAACGCCTGATACCGCTGCTCGACTTCGGCCGCGAACGCGACATGGTCGATTTGTCCAAGGTGGTGCTGACGCATCACACGCTGAAGGACAAAGGCCAACGGGCGCTCAACCTGAATCAGGGCGATGCAAGCAAGCTGCCAGCGATGACCGATACCGGCAGCGGCTCGGTGCAGGAGAAGGAAAAAGCCCTGCTCAACGAAATCATCCAGAAGGTCAACGGCCTGTTCGAGGGCGAACTCTCGGACAACGACCAGCTGGTCTATGTGAATGGCGTGCTCAAGGGCAAGTTGCTGGAAAACGAAACGCTGCTTCAGCAGGCGGCGAACAACAGCAAGGAACAGTTCGCCAATTCCCCCGACCTGTCACAGGCCTTGATGCACGCCATCATGGATGCGCTCGATGCCCATACGACGATGAGCACGCAGGCATTGGGATCGGAGAAGGTGCGCGCGAAGGGCTGAAGGACACCCTGCTCGGGCCGGCGATGTTGTATGAGGCGCTGCGGGCGCGGTCGGGAGATAGCCTGAGCTTTCCGCGACACCACGCGTAGGGGCGCCTTCCAAGGCGCGATTGTTCCGGACTTCGCGCCTTGGAAGGCGCTCCTACGACACCAGCAACTGCACGAATGTGCACCGCCTCCCAGCGCGCCGGGAAGCCGCCCATGACCTGGGCGATGCCGATGAGGGGTCATCCTTCGACATCACCAAATTAACCTTGAAACAGCAGTTGAACCCGTCCGAGGGCGGGGTGGAGAAGCTAGCTGGCAAGGTAGCGGAGTCGTAGCGCTTTAGCGCGTACGAATCCGGCATGCCCCTTGCGGGTGCGCGACGACGAGTCATGCCGAGGCATGGCGAGGATAAGCAGGGACTTGGCCGCCGTCTTTTGGCGGCTTAGTCCTTCGCTTAGTAGTTTCATCAGGAGCAACGCCGCCAGACGGCTTCTCCACCCCGACAGCGGGCGGGTAGCGGGCTCACCTAATGGGTGAACGTCATCGAAGCAGATAACATCTGTCAGCATGAAGCCTAACAAGGGATAAGGAGCGGTCAACTACTGTTTCAAGGATTAAGCAACTGCGGCAGCCTCAAGCGCGCACTTCATCCAGCGCGGTGAGCAGGACATCGACATCGACCGGCTTATGCAGGAAGCGGCTGGCGCCCCAGCGCCGGGCGAGGTCGTCGGTCAAGGCATCGCTGAAACCGGTACACAGGATCACCGGCAGGTCGGGACGGTGCAGATGCAGCGCGGCGGTCAGTTCGACGCCGCTCAGTTCCGGCATGGTCTGGTCCGTCACGGCGGCGTCGAAATAAGTGGGATTTTCCTTGAAGGCGGCGAGGGCCTGCTTGGGCGAAGCGAATGCGCTGACCCGCCAGCCCGCATCCTGCAGCGATTCGCTCAACAAGCGCAGGATGGCGGGCTCGTCGTCCACCACCAGTACGTGACCCGGTCTGCCGGTGCGTGTGGCGGCGACTGCGGGAATGGTGCAGGGATCGCGCAGCAGACCGGTGGCCACCGGCAGGAAAATCTGGAAAAACGTGCCGCTGCCTGGCGCGGACATCACCCGGAAATGGCCGCCGGCACGTCTGACCAGGCCGTGCACCATGGCCAGGCCCATGCCGCTGCCCTTGCCGACTTCCTTGGTGGTGAAAAAGGGCTCGAAGATGCGCGGCAGGACTTGCGGCGAAATGCCCTCGCCATTGTCCGCCACGGTCAATTCGACATACTCGCCGGAGAAAATCTGGTGGCAGGCGAAACATTCGAGCGCGTCCACCTGGCGTCGATGCAACGAAACTGAAATCAGGCCCTTCTTGCCCACCGCATCGCGCGCATTGATGATCAGGTTCACCAGGATCTGGTTGAATGCCACCGGGTCGATGGCGATATCCGGCAGGTCGTTCTCGAAGCGGTTCTCGATGCGGATGCTGCTAGGGATGGTGGCCGCCAGCATCTTCATCGCCGCCTCGGCCAGCGGTAGCGCCGCCAGCGGCTGGCCGGGGCGGCCGGGTTGGTCGCGGCCGAACGCGAGCATCTTGGCGACCAGGTCGCGCGCGCGTTCGCCGGCGATGACGATCTCGCGCAGATAGCTGGCCAACTCGCTATCCGGCTCGGGCACATGCCGGCGCAGGGACAATTTGGCAAAGCCGAGCACGCTGGACAGGATGTTGTTGAAATCGTGCGCGATGCCGCCGGTGAGTTGCCCCAGCGCCTCCATCTTCTGGGCCTGCTGGAGCTGGAGGTGGAGACGCTCCTGTTCCGCCTGCATCAGTTTGCGCTCGGTGATGTCCTCGGCGATGCCCAGACTACCGGTGATGCGGCCGCTGCTGTCGCGCAGCGGTATCTTGGTCACCCACTCATGCCGCTGTTCGCCCGGTTTGTCCCAGGCCGCCTCGAACTGCTCGGATTCGCCACGGGCGAGCATGCGCTGGTCGTTGGCGCGGAATTCCGTCGCCAGCTCGCTCGGGTAGATGTCGAAATCCGTTTTGCCTTCGACCTGCGCCGGCGTCAGGCCGCGGGCGCGGGCAAAGGCGGCGTTGCAGGAGACATAGACGTTGTCGGTGTTCTTATGCCAGATGACGAGCGGGATGTTTTCCAGCAGCACCCGGTATTTGGCTTCGCTTGCCCGTAGCGCCTGTTCGGATTCCTTCTGCTCGGTGATGTCCTGGACGGTGCCGAAGCCGCCACACAACTGCTCGTCCGGATCGAAGCGGAGTTCCGCGCGCTCGCGCACCCATTTCACCTGTCCGTTCACCCGAATGCGATGTTCGATATCGTAAGGCGCGCCGGCCAGCGCGGCCCGCCACATGCGCTCGACATACACCCGGTCATCCGGGTGGACGCAGGACAGGAAGGTTTCGTAGCTCAGCGCGCCCGACTCCGATTCGATCTCGAAAATGCGGTAGACCTGATCGGACCAGTTCAGGCGGTCGGCCCGCACATCCAGGTGCCAGCTGCCGATATGCCCGAGCATCTGGGCGCGGATCAGGTCGGCCTGGCTGTTACGCAGCGATTCCTCGGTGCGGCGCATCTCGGTGATGTCCTCGCCGGCGGACAGCGTGCCGATCACCTCGCCACGCGAGTCCCTGAGCACCGTGTTGCGCCAGGCAATCAGACGGGACTCTCCAGCAAGGGACACGGTCAGATTTTCATAGTATTCGGGCATTTCGCCGGTGCCATCGATCAACTGCCGAAAAATCCCGCTGGCCTCATCCCGGCCTTGCGGCGGGACGAACCGGTCGAACCAGTTGCCGCCCAGACAACAGCCCACCGGGCCGCAGCCGAGCACCTCGCAGGTTTTGCGATTGACCAGAGTGAGGTTGCCTTGCCGGTCCAGCGCCACGACCATGACGCCGACCAGGTCGAGATAGGTCTGCGCCCGGTCGCGTTCGCTTTTCGCCATATGGTCGCGCTCCGCCAGCGCGCTGGCCATGGCATCGACCTCGCCGGCCAGTTGGCTGATTTCGTTGAAACTGGGCGCGACGCCGGTACGCGCCGTCAGGTCGCCCGCCGCGACGCGGCCGATGGCGTCGAAGATGGGCCGCAACGGCCGGATGACCCAATGCCAGGCGCCCAGGCTCCCCGCCGCCAGACCGAGCGCGACCGCCAGCAACAGTCCGGCCAGGGCCTGCCAGAGCAA
The DNA here is from genome assembly GCA_031426815.1 of Hydrogenophilaceae bacterium. Taxonomy (GTDB): domain Bacteria; phylum Pseudomonadota; class Gammaproteobacteria; order Burkholderiales; family Thiobacillaceae; genus PFJX01. The sequence continues at coordinate 3,916 of JASJPG010000074.1, forward strand.
GTGGCGCGATTCCACGTCGGCAAGCTGTTGCGGCACACCCACCAGCAGCCCGGCATACACGAAGGCGAACGAGAAAATCAGCACGAATGCCGGCAGCGCCGCCACCAGCATCAGCAGCATCAGGCGGGCGCGCAGGCTGGCAAACACCGGCTTCACGCGCTCAGGTCGGAGGACGGCTATGGTCGCCGATTTCCGGCGCGGGCCGACCGATGTAGTAGCCCTGCCCCAGCTCGACACCCATGTCCCGCAGCGCTGCGAACACTTCCGCCGACTCGACGTGCTCGGCCACCACCTGGATGTCCAGGTTGGTGGCGAGTTGGTGGATGGTCTCGACGAAGACCCGGTCCTTGTCGCTCTTCAGCATGTTCATCACGAAGTCGCCTTCGATCTTCACGAAATCGACCGGCAGCCGGCGCAGATACTGGAAGGACGAGAAGCCTGAGCCGAAATCGTCGATGGCCAGCTTGAAGCCGCTCAGCTTCAGCTCGGCGACCAGCCGCTCCAGGATCAGCATGTTCTTCAATGTGTCGCGCTCGGTGATTTCGAACACGATCTGGCTGGGGGCGATGCCGCATGCGGCCACGATCCGCTTCAGCGTGTGCATGAAATCGGCCAGGGCGAGGGCGCGCGGCGACAGGTTGATGAAGATCTGGCCGGTGTAGCCGCGCGCGCTCGCCGCGTTGAGCGCCTTTTCCATGACCAGGGTGTCGAGCCGGTGGATGACGCCGGCTTTCTCGGCATACTCGATGAAGCGGCTGGCCTCGATGTGTTGATCGTCCAGACTCAGCCGGGACAGCACTTCGACGCCGACCTGGCGGCCGCTGCGCAGATCCAGGATGGGCTGGAAGAAGGGTTCGATGCGGCCTTCGTTGACCGCGTTGACCACCATCACCATGGTCTCGTTCATGTCGCGATAGGCCGCCGCGATGTCGTCCTCGCCGGGGGTGCCGATCTGGTGTTTGCCGGCGCTCTTGGCCTTGTACATCATGTTGTCGGCGAACAGGAACAGGTCCTTGGCGTTCTCGGCATGCAGCGGGTAGACGGCCAGGCCGATCGAGGCGCTGCCCGAGATCGCGTTACCGGCAACGTCCAGCCGCATCGCCTCGATGGCGACCAGCATGCGTTGGGCGACACTATGCGCGGTTTCCTGCACCACCTCGGGCAACAGCACGATGAATTCGTCGCCGCCGTAGCGCGCCATGATGTCGCCCGGCCGCAGCACCTGCTTGACCGTATCGGCGAACACCTGCAAGTAACGGTCGCCCACCGCGTGGCCGTGGCTGTCGTTGATCAGCTTGAAATTGTCGAGATCGATCACCATCAGGCCGAACTGGTAGCCATGGCGGCCGGCACGGGCGACTTCGTATTCGAACAGTTCCCAGAACACGCGCCGGTTGAACAGGTCGGTGAGCGGGTCGCGGGTGGCGTAATACTCCATGTCGCGGGTGTATTTGTGGATCGCCTTGACCGAGCCGACCACGTTGATCATGGTCGACAGGATGCTGTCCATGACCAGTCGCAGCGTGTCGTCGTCCACCGCCGAGGCATGCACGCCGATGCCGACGATGCCGCCGATCCGGGGCTGGTCGAGGATCAGCGCCTTGGTCTCCAGCACCACGGAACGGTAGTCGAGTTCCAGTTCGCCGGCGCTGTTGGAGGGCGCGTGGTGATGCAGCGTGACCTGGGCCAGACCGGACAGGCGCGGGTCGGCGGCGACCACGGAACGGATATGGTGTTCCATCATTTCCCGGGTCACGGCCGTCGGCGTCTGGCTCCAGAAGATCTCCAGGTCGAACATCTCGTCGTCGATCTGGAACACCGAAAACAGCACATGGGTCGGCATCACGGTATTGATTTCGGCGAGCAGGCGGGCGATGTATTCGCCCCAGTCGCGCACCACTTCCGAGGTGATGACGAATTTTTCCAGCAGGCCGATCTCGAACTTCAGCACGCCCTTGTCCACCGCCACCGAGCGCAATTTCTCGACCAGGTCGCCCAGGTGGCCGAACAGGCGATTGAGCTCGTCGAAGCCGAGGTCGCGGCCGGAAAACTCCACTTTGCGCAGGTCGGCCACCGCGCCGATCGCCGCGGTGGCCTGGCTGACCGCTTCGATGGACTCCTCCAGGCGGCGGTTAACGCGCCAGACCACCAGACCGGTGACGCCGAACAGGACCGGAGCGACGGCCAACAGCCAGCTCAGGAAGTCGCGCCGCGCTTGCGCGATCAAAGGTCCGAAATCCTGCTTGACGTCGATCACGCCGAGCACTTCGCCGCTTTTCGCGCTGGCGTGGCAACCCAGGCAACGCGCGTCGGCGAGCAAGGGCTTCAGATGGCGCACGCCGCCCGCGGGTGCCAGCATGATCGCCTGGCCTTGTGCGAACACCTGGCGCAGCGGGGCATCCAGCGGCGGCTGTTCGATCTGGCCGTAATCCGCCGCCACCACCGGGCTGCGATAGATCTGGACCAGATTGGCCGCGGTGCCGCCGGCGTTGCGCACGGCGGCCAGATAGGCCTCGGTCTGGGCGCGGTTCCAGCCGGTACTCATTAGCTGGTACATGCCGATGAAGGTCGATTCCGCCAGCGCATTCGCCGCGACGCGGGCATTTTCCCGCACGGTATGGTCGAGCACGCGGCTGACCGCGTAATAACCGATGGCGAAGAAGGTGACCGCGACGGCCGCCGATGCGCCGAGGATGAAGGTGCGAATACGCATGGTGCTTCAGGCTCCGGGTAAACGCGCGCGGCTGGCGGTCGCGCGGTGCGAATCGGTGGTCGGGCCGGCGTTTTCATTCAGCGTGGCCAGCGTCGTCAACAACAGGTCGGTATCGACGGGTTTCAGGAAAAAATAGCCGATGCCCATCTCGCGCGCGGTCTCGGCGTCGAGCCGATCGCTGTAGCCGCTGCACAGGATGGCGCCGAAATCGGGGCGCAGTTCGCGCATGGCGAGGATCATTTCACTACCGGTCATGCCGGGCATCGAATAGTCGCTGATTACACCATCGTACGCGTAGGGCGTGGCCCGAAATGCGGTCAGCGCCTGGATCGGGTCGATGAAACTGCTCACCCGCCAGTCCGCCGTTTGCAGGCCGCTCTCCAGCAAACGCAGGATGGCGGGTTCGTCGTCCACCACGAGGACATGCTTTCTTTTTCCGCCGGCTGCCGCGACCGCTGCCGCAACCGGCGCATGCGCGTACGCGGCGGGCGCGGCCGCCGGCAGGAAGATCCGGAAAGTGGTGCCCGTGCCGGGCTCGCTGGTCACTTCGAAATGGCCGTCGGCGCGGCACACCAGTCCGTGCACCATGGCCAGCCCCATGCCGCTGCCTTTGCCGACTTCCTTGGTGGTGAAAAACGGTTCGAAGATATGTGGCATGACCTCCGGCGCGATACCCTGGCCATTGTCGGTCACGGTCAGCTCCAGGTAATCGCCGGAGAAGGTGTGATGGCAAGCCGAGCAGTTCAACTGCTCGACGCGACGACGGCGCAGGCCGATGCGGATGTGGCCGCTGCCATTGAGGGCATCGCGCGAATTAATCAGCAGGTTCAACAGCATCTGGTGAAACGCCACCGGATCGATGGCGATATCCGGCAGATCCTGCGCCGGATCGGTGTCGATACGAATACCGGCCGGGATGGTGGCGGACAGCATCTTGACGGCTTCCGCGAGCAGAGGCGCCGGCGCGATCGGGCGTGCCGCGTGGCCGGGCTGGGCGCGGCCGAAGGCGAGCATCTTGGAGACCAGATCGCGCGCCCGCTCGCCGGCGACGATGATCTCGCGCATGTATTCGGCCAGTTCGCCGGCCGGATCCGGCGCATGCCGACGCAGGGCCAGCTTGGCGAAGCCGAGCACGCTGGCCAGGATGTTGTTGAAATCGTGCGCGATGCCGCCGGTGAGATGGCCCAGCGCTTCCATTTTCTGCGCCTGCTGGAGCTGCGCCTGCAAGCGCTCCTGTTCTGCCTGGAGTTGCCGACGCTCGGTGATGTCCTCGCCCGAGGAAAGCATGCCGATGATGCGACCGGACGGGTCGCGCAGCGCGCGGTTGTGCCAGGCGACCAGGCGCTCCTGTTTCTTCGCGGTGCGGACCAGGCCTTCGTGAAACTCCGTGCCCTGCTCATCGCCGGCCAGCAGGCGTTGCAACAGGGCTCGCCCCGCTTCGCGTTCCGCTTCGGGAAGCCACTGCTCGAACCAGTTGACGCCTGGGTTGCAGTCCTCCGGCTTGCAGCCGAGCACGCTGCAGGTGGTGCGATTGGCCAGGGCGATATTGCCCTTGGCGTTGATCGCCACGACCATCACACCGACGATGTCCAGGTAAGCCTGGGCGCGGTCGCGCGCTTCGGTCAGCGCCTGATCGCGCCGCGCCAGTGCCTCGGCCATGCGGTCGACTTCGGAGGCCAGTTTGCTGATTTCGTCTTCATGCACGCGTGCCATGGCGATGCGCGTGGAGAGATCGCCGCCGGCCACCCGGCGGACCGCGTTGAGCACCGGTTGCATGGATCCCAGGACGAAGGTGGCGCCATAGACCCAGACCAGCGCCAGGATCAGCAGGGTCAGCGCGATCAGTCCGGGCACGATATAGCCCGGCAGCACTTCGCTCGACAGATGTCCGGCGAGCCAGACCAGCGTGGCCAGGGCGGGCATGGCCCCGGCCAACATCAGCAAGAGGAGTCGCGTCCGCGGCGCTTGCAGCGGAGTGTTCATCATGCGCGCCCCTCCTTCGGGCGACCCCAGGTCAGCGCGCCGGTATTCAGGATGTCCCGGAAGATCGACATGCCCAGATCTTCCAGTTGCTCGTGGCGCGGCATCAGGTCTTCCGGATGGCGCACCAGCAGGTCGAGAAAAGCGTGGGTCAGCTCGGGGTCGCGCCAGCCCCGCTCGGCTTCTTCCTGCAGCAAGCGGGCGACTTCCGCCGTGGGCAGGGCGGCTTTGTAGGGCCGCTCGAAGGTCAGCGCATCGTGGATATCGACCAACTGAAAAATCCGGGCAAGCAGCGGGATGTCCTCACCTTTCGTCTGGTACGGATAGCCGCTGCCATCCCAGCGCTCATGATGGCTCAGGATGATCTCGGCCGCATCGTGCATGCGCCGCAAGCCGCTCACCAGGCGTTCGCCGATGACGGTATGGGATTCCATGATCACCCATTCCTCCGCGGTCAGTCGGCCGGGCTTGAGCAGGATGGCATCGGGGATACCGAGCTTGCCGATATCGTGCAGGACCGCACCGCGACGCAGGGCGGTCAGCTCATCGGCCGACAAACCGATGGCCTGACCGAAGATTACGGCGTTGTGGGCGACGCGGGCGACGTGGTCGCCGGTATGGCGGTCGCGCGCCTCGGCCATGCGGGCTTGCGCAAACAGGATCGATTCGGCATCGACCAGTTGATCGGTCAGCCGCTTGTGCGCCACCGCGGCATCCACCCGCGCAACCAATTCGAGCGGATCGTAAGGCTTGCGGATGTAGTCGTTGGCACCCAGTCGCAGCGCCTCGGCGATGGCATCGCTGCTGTCGCCGACTCCGCTCACCATGATGATCGGCAGCAAGGCTTCGTTCATTTCCCGGCGGATGATCCGCAAGACGTCGTGACCATCCAGCTCCGGCATCCGGTGGTCCAGCAGGACGCAATCGAAGTCGGCGCCATGCAGCCATGCGACGGCCTGGCGCCCGTCACAGGCCTCGCACACCTCGTATTTCGGCGAGCTCAACGTCGCCATTGCCAGACGCCGATGCACAGCATCGTCATCTACCACCAGAATGCGAAAGGGTGTGGTTGCGAAGGTCACATTCCCGCCGTTGACTTTGACCCGGCCAGTTCCGCGTTGATTGCACACAGATGGCTGTCGATGGCCAGGCCTGCGTTGAACAATCGATAGACCTGCTGAATGGTTTGCTGCAGCGTGGCGGCTACCGCGACTTCCTGCTGTTCGGAAAGACCGAGTCCGTAGAACGATGTCCCGATGTCATCCGCCATGCGTTGCATGACCTCGATTGTGCTGGCTTTTTGCTGCTGATGCCGCCGTTCGATATCGAACAGGGCGGCGCGCGTACGTTCGACGAGAGCGGCCAACTGTTCCTTCTGGTGTTGCACCTCGAACTGATTGTCCAGCGCAGCCACCATGCTGTCGGCCGCCTCGGCCAGCCAGGCCAGGTCATCGCGCAGGCTGCCGGCCCGGTTGGGGGAATCGATCGGCATGTCGGTCACCATCAGGGTGACGTGCGGGTAGTTGATGGCCACGCGGGAACCCAGCGTGACGATGCGTCCGCAACTGCTCAATGTGGTCAACACCGAGGCCTCCATCGGCGAGGAGGCACCGGTTCGGTTGCGCGACACCGTTCCGACCGCGGCGCGGACCAGGATGCAGGCGTTGATGCCCAAGGCGGTGCAAGCCTCGATGGCGATGTCGCACACTTGCTCGTATCGCTCGCAGGCATAGGAGCGGCGCATGAAATCCATGACCAGGCCGATCTCGCTGGCGGACGACATGGCGGTCATCGCGGTGGCAAAAGCGGAACTCGCCTGTTCGGCCAGTTGCTGGCGTTCTTGCGCCCACCCCAGGGCAACTTCCACCTTATCGAGCAGTTCTTCCGGATCGAACGGCTTCGCGATGAAATCGTCGGCGCCCGCTTCATACGCCGCCAACCGGTCGTCGAGTTCGGCCAGAGCAGACAGGAATATGACCGGTACGGCGCGGCAGCTTTCCTCCTTCTTGAGCCGCATGCAGGTTTCGTAACCGGGCATGCCGGGCATGGCGATATCGAGCAGAATCAGGTCGGGCGCTTGGCGCCGCGCCGCCTCGATGCCGGACACCCCGTCGACAGCCTGTTCCACCGCATAGTCCTTGCCCAGGGTGGCGTTCAGGACCGCATGCAGCCCGGGATCGTCGTCGATGACCAGAATGCGGTGGGAAGGGCTGTTCTCCGCGCTCGCCTTCCAGGGCAGGCCGCGGTCGTCGAGGACCAGAATGCGATGGGAATTGCTGTTCATATTTCACTCCTCACAGGTTGCGTTTGGATTTCCCGGCTGGCTATAGCGCATGCCCGACACAGGCAGGACAGGATCACTTCGCGTCCAGGCCGGTCAACTTCAACATCTTCAGCAAGCGATCCTCATCCAGCGGCTTGCTCAGACAGGCTTCGGCGCCGGCGGCGAGGATGCGCTCGACATTCTCGGGCGATGGATAGCCGGTCATCGCGAGGACCCGGGTGGCTTTGGTCGCGGCTTCCGACTTGATCTGCGCGCAAACCTGGAAGCCATCCAGGCCGGGCATCATCAGATCCAGCAACAGCGTGTGCGGACGGAAGGTCTGCACCAGGCAGCCGGCGTTGAAGCCATCGCTGGCGGTGGCGGTGGTGACGCCGGCGAAACCCGATAGCAGCGCGGACAGGTAACGCACCAGAGGCGCTTCATCGTCGACGATCAGGATGCGCTGGACGCGGCTATCGAGCCCCTGCTCACACCGAAAACGTTCGAGTTCGTCGCGCAGAAAGCGGCGATGGCCGCCGACGGTGGTCAGTGCCTTGAGCAGGCCCTTGTCCGCCCAGACGCGCAGCGTGGCCGGCGCCACCATGAGCAGCGCGGCGGCTTCGTTGGGCGTGAGATAGGGTTTTTCCGTCATGGCGCGAACCTCGATCAGACCTTGAACAGCGCGACCAGACGATGCTGCGCGCGGCCGAGACTTTCCACCTCGCCGGCAACCTGGGCGACCTGTTTACTGGAAAAGCTGTTGCGTTCCGTCATCTGGGCGACCTGTTCGACGCTGCGCGCGATTTCCCTCGCCGCCACGCCTTGTTCGTCCAGTGCCGTGCGGATGTGGCTGACCGATGCGCCAACCTGCAGCGCAGCATCCTGGATGCCCCGCACCGCGTTGCCGGCCTGGCGGGCCATTTCGGCGCCGCGCGTGGATTGTTCCGCGCTGCCCTGCATGTCGTTCATGGCTTGTCGGGCGTCTTTCTGCACCCCCTCGATCATCTCGGTGATCTGCTTGGTGGAGGACGCGGTCCGCTCTGCCAGTTTGCGCACTTCGTCGGCGACCACCGCGAAACCGCGCCCCTGTTCGCCGGCCCGCGCGGCCTCGATGGCGGCGTTGAGCGCCAGCAGATTGGTCTGGTCGGCGATGTCCTGAATCACCTTGACGATGCCCGAAATATCGGCGGTGCGGCTGGCCAGCTGCTGGATGTTCTGCGCGGATTGATTGACCGATCCGGCGATGACGCCGATCTCGTTTGCTGTGGCGTGGATGACCTGCCCGCCTTCCTGCGAGATTTCGCCGGATTGGCGTGACACCGCATCGGCCTCGTGGGCATGTTCGCCCACCATGTCGATCGACACCGAAAGTTGTTCCACCGCCGCCGCCATGCTGGTGCTGGCCTCGGACTGGCTGACCGAAGCCTGGGCGGTGTCCTGGCTGGCCGCGACCAGATGGCGCGAGGCCGTATCGAGACTGCGCGTGTTCTGTTTGAGCAGCGCGACGGCTTCCTGCAGGTTGTTGCGCATCACCGCCAGATGCGCAAGCAGATTGCCGATTTCATCCTTGCCGCCGGGCGGCACCGCATTGGACAGATCGAACAACGAAATGGCTTTGGTGGTGCCGACGGCAAGATTCAGCGACGACACGAAGTTGCGTACGATCAGCCACGCCGCCAATGGCCATAGCGTGATGACCGAGATTCCGGCAAAGGTCAGCAGATTGTCCAGGCGCTCGATGCCGGCCTGGCTGGCGCGGGCATCGGCGGGAGAAACATGGCTCAACAGGTGTTTGGCCTCGTCCAGCGCCATCCAGCCGAGAACGATGCAACTCAGGATGACGAAGATGGAGGCCACGGTGGCCAGCCACATCTTCCAGGTCATCGGTAGATTGGCAGCCTTGCGTGCTAGCCGGTGCAACCCGGTAGCGGCCGGGCGCCCCTCTTCCAGGCGCTGGTCGGGGTTGGTGCGAAACTGTTGATACAGCGCTTCGGCGGCACGCACCTCGTCGCGCCCGCATTTCACCCGCACCGACATGTAATGGCCGTCCGGCGTAGGCGTGACGGTGGCCTTGACCCAGTAGAAATCGCCGTTCTTGCGCCGGTTCTTGACGACTCCGGTCCAGGCGCGTCTGTGACCCAACGTGGCCCACAAATCGCGAAAACCCTCGGCCGGCATATCCGGATGCCGCAGCAGGTTGTGCGGCTGACCGATCAACTCCTCGCGGCTGTAGCCGGAAGCATCGAGAAAGTCCGGGTTGACGTCGGTAATGATCCCTTTTTCATTGGTGTGGCTGATGATGACGGCATCGTCGGGGATGACGTGTTCGCGTTGCGTGACCGGTTGATTGTTTCGCATTGTCGTGGCTCCCATTAACACGACAAAATTGTCCCGTATCGATTGGAGCGAAACAAGCGAATTATTCGAATTCAGTGATTAAAGCGATTTCTCGTTGCACAGTGGCGGCAAAGGACAGCGGAGGCGTTGTCGCCGGACGTCTGCGCGTTCTATCCGTAGGTCGGCAATCCTTTGCCGACAAACCTGCTCGCGGCGAAGTACGCCGCCCGATTGATTTTTGGCTGTCAACGCAGCATCCACGCACCTTCGTCACCGCGCATTGCCGTGGTTTGATCAGATCAACTGTTCACCCAGTTCTCGACTTGCAAGCCGGGAACACGGCGAAACTCGGACTCGTTGTTGGTGACCAGTACCCAGTTTTCGGCAAGCGCATGGGCGGCAATCCAGAGATCGTTGTTGCCGATGGGTTGCCCGGACCTTTGCAAGAGGGCTCGAATCTCGCCGTAATGCGCGCCGGCAGCGAGTGGCACCGGACAAATCTCGATCCGGGTTTGCAAGCGCTGGATGCTCTCCAGCGCGCGTTCGCGCGACTGGCTTTTCTCTATGCCGAAGCGAAGTTCGCCATAGGTAATCACCGACATCGCCAGTTCATTCGCCGCGTGGCGCGCGAATCGCTCACGCACGGCAGGCGGGGCGTGTTTGGCGATGTAGATGCAGATATTGGTGTCGAGCAGATAGCGCACCGCCATCAGAACGACTCCCGCTCCTGTGGCGGGGTATCCAGTCGTCCATCGGACAGGAATTCGGCCGGCAAGTCCGCCAGCGCATCGAAAACAGCAGCGGCGTTTTCGGCAATTGGGCGCAGGACGATTTCATCTCCGCGACGGAAGATTTCCACCTGATCGACATCCAGACGGAATTCCTTGGGCAAACGCACAGCCTGACTGTTGCCGGATTGAAAGACGCGGGCATGAAGCATGGTGTTCCCCTCTGGATGTATATACACATTGTTTATACGTCGTACTTTGCGATGTGGCAAGTCACTGTTTTGAGCCCACCGACCGAACTTCCCGCGTCAGTCAACCTCGATCAACTACCCGCACGCCCTCACCGCCCCGCACGCGGTGCTAAGTTTTTGGCCAAAACACCGGGTCATGAGGAGGCGCTAGTTCGATCTCTACTGTTGCAGCCTGTGCTTGTTTGACGTCGCCCTCCTGGTAACGACACCCGACAATCGCCCATCCGCTCTGTAGGCACTTCATAAGATGATTTCCAGGTTGTTCCTCAGGTCCGCCATAGTCTTCAAGCAATTGCTGTCGTCCAGCCAGGACTTCAACCAGTACGTATGCTGGGACGGTAAATTTCACGTTGCCTCCAACAGTCGAGGAATAAACGAATGAACCTGTGACATTCCGATGGCGATGCGCTGGTGGAACCTCTTTCCGGGCGAGCGGAAAAGTGTATTTCCATCGATTACAGTCAAATCTGCGGATGAACTCCCACTCCTCTTCGGTCAGAGGATATCGACATCGCGCTACCGGATAAGCCGTGCTGCGTGCGAAACGGACAATTCCTTGCCCAAAGGAATGTTTCTGTTCGACGTTCACGATTAGCAAACCAGAGAGTTCGCCACTCTTGCTCACCGAAGCCCCAAGCGCATGCTCAAGCCGAATTCCAAAACCATGCATGTTGTTGGAAAGAGCGGGGCTCACGTCGCTTCCTATGCATACGATATGGGGTTCATCTACCTTGTGCTGCCTAAGTTTCGCGCGAACAGCACGAAACGCTGCGTGTTCGTCCACGATTTTCGGGGCCTCCTGAAGTGGCCCACCCCAGGTTAAAAAACCATGCGACCCCGGCTTGCGTGGCGAAGCAATCAGAGTCGCCGAATAATTTTTCAGCTTGAGTTGGTGGATGGCATTCGGCCGTGCAGCTATCTCGGCAAGAAAGGCTGTGATTTCCGTACTTGCCAAGAAGCGCTTTCTTTCATGCTCCCTGGGTAATGTTCTCTTAGGGCCTGCTGGGTGACTGTCGTCGCCCGAAAACTCACAACGGATTTCGGGCGGGTTTGGAACGAGTGATACGACAGCCTCATGCATCCAACTAACAAGCATTGAGCTGCGCTGATCTTCATCCTCAAAGCGTGGATGAAGATATGTCGCCTCAATTGAAACCCAGCGTCCTGTTGGAAGGGCCAGCCGAATATCTGGTCCACCTTGCACAGACTCGTACTCAACTCGGCCGAGTTGAGATGCGGCCTCCGCAACGATCAATTCCCAGACGGCCTCGGCGCGTGTCGAAGCTTTTCGGAGGTTTCCTCGATTCTGCTTGAGTTCACGGCCTGAGACGGCTTCGCAGATGCGGAGCAATTCGGCCACCTGCTCTTCATTCAGCATGTCAGCAAGTTAACTTGGACGGATTTCATCAAACAATCCTATTGGCACCGCAAGATGTGGCAGATACCGCAAAAAATTGAATTTTGAGGAAATATTTGCATGGGCAGTTTGGCTGAGAAATTGGTCATGAGTGGCCGTGTGGTGCGACTACTCAACTCGGATACCTGCCGTTTAACCTCTGACGTGGTGAACAGCTTCATCCAGGTCGATTTCAGACATTGGTGAATGAGAAAACCCATCCGTAATTATGTGGGTTGGCGCATAAGGTGAAACTGAGGCTATAAACCAATCAATGGCTTACCTCAGTGCCATTCACCATAAGTTGAAACCGAATACCCGCATAAAGTGAAATTTCCTTAGCAGATTTACGCATAAGCTGCAATTTTCTTACAGGCTAACGAAGGCTAATGTCGGTTAGCTCATAAGCTGCGACCAACGGCCCGAACGCTCCATCCGGGGCGATTTTGCTCTCTGTAACAGTGCAGTACAGCGAACGGCCAGTTGCTGGCAGAGAAACCATGGCGTAATCCATGCCACGATTTCTGACGAGGCTTCATCCGAACCGGGGCCGGTTATCCGCCGACCACTATGGCTCTCGGAGTAGCGAACTCTGTCGGCGCCTTGCCCAACGGGAAAGCAATTACATACAAGGCCATGGTTGTCCACGGTTTTGCTTCTTCCGTGCCCTTGAACTCTACCTTGCGTGTTGCGTAGCACAATATCACCCCTTCGGCACGAAGAGCATCCAGGTGCACCTGCAAGGCGTCGTATACCTCGAACTTATCCCGTTCGGAGTACATGTCAGCGCAATCACGGTACTCCCTAAAACAGTCCTGCAAATCCGCGAAGGTCTCATCCGCCGCCCGAGTCATCTCGAAAGCCGGAGTAGACAAGTCCATCATCGTTGTCTCGACCAAGCCGGCAAGCTCCTTCCCGGTAGTGAGTGGGGACGCCGGCAGAGTGATGTATTCCAGGTCGAACTTCTCCTTTGCAGTCTTCATCTCATCATCAGTGGGAATGACGAACGGCTTGCTGAACACATCAATGTCTTCAAGTTCGAACGCCGTGGCCAAGGCCCGACGGGTATCCAAGTCTGAAGGTTTTCCTGCTTCGACACGTTGAACGGTCCTACAGCTCACCCCGGCAATGTCACCAAGTTGTTCCTGGGACCAGTGACGCATTTCACGGAAAAACTTCACCACAGCGCCAAGTTCATCGGGTGTCATCAATCGTGGTTGTTGGGTGTATTCGGCAGCCATTTCATGTCTCCATCAGGTGGTTGATGGATTCAGTGTGCAATCTAGTTGCCTGAAACAACACGACAGCAGTACGACATCCGCGCGACAACGTCTGGCATGCGGCAATCTAGAGCGTGCTCTACTGTGCGGAGACTTGTGTGTCCAAGGCCGCATACCAAGACTTCCTTAGCTAATTTACGCATAAGGTGAGATTTTCTTACAGGGCCAGCCAACTAACACTCGGATTCCGGAATACCTGGCGCGGTATCGAGATTTTTTCCGCAATGAGGGCAGGTAGCTAGATGAGTTTGCTGCAGGCCCCGAAGTTCTACAAAGGCAGACGCAACTAATCCGGCTGGCAACGCAAACAAGCCTATCCCCAACACTGCAATTCCAGACGCAAGAAATTTTCCTGAAGTTGTTATAGGAAACACATCGCCATAGCCTACTGTAGTCAGCGTCATGACAGTCCACCACATGGTGGCAGGAATACTAGAGAAGGCCTCGGGCTGCTGTTGATTCTCAACCATGAACATCAGGGAAGACGCTACGACAAGCATGAACAGCATCAGTACTAGGGACAAGACAAGTTCTTCATGCTTTAGCCGTACGACTTGCCCCAATGTCTGTATAGCTTTGGAGTAACGACCAAGCTTAGCTAGCCGGAGCATTCTGGTTAGACGAAGTACCCGCAAAATCCGAAGGTCAACACCGCCCCACATTAACAGCGTGGGCAATATAGCCAGTAGGTCCACAAGCGCCAGCGGCGTGAATACATAATGCAAGCGGCCTGCTATAGGCGCTCGGTATTGTGGAAGGCTGGTACATGCCCAAAACCGCAGCAGGTATTCCACAGTGAAGATTGAAACGGACACCCACTCGAAACCGACCAACCATGTGCCATAGCTTTGGCTTATCCAGGTGACACTCTCGGCCATCACTGCAAGCACATTTAGCAGAATTAGCGCGACCAAGCAGAGGCTCACCACACGTGAAAGCCTGTTGGTCGACTCTCCGCTCAAAACCTGATAAACGCGATTCTTTAGCAACACATCGTACTCATTCGTATGAATTAAACGTGCCCTGGGACGCGAGCTCTTGGAAGTACCTTTTCGCTCCTGGTATATCCAAATTGTGGGAAGCGAAATTTCGGCTTAGGAGGCTATCACGCAGCAACCAGTCCCACTTTTCCTGAACTTTGTTCAGAACGCCGCTGGCAAGCTCTGCTTCAGTGGGGAAAGCGTCTTCTGACAAGTCAAAAAGCGTGTCAGAAACTGAATTTTCGTCCACATTCCGAAGATTAAGGCACAGGCCTTCGTTCTCCACCTTATATCCGCGATGCCGCAAAGCAAGGGCTAAGGTATCAGTTACCCAATCGCCCTTCCAAGAAAATAGCCTAACGCCTCCCCCAGCACGAATCACAATCCGGGTATCTAAGCCCAGCCGCATGAAGTTTTCCCTTGCTTCCGCGAGCAAGACGGCAGCTTCCTGGTCCAGGAATGGGACGAGTGCCGATTCTGATAATACTTGGCGCATTTCTTCTCGCACACGGTCATGCACCTTACCGCTGAGACCGTCAAATTCGGGCGGTTTTCCGCCTTTATCAGGGATAACTTCAATCACTTTCGCCGTCAGGTCTACATTTCGCACTTTCCAACGGCGTCCACCAAAGATGACGAAACTTTCAAGTTCCAGAGGTCGCGATATTGGCAACGAGCCCAAGGTCTTTCCTTCGGTAACTAACCGAAACTCCTCCTCGGTCAAAAAAGCTGCATAAAAGGTGTAGTGGTTAGCTAACTTCTCTCCAACTTGTCCGTACAGAAGCAACCCCGAACTTTCCTGTATGAGGATGTCCTGCTCCCCCAATCCTTTAAGTAGCAGGCCAAACTCAGCTTTGCTGAGGCCATTGAAGGGGCCTGTCTCACATAATAATTTCCATGCTTGCCCCGCAGTTATTCCGCCATATTGAGAAATAGCCGACAACAGTTGCTGGATAAGCGTAGATAGATGAAGCCCCGAGACCATAGGTGGCTCAAACCACCCTTTTGCCAAAAGCCTGACTTGCGCTATGGCTTGAACCAACCCTTCATGGAGTAGGTCGGATATAGGGCTATCCGAGTTGAGCTCTGGTTCTATGCAGTAACAGCGAAGAATGGCTGCTTCGCCTTTGCGTCGCCCAGAACGACCGAGCCTTTGCCGGAGGCTAGCAACTGAAGGAGCCGGCCCAATTTGAGCAATGCTTTTCACCGCGCCGATATCGATGCCAAGTTCTAGCGTAGTAGTGCATATCGCGCTAGCCGGCCGTTCCTTGTTCTTTAGCGCGGTCTCCGCTTCTTCGCGAAGGTCTTTTGAGAGGCTGCCATGATGTGGCCAGAATTCGTTTGGCAAGCTGTTACGTTCACACATCCGGCGCAGCAGGTCGGCGTAAAGCTCAACATGAGCGCGGGAATTCGGAAATACAAGGTTATTGCTTGCTCGCAGCGTTTTGAATAAATGCTCAGCAACCGCAACTTTTGCGGGGGGCAATATTTCCTCTAACTCAACCGTTTCTCCGTTCTCCGTCTTAGCCTGAATATCCTTGTCAGATAGTTTTGGAGGGAGGTCTACATAGCCTTTCACTAAGGCCTTCAACTCATGTGAGCCATCTTTCGAAATAATAAGTTCGACCTCTCCCTTTTGCCCAGGTCGTAGATACTCTGCGGCAAGTGCCATATCCCCAAGCGTCGCTGACAACCCTATCCGAGGCACATTTCGCTTCAGGACAAATTCCAATCGGTGCAACAGGGATTGAAGCTGCTTTCCTCTCTCCATGCCAATGAAGGCATGCATCTCATCCACCACGACGTAGCGGAGACCGATAAATAGGCCTGCAAGTCCATGGCCCCTGTTCATCAATAACGCTTCAAGCGATTCTGGGGTGATGAGCAAGACGCCTTCCGGCTTTTTCAGGAAGCGCTTCTTTCTGCTATCAGTGATATCTCCATGCCAAGGAACCACGGGCACTTCCAACGATTCGCATAAGCTTTCCAGCCTGCCCCATTGGTCGTTAATCAGTGCCTTAAGCGGGCTGACGTAGATGGCACAAGATGGCTCGTCAGCTCGCAGCAGACTGGTCAGTATTGGTAAGAAAGCTGCTTCGGTTTTACCCGCCGCAGTTGCAGCAGCGATAACGACGTCTTTGTTCCCTGCCAAGATGGGAGCAATAGCTCGCTCCTGCGCGTCTCGCAGCTCCGTCCACCCAGACTGCCAAATCCATTTCTGGATGCGCTCATCAAGGAGAAAGAAAGCACTGGAGGGTGCCGAACTAGCCGCGTCTGCCATAAATCTGATTGAACGGAGAAATCAAAGCTTGAACGTTGCCAGTTCGTCATCGACGGAGCCCTGCTGGCCCGCATCCGCGTCAAATTCCTTCTCATTAGCGCCGCCTGCGTCAGGGCTGATTTCGATGTGACCAAGGAGACCGCGCCAGTCAGTCCCAGGGTTTTGTTCAAGTATCGCCAGCAAATCGACAAAAGCTTTGATAGTTGTTCTCGGAGTTCGGAAATAAGCCTCACCAATACGCTTATGGCAATGTTCCATAAAACCCTTAAAGGCCTCGTCTGGAATCAGATACTTGACCGGCTCACCAAAGGCGTAGGCATGGCGCAATTTTCCTAACAGAACGTAGAAGTCTTCCGGTGTGAGGCTCGACAACCGCATTACTGGGCCGGTCAAGTCAATCAAGCCGTCCTTCGCGAAGGAGTTTTCGGCCAGACGTGACTGAAGCGCAGAATAGCTAAATAGTCCCCTACGCGTGTCCATTAGAAATTCAGGTGTGCCCCCCATCAAAACGCCTAGGCCTTCAGCCGTTCCCTGTAGCGAATCATTCAAAATACGCAGGATTTGCTCATAGTTGGCGTTTCGCGCCTGGACATTGGCAAGCTTGTAAAGGTTAACCATCTCGTCGAGGCTGATTAGGAGGCCGGTATAGCCGGCAAGCCGGGTAAACCGGGCAAGCAGCTTAAGCTGGTCGTAGAACGAGGCATCGTCCACGATGGTACGAACGCCTAGTGCAGCCTTTGCTTCTGTCTTGGTTGTGAATTCACCACGAAGCCACCGAATGGCGTCGGACTTCAATTGTTCGTTACCTGTTTCGAAGCCCTTCCAGTAGGCCGCGATGACTGCGGCAAAGTCGTAACCGTTCACCATCTCAGATAGAGCCTCAAGCTTGCGGTGAATGGTTGCTTCGGGGCTTAGTCCAGTGGACTTTGCCTCCGTCATTGCGGTAGCCACGAATTTCTCGATGACCCCTGGAAGTGCGCCGCCCTCCGGCTTTGTCCTGGTGGACAGATTTCGCATCAATTCCGCATATAGGGAACGTGCCTGACCGCCGGTAGCGTGAAGTCGACGGTCGGGGCTCAAGTCGGCATGAGCGGTAACCAGCTTCTTTTCAAATGCAATCGAGCGAATCAAATTGAGGAAAAAAGTCTTTCCTGACCCGTACTCACCGGTCACTAACCGGAAAGTGGACCCGCCATCCGCAATCCTCTCGATATCTCTGACCAGTGCTTCGATTTCAAGAGAACGACCAACCTGAATTAGGTGTTGCCCAACGCGCGGCACTACGCCTGCCCGAAGAGACTGAATAAGTGCGTCCCTATCCTTGGCCCGCATGGCTGTCATTGCAGTATCTCCCTCACGACTTCCTGATTAATTTCGACTGGGTCGTCCCCCTCCGAGAACGGCTGGTCATGCTTATCAAAGGAGGCTTCATTGATTCGCTCTAAGGCGCCATCGAGAAGGATGCCCCTGTCCTGGGCCAATTCCTCAAGCTCCTCCCTAGACCAGGCGGGCCTCGTACTTAAGACGCGAATTAAAACGCTGTGGTCGGCATCGAGCCCCATCACGCTGTCTTGAACAGCCTCTTCGGTATCCACCGGTGCGGGTACTGTTTCAGGCTGAGTAGGTTCCTCGGCAAAGATTGCGCCGAGGATAGATGAGACTCTCTCCGACTCCGCATGTAACGCCGCAATCCGGCCCATATCAAGTTCGATGCCCGCGTCTTTTGATTTTGGGGGGCTGGGTATCGAATAGCCTGACGAGGCCGCACCCGTCGTCTTCACCGGAACTGGAGCGTCAGCCACGACGTGGAGCATGCTGTAAACCAATTGAGCCTCAAGCCCTAGCATCTTAAATATTTTTTCGAGTAGTTTGACCTCTGCAGGAGTGACCTCATTGTCCGCTTTTGCTACTTGAGCCAAAAATTCGCCAAGGGCTTGTCTAGCGTTGAGAGGCAAGACCTCAATACGTTTCTTAAGACTGTTAAGCCCCGGCGGCTGAGCTGTTAGAAGGCGAAAATGAGCCTGCAATCTCCGCTTTGCAGACACATTCAAGTGCATCCATGCCTCAAGTTGCCGCAAGAGCAGATGTCGTTCCTCTTTTGCGATATCGCCGTCTGCAGCAGACACAGAAACGGCTAAATGCAGGGTTAACGCTGCCGTTGAATATTCAGGAGTCGGCTCTGAATTTGCCTGAATCCCGTCATCAGCAAATAAAACTACAGGACTGTCTGCGTTTGGCACCTTACCGCCGAACTTGATGTCAGGCTCAATACCTAGCCCCGCTTCGGAAAGCGCACGAGAGAGGCTCTGGTACTTCTGCCGATTGGCGTCATGCCAGTCCGGGAATAGCCCCTGCAATTTCTCAAATTTCGTGGCAAGAGGTTTCTGCGCTTTTTCGATAGTCGCCCTAAGTTGCTCAATTGGATGCCGGTATTGGTCCGGCCATAGGGAGAAGGGCAACTCAAGCATCGCGTCGGCGGATTGGGCCTTGTCTGCATTTCGCCCAATGTATCTGCTGTACGAGTCTAGCTGCGCCAAAGCGGTATCGGCGATACGCTGAAGTTTTTGCATGGGGCTGCTCAGGACCGTTACATCCGGCAACTCGAAGCGCCTTTCCAGATTGGCGCCACCTCCGAGCGAAGGGCTGGCCGGGCTATGGGATACCTTCAGCCGGGTTTTATTCTGGGGCAGCAGCATCCCTTCCTTAAACTCACGGGAGTACTGTTCTACGAATGCACGCTTGAACTCGGCTGGGCAGCGCTGTGCCGCCGTTTTAAGTCTGGTAGTGGGGTCGCCAAGCAACCAAACGTATGCCCACTCGCTTGACAGCGCTTTTCGCGAGGTGGATATCTGGCCCAAGCAGTAGCGATGCGAGAAAGTTAGCTCGCCCTGCCGTACAAGACTGGGCGGCGCCTCCAAACAGGCCGCGTGCATTCGGTCAGCCTTCAAAAAATCGATGAATGAATTGGCGTAATGCCTAAACGAACCGTTATCGCCATAGATGGTTAATAGCCGTTCAACCTCACGGATTATGGTGGGAACCTCTTCTTTCGCTGCCTCGCTGTGGAGAACGTCGACTAGCGCTCTGCGTTCAAGTCCATAAAAATACAAGAACACATAGCCCATATCAGCCTGTGGGTCTGACTTACCCTTAGCCAGCCAATTCAGATAGGCAGCTCTCGCTTTTGGAGTGGCTTCCGCATACGACGGCCAATAGTTCAGATTTCTAACCGAGTAGTCGTCGCTCTGCTTGTCTACCGGAAGCGAAGGGTCGATGAGGGCGGCTTCTTGCTGCCAGCCGTTACCGCCAAGCAAGCCCTTGCCTATGTAGATAAGACCATTCTCAATCAGGTACCCCGCCACTGAGACGGACTTGCCCTCGGGTATCCATAGTTTGTCCCCGTCCTGCACGATAGGCTGGGGTGATGAGCGCGAGGGTGTCTCAACTATCGTATGTATAGGCTGAGCGGAAACCCGGCTGAAATCGGAGCTAATTTGTGGAATCTTGGGAGGCGGAGATGCCGATTTTTTGTATAACCAGAATGCTAGGCCGGCACCTCCCACAATCAACAGCGAAGGCCAGTAATTTTTTATAGCTTCCGCCAGTGCACCCAGAACAATAAGCACGCCTATGGCCGCTACAGGCAAACCAGATGATTTTCTAGCCAAGGCATAACCCCCGTATTCGTTGGTGCACACCATCAGTGAACGGCTTGCATATTCCATCTTATTTTTCTTAGCTGGAGTATAACGCCCAAGCTACACGGCCGCTGGTTGGCCCAAGCAAGTTCTACCATCTGCAGTTTGACCTAATGATACGTGCTCGTGGCTGGGCAAGCTTGGCCGAGCGATTAACCCGGAAGTCGTTGAGATGAATGGGCAGGCCTTTGGCATTCCACCAGGAAGAACGACTCGTTGAAGCCCCTAGTGTTTGAATTGGCCGGCTTTGCTGCTTTGTATGACGTCCTTGGCATCCAGGGCGTGTTGGTGCGGCCTGGAGCAGGCCCTAGTTCACATTCTTGCGCTCTTCCGCCTCAGCGTAGTCCGCTACCAGTTTCGAGACTACGTCGTTCTTGTAGAACACACTACGGTCAAGGCCACATGCTTTGGCTATATCGTGTCTGTGCGGTTTGCTTCCACAGCGAGGCAAGGGCTCACCTTTTAACTTAAGCAAATCCAGATACTGGCGAATAGCGTTTAAGGCTCTGTTCTTATAGTCGGGATTAGGCTTTCTGGCGGGGAGCTCTAGCGACAACCGTGACAACTCACTTATATGCTTCCTCTCAATGAAAGGCACCGGGCCCGAATGGGTACTGTCCACCAGCATGACGGGGATATCGCCGGCCTTGGCAAGACGATGCAAACGTTTGGAGCTGGTTTCCAGCTCCTTGGATAACGTGCTGAATGCAACATATTGTTCAGCAAATCTGTCAACAGACTCACGCAGAACTCGAAGGCCCTCACGGCCAGGAACCGAAAGCAAATACCCCAAAGTGATTAGCCCTGGCACACCTCGAACATCACACCCCAGCAGTGCAGCCCCTTCTCTCACCGAAACAGAATTTCCAGCCGCCTTTGCCCGACTGCCTCCGACGAAGGCAATTACGTCAGACCGTCGAAACTGAATATCTTTAAGCGTATCCCCAGTACGACCAACCGCCTTGATGGCTCCAGCAAGGTAAGCTAATAAAAAATCGGCCTTGCCATCTCTGCTATGGAAGCGACTTTCGCGCAGCACCCTAGCCAAATTCACCAAGTCGCCCGACTGCTCAGCATCCCCTTCTAGCAAAGGGCTCAACGCAAGCAACTTTTGTTGGAACGCTGTCAGGCCTGCAAGACGGAACCCATTTTTTGCTTTTGCTAAAAGCCCGCCAGGTATATGCCCAAGAGCTTTTACGCGTTGCAGCACGCTGACTGGAACAGCCAGATAGGCTGCGGCTTCACGCAATTTGAGTGTTGTACCCCCAGACAAAGCCAAGGGAACATCGGTGAATTTGGTGATGTCCGCGATATAGCGAGTTTGGCCCCTAGTTCGAACACGCTTCATATCAACCAATCCATTCCTCTCCCACTTCCCTAGGGTGACTGGGCTTATGCCCAAACTGCGGGCCAACTCAGCTTTGGGAACAAACCGGCGGGCGACCTGTTCACCACGAAGTAACTTGTAATCAATAATGGAATCCCCGTATTCCTCAATGCCAAAACGGACAAATTCGTCACGTAACCAAATAAAGTCAGAGCCACATGTCCGGCTTCTGAAGAATCTTGAGTAGAACTGCTCGAAATGCTTCCGAAAACCAACCATGCCTGAATTCGTGTTACACGCGGTCCCGATATGACCTAGTAACTGCCGGAATCCAGCCGGCCATGCGGCCAAGACCCCCGCTGCTCGTTCCATCAAAACATACCTGTCAGTCACTGCACCCTTTTCTGTACCAACTGCCATGCGTCCCAGGTCAGGTAGCTTGCGAAGCAATGAATGGAGTTGCATGGAAAATAATTCAGCAACCGGAGGTTGGGTAAGTGTGTCCTCAGCGGAAATCGACGCGCCATGTACCTTGGCCCAAAGTAGCGCCATCAAATCCGCCAGGGCCGGTGCTATAGGCTGCGTAGGAGCGTCATGAAATGAAGCTCCGCATTTACAGGTAAGCAATCCGGGCCGATACCAAGTAAGTGGCGAACCGCAAGCCTGACAGTGCGTTACCAATGTGCATTGATGACGCGGGCAGGCAACCGCAAGGCTCAAATCCCAAAATGCATCTATATAGCCATACTCTTCAACACAATAGGGGCACAGGCTAGGCTTTTTTAGCCGCAACGGGTCGTACCTAAGTCCCTTGCCTAGGGAATGACCAAGAATTTTGAACTCAACATCTCCGTTGGCGTCAGGACCAGCGTAGGCAATATCACTCAATGCGTTAGCGGTCTGTCCCAGTATTTTGGCTAGCTTCTCTGTTGGAAAGCCTGCTGTTTTCATCTCGCCTTGGCTGAATCCAGCATAAAGTAGAACGTGCCAGGGTGTGTCATAGCCGTTAGCTTCTGACACACGTAGCAAATAACCGAACAGGCTTTCCGTGGGTCTGTGATGCGGGGTGCGAACCAGCATCAACTTGCCGACAACACTGCCTGAATTCCAGGCACCCCCGGTGCACGTCTGCGTCGTCGGAGTGGCGCGGGTAATTCATCAGCAGGAGTGCCAATACGCTTGACACGCGCTATCAAGTCGTCAGTAGGGGTAGTTGTAAAGCCTTTAGCGAAGGGGCTGGTGAACGTAACTAAGCCGTTCTTTGCCCAAACCGCCTTGTCATGCGCATGAAGCAACGCAGTAAGTCCGATACTCCTGGTGTCAGAATCTAAAGCATTCCAAATTGCTTGCCGAAGAAACTTGGTTAGGTAGCCAATTAATCCTCCCGTACCGCAGTAACATCGAAATGCCATTTCTGAGTTATCCAACCGGGGTAGGTCGAAAACTGCGCCGATGGATTCCTGAAATGCGGCGAGGATGCCAATAAACTCATCCCTCTGGTCTTCATCACGCCAATCGAATCGCGGCATGAACACTGGAGACAAGAACCGACCCGCCAATTGCTCATTTTGGTCCAGCACAGCGCGGCAGGTTGGCAATCCCGCCACGACCAACGCCACCTTGCAATCGTCCACCAGGATTTTCAGCCAATCAGCTACATGGTGCATGACCTTATGGGAGCCCTTGTCATAAAAGTGCTGGAACTCATCAATCATCACCATCGTAGTGCCTGCACTCTGCATGAGCGTTTGCAAACGTAGCGTCTTAACATTTTCGGTGCCAGTACTAAATTTGGGGTCGTTCATCGCGCGCAGCATCAATTCGGCCAATCCCTTGACCGTAGGTTTGGATGGTGTCTTCACCCGTAAGATTGGAACCATCAGGCCATCAGAGTTTCGAACTTTAGGGTGCCGTATAAAACACTCTTCCAGTGCACGACTCTTGCCTGTTCTGGACTCACCGACTAACGCAATACAGATAGGCTCGCTAGCACCGTCGGCATAGGTGAAACACTGCTCCAGCCGCTGTATCGACTCCTCAAATGCAGTGTGCGGAACTAAGGTCGACTCCACAATATTCTTGAGTTTAAGCATGGGTTGCTCCTTGTATGTCAGCTTGGTCGGCCTCAATTAGGCTTTGCCCGCGCTCACGATAAATTGGCTTGAATCGCTTTGCTGGTATCGGCATAGATAATGGAGTTGCAATATCTTCCAGCGTGAGTGGTTCCGATTTCAGTACCGGCTGCGCAGGTTCTGGCGCCGGAGCCACTTGTGGCATTGGCAGATGTGTTGGGGTTTCACCTTTGTAGCGCGCTATCTTGGTCCGCGACTTCTGCTTCTTGTGCATGAATTCTTCTTCGATGAGGAGGGATATGGCCATCTTGGCTTCCATCCATGCGGTGGGGTCATACTTTTCAAACTCCTGAGCCGCAAACTTCTTGCAAACCCGGTGTTGCCAGCCCGAAAGACCGTTTGCGTACTCCGGTGTCAACGCGTTCGCCTTGAACATTCGCGTCTTGTCCGGTGAAAGCACGATGATTTGGCCAAGGTCCGCATCGTTTACTCGAATCTCGACGTCGAGTTTGTCGCCAAGTTGGCGTCGGAGGTCAGTCAGTTCAACGGAGTTGTAAAGCAGCCCGTTGAGTTCAATGCCCTTGTGGGTGAGCCGGCGCTCCTCGCTACGGCCCATTATGGCGTCCAGTTGGGCAGGGTCGCCTGGTAACAGGATGTCTTCCGGACGGATACTTGATTGCCAAACAACAGCGGGAGGTGCATTCAGGGTCCGGTGCGGCTTCTGGTGATAGACGTCCACAACCCACATGCGGATGATTTCCTGCAACTTGCTCAAACGAATAACCGCATGTTTTGAGGGGTCGTACTCTTCCTTGTCGAAGATATTGCGGAAGGTTGTGCCGGGATTGCCATGTGCGACTGCGCCATTGAGTGTGCCGAGAAACCTTTCAATTTTTCCCTTGAACCATGGGGTTTTACGGGCCGCGTAGTGAATTTCTATGCCGAAGGAGTAGCAGACATTTTCCAAGCTAACGCAGTGAAATTCAGGCCCGTTGTCTACCACCAACTCACGCATTACACCGTATCCATACCAGGGGTTCTTGATGCTAGGGTATTTCTCCGCTAGGTCAGTTTTCGGCAGGAAGGCGTGTTTTAAACAATGGGCGACGGTGCGATAACTTGGTGGCTCAAATCCAACGTAAAGGCCCAGAAGGCAACGGCTGTAATCATCAATGCATGCCGTAATATACGGACGGCCTAGTGGCAGCCCCGTATGGTCATCGATGCACATCAAGTCCAGCAGGGTGTGGTCAATTTCCGCACGCTCCAGCGGTGCCAAAGTGGTGCGATGAGCCTGCACTGAACGGAATTTCTTGGTGGCTGCCACACGTCCATGACGTGCTGCATAGCGGTCGAAGGCTGGAATAGCATCCAGCATTCGTTTTACCAAGCGACGCGTTGGCAAGGTAAGCGCTAATGCCCCAGGTTGAAGCCTATTTTCTAGCATTACTTTTGTTACCGCTTGGTCTACGGCATCTTGAATGGTTCCCTTCTCTAAAGTCAGGTAGCGCTGCTCAATTGCTTCCGAGACGATTAACTCGACCTCATCTGGATATCTCTTTTGATGGTTTCCACGGTGATGAAACTGGGGAACTAGGCATCTGACATCCTTGGCTGATTCAAGATACCGTTTCTTCCACCGATAAACGGTGATGTAGCTTGGGGGGCGTTCGGGCTGCTGCAACCGAGACCATGTATTGTTAATCGCGTCCATCATTAAAGGCCTGCTATGTGAAACGTTGATTAATGCATGGACATAAGCCCTACGCATCTTGGCAACTTCCCATTCCTCAGCAGAGATATTCCGGATGTTGGTTTCTAATGAGTGAGTTTCGTCCCTACAAGAAAAAGCATTTATACCCTTGGCGGAAAATACCAATTCGCCGGCGACATACATGCTGAGGAGTTTATTCGCCGAATATTCATGAATGCGTTTGCTGCGAACCTCTTCTAGCTGCCAAATATCCTTTTCCACCTTGCGAAGTAACAAGTACTGTTTATCTTCGAATACAACTTGGTTGCCTGCTTGAAATGATGAGGTACTCATTTATGTCGCCCCGTATTGCAAACGATGTCCATTAACCCAAGTCAGTAAAGTGGTGCTAGCTAACGACTCTTCGAGATTGGCGCTGACTCGTCCCTCTAGGACAAGCCGACAAATGTGACTGCGGCCATACTTACCCAAGGCACCCGCGACGACATCTCCCCACACCAGTTCTCTGCCATCGCAGGTTGCCCGTCGAATTTGTTCCCAAGCCAGTTCAGGCACAGGAGCACGACCAAATTTGAGTAAGGTCAGTACATTTGACAGTCGAGGTTCCTTTGCCAAATCCTCAGCAAGAACCAGTCGGTAAGCGAACCCGAACTGGGGCAATACAGCTTCCAACAGCCGCGTTCTTTCTATGTATTCCGGCCTTTGCGCTTGTGCCGAAGGTTTAATTTCCCAGAGTTCTCTTGATGTGCCCCATTGCACCAGCGTATCTGGGTAATGAGTATGTAATTCGCCGTCAAGTTGGTAACGGATGGTGAGTGGTTGCTCGTGGTATGCGATAGCGGCGGGGTCCGCATCGAGAAGCCGGTACGCGTTTAGCTCGTTAATCGACTCCCATTGAATCATCCGGCCCATCTTCCAGCTCGGGTACTTGCCTGTTGGTCGGGCTCGGGACCTTGTGACAATTTTCCGTGAACGAACCTTGCCATCTTCTGGAAAGAATATTTCTAGAACTGAGTTGTCCTTCATTTTGAACTCCACTCGCCAGTAATGGCATTGCGCTCAGACCATTCAAAAACTGAAACCCCCGATTTCTCACCTGGTGTAGCTACTTGAACGGACTCTACACAAATCTTTCTTTTGAGTCAATAATCTCTTATGTGGGATTTTTCCCTTGCACCTACACTACTGCTACACTATATGTATGACTTGGGACACAGACGCACGCCACATTCTTAAAGCTGAGGTTGTCCGCAGAGGCTTGTCTTATGAGCGCTTGGCAATCCAGATGAGGGCTATGGGGATTGAAGAAACGACGCGCTCTATTGCTAATAAAATGTCTCGAGGCACTTTCTCCTTTGTTTTTTTTCTTCAGTGCATGAAAGCCCTAGGTGCAGAGACCGTAACGATTTCACTGACGGACATTCACTTGAACGGTCCTAGACCCGATGTAGAACCTGCTTCAGCACTAGAAACTGACACAATGCATTAGTCTCGAACTTAGCCTTCGACCAAATTAAAAACCCCGATGGCCACGGTAGGACGTCGGGGTTGAATTACTACGCTGGCAACGGTTGTTTGAACAAATGGACTGGATTGCAGTTCAAAAAAAGAAAACCCCGAGGACAAGTCCCCGGGGTTAATAAAAGTTCACTAATTGAGGACCAATGTTTCACTAATTGGGGACCAGATTTCACTAATTGAGGTCACCCACAAATTAATCTGACACCGCCACCACAGCCCCTCACCCGCACGCCCCCACCGCCCCGCACGCCGTACAGAAATCACACCCATCCTTCTTGATCACCGTGGCGTTGCCGCATTCCTTGCACACCGCGCCGGTCATGATGACTTTGGCCGGTTCGCCGCTGGCGGAGGGCGGTAGCGACGGGGTTTGCAGGATGCCCATTTCCTTCACCGGCAGGCCGTCTTCGGTGAGGATGCCGAGCATGGCGTAGCGGTGGATGATCAAGCGGGCGAGGTAGGCGATGGTGGACGGCCAGTTGGTTTGTTTGGATGCGCCGGGCACGAAGGCCATGAAGTCGCCCAGCGGTTCCGGGTAGTTCAGCAGTTTGCGCAGTTTCATGCCGATCCAGGCCGGGTCCATCACGCGCATGTCGAGCGAGAGCAGTTTGCACAGGCCGTCGAGCGCGCGTGGGTATTCACCGGAGAGCCAGACCGAATAGGGCCGGGTGACGCCGTCCGGCAGGGTGATTTCCTTCAGGCCCAGAACGAAGTCGTCGCCGGTATGCGGGTTGAGCACGTCGACGGTCCACGACAGCGTGCCGTCGGTGCCGGTTTTCGGTTCCTTGTGCGAGAACAGGGCGTCGAGCACCGGGCCGCTGTTGCCGATCTCACCGGCGCCGTCGAGCGCGTTCAGATCTTCCAGGCGCCAGCGCAACAGCTGTGCGACGGCGGAAACCAGGCTGGGCATCTGGCGCGGTTCGCCTTGCGGCGGGAAGGGAATCGGGCAACTGTCGTCGCCGCGCGTTTTCGCCAGCGTATCGAGCTTCAGTTTCAGCCAGCCGCGGTCGTTGGCGCGCATGTCCATCGACAGCGTTTTGGCGATGGCGCCGAGGCCGCGCGGTTGTTCGGCGCCGTTGACCCAGACTTCGAACGGCCAGGCGCGGCCTTCGCTTTCGGTGTGGCCGACGAACAGCGCGAAGCTGCCGCAGGTGCTGTCGATCATGTAGCACCAGGCAGGGTTGCCGCCGGACAGTTTGGGGCGGCCGGGCCATTTCAGGCTTTCCAGCACCGGCGCCGGCAGCGCCTTGATTTCGATGCGGCGGTTGACGTCGGACAGCTCGAAATCCTGCGGCGATTTGGCGTGCGCGGCGGCGCTCGTGGCGGCCGGCGTTTCCGCGCTGGTGGACAACACGCTGCCCAGCACGGCATTCGGCCGATACGTCGCCAAGCCTTTCAGGCCGGCTTTCCAGGCGGCGAAATAAAGCCCTTCGAACTCGGTGTAGGGATAGTCGACCGGCACGTTGACCGTCTTGGAAATCGCCGAATCGACGTAGGGCGCGACGGCGGCGACGGCGTTCATGTGCGCCGTGGCGGAAATTTCCAGCGCGGTGACGAAGGACGCCGGCAGTTGCGTCATGTCGCCGCCTTGCTCGCGATACAACCGCCAGGCGTGGTCCTCCACCTGATACTCCTTCCAGCCGCCGTCCGGCTCGCGCTTCTTGCGCGTGTAGGCCCAGGAGAACGGCGGTTCGATGCCGTTGCTGGCGTTGTCGGCGAAGGCGAGCGAAATGGTGCCGGTGGGGGCGATGGAGAGCAGGTGCGAGTTGCGCATGCCGTGCGCGCGGATGGCGTCCTTGATTTGCGCCGGCAGGCGGCTGGCGAAGTTGCCGCCGGAGAGATACAAGTCGGCGTTGAACAGCGGGAAGGCGCCGCGTTCCTTGGCCAGTTCGACCGAGGCCAGATAAGACTGGTCGCGCATGAACTCAGCGACGCGGGTCGAAAATTCCAACGCTTCCGGCTGGTCGTAGCGCAGCCCGAGCATGACCAGCGCATCGCCCAGGCCGGTGAAGCCGAGGCCGACGCGGCGCTTGTTGTGCGCTTCGACGCGCTGTTTTTCCAGCGGCCAGGCGGTCAGGTCGAGCACGTTGTCCAGCGCCCGCACGCACACCGGCAACGCCCGCGCGAGGCCGTCGAAATCGAAATTGGCATTGGCGCTGAATGCCTGGCGGACATAGCGGGTCAGGTTGACCGAACCCAGGCAGCAGCAGCCGTAGGGCGGTAATGGTTGTTCGCCACAAGGGTTGGTCGCCTCGATGCTCTCGCAGTAATACAGGTTGTTGTCGCGGTTGATGCGGTCGAGGAACAGGATGCCGGGTTCGGCATGGTCGTAGGTGGAGGCCATGATCTGCGTCCACAGGTCACGCGCGCGCATCTTCTTGAACACCCAGAGACCGTCGCTGCTGCGCTGGTAGGCGCCGGCGGCTTTCTGTTCGGCGCCGGGTTCCGAGCGGTGCACCAGTTCCACGTCGGTATCCGCCTCGACGGCCAACATGAAGGCATCAGTGACGCCGACGGAAATGTTGAAGTTGCGCAGGTCGCCCTGGTCCTTGGCGTGAATGAACAATTCGATATCGGGATGATCGCAGCGCATCACGCCCATCTGCGCACCACGGCGGGAGCCGGCGGATTCCACGGTTTCGCAGGAGCGGTCGAACACGCGCATGTAGGACACCGGGCCGCTGGCGCGCGATTGGGTGCCTTTGACCAACGCGCCGCGCGGCCGGATGGTGGAGAAGTCGTAGCCGACGCCGCCGCCGCGCCGCATGGTTTCGGCGGCTTCTTCCAGCGCGACGTAGATGCCGGGCTTGCCCTCCGATTCGCCGGAAATCGCATCGCCCACCGGCTGCACGAAGCAGTTGATCAAGGTGGCCTGCAGGCCGGTGCCGGCGGCGGAATTGATGCGCCCGGCCGGGATGAAGCCGGCTTCCATCGCGGCGAAGTAGGCGCGTTCCCAGTGCGCACGCTCATTTTTCTTTTCAATCGAGGCCAGCGCACGCGCCACGCGCATGCGCACATCGGTCACGTTTTTCTCGTCCCCCTTGGCGTATTTCTCCAGCAACACTTCGCTGGAAATGGCTTGATCGGCGAGTTCGGGGAACAGGGCTTCCTGCATGGTGGCAGACTCCAAATAACTAGATGTAAGGTTGAACTAGCTTTTTAGACGCTACATACAGTGTTCGCAACACTAATTATTCGACCTACCCCAAAAGAGGTATCCCGGCTCTTTTGATGAAAGCGGGGGACAAAGATTTCCGTAGCGATGCCAGGTCCAGGTCAGGGCAAGTCCAGCGCCGCCCAGACCGGCGTGTGGTCGGATGGGCGCTCCAGCTTGCGCGGCGCCTTGTCGATCTCGCATGCGCTGCAATGCGGCGACAGTTCCGGCGAGAGCAGTATATGGTCGATGCGCATGCCGAGATTGCGGCGGAAACCCATCATGCGGTAATCCCACCAACTGAAGCTCTTGTCGGCCTGCTCGAACAGGCGGAAGGCATCCTTGAAGCCGAGGTCGCGCAAGGCCTGAAAGCGCGCCCGCTCCGGCTCGGAGACCAGAACTTGCCCAACCCAGGCGGCGGGGTCGTGGCAATCGCAATCTTCCGGCGCGATGTTGTAGTCGCCGAGCAGCACCAGTTTGGGATGGCGCTGCATTTCGTCTTTCAGCCAGGCGATCAGCGCATCCAGCCAGGCCAGTTTGTAGACGTATTTGTCGGAATCCAGACTCTGGCCGTTGGGAATGTAGACGCACACGATCCGGGTCTGACTCCCCTCGCCACCGACGGTGGCCGCCAGCACGCGCTTCTGTTCGTCGACAAATCCGGGAATGCCGACTTGCACGTCGGCCATCGGCAAGCGGCTCAGAATCGCCACGCCGTTATAGGTTTTCTGGCCGGAAAAAACGCTGTCATAGCCCGCCGCGCGCAAGGCGTCGACGGGAAAGACCTCGTCGGTCTGCTTGGTCTCCTGCAGACACATCACATCGGGCGCGGCGCTTTGCAGCCAGTCGAGCAAATGCGGCAGACGCACTTTCAAAGAGTTGACGTTCCAGGTGGCGAGTTTCATGTCAGTCGCTTTGCCGCAAATTGTTGATCAGCATCGGCACGAAGCGGCTGGGACCGCCCCATCCCGGGGTGAAGCGGCGCAACTGCCAGGGGTCGGTGGCGCGCGTGGAAACGCCGTATTGGGTCGATACCGCGCCTTCAATGCCCAGACTTTCGACGATGCGCGCCTGTTCCGGGCGGTAGTCGGCAACCGGGCGGCCATTCGGGTAGGCGAACACGCGCACCTTGTTGCCCAGCGTGCTTTCCAGCCAGTCGCGGCCGGCGGCGATCTCCGCGCGGGTGGCGGCGTCGTCGAGTCGGGCAAGGATCGGATGCCGCTCGGTATGGCCGCCGATTTCCATGCCGGCGGCATACAACGCCTTGAGTTGAGCTGTGGTCATCATCAGGTCGTTGGGCAATGGCTGGCGGGTGACGCGTTGTGCCAGTTCGGCGACGGTGTCTTCGCGTTTGCCCAGTGGCAGGTATTTGACGATGGGCAGGATGTGGCCGATGGCTTTGGCCTTGGCTTGCGGCGTGGCGACATCGTGTTCGCCCAGGTCGAGTGCGCGCAGGTCGATATGGTCGGCGTCGGCACGGCGGATCGCTTCGATCACGGTATCGTTGAACATGCGGCCGCCGTTCAGGTAGGCGGTGGCAATGAAGAAAGTGGCCTTGAGGCCGTGTTTTTGCAGGATCGGCGTAGCCAGCGTCAGGTTGTCGGCGTAGCCGTCGTCGAACGTGATGCAGGCGGCGCGCGCCGGCAAAGTCCCCGACTTCAGGCGCGCCACGGCTTCCGGCAGCGGCAGCACGTTGAACACGCGTTTCACCTGCGCCATCTGGCGGTCGAAACTTTCCGTGGTCGCCTCGCCGGGAAAGATCGGATCGGTCGCGGCCAGCACTCGGTGGTAGATCAGGATGCTCAGTCGTGCATTCGGCCCGGCGGGCGAGAACCAGCTTCCAGCAAGACGGTAGAGCGGAGCGAAGGGCATGTGTGGACGTGTTCGAGTGGGGTGGCCGGATTATCATTGGCAACCTTTCGCCGCCACAACTGATACCCCCCTGCCATGAACGCCACGCAAACCCTCTCCGTCGATCTCGGCGAACGCACCTACCCCATCCACATCGGCCCCGGCCTGCTCGACCGCGCCGATCTGGTGTTGCCGCATCTGATCCAGAAGCGCGCGGTGATCGTCACCAACACCACGGTAGGCCCGCTGTATCTGGAGCGTTTCGCGGCAACCCTGCGCAACGCCGGCGTGCAGGTCGATTCCATCGTGCTGCCGGATGGCGAGGTCTACAAAAACTGGGAAACGCTGAACCTGATCTTCGACGGCCTGCTGACCCAGCGCGCCGAGCGCAAGACCACGCTGGTCGCCCTCGGCGGCGGCGTCATCGGCGATCTGACCGGTTTCGCAGCGGCCTGTTACCAGCGCGGCATGCCGTTCATCCAGATTCCCACCACGCTGCTGGCGCAGGTCGATTCCTCGGTTGGCGGCAAGACCGGCATCAACCATCCGCTCGGCAAGAACATGATCGGCGCCTTCTACCAGCCGCAACTGGTGCTGGCCGATACCGAAACGCTGAACACGCTGCCGGCGCGCGAGTTGTCCGCCGGCCTGGCGGAAGTCATCAAATATGGCCTGATCCGCGACCTGCCGTTCCTGGAATGGCTGGAAACGCACATGGAAGCGCTGCTGGCGCGCGACACCACGGCGCTGACTTACGCCATTCGCCGTTCCTGCGAGAACAAGGCGGAAGTGGTCGCTGCCGACGAGCGCGAATCCGGCCAGCGCGCCCTGCTCAATCTGGGCCATACCTTCGGCCACGCGATCGAAACCGGCGTCGGTTACGGCATCTGGCTGCATGGCGAAGGCGTCTCCGCCGGGACGATGCTGGCGGCCGATCTGTCGCGCCGCATGGGGCTGATTTCGAGCCAGGACGTGGATCGCATCGCATCGCTGTTCCAGCGCGCCGGCTTGCCGGTCGTCGCGCCCGACCTGGGTTACGACGCCTATATGGATTACATGGGCGTCGACAAGAAAGTGGAAGCCGGGCGCATCCGCTTCGTGCTGTTCAAGAAAGTGGGCGAAGCCTACGTCACTGGCGACTACGATCCGAACGCCTTGCGCGCGACACTGACCGAAGCTGTCGGCAAATCGTAGAATAAGCAAAACAACGTTTCCATTAACGGCAGTTTTTCAACATAATGGAAACCATGTTTTCCGAAAACATTCAATCCATCCTGCAACAACTCGGCGACCGTCTGCGCGCCGAGCGCCTTGCCCGCAACGAATCGCAAACCCGCTTCGCGGCGCGCATCGGCGTATCCGTGCCGACCCTGCGCCGCATGGAACAAGGCGACGCCACCGCGCAGATCGGCCACTGGCTGACCGCTTTGACGCTGCTGGGCCGCATCGCCGACGCGGAAGCCCTGCTCGCCCCGCGCTACAGCCTGTTCGACGCAGCGGCGCAGGCGGAAAAACCGGTACGCCAGCGCGCCAGAAGAAAAGCACTGGCTGCATGATCCGCCTCGATCTCTGGCTGACCCTGACCACCGGCGAAAAGCTGCGCGCCGCCGAACTGGTGTTCGGCGATGCGGACCGACAAGGCCGTTATGCCAGCGCCTTGCGCTACACGCCGGAATACCTGGCCGATGCGCGCGCCTTCGCACTTGACCCTGCTTCACTGCCTTTGCAAGCGGGCGATTTTTCTGGCCAACAACTCGATACCCCGCTGCTGGCGCTGGAAGACGCCCTGCCCGACGACTGGGGCCGGCGTTTGCTGATCCTGCGCCATGGTCTGCCGCGCGGCCGCCAGTCGGAACCGCATCTGATGCAGGCGCTGGCCGGGCAAGGTCTCGGTGCCTTGAGCTTCCACGCGCCCGGTCAGCCGCCGGGGGAAGCAGCCCACGCCGCAGCGCTACTGGAACTAGACACACTGCTCGATGCCGCACAACGCCTTGAAAAAGAGGGTTATAGCGCCATCGACGACGCCTGCCGCAGCCTGCTCGCCGCCGGCAGTTCGCCCGGCGGGGCGCGGCCGAAAGTGCTGGTACACGATGGCAAAGCGCAATGGATCGCAAAATTTCCCAGCCGGCGCGACGACGTCGACATGGTCGGTCTGGAAGCCACCAGCCTGGAACTGGCGCGGCTTGCCGGCCTGGAAGTGCCGGATTTCCGGCTGGTCGAACTCGCCAGCTCGCGCCGCGCATTGCTGGTCAAACGTTTCGACCTGACGCCACAAGGCGGTCGCCAGCACATGCTGAGTTTCCGCGCGCTGTTGCAAGCCAGCGGCTATTACGTGCTGCGCTATCTCGACCTGATCGCCGCCTTGCGCCAGTACGGCGCAAACCCGGAACAAGACGTGCCGCGGATGTTCCGGCAGATGGTGTTCAACGCCCTGCTCGGCAACACCGACGATCATCTGAAGAACTTCTGGCTGCTGGCAGATGCCGACGGTTATCGCCTGTCGCCCGCGTTCGATCTGCTGCCGGACACCGGCGCACGGCGCGAACATGTGTTGCTGTTCGATCTGACGGCGCTACCGCCCGCCCCTGCCGAACTGGCCGCGCTCGGACGAAAATGGGGCGTCAGCGGCGCCGCGAACATCTGTCAGGAAGTCGCAGCCGCCGTCGCGCGGTTTGCTGAAATCGCCGCCGGCAACACCGTGCCCGAATCCGAAATCCATCGCTTTGAACAGGACATCGCCCGCCGGTGTCGCACCCTGAGGTAAGCATGTCCGAACTCGCCCCTTACGCCGCCCGTTCCGCCGAATCGCAAGGTCGCCGCCATCCGGAACCGGCCGCCGCGCCGCGTTCCGAATTCCAGCGCGACCGCGACCGTATCGTGCATTCCACCGCGTTCCGCCGGCTGGAATACAAGACCCAGGTGTTCATCAACCATGAAGGCGACCTGTTCCGCACCCGCCTGACGCACAGCCTGGAAGTCGCCCAGATCGGCCGTACGCTGGCGCGCATGCTGGGCCTGGACGAAGACCTGACGGAAACCCTGGCGCTGGCGCACGACCTTGGCCATACCCCGTTCGGCCATGTCGGCCAGGACGTGCTCAACGCCTGCATGAAGGAACACGGCGGCTTCGAGCACAACCTGCAGTCGCTGCGCGTGGTCGACGAACTGGAACAGAAATACGCCGAGTTCGAGGGTCTCAACCTGACCTTCGAAGCGCGCGAAGGCATTCTCAAGCACTGTTCGCTGAAAAACGCCGAGAAACTCGGCGACGTCGGCCGCCGTTTCATCGAAGGCCGGCAACCCTCGCTGGAAGCGCAGATCACCAACCTGGCCGACGAAATCGCCTACAACAACCACGACGTCGACGACGGTCTGCGCTCCGGCCTGATCAGTGTCGAGCAACTGGAACAGGTGGAAATCTTCGCCCGCCATCTCGACACCGTGCGCAATCTCTACCCGGACCTGAACGACCGCCGCCTGATCCACGAAACCGTGCGCCGCATGATCAACACACTGGTGGTCGACATGCTGCAGCAGACCCGCGCCAATATCGCCCAACACGATCCGCGCAGCCTCGACGACGTGCGCCGATGCCCGCCGCTCGCCGCCTTCAGCGAAGGCATGCTGGCGCAGCACCGCGAACTCAAGCGCTTCCTGTTCCAGAACCTGTATCGCCATTACAAGGTCGTGCGCATGAGCGAAAAAGCGCAACGCCTGCTGCGCGACCTGTTCACCGCATTCAGCAGCGAGCCGCGCCTGATGCCGCCGGAACATCACGCCCGCGCCGACCAGGATCCGAACCGCGCCGTGTGCGACTACATCGCCGGCATGACCGACCGCTACGCGATTCGCGAGCATCGGCGGATTTACGACATCGAAGAGTTGGCGTAACTAAACGCCGGACTGATCAGCGCCGCCGCTGCGGCTGCCGGGTTGCGCCGAGTTTGGCCAGGATGACCGGCGCCAGCCGCGCGCCGGCGTGCTGTCCAAGCAGAATCGAGGCTTTGCGGGAACTGAAGTCGGTACTGCGGATATTCGCCAGATCGGGCCGGATCACGATGTCGGCCTGACGACTTTCATGCTGGCGCAAAGACTGGCTCATGATCTCGAAAGACCGCATCACCATGGAGAACAGCGTGCGCGTTCCTTCGTCGGATTTATCCGGCCCGCCAACATCCACCGCCACCACCAGATCGGCTCCGAGCGCACGCGCCGTTGCAACCGGGATCGGGCTGATCAGGCCGCCGTCGACGTAATCCCGATTGTCTTGCGAGGCCGGAATGAACACGCCCGGAATGCTGCACGACGCGCGCACGGCAAAACCGGTATCGCCCTGGCTGAACACCGTCAGCGCACCGCTCGGGTATTCGGTGGCCACCGTGGCGAAGGGAACCTGCAAGCGTTCGATCGGGGTGTTGCCCAGGTATTGATTGACGAAAGCCTGCAAGCTGCGCCCCGCCACCAGCCCGTATTGCGCCTTGCCGCTGACCAGATCGATCACTTCCGTATCCTGCACGCGCATCGCGGTATCTTCCATTTGGGCGCCGCTGAAACCGGCCGCCCAGAACGCCCCGACCAGACTGCCGGCACTGCAGCCGACGATCAGGTCGGGGCGGATTCCGGCCTTTTCCAGCGCCTTGATCACGCCGATATGCGCAAACCCGCGCGCCGAACCGCCGCCCAGCACCACGGCAAGTCGTTTCCTCGCGGCAGGCTGCGCGCGAGAAGCGAGCGGCTTGTCGCTGGCCGCGCTCAACTGCGGCAGCATCGAACCGGCGACCGCTGCCAGGACGAATTGGCGTCGCGTGATATTGACCGTCATGTCGCGCACTCCCTGTTTATTTGAATGTTGAATGTTCAATGTTGTTTGGGTATCGGTTGCCCAAACATCTCACTGAGTTTCTCGAACGCCGCCTCAAAGCTGTTGGCGGGTTCGCCACGGCTGAAATTCTCCACGGTTTCATCCAGCACGATGAACTCCACTCGGCGATTCAACGCACGGCCAACCTCGGTGTCATTGGGCGCGATGGGGCGTTCCCTACCGAAACTCGCCGTTTTCATGCGCTCCCTGGCCACGCCACGCTGTAACAGCGCGGTCCGCACGGATTCAGCCCGGCGCCCGGAAAGCTGGAGATTGAATTCGACCGAACCGATATTGTCCGTATGCCCTTCGATCTGGATGGACTTGGCGGTTTTCTCGCGGAGCAGACGCGCCAATTTGTCGAGATGAGGTTGCGCCAATGTTTCGCTGAACTGGCTCTTTCCGGTTTCGAACTGGACCTGTTCGGGCAACCAGATCAGCACGCCCCGTTCGGTCTGCGCAATCGGCAGACGCGCCAGGTTCGCCTCATCACGCACAGGCTTGCCGGCGCAGCCAGCCAGCCCCAGGGCGACAGCCAGGACGAGAAAAGAGACAAAAAACCGAAACTCCAGGCGTTGCATGCGATGGCTCCGGCATCTGAATGAATTGGCTGGGCGGCGCACTCCCGGTCGCCGCGCGAACACGGGCTGCGACCGAAATCGGTCTGGATTGCGCACGCCAGAACTTGGCAAAGGTACACCGACGTTGCGCGTGGAATCTATTTCCCGGCGCGAGGATTTTCCGCTCCGGCGTTGCCTTATTCCAGCCCGGCCAGGTGAGCTTTGCGCATGGGGGATGTCCGCCTTGAGTAACCGGGGTGCGATGAGGGGGATGAAGTGGTTAAATTTGCCCTCCCCGTCCAACCGACATAGCCCCGGAGACTTTGCCCGTGAACAAATCCAACCGTCTGTCACCGCTCGTCGCCGCTTTGTTTATTGCCTATTCGATGCCTGCCCAGGCATTTTTCGGCGGACTGGTCGGTTCGCTGACGCAAATGGCGCCAGGCATGCTGAGCAAAAATGCCGCCGAGCCGGCCCAGAATGCGGCGCCGCTGCGTGCGCTGCAAGTCAATCCGGCGTTCAAGAGCATCCGCTCGGCGAAAGACATGGAAATGCTGTTCGAGCGCGGCGAGATCACCGGCAAGGAAGCGCTGACCGAACTCAAGGCGATGAAAATGGCGGTGCATGGCGGCGGTACGCAAGCCGCCATGGCGCAGCTGATGGGATTCGATTCGGCCAGCCTGGGGGCCGGCGGCGAGCAGCAGCAGGCCCAGCAATTCATGACCTTGCTGAGCAATCTCGGCTCGGGCAATTTCGGCGATGCGGCGATGGACATGCTGGTGACCAACCTGTCGATCTCGGCACTGGAGCAATTTTTCACGCTGCTGACCGAGAACCCGAATTTCTTTGCCGATGAAAAAGTACCGCTACCCAAGTTGACTGCGGTCATGGCCCCGCAGCAACGTCAGCGGGTGCTGGTTCTGGCGGCATCGCTGGTCGCCGTGAAAGGGTCCAACAAGATCGTCGAAGCCTCGAAAAACGATTTCGACCGCGCCAAGGCAGGCTATCAACGGCTGATCGAGAAACGCGAGAAAGCCGCCAATGTGCTGGCCGCGGCCATTGATGCGTGGCGCATGGCGAGCGAGGAACAAAAGGAACTGGAAGCCCGCAAGCTCGAAGCCTGGCTGAAGAAGGAAGACCTCGAATTTCTCGCCGGCTTTTCCACAGAAACCCAGTTGAAGGACTTCGCCAAGGATTTCACCGCGCAGAACATCGCGTTGGAATACCTGCGCAAAAAGGGCGACTCCGAATACAACGAATACAAAGCGGAAGCGGATGAATACGTCAGCAACCTGAATGGCCACCTGCGTAAAACCGTGGGCCTGGGTTCGTTGCTCGGCTTTTCCAGCCTGTTTCTGAAGGAAGGCCGCCGCGCCTTCAAACAGGAAGGCGCCGTTTCCGCGCTGGTCGTATTGCCGTTTGCCGATCAATTCGTCACTGAAATCGGCAAAGCCGCGACCGAAGGCCTGCCTGGATTGGTCAGCGGCGTGTTCAGCGACCTGTTCGGCGGTGTTGATGAATTCCGCATCGACAAAACCGATGGCACCGTGGTGAAGAAGGGAACCGGGGCCAGTGGCGTGATTTCCTTCCTGACCGGCGAGGAGGCGATTGCCGGGCAATTCGTCAACAACCTGTATCGCGACGACAACCGGGGTTATCTCTACCGCGCCAATCTGTGCAACAACGGTGCGGCCGGCATGCTCGACAAGGCAGTGTCGGACGACGCGAAGAAGGAATTCGTGAAAAGCTTCTACAAGCTCGAAGAAGCCGCCGACTTCTCTTTCAAGAATGCATTCGACGGTGCCTTCCAGGCCAAGCGCAAGAACGAGCTGGTCTCCTCGTTGCTCTCGGCGGATTACCGCAACAAAGAGGGCAACGCCACGCAGAAGGCAATCGGCACGGTGCAGAAAATCAGCGAGGACGGTCTCTCCAAGCTGGACTCGCGCGACCTGGCACAAGTCATCTTCGCCAGCAGCCTGGATGGCCCGCTGACCCACGCCCGCTTGAGCGTGGGCGACTACGTGGTGCGCATGGTGCCGTCGCAATGGATGGTTTACGAGTACGAAAACTACCAACAAAACTGCTTGAAGGACGTGACGGCGCGGATCAAACCCAGCCTGGCCCAGGCATCCGCCGCAAGCGTGGATGCGCAAGGCAAGAAAGCGAGAAAGAAAAAGTGACGGCGAGCAAAACGCGGCGCGGCGCGCTTGCCTTCGCCAGCCTGCTCGGCCTCGCCGTCCTGGGCACCCCCGCCGTCGCCGTCGAAACAGGCGAAATCCAGCTGCCCAGCGGGCTCGATCTGGAACGCCTGAAACTGGCCGACAAAGGCCAGCAAATGCGGGTCTACGTCAGCTTGCTGGGCTACGACGACGCGCGTGGCGGCGCCGCGGTGTATCCGGGCGCACCAGGCGAGGCTTTAGGTAGCGTGGCACAAATGAATCGGCGCTTCATGGACATGGTCAGCGGCACGCACCGTTTTCAGGTCTTCGATGACACCGATACCGGCATCCGCGAGGAAAGCGACATCGTCGTCAGCGGCCAGATCACGCGCGCCAACCAGGCGCTGGAACGCTTTCTGCGCGGGCGCAAGGCAATCACCTCTGTCGGACTGTCGATCCAGATCAAGAACAGCCAGAACGGCAGTCTGCTCGATCAGCATCAGGCCATCGAGAACTATGGCCAACGCCCCGGCGAGGGCGCGCTTGCGCTGACCGTGGCGGACCAGAACAGCCCGGAATTCAAGCAGCGCGCGCGGGAAGATTACGAAGAGGCGTTCGCCCGCGTGCTGGAACACGCCGCCGCCTATTTCGAAAGCAGCATGCGGCCGCTGGCCAAGGTCAGCGCCGCACAGGGCGACAAGGTTCACCTGCTCGCCGGCAGCAAACACGGCCTCCAGACCGGCGATGAACTGGTGCTGTTCGGCCTGGAGGGCAAGACCTCGAAACTGCCGCTGGCGCTGGCGGAAGTGCGCTGCGACGCGGTGGGCAGCGAAACCAGCACCTGCCGGATCACCCGACGCGCGACCGAGGCGGAAATGCCGAAGAAGGGGCATTACGCCATTCTTTCCGACCAAAGCCTGAAACTCCGCTTTGAATGAGGTGAATCCATGCGCTTTACCACGCTGACATCGCTTGTCCTGCTGGGAAGCGCGCTGTTCGCCCCGGCCAACAGTGCCGAAACCGACGCGCCGGAGCGCACGCGCGTCATCCAGATCGAGGACGACCCGCCCGCCAGTACCAGTGCCAATGCCAGTCAGGGCGAAGAAGCCGTCGTCCTGCTCTACAAGGCGGCAGATACCGCCTCCGCGCAACGCACCGACGAAGGCGTCGATACCGCCACCCGGATTCTGGAAAACGCCCTGGGCAATGAGGGCTACCAGGTCATGCAGCCCGATGCCGCCACCCAGGCCATCCTGGATCGAGGCCCGCGCACGCTGGTGACCTTTGCCGCCGATGCCGGCCTCAGCGTGATGCTTTCCGCCAAGCGGCGCGAACTGCCCATCCCCGGCGACCCCAGTCGCGTCCAGACCGAATTCAGCCTGAATGCCCGCGTCTATTGCGGCTCCGTCATGCAGCCGAGTCCGCCGGAAGCGCTCGGCAAGATCACCGCGCTGCGCACTTCGCTCGGCAAAGGCTATGAAGTCGCCGCCAAACGCGCCGCCACCCAAATGGCCGACACCTTGCGCGGCGATCTGGGCCGCCGCGACAAAGCCTGCGTCGGCGCGCTCGAACGCATGATTCGCGACTATCGCGCGGCGGAACCCGAACCCGGCGAAAGCGTCGTCGCCAGCGGACCGCTGCAAAAACCGCAGCAGGTCTGGGCGCTGCTGGTCGGCGTGTCCGATTTCGCCGCCGCGCGCCAGAAAACCGGCTGGCAGATCGGCGACCTGAAGGGCGTCCGCGCCGACATGGAATTGATGCAGCGGACTCTGCTACAACGCGGCCTGCCGCATTCGCACATCATTCAATTGCTCGACAAGGCCGCCAGCGCCAGCAACTTCCGCCAGCAACTGCGCAATCTGCAAATGCAGGCTGGACGCGACGACCTCATCCTGGTCTACCTCTCGTCGCATGGCATGGCGGCTGACATGCGCAAAGCCACCCCGGAAAAACCCAGCCTGTCCGGTTACGGCCTGCCGGTTTTTCACGACTTCAACCCGGACGACGCCAACACCATCGTGGACTTCTGGGAAATTCAATCGCTGCTGCTGAACAGCCGCGCCCAGCAAGTCGTCTGGATGGTGGATACCTGTCATGCCGGTGGCGCCGCGCTGGGTCTGCAAAGCGTGGCGGCACAAGGCATCGGCGCGGACAAGGGGCCGCTGGAACGGGTGCAACTGTCGTCGCGCGGTTTGCAACGGGTCGAACCCGCCGCCGCCGTGTTCAACCCGCAACAGGTCGCGCAAATCGCCGGGCAGGTCGCCAGTGGCCGCCATCTGGTCGTGCTCTCCGCCGCCACGCCGGAACAGCTCGCGCTGGAAGCCGGCAATGGACTCTTCACCGCCAGCCTGGCGCAGGGACTGCAACGTAACAAAACGCCCATCGCCATCGAACAGCTGTTCCACGATCACATCGAAAAACAGGTCCAGGCAGCGGCCGTCAAACGCGGCCATGTGCAGCAACCGGTGCTCGGCA
>JASJPG010000075.1:0-2670 GCA_031426815.1 Hydrogenophilaceae bacterium
GCTTCTCCGACGGCGAAGTGAACGTCGAAATCATGGAGAACGTGCGCGGCAAGGACGTGTTCGTTCTGCAGTCGACTTGTGAGCCGACCAATGACAGCCTGATGGAAATCATGCTGATGGTCGATGCGTTGCGCCGCGCCTCTGCCGGGCGAATTACCGCGGCGATTCCTTATTTCGGTTATGCGCGCCAGGATCGCCGCGTGCGTTCGGCACGCGTGCCGATTACCGCGCGCGTCGTTGCAGACATGCTGACCGTGGTGGGGGTCAAGCGCGTGCTGACAATGGATCTGCATTCCGATCAGATTCAGGGCTTCTTCGATATCCCCGTCGACAATATCTATTCCACGCCGATCCTGATGGGCGATATCTGGAAGCAGAACTACGACAACCTGATGGTGGTGTCACCCGACGTCGGCGGCGTGGTGCGCGCACGCGCAGTGGCCAAGCGGCTGGAGTGCGAACTTGCCATCATCGACAAGCGGCGTCCGAAGCCGAACGTCGCCAAGGTCATGAACATCATCGGCGATGTACGGGATCGTACCTGTCTGATCATGGATGACATGGTCGATACGGCCAATACACTGTGCGAAGCCGCCGGTGCGCTCAAGGCCAATGGCGCCAAACGGGTGATCGCCTACTGCACGCATGCCGTGCTGTCCGGCAGCGCCGTCGAGCGGGTCAACAACTCGGCACTCGATGAACTGGTGGTGACCGACACCATTCCATTGCGTGATGACGCGCGCGCTTCGCCGCGAATTCGCCAGTTGTCGGTGGCCAATTTGATGGCCGAAACCATCCGTCGCATCAGCGACGAAGATTCTGTGAGCTCGCTGTTCAGCGAATAGTGAGCTTGTAAGTGGGGTCGCCTGGTCGCGGGGGCCCTTTATCAACCGCAAGGAGCAAGACATGCAAATCGAAATCAATGCAAGCAAGCGTGACACGCAGGGCACCGGAGCGAGCCGCCGCCTGCGTCGCGCTGGTCGGGTGCCCGGTATCGTGTATGGCGGCACGGTAGCCGCCCAGTCCGTCGATCTGAACCATAAAGATCTTTTCTTCGGCCTCAAGAACGAAGCATTTCATTCGTCCGTGTTGGCGCTGAATATCGACGGCGTCAAGGAATCCGTGCTGCTGCGCGATTTTCAGATGCACCCCTACAAGCCGCTGGTCCTGCATATCGATTTCCAGCGCGTCGATGCGAGCCAGAAGATTCACATGAAGGTGCCGTTGCATTTCGTGAATGCGGAAGTCTCCCCGGGCGTGAAACTGGCCGGCGGCGTTGTTAGCCACCTGATCACCGATGCCGAAGTGCTCTGTCTGCCGGGCGTGCTGCCGGAGTTCATCGAAGTCGATCTGTCCACGCTGGAAGCCGGCCAGACCATTCATCTGTCCGATCTGGCCCTGCCGGATGGCGTCGAGTTCGCATCGCTGGTGCGTGGCGAAGATCAAGGCGTGGCCAATATCCTGGCCATCCGTGGTGGCGCTGCGGCTGGTGAAGGCGAGACCGCTGCCTGATCGCAGTCCTGACGCCGCCGGCAAGCCAGTCCGATGCAGGTCAAGCCTCGCCTGATTGTCGGTCTGGGTAACCCAGGGGCTGAATACGCTGAAACCCGGCATAACGCCGGGTTTTGGTTTTGTGAGCGCCTCTCCGTTCGCTTGGGCGCGAGCTTCTCGAACGAAACGCGATTTCATGGCCGTGTCGCGCATGCACGCAATGCCCATGTCTGGATTCTGCTGCCGCAGGTGTACATGAATCGTTCCGGCATGTCGGTTGGTGCCTTGGCCCGCTTTCACCGTATTGCGCCGGCCGAGATTCTGGTTGTGCACGATGAGCTGGATATTCCGCCCGGGCAGTTGCGCCTGAAATTCGGTGGCGGTTTGGGCGGGCACAATGGCCTCAAGGATATTTCTGCACACCTTGGCAGCCAGGATTACTGGCGCCTGCGCATCGGTATCGGCCATCCCGGCGATCGCAATGAAGTCGTGAATTACGTATTGAAGCCGCCGCGCCGGGAAGAATCGAGCGAGATCGAAGCGGCACTTGAGCGTGCGCTCGAACTGTGGCCGTTGATTGAAAATGCGGATTGGAACGCTGCGATGCAGCGGGCCAATGTCAGACCGGCCACTCCGAAATCTAGTAAGGAAACTTCAGCATGAGTTTGAAATGCGGCATCGTCGGTTTGCCCAACGTCGGCAAATCCACTCTTTTCAATGCGTTGACCAAAGCGGGCATTGCGGCTGAAAACTATCCCTTCTGCACGATCGAGCCGAATGTCGGCGTCGTCGAGGTGCCCGATCCGCGCATGGTGCAGCTTTCTGCCATCGTCAAGCCGCAACGGGTGGTGCCCGCCATCGTCGAGTTTGTCGATATTGCCGGTCTGGTTGCCGGTGCCAGCAAGGGTGAAGGGCTGGGTAACCAGTTTCTGGCGAATATTCGCGAGACGGATGCCATCGTCAACGTAGTGCGTTGTTTTGAGGATGAAAACGTCATCCATGTGGCGGGACGCATCGATCCGTTGTCGGATATCGAAGTGATCGTCACCGAGTTGGCACTGGCCGATTTGGCAACCGTCGAGAAAGCGCACCATCGCGACAGCAAAAAGACCCGAGCTGGGGACAAGGACGCCATCAAGTTGGTCGCGCTCTATGACAAGCTGCTGCCGCATTTGAACG
>JASJPG010000076.1:0-8783 GCA_031426815.1 Hydrogenophilaceae bacterium
GACGTTTGCCGCTCAGAAGTTTGGGCAGTGAATTGGTGTCACGGATTCAGGGATTCTAGAAATACGCCTCAAGCCCATGCCC
Organism: Hydrogenophilaceae bacterium; assembly: GCA_031426815.1. GTDB lineage: Bacteria > Pseudomonadota > Gammaproteobacteria > Burkholderiales > Thiobacillaceae > PFJX01. Next base: position 83 of record JASJPG010000076.1, read on the forward strand.
CCGGGTTGACCACCACTCGCACCACTTGGCTGCGGAGAACAGGATATGGGCCTTCAGTTCTGGGCTACCCTCCGGCGCCTCAAGTTCGCGAACGTCCGCCACATGCACCACGGAGCGGGTTGAAGAATAGGACGTCGCAATTTCGTGAAGCTCTTTTCCCAAAGCCGCGAGACCGGGCGCCAGGCAGCTTTCGTAGCACCGCTCAAGAATGTTCTTGCCGAGGATGTCCTCGCATTCGATCGTTAGCCACTGTGCTCGAAAGCTGAAACACTCCACATAGCCGGCCAGCCCATTTGTGTAGATTGGAAGGCCATCGGATGCAGGAGAGAGAGGCACCACATAGTAGCCATGCATTGACTTGAGAAACTCTTCGAATGTCTTTCCAGGCGGTGGATGCTCTTCGAATCGGTCGCGTGCCCACTTTGTAGCGACGGAATCGAATCCGACCCTGGGAGCCTGAATGGTTTCGAACGGTGTGATCTGGATAGCCTCAAATCGTTTCTTGGCCTGTTCGATGTTCGGTTTCACGAACGCGTGCTTTATGCGCTGAAACGCCGAGGCAGTGGGGTCTGGCTTGCCTGTAAGCAGTCTGAATAGCCGCTCAAATTCATCTTCGCAACCCGGTTGCGGTTTTCCAATTGGATTCCAGTCGAGTCCCATAGTGTGAAACCTAACTGTTACTTCTTGGACAAATGTCCAGCATCACCCGCCAGAGCAAGCATATTGGACGGTTTGAGTTGGCTTGATCCATTCTTCCCCCCGGTTCTTGTTTATTTTGATCATGAGTACTGACAAGTCCCTGCCTGATTCGCCCACCCAAAACCCCCAAGTTTTTCAACCAGATTCGGGATCGTTTACGGCTGAGCACTACAGTTTGCAGCGGGCCAAACGATACAACTTTTCCCGTAACCAGCGCCATACTGCCGAAATGGGCAATCCGGAGATCAAGGGTGGTGCTGATTATTTGTTTTCGCTGTTCCCGCGAGGGCGGGAACCCTGTTGACTCAATAACCTGGATCCCCGCCTTTGCGGGGATGACGAATCTTTCAACATTTCCCAAGGCTTTCTGACTTCGCGGGCGGTGGTCAGCCAGAACTTTCTGCCGGTCCAGGTCGCCAATAACAGCGAGCTGGACCGGCTACGCGTGCTGGACAAGCCGGAGCCGAAAGTCCGCCTGAAGGAACTCGGTGAAACCGCATCGACCGCTCAAACCAGGAAAAGAGGTCAGCATCGCAACAGTTTCAGCCCGAATAAATAATGGCGAAGCTGACCCCTTTGATTGACTTCACGCAGCGAGTTCTTGCAGGACTTCAGGATGACTTTCGGCAACGCGGAAGAGGGTTTTTGCTGCACCTGAGGGCTCGCGCCGACCTTGTTCCCAATCTTGGAGCGTGCGCACGGAAACGCCAAGCAGCGTTGCGAAGGCAGTTTGAGAAAGACCTGACACCAGACGCGCATGAGCAATTTCCGATATCTCGGGACGATGAACTCGAGCACGAATGCCGGCCTTCATTTCACGCACCGACGTTAGCAGTTCAGCGCCAAGGTCAATTTCCGGCTGACGGCCGACAGGCTTCTGTTTGGCTTTACGCATTTTCGATCTCCTCTTTGATCTGACGAAGTACATGTGCCGGGATATTTTCACGCACGGATTTTCCGTAGACCAGCAACAACCAGATTTCTCCATTGGCGAGGCGATTGAAGTAAATGACTCGCACCCCGCCACGCTTCCCACGACCGGCACTTCCCCACCTGGCTTTCCTTACTCCTCCAGATCCAGGCACGACATCACCACTCTCTGGGTTTCCGGCGATGAAGGTGATAAAGCTGAGTCGATCTTCATCGTTCCAGCATTCGCTGGCGAGGCGGACGAACGTCGGAGTCTCAATGACCGTGAACATGGATTCAATATACGGCAATGCCGTAGCCACATCAAATGCTCCAAGTAGCGCAGCGCAACCTGCGCTCCGATCTCAACTGGCAGATCTGTGCGGCATTCAAGCGTGAAAACGTCGAAATCCCCTACCCGCAGCGCGTCATACATCACGTGAAAGCCGAGGTCTAGAATGAACCACTGTTGTTTTGTTTCGAGAAATTAATGACTGCTTATCTGAACGGTTTGATTGACCTGCCCTGGTGGGGCTATATCGTGGTCACCCTCGCGCTGACCCACATCACCATCGCCTGCGTCACCATCTTTTTGCATCGCGCCCAGGCACACCGGGCGCTCGATCTGCACCCCATCGTCAGCCACTTCTTCCGCTTCTGGCTGTGGCTGACCACCGGCATCGTCACCAAGGCCTGGGTCGGCATCCACCGCAAACACCACGCCAAGTGCGAAACGCCGGAAGACCCGCACAGCCCGCAAGTGCTCGGCATCAAGAAGGTGCTGTTCGAAGGCGCCGAGCTGTATCGCGCCGAAGCAAAAGTGCAGGCCACGCTGGACCGGTACGGCCACGGCACGCCGGACGACTGGCTGGAGCGCCATCTCTATGCCGTGCGCAGCACGCGCGGCATCCAGCTCATGCTGCTGATCGATCTGCTGCTGTTCGGACCGATCGGCCTGACCATCTGGGCCGTGCAGATGCTCTGGATACCGGTCACCGCCGCCGGCATCATCAATGGCGTCGGCCACTACTGGGGTTACCGCAACTTCGCCTGTGAGGACGCCAGCACCAACATCGTGCCCTGGGGCATCCTGATCGGCGGCGAGGAGTTGCACAACAACCACCACGCCTACGGCAGTTCGGCCAAGCTGTCGAACCGCTGGTACGAGTTCGACATCGGCTGGACCTACATCCGCGCCATGGAAGTACTCGGCCTGGCCAGCGTCAAGAAAGTCGCGCCGAAAGTGCGCTGGGGCGAACTCAAGCACTTCTGCGATCCCGATCTGCTGCACGCGATCATCACGCACCGCTACGACGTGTTGACCCGCTATTCGCGCATCATGAAAAAGGTTTCCGCAGAGGAACTGGAAAAACTGCGCGTCGCGATGCCCGACATGCGCGAGGTGCGGCGTTGGCTGAATCGGGATCAGAACGAACTGCAAGCGGCGGAACAGGCCAAGCTGCAATCGGTGCTGGCGCGCAGCGAACAACTGCGCACCCTCTACCAGATGCGGCAGGATCTGATCGCGGTCTGGAGCCGTTCCACCGCCTCGCGTGAACAACTGGTCAAGCAGTTGCAGGACTGGTGCCAGAAAGCCGAATCGAGCGGCATCGCGGCGCTGTCGCAGTTCTCGCAGAAATTGCGCTGTTACGCCTGAGGCGCCCTGTAACAGAGCAGCAGGGCAGGCGATGTTGAACAGCGGATTGTCGACATGCCTCCCACCTGCAAAATCCTGCTTTTCCTGGCGGCGCTCAGTCCGGCGCCGGTTTATGCGCTGACCGTCTCGGTCGACGCGCCCGAACCGATCAAAGCGCTGCTGACGCAGCATCTGGAAACGGCCCGCGCAGCGCGCCTGGGCGAACAGCCGGACGCCGAAGAACTGGCGCGGCTGCGCCGCCAGAGCGAAGACACCGCGCGCGAACTGCTCGCCACCGAAGGTTATTTCTCGCCGCAGATCACCAGCACGCTGAGCGGCGGCGACGCGGCGCAGCTGAACTACCGCATCGAACCCGGGGCGCGCACCACGGTGCGCAACGTCGAACTAAGCTTCGCCGGCGCCGTGCAGACCAGCGCCGCCAGCAGCGGCCTGCGCGGGCGCATCGAACGCAACTTCTCGTTGCGGCCGGGCATGCCGTTTCGCCAGGCCGACTGGGCCGCAGCCAAAATCAACGTGTTGCGCGCCTTGCTCGCTGGCGCCTACCCGGCGGCGCGCGTGGCGACGAGCCAGGCGCGCATCGACCCGGCCGCGCAGACGGCGGATTTGACGCTGACGCTCGATAGCGGCCCGGCCTTCCATTACGGCGCGCTGGAGATCAAAGGCATCCAGCGCTACCCACAAACAATCGTCCACAACCTGAGACCGTTCAAACCGGGCCAGCCGCTGCGCCAACAGGATCTGATCGACTATCAAGCGGCGCTGGAAGCAAGCGGCTATTTCGCCCAGGCCAGCGTGCGCATCGAGCCCGATCCGGCCAACGCGGCGGCGGTGCCGATCCAGGTCGAAGTGGTAGAGCGGCCGGAAAAATCGCTCAGTCTGGGCATCGGTGTCAGCACGGATACCGGCGCGCGCGTGCAGGTCGGCTGGCTGGCGCGCGACATTGCCGAACGCGGCCTGCGCCTGAAGCTGGATGGCCGCATCGAAAGCAAGCGGCAACTCGGCGCGGCGGAACTGGCCATGCCGCGCACCTCTGCCGGTTACGAAAACAGTCTCGGCGTGCAACTCAAGCGCGAAGACATCGAAGGCCAGGACAGCCGCGCCACGCTGCTTGCCGCCAAACGCAGCCGCACGTGCGGCCTGATCGAGACGACGCTGTCGCTGCAGCATCAGACCGAAACGCAACAGGTCGGCAACGTCGCGGCGGTGGACAACCAGGCGCTGACGCTGAACTACGCCTGGACGCAACGCGACATCGGCCGTGCCTTTTATCCGCGCAGAGGCCATGTGTTGTCGCTGCAGGCCGGCGTCGCTTCCGACGCGTTGCTGTCGGAAACCTCTTTCGTGCGCCTGTATGGCCGCCATACCCAGTATTTCCGCCTCGGCGACAACGGCCGCCTGGTCTTGCGCGGCGAACTGGGCGGCGTGCTGGCCAAGACGCGCGACGGCATTCCCACGGACATCCTGTTCCGCGCCGGCGGCGACAACTCGGTGCGCGGCTATGCCTACCAGAGCCTCGGCCGCACGCTCAGCGGCGGCGTCGCATCGGTGCGCTATCTCGCTACCGGCAGCGTCGAATACAACTATTTCTTCAACCGCGACTGGGGCCTGGCGTTGTTCGTTGATGCCGGCGACGCCGCCGACAGCCCCGGCAACCTGACGCCGGTACTCGGCTACGGCTTCGGCGCGCGCTACCGCTCACCGGTCGGACCGGTGAACCTGGACCTGGCCTATGGCGAGGACAGCGATGAATTCCGTCTGCATTTCTCGCTCGGAGTGTCGTTTTGATCAGGTGGTTGCGGGCGCGCCGCTGGGCAGTTGCCGTGCTGGCCGGGCTGCTGATTTTGGTCGGGTTGCTTACGGCATCGTTCTGGCTGGTCGCCAGTGACGGCGGCGTGCGTTGGCTGGCCGCGGCGGCAACCAGCCTGAGTCGCGGCAATCTCGTTATCGAAGGCGTGCAGGGGCATCTCGGCTCGCCCCTCGCGATCCGCCGGCTGGTCATCACATCGGACACGCAACGCATCACGCTGCAACGCGTGCGGCTCGAATGGCAACCGCGCGCGCTATGGCAGCGGCGGCTAGACATCGACCTGCTGGCCGCGCAACACGTGCGCATCGATCACCTGAAGGATGACCCGACGCCGCCACCGCTGCCCACCAGCCTGCGCCTGCCGGTCGAGGTCAACGTGGCGGCGTGGGATGTGGCACAACTTGATCTGGTCGATGCCGGAAAAACGCTCAACTTCCGCGCGCTGCACGGCAGCATCGACGGCCGCGGCGAGCGCTATCGACTGAATGCCGCCGCGACGACGCCATGGGCGGAGGTGCGCGGACAATTCGGCATCGACAAGGATGCGCCGTTCAAACTGGCCGGCGCCTTCAACGCGCAACGCCGCGCGCAACCCCAGGCGCCGCTGCCGGCCGATGCCAGGCTGGCGCTGTCCGGCCACCTCGCGGCGATCGACTTCAAGCTCGACGCGCAGGCGCAAGGCATGGCCTTCCTGGCCAGCGGCGTGGCGACACCGTTCACGCGGGCGCGTCTGGCCAGATTGCTGGTCGCCGGGCAGGGCATCGACCCGCGCCGCTTGGCGGCCGACGCACCCAGCGCAGATCTGGCGTTTTCCGGCGTGTTCGAACCGGTTGCGACGGCTGCCGGCGAGCGCCTGCTCGGCACCTTCAGCCTGAGCAACCGGCAACCCGGCCGCCTCGACCAGAACCGCGTGCCGCTCGCCGACCTGACCGGTGCGGTGCTGGGCGATGCCCGCCAGGCCGAGTTCAGCGCGCTGGCGCTCGACCTGGGCGTTGCCGGGCAATTCAGCGGTGCCGGCCAGTGGCGCGACGGCCGTTTCCGCATCGATCTGTCCAGCCCGCGCCTGAATCTGGCCGGCCTGCACGCCGCGCTGCAGTTGACCGGCGATGCCGACCGCCAGCAACTGGTTGCCGCTGTTGCCGAAACCTGGGGCGAGGGCCGCTTCACGCTGAGCCGGCAGGCCGCGGCATTGCGCCTGGAAGCGGCCAACTTTAGTGGCGAGGCGGGTCGTCTGAGCGCCAACGGCACGTTGCAACTCGGCGCCGGCCGCGCCTTCGTCGCCAATTTCGACGCCGCCGACATCAATCCCGCGCGCTTCGGCAAATTTCCCCGCTCACGCCTGAATGCGCGCGGCCAGGTCAGCGGCACGCTCCAGCCTGAACTGCAGGTGCTGGCGCAGTTCACCTTGCCGCCGGGCGAACTCGAAGGCAGTCCGGTGCTGGGACACGGGCGTTTGCGCTACGAACAGCGACACCTCAGCGAGGCCGATATCGACCTTGATATGGCCGGCAATCGCGCCCGCTTCCAGGGCGCTTATGGCCGCGTTGGCGACCGTCTGGTCTGGGAGATCGAGGCGCCGGCGCTGGCGCGGCTGTATCCGGGCCTGGCCGGCCGCCTGAACAGCCACGGCAGCGCCAGCGGCGAACCGCGGCAGCCGCAGATCGACGCGCAACTCGACGCCAGCGGTCTGCGCTTGCCCGGCATCGCCGCTGAGTCGCTGCAACTTCAGATCAATCTGCAGGCCGCGACGAACGGTGTCTTCAACGGCCACATCGAGGCGCGCGGCCTGCAACTCGCCGGGCAGCGCGTCGACACGATCAACGCGACGCTACGCGGCCGCCGCAATGCGCATGCAGTCGAACTGGCAGCACGCTGGCCGGACTGGCGCTTGACGGCCAGCCTAGCCGGCGGGCTGGATGCGCAGCAGGTCTGGCGCGGCCAGGTCAACGCCGCCGAAGTGCAGGGCAAGTGGCCGTTGTCGCTGACCGCGCCGGCGGCGCTGGTGCTGGGACGCGAGCGGCAGCAGGCGAGCCATCTGGCGTTGACGCTGGCCGGCGGCCGCGTCGATGTGGCGCAGTTCGAGCGGCAGGGCGCGCAACTGAGCACACGCGGCAGTCTCGCCAACCTGCCGCTGGCGCCGCTGCTCGGCCTGCTCGAACCGGCCCCGGCCGCGTTCACCACCGATCTGCGCGTCAACGGCGACTGGAACCTGCGCCTGGGCGACAGCCTGGATGGCCAGGTGCATCTGCTGCGCCAGAGCGGCGATATCAAATTGAAGGACCCGGCCATGCAGCTGGGCTTGACCCGGCTCGCGCTGAATGTCCGTGCCGCGGCAAACCGCCTCAGCGCCGATATCGAAGCCGATACCCGCGCCGCCGGACAAGTGCGCGGCACGGGCCACGCCACGCTGGCGCGCGCCGGCACCGCTTTCGTGTTGCCGCGCAGTACGCCGCTGGCCTGGACGGCGCAGATCGACGTACCCGACCTGCGCCTGGCAAAAGCCTGGCTGCCGCTCGGCATGCGGCTGGATGCGCGCCTGGCTGCCAAGCTTGCAGGCAGCGGCAGTCTGGCCGCACCGCGCATCGATGGGCAGATCGATGCCAGCCGGATTCGTTTCGCCATGCCGGAAGAAGGCATCGCGATCACCGGCGGCACGCTGCAACTGCTGCTGGCCGGCGATCGGGTGCGGGTCCAGCAGGGCGAGCTGAACGGCCAGAGCGGCCGCATCCTGCTCAGCGGCGAGGCGCAACTGAAGAACCCGCAGGCGGGGCTGACGCTGACCTTCGACAAATTCACCGCGACCAACCGCAGCGACCGCCGCGTCATCGTGTCCGGCGTCACCCGCCTCAAGCTCGACCGAAAAAATCTGCAACTCAGCGGCGAGCTCAGCGCCGATCGCGCTCGCCTGGAAATGCCGGAAGCGAGCCGTCCCGTCTTGTCCAGCGACGTCATCGTGCTCGGCCAGGCGCCGCGTGCAGCGCCGGTGGCGCAGCGCTATCCGCTGGCGCTCGATCTGACCCTCAAACTGGGCAACGATTTCCTGTTCAAAGGCGGCGGACTGGACGCGCGCCTGGGCGGCCAGTTGCGCGTCTTCAGCGTGAACCAGATGCTGCACGGCGAGGGCACGATCCGGGTGGAAACCGGGCGCTACGCGGCCTACGCGCAAAAACTCGATATCGAACGCGGCGTGCTGCGTTTTGCCGGCCCGATCGACAATCCCGGCCTCGACGTGCTGGCCGTGCGCAAAACGCCTACCGTCAAAGCCGGTGTGCAGGTCGGCGGCAGCGTGCAGCGGCCGCTGGTGAAGCTGTATTCCGACCCGGCCATGCCCGATACCGAAAAACTGTCCTGGCTGGTGCTCGGCCATGGCCTGGATAGCGGCGGCCAGCAGGAATTCCTGCTGTTGCAGGTGGCGGCAGGCGCGCTGCTGAGCCAGTCCGAATCGGTCAACACACAGGCCAGGCTGGCCGAGGCGCTGCACATCGATAGTTTCGAAGTGCGCTCAGGCGGTGAAGACTTCAGCACGGCGGTGGTCAGCCTCGGCAAGCAGTTGTCAGCACGCGCCAGTCTGAACTACGAGCAAAGCCTGGACGGGCTCAGCCAGGTGGTCAAAGTGCTGTATCAACTGA
>JASJPG010000077.1:0-8475 GCA_031426815.1 Hydrogenophilaceae bacterium
CTTCCCATCAAAACAAAGGCTTATCAATTGTGTTTCTCATGAGGCGCTCCTACGAATGGTGGAGGTTTCCAGGTTTTTCGACCGCGGAAGCGGGTCGCCTACTTGACCAGCGTCACCGGCACCTTCACCAGATGCAGCACTTTGGTCGAGATCGAGCCCAGCAGCAGCCCTTCCAGCGAGCCCATGCCGCGCGAGCCCATGACGATCTGGTTGCAGCCACAGGTATCGGAAAAATCGGCGATGGTTTCCGCCACTTCGCCGACCGCATGATGTAGTTGGTAGCTGATCCCGGCTTCATCCAGGATGGCGCGCGCGGCCTGGGTGGCCTCCTCCGCTAGCGAAGTCTGCATCGCTTCGATTTCCGGTTCGCGCAGGAAACGCTTCACTTCCCAGGCACTCACCGCGGGTTGCACGTTGAGCAGATTGGCCTGCATGGCACCGACCACTCTGGCCAGTTCGACGACATGACGTACCGCGCGCTCCGAGCTGGCGGAACCGTCGACGGGGATGAGGAGCTTGTACATGGCTGAGCCTTTTTCTGTGAATAAAGCGAAGATGCTTGATGAACTTGCTTGCTGCATCGCAATATAATCGTATATCACTATCCAGTTAACGACCATGCCTCTCTCAACTTCGTTCAAGTCGTCGCGCGCGGCAAGCGCACTGTTCCTTCTCGCTTCCCTGTTTCCCGCTTGCGCGCAAGCGTCCGACGGACCGGCATTGCTCGGGATCCCGCTGGAGTTCGTGTTATTTGCGATGACTTTGCTGGGCGTCGCCTTGTTCCACCATCACACGTTGATGGTCGCATTGAGCGGCCTCGCGACGATTACCCTGTTCAAGCTTGGTTTCACCGGTTTTCATGGCGTCGCCGGATTCTCCGGTCTGCTTGGGCATCTGCAGCATGAGTGGGTCACGCTGGCCAATCTGCTCGGCTTGTTGCTGGGCTTTTCCATCCTGGCGCGGCACTTCGAAGACAGCCGCATCCCCGAAGTGCTGCCGCGTTATCTGCCTGACGACTGGAAAGGCGGCTTCGTGCTGCTGGTCATGGTGTTCGTCATTTCCGCGTTCCTCGACAACATCGCCGCCGCGCTGATTGGCGGCACCGTGGCGGCGGGCGTGTTCCATCGCCGCGTGCACATCGGCTATCTGGCCGCCATCGTTGCTGCTTCCAACGCAGGTGGCTCCGGTTCCGTGGTGGGCGATACCACGACGACCATGATGTGGATCGACGGCGTCGATCCGCTCGACGTGATTCACGCCTATGCCGCTGCGATTCCGGCGCTGCTGATCTTCGGCGTCATCGCGGCCAAACAACAACAGGCTTACGCGCCAATCCAGAAGAATGCCGAAGTCCATGCCAGCATCGACTGGGCCTATGTGCTGATCGTGGCGCTGATCCTGATCGGCGCGATGGGGACCAATATCGTCGTCAACACCCATTACCCGGAATTGTCGAATGGCTTCCCCTTCCTCGGCGTCGCGGTCTGGGTCGTGGTGCTGGCGCTGGCACCGTTACGCAAGCCGGAATGGAGTCTGCTGCCGGATGCCACCAAGGGCAGCGTGTTCCTGCTTTCACTGGTGTTGTGCGCGTCGATGATGCCGGTCGAGAAACTGCCGCTGGCATCCTGGCATACCGCGTTCGGACTCGGCTTCGTCTCCGCCGTGTTCGACAACATTCCACTCACCGCGCTGGCACTCAAGCAGGGCGGCTACGACTGGGGCGTGCTGGCCTATGCGGTCGGCTTCGGCGGATCAATGATCTGGTTCGGTTCGTCGGCTGGCGTCGCGGTTTCCAACCTGTTCCCCGAGGCCCGCTCGGTGGGCGCCTGGATCAAAGGCGGCTGGCATGTGATGCTGGCCTATGTTGTCGGCTTCTTCGTCATGCTGGCGCTGGCGGGATGGCATCCGCACACGCCGCATAAAGGGGCCGTAACGGTGCCGTCCGCAATACCCCAGATCGCTCCGGCGCACTAAAGCCCCAGCACTTCTGCAGGACATTCCGTATCCGGTCTCTGCCGCTTAGGTGATACCCTTGCAAGGATCAGTTTCAAGGCCCTAATCGCCCATGTTCGTTTTTCTTGGCCGGCTTGCTGGCCGGCATCCCAGGTTGATCGTATTGCTGGGGTTATTGCTTGTGCTTCTCGGGGCGTTTTATAGCAGGGATGTGATGCAGCGCCTGACGCTGGCGCCTGGCTGGGATGTGCCGGGCAGCGGCTCCGCCGAATCGGTGCGTTTGCTGCGCGAGCATCTTGGCCGCGACGAAACGCCGGTGATCCTGCTGTTCCGGCCGCGCTCGGACACGCTGGGCGATGCCGACAGCCCGGCATATCGCAGCGCGGTCGAGGCGGTCACCGCCAGCATCGCACGCAATCCCGAGGTCAAGAGCGTGGTGAGTTACCACAACGCCGGTGACCTGCGCCTGCGCTCCAAGGATCGCCAGCTGAGTTACGCCGTGGTGCAGCTGGAACGTGCCGCCGATGAAGGCATCGCCGCCTTCGAGCGATTGCGCGGGCAGATTCACAGCGATCAGGTCGAAGTCTTGCTGGGCGGCGAACTGGCCACTTACGTCGATATCCGCGAACAATTGGCACGCGATATCTGGCATGCCGAAATCGCCAGCTTCATTGCGCTGGCACTGCTCCTGGTCTGGGTTTTCGGTTCGGTTGCGGCGGCGATGCTGCCGCTCATCGTCGGCGTCGTCACCATCGTGCTGTCGGTCGCGCTGCTGAAAACATTCACCCTGGCCATCGACATCAGCGTCTATGCCGCCAACGTCGTCTCCATGCTCGGCCTGGGTCTGGCCATCGACTATGCCCTGTTCATCATTTCGCGCTTTCGCGAGGAATTGGCCGCGGGCCACGATGTCGACACGAGTTTGCAGATTACCTTGCGCACGGCCGGCAGAACCGTCGTGTTCAGCGGCATCACCGTCGCCGCCAGCCTGTTCAGCCTGCATATCCTGCCGCAACGCTTTTTCCAGAACATGGGCCTGGCCGGCAGCATTTCGGTCGCCGCCGCGATGATTACCGCCGTCGTATTGTTGCCGGCCTTGCTGGCGCTGCTTGGACACCGGGTCAATCGACGCGTCAACCGACGCCTCAACCCGCCCTCCGTGCATTCGCAGGGGCGCCGCACCACCGATCTGGCGGAAGGCGGGCGCTGGTATCGCTACAGCCATTTCGTGATGCGGCGCGCCTGGCCGGTGTTGTTCGTCACGCTGGCGGTGTTGTTGGCGATGGGCATGCCGGTGCTGCACATGCAGGTCGGTCCGGCCGATAGCAAATCGCTGCCGGTGACGGCGGAAAGCCGTCAGGTTCAGGAAATTCTGATCCAGCGCTTTTCGCATTCCGACATGGGCCCGCTGGTACTCGCGCTGCAGACCCACGGTGCGGCGCATTCCGCCACCGCTCTGGCCGGACTGGACGCCTACACGCAAAAACTGCGGACCTTGCCCGGTGTCACCAAGGTGACCGGACTGACCAGCGTCGATCCCAAGCTGAATCTGAAGGATTACCAACTGCTGTACGAATACCCGGACCAGTTCCCGCTGGCGCAAGAGACGCTGGCGGCTTATGCCAAGGCCGATTACACGGTGATGTACGTCGAATATTCCGCCCCGCCCAGCTCCGAAGCCGCGCGCGAACTGGTCCGCCAGATTCGCGCCTTGCCGTTGCCCGCGAGCATCCGGCAAATCCAGGTCGGCGGCTTCCCGGCATTTCACCTCGACTACCTGCATTCCCTGCGCGAATGGGTGCCCTGGACCATTGCCGCCATCGTTTGCGTGATTTTCATCCTGCTGTTCTTCATGCTGGGCAGTGTGCTGATTCCGCTGAAGGCGGTGATCACCAACCTGCTGTCGTTGTCCGCCACCTTCGGCGCCCTGGTCTGGGTATTTCAGGACGGCAATTTTTCGCAGTGGCTCAATTTCACGCCGCAAGGCAGCATGGATGGCACCATCCTGGTGCTGATCTTCGCCGCCGCCTTCGGCCTGTCGATCGATTACGAAGTTTTTCTGCTCTCGCGGATCAAGGAAATGTGCCAGTCCACCGGCGACAATATGCGCTCGGTCGCGGTCGGCATTCAGCGTAGCGGCCCCATCATCACCAGTGCCGCGCTGCTGATCGGCATCGTTCTTGGCGCCTTTGCGATGGGCGAAGTGGTGTTCATGAAGGCGATGGGCCTCGGCCTGCTGCTCTCCGTGCTGGTCGACGCCACCCTGGTGCGCATGCTGCTGGTGCCGGCCAGTCTGCGTTTGCTGGGGCGTCTCAACTGGTGGGCGCCGAAACCATTGCTATTGCTGTACCAGCGTTTCAACATGAACGAAATCGAAGCCCATCGGCGTGAGGAAAAATCATGAAACTGCCCGCTCTAGCGCTTGCCCTGTCCGGCCTCCTCGCGGCGCTGCCGACGCACGCCGATCTTTCCATGACCGGCCGCAGCACCGTGGTCGCGATGGGTATGCAAGGCATCGGCCAGGAAGGCGTCTGGCTGCGCGGCAACCAGATACGGCGCGACCTGATCGACCGCGGCAAGGCGTATTCGCACCTGTACGACCTGAAGACGCGCGAGATCACGGTCATCGACCATTCGCAGCGACTGGCCCAGGTTTACGCAATGGCCTCGCTCAATCAGCAGACCGACGCCAAGATTTCCAGCAAGGATCTGAAGCTCGACCTGAAACCGACCGGCCGCAAACACACCCTGCAGAAATGGAAATGCGCCGAGTACGAGATCGAGGCGGCGATGCCGGCGGAAATCGCCGGCGAAAAGGTCAGCTTCATGCTGGACGGCAACGTCTGGCTGGCGCGCGATACGGCGGAGCAGAAGGAAACCGCCGCTTTTGTCAACGCCGCACAGACCCCGGATTTCTTCATGGGCATCCCCGCGCTGGCGAAAAGCTCGCCCGCGCAGGCGCGCGGCATGAGCGAAATCGTGCGCCGCATGGCGCCGATGGGCCTGCTCTGCGCGGTGGACGTGAAAACCAAATACGAAGGCAGCGGCCGCATGGCCGCGCTGTCCAACAAACTCGACAGCCGCATCAAGCTGACCTACGAGCAATACGGCACGCCCCCGCTGAAACCGGAAGTGTTCGATATCCCGAACGGCTATCGGGTGGAGCGGAAGTAGCTCGGCAACCCCCGGCGAAAACGACCGTCATCTTCGTCATCCCCGCGAAGGCGGGGATCCAGAGCCGCGTGGATAGAGGCACGAGGAATTTTTATAAGGCCACTCCCGGGTGAGTGGCGACACCACGCGTAGGAGCGCCTTCCAAGGCGCGATTGCTCCGGACTTCGCGCCTTGGAAGGCGCTCCTAGGCACCGGCAATTGCACAAAAGAGGTTCAACCAAGCAATTGGGACAATCTGAACCTGAAAAACCCGGAATTCCAGAATATTGGATAGATGTCCAGACTCTTGCCGGTCCGGCACAGCACCATGGGATCTCCGAGCGCGGACCTTCGAAGCCCGACACCGGACCTTTGGGGTGCGGCATCGGAGCTTTGGGGTGCGGCATCGGAGCTTTGCGGGTCCGACATCGCACCCATCAGGTGCGGCACCGAAGCTCTGGGCTCCGACGCCGAAGCTTCGAGGTCCGACGCTGGAGCTTCGAGGTCCGATATCGCACCTATCAGGTCCGATGCCGAGGCCCTGAGGGCCGACGCCGCACCTGCGAGGTTCGGCAAAGGCCGCAGCGCCATGGCGGAACCGCGTTCAGGCCTGGGGATTGCCGGTGCGCGGGCGGCCGGGGAAGCGCTGGCCCAGGTCATCGGCGATGGCCTGGGCGCCGTGGATGCGGGAGCGGGCAGCGACCTTGACGGCCTGGTAGTAGCTCAACGCGGCGCTGTAGGCCTCGCTGCCGGCGGCCAGCATGCTGTCTTCCAGGCCGTCCACGATGGGCGCCAGAACGCGGCGCAGGCCCCCCAATTGGTCCACAGCCTGCAGGTCCCGGCCCAGTTCGTCCATGTCCAGGAAAGCGGGACGCAATGCGGGGTCGGTCCGGGCATAGTCCGTCGCCTTGCGCACGAAGGCCACGGTCTTGTCGCCCATTTTGGGCAATTCGATGCGGTCGTCCGAGGTAAGGGTGATGAGGTGGGGCAGGAGCTTGTCCTGCAGGATCTGCATGGCGCCCTGGATGGCTTGCAGATCGGCTTCGGGGATGGTGAGGGAAATGCGGTTGACGTTCGTATCCATGCGGACTCTCCTGATGAAATTTCTTGTGATGCATGGGGGTTGCCGGATTGGCCTGGATGTTGCTCCCCCTGTGCTTTTCCCCTCCCCATATCCACCGGCGCGGATCGCGGTGCAAGAGGAGGACCTCGATTTTCGCGTCTGGTGCCGACTTCGTCGCCCGGACGCTTGTTTTGTGGCGCGATTCTGGGCGGATGAGACGGGTTGTGGCAAGGGGATTTTTACGGCCGGGCCGGGGCGAACGGCAGCGGCAAAGGCGAGGCGGATTGCGATGAGCAACGACTGGCTGAAACGTCAGGGGCTTTCCGTGCGCGATCTAAGGTTGAAGGCACAGGGTGGGTGACAACGTCGTGTGCTCCTGTACTGCCGACGAAGCGAAGACCGCAGCCTCGAATAACGTTTAAGTTCAGCGGTGAGCGAAGCGAGTCCGCTGCAATGCAGTGAGAGGCAAAATTGGCGAAGTGGGGGGCTCAACGAAAGCATGGCCTTCTGCCAGATGCGCTGCCTCTGATTTCTTCAAGTCATCATAAATCGCACGCAAGTCATAGTTGAACTGGGCCGCGTGGGCGTGGCGAACAGCCCTGACTTCATCAACAATCTCATCATTCAGCATTTTCTTCTCCAAGAAGCTCTTCCGGTGTGCAAATAAAAGGCAAGAAAAAACCTATTTGCTCAAGATAAACCGCGATGTTTCTTTGAATTTCAGGATTTGCGATGTGTCGACAGTTCCACGTCAGCAAATAATCCACGCCGTGAATGGTCGCAACCGCGATATGCAACGCATCTTCCGCCGCCTTGGCGGGAACGATACCCTGCTCAACCAAGGCTTCTGCGATGTGAAGCGCGCGCTCGTCGATCAGAAGCAAGGGCAGACCAGCCACAATGCCCAACCGCCTTTGGGCTGCGTCCGGATCGCCCGCTCCGCACTCACGTAGGACGGATTCCGAAACAACCAGTTCAAATTCACCCCGCCGCTCCCACCAAGCAGACGTAATCTGTTGATGGGCTGCGCCGAGAATGGTTTTACTTGGCCGAGCCGTCAGGTAGCTGATAATGGATGTTTCAATGTAAACCCTGCGCTTCATGATTTCAGCCTGCTTGATGTGAAAGGTTCAATCCGAACTGGCCATCCAATACTTTCGGGGACGAATCAGCCATTCTTGGCCGTCCCCTCGGTCTGGCCTCTCGGCGCTGACCTGTCATGCGCTCGATGGTGTTCAGAAAACGCCCATTGCCGAACGGCTGCCCCTGGTTAAGAGCCAAGCGCAAGTCTGCAACCGCCTCATCATCCAATTCGTGCCGAAACAACGCCCGATAAGCTGTCAGCCTGGCCACCTCATCTGTGCCAAGGCTGGAATACACGCTGTGCGGCGTGATCAACGGGTCGCTCTGACCCAAACCATTTGCTCGATAACTGCTCCAGCGGTAATGCGCCGGGTCATTCACCATATCAGCGCGCACTGGGTTCAGCTCAATGTAGCGTTGGCAGAGCAGAAGATAGTGATCCACCTGCACCAGCGACGACTTGTAGCGACTGTCCCACAAAGTGCCTGTACGGCGGTAAGTCTTGTTGATGTACTGAACGTAGCGCCGCCCGAGCGAAATAATGATGCGACTAACGTCCTCAGTCTGCTGCGGCGTGATCAGAAGATGAACATGGTTCGTCATCAACACATAGGCATGCAGCGCAGCGCCAGATTCATTCAGCGCCTCGCCTAGCCAGTGGCGGTAAGCCTGAAAATCCTCTTCACCAAAGAAGCAGGCATCGCGGTTATGGCCGCGCTGGACGATGTGCAGCGGCAATCCAGGGAGGTGAATGCGTGGGCGGCGGGGCATTTGGCAAGTATAGCCATGAAAAAATCGAGCCTGGCCCCTTTAACCGCGCCCAGGTTTGTACGACTGATTCGAGAAAGATGTTGTGTGGCATGGCGAAGAGACACCTAACGCTGAGTTAAGGCCGCAGGCGGGGCAGTTTCCGCCTGTCGAGCCTTGAACGCCGGGTTATGCGTGACAACGAAAGGGTATTTGATGTTCCGAAAAATCGAAGATATGACATGGCCAGCGCCATGCGATGCACTCGATGAAGTGCAGTGGACGCTGCGTTTCGCAAAACCAACAAGAAGCGATTTGCTTATTGCCGCTGGTGTCATGGCGGCATACAACCAGATGATTTCAGACAGCAAAAAGAAGCGCGACATGATTATCCGTGAACTTCGCTCTGGTCCAAACCTGCCGCATAACGACGCTGTAGAAAAACCCCATTCCGCACCGCCCAAGCCCCTCCAGCC
>JASJPG010000078.1:0-44012 GCA_031426815.1 Hydrogenophilaceae bacterium
GCGGCATGGTCGGCCTCGGCGGCGCGACCTTTCCCAGCCACGCCAAGCTGTCGGTACCGGCCGAGCACAAGATCCACACGCTGATCGTCAACGGCTGCGAGTGCGAGCCGTACCTGACCTGCGATCACCGATTGATGCTGGAATATCCCGCCGACCTGATGGTCGGCACCCGTCTGGCGATGCGCGCCATCGGCGCCGAACGCGCCATCATCGGCATCGAGGACAACAAGCTGGATGCGGTGGAGGCCATCCGCAAATGCCTGCCCGCCGACGGCAGCATCACGGTGCAGGCGGTGCCGACCAAGTATCCGCAGGGCGCCGAGAAGATGCTGATCAAGTCGCTGCTGAATGTGGAAGTGCCGCCCGGCAAGCTGCCGATGCATCTCGGCGTCGTGGTCAACAACGTCGGCACGCTGGCGCAACTCGGCCAGTTGCTGCCGTCCGGCGAGGGCATGACCGAACGCGTGGTCACCGTCACCGGTCCCGGCATCAACAAGCCGGGCGACTACTGGGTGCCGATCGGCACGCCGATGCGCACCGTGCTGGAATGGGCCGGCGTGAAGAATGCCGACGCGCAGGAAATCATCCTGGGCGGCCCGATGATGGGGCAGGCCGTCGCTTCGCTCGACGTGCCGGTCACCAAGGGCGTCTCCGGCATCCTGGTGTTCGACAAGCTGCAACTGGAAAGCTCGCGCCGGGTCTGGCCCTGCATCAAGTGCGGCGAATGCGTCAAAGTCTGTCCGATGGGGCTCAACCCCTCCATGCTGGGCATGCTGGCCAGCCGCCGCGAGTACGCGGAAATGGGCGCCCACTACCATCTCGGCGACTGCTTCGAATGCGGTTGCTGTACTTACGTCTGCCCTTCCCACATCCCGCTGGTGCAGCAGTTCCGCGTGGCCAAGGGCATCTTGCGGGAGAAGGCGACGTGATTGCCTCTCCCAGTCCAACTCCCTTTGATTTAGCCGGCCCGACCATGCAACTCTCCCTGTCCCGCGAATTCATCACCGACGCGCTGTCCCAGTCCATCCTCGACCCCAAGGTGCGTGCGCTTTACGAGCTGTGCTTCATGCACCGGCATCACATGCGCAACGAGATCGTGGCCGACAAGCTGCATCTGATCACCCGCCTCTATTCCGATGCGCTGAGCTGGCAGGGCACGACGTTCTCGGCCGAAGCCGCCGCGCATAGCCTGTCGCGTTCGCCGGTGGATCGCTGGTTCGGAGCGCTGTCGACCGCCGAACAGCTCGATTCCGGCCTGCTGCTGGAACTGCACAAACGCATGATGGCGGTGTTTGGCGACCTCAATGACGACGAGGCGCGCTCGTTGGCGTCGCGTTATCTGCATTTCCATTTCCCGGAATTGTTCTACATCTACGACAGCCGCATCGCTACCGCGATGGCGCTGCTGATGGAGGGCGATTGCGGCTTCCTCGCGCTAGCCGAATTCGACCCCGCCTACGGTCGTTTTCACGCCTGCTGCCGCAAGCTGACCGAGCGCATCGCGCCGCTAGTCGGTCGCCGCCTGAGTCCGCGCGAACTGGACCGCGTGTTGCGCGCCTGGCTGGACAATGCCGGCTACGGATTCGAGTTTTCACAGGCAGCACCTGTGGTCAACTCGCGTCTGGAACCCCTCTACTCTTGAAGCCCACCATGACTCAGCGTATCGAACTGCGCACCTCGCCGCATGTGGTCAAGGGTGCCAGCGTTGAAACCATCATGTTCAACGTGGTGCTGGCGTTGTTGCCGATTGCCGCCTTTTCGGTCTGGCAATACGGCCTCTCCGCACTGGCCCTGATCGTCACCATAACGCTCGCCTGCATCGCGAGCGAGCGCCTGTTCAACCACCTGGCGGGCCAGCACAGCACGCTGTCGGACTGGAGTGCCGCCATCACCGGCCTGTTGCTGGCGCTGACCCTGCCGCCCGCCTTCCCGCTCTGGATGGGGGCGGTCGCCGGATTTGTCGCCATCGCGCTGGGCAAGGCGTTGTTCGGCGGCATCGGCTGCAACGTCATGAACCCGGCCCTGGTCGGGCGCGCCTTCGTGCAGGCCGCCTTCCCGGTTGCCATCACCACCTGGGTGCCGGCATTCGCGCCGCATCGCTTCGCCGAATTCGTGCCGACCACGTTCGCCGCGCCGCTGATGATGCCGCCCGACATTTCCGCCTGGTCCAAGACAGCGCTGGACGGCTTCACCGGTGCGACGCCGCTGGCGCGCTGGAAGTTCGAGAACGTGCTGGCGACGCCGATGGATTTCCTCAGCGGCAGCGTCACCGCCAGCGCCGGCGAGACTTCCGCCCTCCTGATCCTGCTCTGCGGCCTGTACCTTGCGGTGCGCAAGTTCATGGACTGGCGCATCCCGGTCGCCGTGCTGGGCAGCGCCGCGCTGACCGCGCTGGTGTTCCAGTGGATCGACCCGGCGCGCTATCCCGACCCGCTGTTCGTGCTGCTGTCCGGCGGTCTGATGATCGGCGCGGTGTTCATGGCCACCGACATGGCGACCTCGCCGGTGACGCCGCAGGGGGTCTGGATCTACGGCGCATTGATCGGCGTCGTGACGGTGATGATCCGTTACTTCGGCGGCCTCACCGAAGGCGTCATGTACGCCATCCTGATCGGTAATGCGTTGAGTCCGTTGATCGACCAGGTGACGCAGCCAAAGGTATTCGGGGCGGCGAAAAGGAGTCGCTCATGACCGCCATGGCTCAACCCGCCACGCCTTCCGCCGCGATGATCCGCACCCTCGGCATCGTCGCCACGGTGTGCGGCATCCTGATCGTTTCCGCTTACCAGGGCACGCTGGAACCGGTCGCCGCCAACAAGAAGCTGGCGCTGGAACGCGCCGTGTTCAAGGTGATACCGGGCGCGGCCAGTGTCGAGGAATTCGTCGCTGGTACGGGCGGTATCCAGCCGGCCGGCGCCAGCGTGCCGGAAGGCGCGGTGAAGTTCTACGCCGCCTATGATCGAGCCGGCGTGCTCAAGGGCGTCGCCGCCGAGGGCGCGGCCAAGGGCTACGCCGACACGGTGCGCGTGCTCTATGCCTATGACACCGCGCAACAGGTCATCACCGGCTTCGGCCTGGTGTCGATGCGCGAAACGCCGGGCATCGGCGACAAGATCGTGACCGATGCCGCCTTCCAGAAGAACTTCGTGGCGCTCGACGCCAAACTGGCCGACGACATGAAAGCGCTCGCGCATGCCATCAAGGTGGTGAAGCACGGCAGCAAGCAGAACGCCTGGGAAATCGACGCCATCGCCGGCGCCACAGTGACTTCCAAGGCGGTGGGCAGGGGCATCAACGACAGCGCGCAGAAACTGCTGCCGTTGCTGCTGCCGCATCTCGACAAGCTGCAAGGAGGGAAATGAGCATGTCTATGCCGGGACAGAAACAACTTACCAACCTGGACGAACTGCTTGAAGGCGTCTGGAAGCAGAACCCGGTGTTCGTCATGGTGCTGGGCATGTGCCCGACCCTGGCGGTATCGGTGTCGGCGATGAATGCGCTCAGCATGGGCCTGGCCACTACTTTCGTACTGGTTGCTTCCGCATTTCTGGTTTCCCTGATGCGCAACATCATTCCGAAGGAAGTGCGCATCGCCACCTACATCCTGATCATCGCCACCTTCGTCACCGTGGTGGACTACCTGATCCAGGCGATCAGCCTGGCGGTGTACGACGCGTTGGGGGCGTTCATCCAGTTGATCGTGGTGAACTGCATCATCCTCGGCCGCGCCGAGGCGCACGCCTCGAAAAATCCGCCGGTGAAATCCGTGCTGAATGCCGTCGGTATGGGGGCCGGCTTCACCATCGGCCTGTTCGCGCTGGGTTCGGTGCGCGAAATCCTCGGTGCCGGCAAGCTGTTCGGCTTCAGTCTGTTCGGGCCCGAGTTCCAGCCCTGGGTGGTGATGGTGCTGCCGCCCGGCGGCTTCTTCGTGCTGGGCGCCTGGCTGCTGTTGTTCAACTGGCTGGACAGCCGCAAAACCGCGTCCGCCCATCCCGCCGAGGGCGCCGCGCATGTCTGAATCCCTCTCGCAAATCTTCATTGGTACGCTGCTCGCCAACAACTTCGTGCTGGCCATGTTCCTTGGCCTGTGTCCGTTCCTCGGCGTCTCGGCGCGGCTGAACACCGCGCTGCCGATGGGCGTGGCGACCACTTTCGTGATGGTCGTCGCCAGCCTGTGCGCGTTCGGCCTGAACTGGCTGGTCAGCGCGTTCCACCTGGAATTCCTGCGCCTGATTTCCTACATCGTGATCATCGCGTCGGCAGTGCAACTGGTCGAAATGGTGCTGAAGAAATACAGCCCGGTGCTGTTCCGCGCGCTCGGCATCTACCTGCCGCTGATCACCACCAACTGCGCCGTGCTCGGCGTCGCGCTGTTCCAGACCGCGCGCGAATACAGCTTCACGCAGGCGCTCACCTTCGCCACCGCCGGTGGCCTCGGCTTCACGCTGGCCTTGTTGCTGATGGCCGGCCTGCGCGAACGCCTCAACCTGGCCAGCGTGCCCAACGTGGTGCAGGGCACCGCGCTGTCGCTGATGCTGGCCGGTTTGCTGTCGCTCGCCTTCATGGGCTTCGCCGGCCTGGGTGCGGGCGAATGAGCACTTATCTGCTCACTATCGGCCTGATCATGGCGATCGCCCTGATCGGCATCGGCGTCGACCGCCTGTATCGTGGCTTCGCCGCGAAAAACCCGCAACTCGGGCCGTTTCGCGAGAGCGGAAAATGCGGTTCCTGTTCGGGCGGGAGCGGTTGCGGCGGGGGAAGTTGCCACTCGTAGGGTGCGCCGCGCGCACCGATTCACGTCCAATGGTGCGCGCGGCGCACCCTACGATTTTCCAGACTACAACTCGGTGGCGAAGGGCACGGTGAGGCGGGCGGTGTTGTCGATGTCCACGCGCATCACCCAGTCGCGGCGGCCGCTGACGCAGGCCGGCAGGGTGACCTGGGCGCGGAACACGCCGGCAGCATCCGGGTGCAGGCGGTAGAGGTTGAAGCCCATGTTCATGCTTACCATGGTGAAGCTGGCCTCGATCTTGTCCGCGCCGGGGGCTTTTACCCACACCTGAAACGGTTGTAGCGGCTTGAGCGCACCGGCCAGGCCGAGCGTGAGCGTGCGCTTGCCGAGTTGCGCGACGCAACCAACGGCCGGGTTGGCACAGGTGACATCGACGGCGATCGGTGGCGGGCCTTCCGTGTTTTGCCAGACCACGAGCGCGGCCGGTACGAGGAAGAGCGTGACGATGAGCGTGCCGCCGGCCAGCCATTGGGTTTTCATCCAGGCTTCCTTTCAGTTGGGTTATGCCAGCGCGGTTGCGGATCGCTCAGGATCAATTCCGGCAGCGAGAACGGCGCCAGGCGTTCGAGGAGATCCAGCAGTTCCAGCACCGGCGAGTCGCGGAAGAAGCGCGCCTGGGGCGTCTCCATCCAGATGCGATCGGCATAGTAGTAGAGGGCATAGGGCGTGTCACCGATGCCGTCGCCGTTGCGGTCGAAGCCCTGGTAATCGTCCCAGTCATTGCCGCGCCAGTCGTTGTCGCGGGCGCTGCTGGGGGCGGACACGCCGATCTGCATCAGGTTTTTCTCGAAGCGGTTGCCATGCACGATGTGGCCGCCCTTGTCGCCGTAGAAAAACATGCCGGTGACGTTGTGGGCGAGGCGGTTGCCCTGGAAGCGGTGGCGCGCATCGGGATAGGGCGGGGCATCGGCCTGGACGCCCACCGTGCAATGCAGGACGGTATTGCCCGCGACTTCCGCCTGGCCGCTGCCTTTGAAGGCCAACCCGGCGCCGGCGACGTCGCGCACATGTTCGATGCGATTGCCGCGCAGGGTGATCTGGTCCGAATAAAGCACGGCGATGCCGGTCGTGGTGTGGCGAACGAGGTTGCCCTCGATGCGGTTGCGCGGCGAGAAGATCAATTGCATGCCATAGCGCCCGTTGGCGATGGTGTTGCCGGTGAAGCGGTTGTCGGCCGAGTTGGCGACGGTGAGGTCGCGGGTGGCGTCCAGGGTATTGCCTTCGATTCGGTTGAAATGGCTGTTCCAGAGGCGGATGCCGTCGCCGCGCAGGTTGAGTTCCGCCGCCCGGCCGCGAATCGTGTTGCCGCGCACGCTGGCATGGCTGGCCTGCTTGAGATGGATGCCGAACAGCACATCGTCGATGACGTTGCCTTCCACCTGCGCGCTATTGCTTTCCTCGATCAGCAGGCCGGCATCGACGCCGTCGTGGGTGGCGCCGGAGTTGGTGAGATGCATGCCGCGCACGCTGACGTTGCCGGCGCGCACCGTGAGCACCGTGCCGCGGCCGCCGCCATCCAGGGTGACGCGGCCAGCGCCGTCCAGAGTGAGGGATTTGCCGATGACGGCCGGGCCGGCGTAGCGTCCGGCGGGTGGGCGCAACACGCTGCCGGCGGGGGCGGCGTCGATCAGGGCTTGCAGCGCGGGGAGGGCGGCCTGGGCGGAGAGGGCCGGAAAAGACAATGCCGCGATGGCGTAGCGCAATAAAACAGCCGGCAAGATGCCGGCGCTCCAAGGCGCCAGGGCGCCCAAGGTCATGGCCGCAGCAGCGGCGTCAGCGCCTGGGTCAGGGCTTTCTCCGTCACCACGCCGCGCTTGCTGTAGACCACCCGGCCCTCGCCATCGACCACCACGGTAAACGGCATGCCCGCCTGCTCGTTGCCCAGCGCCTGCATCAGGGCGATGGCCGGATCGCGGCCGGCGGCGACGGGATAGCGCAAGCCGTAGGCGCCGGCGTATTCGCCGACGAACTCGACGTTGTCTTCCACCGCCAGGCCGAGGAAGCCAACTTTCTTGCCAAAGCGCTTGTGAACTTTGACCAGCAGCGGCAACTCCTCGCGGCAGGGCGGGCACCAGGTGGCCCAGAAATTGATCACCGCCGGGCGTCCCTTGAGGCTGTCGAGTTGCAGGCTGCCGCCACCCGGCTGCGCGAAGGGAGCCGCTGGCATGGCGTAGAAGTTGATGGGTTCGCCCGCGCCCGCGCAGGAAGCGGCCAGCAGGCCAAGCAGAAGCAGCCGTTTCAAAGCAGGTCTCCGCGCCGGAACATCCGATACCCCCAGGCGGCGCACAGCGTGCCGATCAGCGTTGGCCAGGCCAGGGCGAAGATCTGGTAACCGAGCGCGCCGAACAGGTCGAAGATCACGTAGGCGGACGGCCCCAGCACGATGAGCTGCGGGTCGAACAGCATCAGCGCGGCGGTGCGGAAGGATTGCAGCGGATTGAACAGGGCAATGGCGACGGCCACCTCGGCGGGGACATGTTCCTGGATCATCACGCCGAGCAGGATCAGGTCGAGGAACAGCAACAGCACCAGCCAGGTCAGGAAGGCCGCGCCCTGCGCCACGTCGGTGGAGCGCGCCAGGGTGGAGATCAGCATGGCGATGCCGAGAAAGCACCAGGTCATCGCCGCGAGCAGCGCGGTGTAATAGCCGAACATGCCCCAGGGCACCGGGATGTCGCGCACCAGCGCCCACAGCGAAGCGCCCAGCATGGCCAGGAACACCGGCGCGAACACCATCAGGTAGCGTCCCAGGAACTTGCCCCAGAACCAGGCGGAAAGCGACACCGGCAGGGCCAGCAGGTACTCGAACACGCCCGCCTCGCGGTCGCCGGCCACCGAACGCACCGTGGTGATCAGCACGAAGATCGGCAGGATGGCCATCGCCAACTGGATGTAGGTGACCAGCAGGCGCGACAGGCCGATGAAGCCCAGCACGCGCGATTCGGTCAGGCCGAACACGAACAGCAGCGCGACGATGCCGCCGAACACCAGGGAATGCACGGCGAACCAGCGCGCGCGCAGCGAGGTATTTATTTCCAGTCGCAGGGTGGCCCAGAAATCGTTTGCCATCATCTTCCCTTGGCCAGGATGGCCGCCTTCATGCTGGCGAAATCGACGCTGCCGGCTTCGGCTTGCGCCAGAGCGCCGTAACCGTAGGCCATCGGCGTGGTCTTGCCGGGCAGGTAATGCGCCTTCCGCGCATCCAGCCATTCGCCGCTGCGCAAATCGTTGACCCAGATTTCGGTGTCCGCCGCCTCGGCCCAGGGAATGTTCTGTTCCTTGAGCCAGAACAGGGCGCAGCCGATGTCGTCGAATTTGAACGCTTCGCGCTTCGGTCCGCCGCGGATCTGGGCGGCGTAATGGCGGTCGCTCACGGCCATGCCGCAACGCTTGCAGGCGTCGCGGTCCCAATGCACTTCGCCGGGGCCGTGGCCGGTATCGCGCGAGCAGGCGGTAATGAAAGGCGCGGCGGCGAGGGCGGCGAGCAGTCGGAGACGGTCGCGCTGGGGCAGGAGCTTCATGCTTGTTCCTCCAATTCGATGGTGGTGAGGACGCCGACATAGCGCGCCAGCATGCCGAGAAAGCGCAGCCGGTCGGGACCGGCGATGGCGCCTTGCCAGGCGAGGCCATCGGCATCGCCGCGCAACCCCCATTCGGCGAGCGTCCTGGCGATGGCCGGCTCGGCGCGGCGCAGGACCAGGCGGCAGCGCACCTTCCCGGCCAGGGCGACGTCGTCGGCGACGCGGTCATCCAGGACGATGCGCCCGGTATCCAGCTCCAGCACCCGGTTGACCAGGGGCGCGACCTCGTCGAGGCGGTGGCTGGAGATCAGCATGGTGGCCTGGCCGAGGCGTTCGGCGAGGAGATCGAAGAAGGCGTGGCGCGCTTCCGGGTCGAGGTTGGCGGCGGGCTCGTCGAGGATCAGGAGTTCGCAGTCGCGGCCGAGGGCGACGGCGATGAGGATTTTCTGCTTCATGCCGCCGGACAGCTTGACGAAGGGCAGATGCCGCACCTTCGCCACGTCCAGGCCGAGTTGCGCCGCGACCGTGCCGAAGCGGGCCGCGTCGCAAGCGGAGAGTTCGGCGGCGAAGCGGAGCAGATCGCCCACGCTCATGCGCAGCGGCGGCGGCAGTTGCGGCACAAAGCCGATCCGCCGCAACAACCTGGCGCGGTCCTGGCGCGGGTTCAGGCCGAGGATGGAGAGCTCGCCGGCATGCACGTATTCGCCCAGCAGGCAGCGGATCAGGGTGGTCTTGCCGGCGCCGTTGGAGCCGATCAGGGCGATGCGTTCGCCGCTGGTGACGCTGAGGTTGAGGTCGTCGAGGACGACGCTTTTCTTGAATTGCTTGCTGACGTGGCGAAGTTCGATCACGGAAATTCCCGGGGTTGGTTCACAGCCATTGGCTCAAGCCCTTGACCTCGAAGCGCAGGGCGCCGCTGGGGCAGACGTCCACGCACAGGCCGCAACGGGTGCAGTCGGCGCCGATGTCCATTTTTTCGGCGGTGGCGCGGCCTTTGATGACGCATTCCAGCACATGCGGCACCAGGCAGACCTTGCGGCAGTCGCCTTCGTGGAAGCAGTTTTCCAGGCGGTAGGCGACCTGTACCGGCGTGGCCAGGCCGACCGCGCCGTAGGTGAGGCCGATCGGGCAGAAATAGCGGCACCAGGCACGGCGCGAGTAGAACACTTCGAACAGCAGCCACAACAGCACCCAGAGCAGGCCCAGGCCGGGGCCGTAGATCAGGGCGCGCGACAGGATGCCGGTGGGCGACAGGGTCTCGAACACGGTGTAGCCGGTGGCGAAGGCCAGCGCCGCGAACAGCAGCCAGAGCACGCTGCGCAGGCCGCGATGGAAGGCGTGGTCGCTCACCTTCTTCTTCTCCACCAGATACAGGTGCAGGCTTTCCGCCCATTCGGCGAGCAGGTGGTAGGGGCACACCCAGGAACAGAAGGCGCGCCCGCCGAGCAGCACCCAGAGCACGAACACGGTGGCGGTGCCGATCACCAGATTCACCAGGATGTGCTTGTGCGCCAGCATCACCTGCAGCGCGGAATTGAGATCGATCAGGTGGAAGCCGAGGAAGCGCGAGGCGGTCAGCGCGCCTTCGAGAATCTGGATGTCCAGCCAGAACGACAGCACGAACAGCAGGTTGACCGCGATCAGCGTCGCCCAGCGCCGGTTGCGCCAGGTGTGGGTGTGGTTGTGCTGTTTGTGCATCTCCTCCGCCAGCGCCTTGCGGTTCGCACCATCCATGCGTTTGAGTTCATGCACCTTGCGCGCGCCGGGGGTGTAGTCGGCGGCTTCGGGTTTGCGCACCGCGCCGCCGAGCAGAAGTCTGGCCGATTCTCTTAGCGACATCACGCCTCCCAGCCGCGACGCGGGTCGATGACGATGGCGGCTGGCTCGGTCGGGCAGGCCATTTCGCAGACGCCGCAGCCGACGCAGGCTTCGTGTACCACCGGGGTCATGTGTCCATTGGGTAACGGTTCCAGACTGATCGCGCCTTTGATCGGACAGGTGCGCACGCACAGGTCGCACACCGCCAGGTCGAAGGGGTGATCGTTGAGCGGCACCGGGCGCCAGCGATCGACCTCCATGAAACGCAGCATCCCGGCATAACCCGGCGCCCGCGCCGGGCCTTTCCAGCCCTTGCCTTGGCGCGCCAGGCACAGATCGGGCCGGGCCAGGCGCGCCACGCCGATGCGCTCCTTCAGGTTGAGGGTGGGTTCCGGGTCTTTTTCCTTCGCCAGCAGGATGGGCGCCGCGGCCATGCGCATGGCGTCGCGCGTGTCCAGGTGTTGGGGTTTGGTGTAGGTCAGGGCGCCGGTGGGGCAGGCGAGGATGCACTGCACCGCGTCGCAGGAGAAGTCGCAGGCCTGGGCGCGCGCTTCGATGTAGGGCGCGCCGATGCCGTAGCCATCGCCCAGGTCGGCGAGTTTCAAGGCGCTGACCGGGCAGACCTGGACGCACTGGCCGCACTTGATGCAGGAGGAGAGAAAGTCGTCCTCCTCCAGGGCGCCGGGCGGGCGCAGGCGCACTTCGCCGCTATAGGCCAGCGGCAGCCAGCCGGCGCCGGCGGCGGCGAGCAAGGCGCCACCGCCGATCAGGCTGCGCAGGAAGCGGCGGCGCGCCTGTTCCGCTTTAGGAGGGTTTACGGGAGAGGCCATGGCGTGCGGGCTTGGTGAAACGCGGCGTGTCGTCGCGCAGAATCAGGTTGGGGGCGGAAAAGGGGGCGAGGCGTTCCAGGAAATCGAGTGCCTCCATCAGCGGCGCGTTCTTGAAGAACAGGGCATGCGGCTGTTCCATCCAGATCCGGTCGGCATAGGCATAGGTTTCGTAGGCGCTGTCGCCGCGCCCGTCGTGATCGCGATCGAAGCCCTGGTAGTCGTCCCAGTAATTGCCCCGCCAGGTATTGCCACGCACCGAGCCGGCGCCGTTCACCGCGACATGGGTGAGATTGCCTTCGAACACGTTGTCGCTGACGATGTTGCCGACGCGCTCGTTGTTGAACAGCATGCCGATGCCGTTGTAGGCGATGCGGTTGTTGCGGATCCATATCTTGGTGTCGGGCTGGTAGGGCGACAGGTCGGAGGCGATGCCGGTGGCGCAGTAGATGATGTCGTTGTTCTCCACCACCGTGTTGCTCGCCTCCTTGAAGCCGATGCCCATGCCGGTGGCGCCGGTGGCGTGCGAAATCAGGTTGTCGCGGATGGTGATGCCTTCCGTGTACATGACGTAGATGCCGACGGCGTTGTCGTAATAGCGGTTGCCCTCCACCAGATTGGACTGGGCGAACATGAAGTGCATGGAATAGCGGCTGCGTCGGCCCAGGTTGTTGCGGATGACGTTGCCGTTGGCATACCAGACCACGAAGTCGCGCGTGTCGATCAGGCTGTTGCCCTCGATCAGGTTGTTCATGCTGTACCACAGGCGCAGGCCGTCGCCGCGCAGGCCGAGCTCGGCGGGTTTGGAGGTGATGCGGTTGCCGCGCACGGTGTTGCCGTTGGATTGGCGCAAGTCGATGCCGAACAGGCAGTTGTCGATGACCAGATGCTCGACCACGTTGCGGTGGCCGCGTATCTCCAGACAGGCGTCCTCGGTATCGTGCACATCGCCCGAGCCGGTGAGATGGATGCCGCGCAGGGTGGCGCCATCGGTGGCGAGGGTGAATACGCTGCCCTTGTCGCCGGAGTCGATGCTGACTTTGCCGCCGCCGTCGATGGTGAGCGGCTTGCTCAACTGCACCGGCCCGGCGTAGTTGCCCGGCGGCGGCCGCAGCACGGAGCCGGCGGGGGCGGCATCCACCAGCGCCTGGAATGGCTGCAGCCCATGGATGCGTTTGTCGCGCATATAGAGGGGGAAGACCGGTTTGGGCGCATTCAGCTCGGTGCGCACGGCGGCGTGGTCGGATTCGCCGCGCACCGGCTCCTGTTCGGGCGCGAAGCCAATGGATGTGGTGGCGCTCAGGGCCAGCGCGGCGACCAGGAGCGGGCGGGCGTAGCGCATCGCGATGGCTTTCTAGAGGCCGCCGGCCTCTTCGCGCATCGCCTTGCGGCGCAATAGGATCGCCGGCAACAGCAGGCCGGTCACCAGCAACAGCATGGCGTAGCCGATGTAGGGGTAGGAATAGGTGGAGAACTGCGCCACCTTGCCTTCGCCGAACACCGTGGGCATGAAGGCTTTCACCGTGAACGCACCCCAGGGATGCAGGTTGTGGCCGAAGAACCAGAGCCAGCCGGCGTAGTCGAGGACGAAGAACACCGGCAGCAGTGCCGGCACCAGGGCGAGCAGGAGCGAGAACGGGCGCGAATACCAGACCCCGGCGAGCACGGCCAGCATGGCGGCTACCAGCCCGGCCATGGTGATTTGCAAGCCCAGCTCCAGATTCGCGGTCCAGCGCGTGATGGTGGCGGGTTCGTTGAAATAGGCGCCGGCGGCGGTGCGGTAGTGTTCCAGCAGGGCGTCCAGGCGCCCACCGCCGAGCATCTCGCCGCCCATCCAGGCGGCCACCGCGAGAAAGCCCAGCGCCAGGACCGTGGCCTGGGTTTTGCGCGCCGGGAAGGTGAAGGCCGCCAGCATGGCCGCGAAGAAGCCGAAGAAATAACGCGACAGCCCGCGCTCCACCGGCGCCCCGGCGTCGATCGGGTACATGCCGACGTAGTGGTTGATGGTGTTCATCTCGTGCACGCAGTCGAGTTGCTGTTTCTGCGAGGAGTGGCCGCGGATTTCCACTTCGCGCTCGTCGCCCAGGTCGCCCTGATAGATATCGCTGTTCTTGATGACGGCGCCCTTGCAGCCATTGAACACGCCATTGAAGTGAAAATGGATGCGGATGCCGTCCGGGAAGGCCTCTGGCGGATAGTTCGGCGCAGTCAGCGAGACCCACCAGATCGGCACGAAATAGGTCGCCACCAGCACCAGCAGGGCGCCGAATGTGAGCAGTCGGGTGGTCTGGGTGGATGAGCGAGCCATGATGGAGTCCAGAAAATGAGGAAATAGAGGTTGGATAGAGTGTGGACGAAGGCGGGCGCGGGTGCGCCCGCCGCGGCATTACTTCTTCTTGGCGATCGGCAGGCGGGCCATGGCATCGCTGACTGCTTCGATATCGGCATCGCTGTAGGCCTTGATGACCTTGAGCATGTCCTTGTCGGCATTCTTGCGTTTGCCGGCGCGCATTTCCGCGAGCTGGCGCTGCATGTACTTGAAGTGCTGGCCGGTCAGCATGGGGATGAGCTTGGCTTCGTCGCCTTCGCCCTTGG
The DNA here is from genome assembly GCA_031426815.1 of Hydrogenophilaceae bacterium. Taxonomy (GTDB): domain Bacteria; phylum Pseudomonadota; class Gammaproteobacteria; order Burkholderiales; family Thiobacillaceae; genus PFJX01. The sequence continues at coordinate 13,554 of JASJPG010000078.1, forward strand.
CACCGTGGCAGGTTTTGCAGTCCTTTTCATACAGCGCGTTGCCTTGTTTCACATTCTTGCCGGAGCCCTTGCCGTTCTTTGGCGAAAGCTTGAGCGTGGTCATGTAGGCGGCCGTATCGGCCATCTCCTGCGGCGTCATGGACTGGGCGAACGGCAGCATGGTGGGGTTGTCGCGGTGGCCGGTGAGGATGTCCACCATCTGCTTGACCAGTACCCCCTTGTGCTGTGCGGCGACGACCGGCAGCGTGCCATCCGGGCGGCCGATGCCGCTGGCCAGGTGGCAGGCGGAACAGACTTCATAGACTTCCTGGCCATTCTTGGCGTCGCCCTTGAGTTTGAGCGGATCGGCGCCGCCACCCGCGGGCGGGCTGGCCCAGGTGGTCGTGGCGGCCAGGGCGAGGCAGAGGGTAAGCAGTGTTGCGGTTTTCATGGTGGGCTCCTGTTTGGTGTATCCGGGTTTGGGCGATGGGGGCGGGCGTTGGGGGATGAGCGTCATGCGCCTGGCCGACATGGAATGCCAAAGCCGGCAAAGTGGCCTTGATGAACATCAAAACGTTGACATTCATCAAGCTTTTTACGAAACAAAAGGGGGAGCCAAGGCTCCCCCGTGTTGCCTGTCCAACGCTTACTTCACTTTCTTGGCACCGTTCTGCTCAAGGAAAGTCTTCGCGCGCAGGCCCAGGTCGGCAGTTTTGACCTGGTACTGCCACCATTGGCCGGCCCACAGCGTGGCGTTCTGCCAATCTCCGGCCTTGGCCGCGGCTTCCATCTTGGCCTTGACGTCCTTGGTCTTGCCCAGTTGGTCGAAGGCGTCTTCCACCATCGCCACGACTTCCGGGAAGTCCTTGTAGTTGACGCTGGTGATGTAGCCCACGACCGAGTCGATGACCGCCTGGGTATCCATGTTGGTCTTGTACTGCTTGTCGTAGTCGGCCTTGGTGTAGGTCTTGGCTTCCGCCTTGGTCGCCTTGCCGGGTTTCCAGCCTTGGGGCTTGACCAGCAGATAGCCCTGCATCTCCAGGTGCAGCGCCGAGCAGAACTCGGTGCAGTAGTAGGGGAAGACGCCTTCGCGATCGGCCTTGAACTTCACCGAGACCGTTTTGCCCGGCTCGACCGACGCATGGATGTTGAAACCACCGACGGTGAAGCCGTGGGTCTCGTCCTGAGCGCGTTCGAGGTTGGTGAGGTAGATGGTCACTTCGTCACCCACGTTCACGTTGTCGATGATCTCGGGCGTGATATGCGAGCGGATCAGGCTGGCGTAGACCGTCACCTTGTTGCCCTTCTTGACCACTTTCTCCTCGCCGCCTCTGACCGCGCCCGGGTGCGGGCTGTCGGTGCGGCTGTTGGTGCCCAGCTTGTAGCGGATGCCGGGCTTCAACTTGTCGGCGGCAATGGCCACGGCATAGTGCGGCTCACCCAGGGGAACCGGCATGTCGTAGAGCAACTGCATCTTGTCGCCTTTGATGTCGATCAGCTGGTGGTTCTGCGGGTGCAGGGGGCCGACCGGGTTGAAGCGGTCGATCGCCAGCTTGTTGAGGGCGACCAGATACTTGCCCTTGGGGCTCGCCGAATCGCCTTCCATGGTCATCAGGTGGCCGATGTTGTAGTGCACGGAGATCTTGTCCAGCACCTTGCCCTTGCAGTAGTCCCACTTCGCCACCTGGGAGTCCACGTACAGCGATGTGTAGGCTTCGCAGGGGGTGGAATCGAACTGGGTGTGCAGCGGGCCGAGGCCAACCTGGACCTGGTGTTGCAAGGCGTCCTTCATGCCGATGATGGGGATGCCGTAGGGATCCCTGCCCTCGAAGCGCCCGGCTTTGATGGCCGCCAGGATTTTCTCCATGCTGTAGACAGAGACGTGGGTGTCGAGCTTGCCGGAGACGATGACGAACTTGCCGTCCGGGGTGACATCGACGCCGTGCGGGCTCTTCGGCTCCGGGATCAGGAACAGCGCGCCCGCTTTGACCGCCACATCCATCGGAATGACCTTGTGGCCATTGATGGTCTTGGCCTTGCCCTGGGCGACCAGCTTCTCGCCGAGCTTCCAGTTGAGGACATGCATGTAGTCGGTGTCCTTGGCGGAACAACCGGCCTCGAACGGCGGCCGGCCGCGCTCGATGCCGCCGACATAACGTTCGGAACAGAACGAGTTGGTGAAGGCCCAGCCTTCCGACGGGCCCTTGCCGGCGTCGGACAAGTCCTGGCTATAGGGCGGCAGTTCGAAGGAGAACGATTTGCCGGTGTCGATGCGGCCCTTCTGGCGGTCGAATTTCCAGAACGACATGCCACCGCGGTACTTGTCGTTGAACTCCTCCAGCGGTACGAACTTATGCTCCAGCGGCGCGGCGTACTGCGACGCTTCGATCACGTATTCCGTGTTGCTGGTGACGAAGGCGCCGCCGTGCTCGGATTTGAACACCGGGTTGGCGATGATCTGCTTGGTCTCGAAGTCGCGCAGGTCTATGACGGCGATGCGCGGATTGGCCTTGTCGTTGATGAACAGGAACTGGCCGTCGTAGTTGCCGTTGGTCTCGGAGATGGCCGGGTGGTGCGAATCGCCCCAGGTGATCTCCTTGCCGTTGATCCACCCTCCCTTCATCACCTGCTTCGATTCCTCGTCATAGCCATAGCCCTGCCAGGGTTCGGGCGTGAACACGCCGATGAACTTGAGGATGCGCATGGACGGGATGCCGTAGACCATCACCTGGCCGCCATGGCCGCCGGAGCTGAAGGCGAGGAATTCGTCGCGCTTGCCGGTGGGCACATAGGTTTTCGCCGCGGCGAGTAGGTCTTGCTGGGATAGCCCGCGTTGCTTCATGACGTCCTGCAGGGAATCGGCCGACCAGCTGGTGCCGGCCGATAGTCCCAGCGTGGACGCCACAAGCAGCGACAGGGCGTGGAGGGTAGCGCGCTTCATGGTGCCTCCTGGAATGTAGGGGATGGGGGTGCGGCAATTTGTCGCAGCCGTTTGTATAGACCTTTGCGGATGGTTTTATCTTGATGATTGTCAAGTGAATAAAAGGTACTTATGCGGAACCCTGATTCGGCATCCATATCGGCTGAGTCGACGCAGTGGACGTTGCGACAGTTGCGCTTAGCTGATCAAATCGAAAGTGAAGTTTCGCAACCGCAAAGGAGATATGCATGGCGTCCGAAAACCAGGCCGAGATTCGGCAAGCTGCCACGGCTGGTGAACTGAAGAACGGATACAAAGCCATTTCGGTGTGACGACCGCAGTCGATCTCCTTCGGAGCGGTCGTTTTGGAATTCAGGTCCGCGACTCGAATGCGGGCCATCAATGAACGGCAAACATGTCGCAGCAGTCGCGTAACGAAGAAAAAGTCGATTATTGGCTGGCGCTGGCGCAGGCGCGCACCGCCGAACAGTTGTATCGGGCCTGGTTGCCCATTCTTTGCAATATGTTGCCTCGCGTGCGGAGCGGTTTGTTGCTGCTGCAACACAGCGACGGCAGCTATGCCCCGGCGGCGGTATGGCCGGGCAATATCGATCTCGGTCAGCTCGGCGATATTGCTCAGGATGCGCTGGTAAAACGTCAGAGCGTAGTGCGTCGGGATGCCGGCGGCCAGACCCGGTTCGCCTATCCTCTGGCCAGTGGCGACGCCTTGTTCGGGGCTGTCGTGCTGGATCTCACGGCCGTTGACGATGCCGCGCTGAGCCATGCCATGCGCCGGCTGCACTGGGGCGCCGGCTGGCTGATCGATCTATTCAACCGGCGCTCGTTGAACGAGCAGGATACTCGGCTGGAGCGCTCCGCCTTCCTGTTCGAACTGGCATTGGCGGCCTTGTCGGAAGGCGATTTTCACAAGTCGGCGCTGGCGGTGGTGAATCGACTGGCGCAGCGTTTCAATTGTCATCAGGTGCAATTAGGGCTGGAAAAAGACAAGACCGTGCGCGTGGCGGCGGTGTCGCATTCGGCCACGTTTGATGCAAAGGCGAATCTGGTCAATCTGGCTGCGCTGGCGATGAATGAGGCGTTCGACCAGCGCGCGACGGTGGTGTTGCCGGAGCCGGAAGAGGGCGCCACGCTGATTACCGCCGCAATGCGCCATTACGGCAATGAAAGCGGCAGCGCGGCGCTGTGTGCGGTGCCGCTGGAAGCCGGCAACCGCGTCGTCGGCGTCTGGCTGCTGGAACGCGATACGCCGTTCACCCCGGCCGAACTGGATACGCTGGAGACGCTCGGCCTGACGCTGGCGCCGATCCTGGAACTGCAGCTGACAGCGGCGGAAAGCCTGCTCCATCACAGCCATCGAAGCCTGCAAAAACTCCTGCGCCGGGTCACCGATACCTCGCGTCCGGGCGTCAAGTTGCTCGCGCTGGCGTCGGCCTTGCTGCTGGTTTTCCTGGCCTTGTATCCGGCCGATTACCGCGTTGCTTCGCCGGCGGCGGTGGAAGGCGCGGTCCAGCGCGTCGCCGTGGCGCCGTTCCAGGGCTACATCCGGGAAGCGCCGGCGCGGGCGGGCGACATCGTCAAGCATGGCCAGATTCTGGCGGTGCTGGAGGACAAGGATCTGAAACTGGAACGGGTGCGCTGGGAATCCGAATTGGAGGTTTCCGTGCGCAAGGAACGCGAGGCGATGGCCAATGCCGACCGGGTGGCGTTGCGCCTGGCTTCGGCGCAAGCCAATCAGGCCCGCGCCCAGCTCGATCTGGCGCTGGAAAAGCTCAGCCGCGTCCAGGTCGTCGCGCCGTTCGATGGCGTCGTCGTGCGCGGCGATCTTTCGCAGGAACTCGGCTCGCCGGTGGAGCAGGGCAAGGTGCTGTTCGAACTGGCACCGCTGGATGCCTGGCGCGTGATTCTGAAAGTGGACGAGCGCGACATCGCGCATGTGCGCTCCGGTCAGTCCGGCGAACTGGTGCTGACCAGCCTGCCGGGCCAGTCCTTTCCGCTCAAGGTCAAACGGGTCACGCCGGTTTCGGTCGCGGAGGAGGGGCGCAATTTCTTTCGTGTCGAGGCCGAATTGACGGCGGCGGCACGGGATGCGGCCGGCGGCGCGGCCAAAATGCGGCCGGGCATGGAAGGCGTCGGCAAGATCGAGGCCGGACAGCGCAGCCTGCTGTGGATCTGGACGCATCGCTTTACCGACTGGTTGCGCCTGAAGTCGTGGGAATGGATGCTCTGAGCGTCCCGCCATGAGCAATACCACCGCATTGCTGTCAACCAACTGGTATCGCGTCGCGCACTTGCGTCCGCGCTTGCGTGGTCATGTTCGCATTCACCGCCATGCCTATCGGGGTGAGGTCTGGTATGTCATGGAAGACCGGGTGGCGGGTAAATATCACCGCTTCAACCCGGCGTCGCATCGGGTGATCAGCCTGATGGATGGCAAGCGCGACTTGGCCGCCGTGTGGAAACGATTGACCGATCAACTGGCCGACGACACGCCGGCGCAAGAGGAGGTGATCAAACTGCTCGGCCAGTTGCACGCCGCCGACCTGATCCAGTGCGATGTCGACCCGGATGTGGCGGAACTGTTCGAACGCGGCAACAAGGAGAAGCGGCGCAAGTTCATGGGACGTTTCATGAACCCGATCTCGCTGCGTTTCCCGCTCTGGGATCCGGATCGCGTGCTGGAAAAGATGATCGGCTGGCTGCGTCCGCTGACCGGGATCCGCGGCCTTGCGCTCTGGCTGGCCGCGGTATTGCCGGCGTTGGCGCTGGCGCCGCTGTACTGGCCCGATCTGACCGAGAATTTCGGCGAACAGATGCTGGCCTTCGACAACCTGCTGATCATGGCGGTCGCGTTTCCGCTGATCAAAACCTGTCACGAGTTCGGGCATGGCCTGGCGACGCGGGCGCGCGGCGGCGAAGTGCATGAGATGGGCATCATGCTGCTGGTGTTTTTCCCGATTCCCTATGTCGAGGCGTCCAGCTCATCCGCTTTCGTCAAGAAGACGGATCGCATGCTGGTCGGCGCCGCTGGCATGTTGGCCGAATTGTTCGTCGCCGCGCTGGCGTTCTACCTCTGGATCCTGCTCGAACCGGGTCTGGCGCGTTCCCTGACCTATAACGTCATCGTCCTGGCCAGCGTCACCACCTTGCTGTTCAACGCCAATCCGCTGCTGCGTTACGACGGTTATTACGTGCTGGCCGACTGGGCCGAGATTCCTAACCTGGGCACACGCGCCAACAAGCATTGGCAATATCTGGCCGAGCGTTATCTGTTCGGCGTCAAACAGAGCGAACCGCCGCCGGCGACGACCGGCGAAGTGCGCTGGTTCCTGAGCTACGCGCCGCTGGCGTTCGCCTACCGGATGTTCGTGCTGTTCGGCATCGCCATCTTCGTCGCCCAGCAATATTTCTTCCTCGGCGTGCTGCTGGCGCTGTGGGGCATGATCGCCAGCCTTGGCGTGCCCATCTACAAAGGCCTTGCTGCGGTCATGAACGGCCCGCAATACGCGGCGCGGGCAGGGCGCGTGCGCCTGGTGCTGGCCGGCGGCGCGCTGGGCTTGCTGCTGTTGTTGTTCGTGCTGCCGTTGCCGCGCCATACCGAGGCGGAAGGCGTGATCTGGTTGCCGGAGCAGGCAATTCTGCGCGCCGGCGGCAACGGCTTCATCAGCGCGGTGGCGGCTGCCTCCGGCCAGGCGCTGACGCGCGGCCAGGTGGTGGCGCAAAGCCACGAACCGGCGCTGACGTCCAGCATCGCGGGGCAACAGGCCAAGCTCGAAGAAGCGCGCGCCCGATACGACGCCGCCTGGGGCGTCAATCCGGCGCAAGCCGGTCAACTGGAAGAGGATATGCGGCACGAACAGGCGGTACTCGATCGCATGCTCGACGAGGCGGCCGAACTCACGTTGCGTGCCAAGGCGAACGGTGTACTGCTGATCGAGCAACCGGCGGACATGCCCGGGCGCTTCTTGAAGAAGGGCGAGGTCGTCGGTTATGTGGTCGGCGAATACACCCCGCTGGTGCGGGTGGTGGTGGCGCAGTCGCAGGTCGATCTGGTCCGCCTGGCCACGCGCGGCGTGGAGATTCGGATGCCGCAGGACATGGCGGCTATCCGCTCGGCGCGTCTGCTGCGCGAAGTGCCCAAGGCCGGCAAGGCGTTGCCCAGCGCGGCGCTGGGGCAGCGCGGTGGCGGCGTGATCGTGATGGACCCGAGCGACGAGAAGGGCGCCACGGCGCTGGAATCGCTGTTCGAATTCGAATTGAGTTTGCCCGCGAACGTTCTTCCCGCGGCTTACCTCGGCAGCCGCGTGTACGTGCGGTTCGAACATCCGCCGGAACCGGTCGGCATCCGCATCTGGCAGGCCCTGCGCCGACTCTTCCTGTCGCATTTCCATGTCTGATCGGGCCGGCATCGAACTCGCGCACGGCGTTTACCCGGAACGGCCGGATCGCAAGGAAAACGCCCTCGATAGCTGGACGCGCAACGCCGGCGGCGGTCTCTGGCACCGCTTGCGGCCGTTCAAGGCGCGGCTGGCCGAACTGGCGAGCGCCGCCGGCGTCCTCGCCGACCTGGTGGCTGCACTCGACGACGATGCGATCCGACGCGAAATGCGCGGCGTCGCCCGCGCCGCGCTGGACAATCCCACCCATGCTGCACGTGCCTTCGCGCTGGTGCGCGAGGCGAGCCGGCGCAGCCTTGGGCTGACCCCGTTCGCCGTGCAATTGATGGGGGCGGCGGCGCTGTTCGCCGGCAAGCTGTCGGAAATGCAGACCGGCGAGGGCAAAACGCTGACTGCCGCGCTGGCCGCCTGCATCGCCGGCGTGGCCGGCCTGCCGGTGCACGTGGTGACGGTGAACGACTATCTGGCTGAGCGCGATGCCGACGAAATGCGGCCGTTGTTCGCCTTCTTCGGCTTGTCGGTCGGCGTCATCGTCACCGGCCTCAGCCTGGAGGCGCGCGCCCAGGCCTACGCTTGCCATGTCACTTACTGCACCAACAAGGAACTGGTGTTCGATTACCTGAAGGATCGGGTCACCGCCGGTGGCCGCGCCAGCCGTGCCCAGATCCGCATCCGCGCCCACTTGGGCGACCAGAAGAAGACTGGCCTGTTGCTGCGCGGCCTGCATTTCGCCATCGTCGACGAGGCCGACAGCATTCTGATCGACGAGGCGCGCACGCCGCTGATCCTGGCCGAGAAAGGCGACAGCGCCGGCGATCCGAACGTCTATGTCGAAGCGCTCGAACTGGCGCGCGGGCTGCAAGCCGACACCGATTTCGAGCTACTGATCGCGCGCCGCGAACTGCATCTGACCCATGCCGGCAAGGCCACCCTGGCAGAGCGTTGCGCCGGGCTGGGCGCGGCCTGGACCGCATCGCACGCGCGCGAACATCTGGTCGCACAGGCGCTGCGCGCGCTCTACCTGTTTCAGCGCGACCAGCAATATCTGGTGGCCGACGACAAGGTTCACATCGTCGACGAATACACCGGCCGCATCCTGCCTGGCCGCACCTGGGAACAGGGGCTGCACCAGCTGATCGAGAGCAAGGAAGGCTGTCCGCTGTCGGAACAGAACCGCACGCTGGCGCGCATCACCTATCAGCGCTTTTTCCGGCGTTATCTGCGTTTAGCCGGCATGACCGGCACGGCGCACGAAGTCCGCGCCGAGATCTGGGCGGTGTACGGCCTGGAAACCGTGGCGATTCCGACCAATCGGCCCTGCGTGCGTGCTTATCTGCCGACCCGCTGCTGCCTCGGCGAGGCGGATAAATGGCGGCGCGTGGCGCTGGAAGCCCTTCGCGTGCTGGCGAGTGGCCGGCCGGTGCTGATCGGTTCGCGCTCGGTGGAGGCGTCCGAACATCTAGCCGCCGCGCTGGTCGCCGCTGGCATCGCGCATCGCGTGCTGAATGCCCGCCAGGATGCCGACGAAGCCCAGGTCGTCGCCGAAGCAGGCCAGCCCGGCGTGGTCACGGTCGCCACCAATATGGCCGGGCGCGGCACCGATATCCACCTTGGCCCGATGGTTGCGGAAAAGGGCGGCCTGCACGTCATCCTGACCGAATATCACGATTCCTCGCGCATCGACCGCCAGTTGTTCGGGCGTTGCGCGCGCCAGGGCGACCCGGGCAGCGCGGTGGCTATCGTCGCCCTCGACGATGCCTTGTTGCGCGAACAAGGCGGCCTGTTGCATCGCATCCTGCTGCGCTTCTCCCCGCCGAGCGGTCCGGCGCCGTTCTGGGTCGAGCGCTTGCGCCGGCATGCCCAGCGCAAGGCGGAGACTGCCAACGCGCGCACCCGGCGCGATACGCTGAAGCAGGACCGTAATCTCGATACCATGTTGGCCTTCGCAGGTAACCAGATATGAAGATGAAAGCCGCAGTTCTCCTTGCCAGTATCGTTTTCAGCGCCGATGTGCTCGCCGCGCCGGGCGAGTATCAGTGCCTGATCGAGCCGTATCAGAAGATCGAGGTGCGCAGTCCGGTCGAGGCGTTGATCGAGACGATCTTCGTCGAACGCGGCAGCGTGGTGAAGAAAGGCCAGGCGCTGGTCAGGCTCGATTCCGGCGTCGAACAGGCGGCGCTCGCCTCGGCGCGTTATCGGGCGATCATGGAAGGACAAGTGAAATCTTCCGAGGCGCGCCTGAATTACGCGCGCGACAAACACCGCCGCCGCAACGAACTGCATCAACAGAACTTCATCTCGGCGCAGGATCGCGACGATGCCTATGCCGAAATGCGTGTCGCCGAGGCCGAGTTGATCGAGGCGAAGGACAACCGCGAACTGTCCGCGCTGGAAACCAAACGGCTCGATGAATTGCTGCGCCAGCGCACGCTGACCAGTCCGTTCAACGGCGTCGTGAACGAGTTGCTGCAACATCCGGGCGAACTGGCACAAACCGGTGAGGGCGCCCGCGCGATTCTGAAAATGGCGCAAATCCACCCATTGCGGGTTGAGGTGGTGTTGCCGGTCAGCCTTTACGGCAGTATCAAGACCGGCGAGCGTGCCGAAGTGGTGGCGGAAACACCGAACAAAGGCGGTTACAAGGCTCGCGTGCAGATCGTCGACAAAGTGGTCGACTCCGCCAGCGGCACGTTCGGGGTGCGCCTGGAGTTACCCAACCCCGGCGGCCATATTCCGGCCGGGGTGAAATGCCGCGTGCGTTTCCAATAGGGAATCGCCGGGCGCGCCTTCAGCGTTCGGTCAGCGCGCGGTAGGCATGCCAGGTGGCATGTCCCAGAATCGGGAAGATCACGGCCAGACCGATGAAACTGGTGACGAAGCCGAGGGTGACCAGCCCGGCGATGAGCGCCGCCCAGAGCAGCATCGCCAACGGGTTCAGGCGGACGACATAGAGGCTGCTGGCGCAGGCGGTGACGATATCCACCGGGCGATCCATCAGCATCGGCAACGAGATTACGCTGAGCGCGAAAGTGGCGGCGGCGATCAGGGCGCCGACTGCGACGAAGGCAACCAGAAATGCCATGTTTTCGCTCGAAAACAGCCATCCCAGGCTGGCATCGGGTACGTGCCCCGAACCCAGGTACATTCCGGTCAGGATCGCGCTCAAGCGTTCCCAAACGCTGAAGATGAACATCAGCATGGCTGCGAACAGGCCGATCGAAGCGATGTTTTCACGCGGCGACGCTCGTTCTTCGAGGTCGCCTTCGCGCCGTCGCGACAGTTCGTAAAACCCGATCGCGAGGAACGGCGACATCAGCAGAAAGCCGGTAGTCAGGGTTAGTGCGGTGTGCAAATGCGACCAGGCGTAGTGGGTGAGCAGATAACCCAGCATGGAGAAGACCAGGCCGATTGCCAGCGATGTCATCCAGACCCGTCTGAAATCTTCCCAGCCGGACCTGAGCCAGATCAATGGTTGCCACCATTCGACCTTGTGCAGACAGGGCAGATCGATGTGCTTGCTGGTGGGACATACGGTTGTAGTTGCCATGACCAGACTCCTCCGAGAGATTGATAACTTTGCCGATTAAAGCTTAGTAAATAACTCGGGTATTGGGCATGGTGCCCAAAGAAAGAGTTCCGCTAGTGTGGTGCTGCACTCTTGCTGGCAACTAGGTGCAAACCTTTGCCGGTCTGCCTTTAGCCTGTGTAGGGCGGAAAAGCGCAGCGCCTTCCGCCGAATGCAGCGGGCAATGGCACAGGCTTTTTCCATAAGTTCCAGACAGCATGCAACACCACACTAGCGGGAGGCTACGCCGTCCTTGCCGGACAACGCCTTCAGTGCAGCAATGCAATCAGGGCAACGATCAGCGCAAGCAGCGCGACGGCGATCATGGCCCGTTCACGCCGCCGGGTGCCGGTGCGCAAATGTTCCATTTCCGCGAAGCGGCCTTGCAGCGCGGCCGCTACAGCTTCTTGCCGGGTGATCTGGGCTTGCGCCAGACTGCTCGTGCTTTCGCAGCGCGCCAAGGCGTCCTGCAGCGCGGTCAGGCGCTGTGCCAGGTCCGCCTCGCCGGCGTCGAGTGCCGTGATGGTTTTTTCAACCTGCGCGGCGAGACCCTTCACCGTTTCAGCGTTGGCGGTGACCGCTGCCTGCAACTCGGCAATTTGCCGGGAGACCAGTTCGGCGGAAGCCTCCTGCCCCTTGCGGCTGGTAAATACCGGAAGCGCTGCCGCCACGATGTTGCCGACGTAAGGCAGCGCAGCCTTGAGGACGGGAAGCCAGGCGGCCATGGCGGGCGCTTATTGCCTCTGCTTTTCTTCCTTCTTGACCTTTTTCGCTTCCTTCTTTTCCTTCATGGTCTTGGCGGGTTCCTTCTTCGCGGTCTTCTTGCTTTCCTGGCCTTTCATGATCTGCTCCTGGGTTTCGGCCTGGTGGCCTGGGTGGTTGGGGTGATTCGGTCGTCTCCGACCTGTCCCCCGATGATAGGCGCGGATATCCAATCGGGTGGCGGAATTTCCTGGCAAGGCCGTGTCGCCCGACAGAATGGGTTCCGCTGAAGCCGGGCCGTAATCTCGTACTATGTCGGCCTTCGCTGACAATCAAAATTTGACGATCGATCCACACGATGAAACCCGATGCCACCCCCGAAAAACTGGGCTTCTCCACCCGCGCCATCCATCTCGGCCATGATCCGGCTACCTGCGCGGGCGCGCTGGTACCGCCGGTCTACCTGACTTCCACGTTCGCCTTCGAGAACACCGAAGTCGGCATGCAGCGTTTCGCCGGCGAGAACCCGGGCTACATCTATTCCCGCGTCGGCAATCCCACTGTGGCGCTGTTGGAAAACCGTCTGGCCAGTCTGGAAGGCGGCGAGGCGGCGTTATGCACGTCTTCCGGCATGGGCGCGATCACTTCGGCGATCTACAGCTTGCTGCAGGCCGGCGATGAAATCGTCGCCGACCGGACCTTGTATGGCTGCACCTTCGGCTTCTTCCGGCATGGTCTCGCCGGCCTCGGCATTACCGTGAAGCACGTCGACATGACCCGGCCGGAGGAAGTGGCCGCCGCCATCACGCCGCGCACCCGCTTGCTGTATTGCGAATCGCCGGCCAATCCGAACATGCGCCTGATCGATCTCGCCGCGATCGCCGAACTCGGCAAGTTGCACGCTATTCCGCTGATGGTCGACAACACTTACTGCACGCCGTATCTGCAACGTCCGCTCGAATTCGGCGCGACCTATGTGGTGCATTCGGCCACCAAGTATCTGGGCGGCCACGGCGACTTGCTGGCCGGTGCGGTGATCGGCCCGGCGGAGGCGATCACCCGCATGCGCTTCTTTGGCGTCAAGGAAATGACCGGTGCGGTGATGTCCGCCTTCGATGCGTTTCTGGTGCTGCGCGGCCTCAAGACGCTGGCGCTGCGCATGCGCGCGCACAGCGCCAGCGCGCAGGAATTGGCCGAGTTCCTGGTCGGGCATCCGGCAGTGGCGAAGGTGGATTACCCCGGCCTGCCCAGCTTCCCGCAATACGAACTGGCCCAACGCCAGATGCTGTTGCCCGGCGGCATGATCGCGCTGGAGCTGAACGGCGGTTTCGCCGCCGGCCGCCGCTTCATGGATGCGCTGCAACTGTGTACCCGCGCGGTCAGCCTGGGCGATGCGGAAACGCTGGTGCAGCATCCCGCTTCGATGACCCATTCGACCTACACGCCGGAAGAACAGGCCGAACATGGCATCAGCCCGGGGTTGGTGCGCCTCTCGGTCGGGCTGGAAGACGTGGCCGATATTCGCGCCGATCTGGCGCAGGCGCTGGCCAGTCTGGATTGACGCCTCAGGCGGCGATGCCGTAGCCGCCGTCTTCGATGCCGTAGCCGCCGTCTTCGATGGCGGCGCGGATCGCGGCGGTATCGGCCTGGGCCGGGTCGTGCTTGACTTCGACGCGACCGCTGGCGAGGTCGATTTCGACGGCGGCGATGCCGGGCAGGGCGCTCACCAGATTTTTCACGCTGTTGACACAGCCCATGCAGCTCATGCCGGTTACGGTCAGGGTCAGGGTATTCATGCGCTATCGATGCTCCGGTTGATGTTGAGGAGGTCGCTCAGGCGACCGTCTGCGCCGTACAGGTTGCGGCTGGAGGCGCTTTGCAGAACCTGCATGGCTGCCTGGGTGCGGCGCATCTGTTCTTCGATCAGACGGCCGTTGACGCGGTTGTGGCGGGCAGCTTCTTGCGTCAGTTTTTCCAGCAACTGCCAGTCTGTGCTCGGCTTCGCGTCGGCCCAGGCACGCAGGCGCAGGGCGGGCAGGCCGGCATCGGCGGGCAGGCCGAGTTGTTCGGCCAGGCGCCGCCAGAGTTCGGCCAGACGCTGGCTGGCGCCGCTCCGTGCGTGTGTGATTTCGCCGAGCCGGTCCGCATCGCCCTTGCCCAGAGCGAGGGTTTCTTCTTCGAGCAGGGCGAGGAAGGCTTCCAGTTCGCGGTTGAGCGTTTTCAGCGCGGTGTCGAGTGCGGACATCATGCTCGGGCGATAGCGGGATTATTCGCGGGATTATTCATTGTCGAACCCCGAACGGCGCCCGATATTGGCGATGGATTCCTGCACCATGCCTTCGGCCACGGCTTCTTCGTCGACGCGGAAATTGCCGTCGGCGATGGCCTGACGGATGGCTTCGATCTTGGCGGAGTCGCTGACATCGACATGGCTCAATTCGCCCTCCAGTTGCCGCATCTTGTCGGAAGTGCCGGTCAATTTCACTTCGTCGCTGACGGAAGGCGATTCGGCGGGTTGCAGCACCCGCGTTGCCGCTGGTTTTGCATCCTTGCCGCGCACGGCGGGGATGCTTTTGATGGCGTTTTCTATTTTCACGACTGCCTCCTCTTGGGTCGGGCCGGTCTGCGTCTCGATTGCGCCGGCGGGCTGATTATTGGTGGTGGGGTCCATATCGGCTAATAAGGCAATGACTTGATATCCGATGGACGCAGCGCGGTTTTCAGGCGACTGGATCGGGCGCGACCGCGGCGAGAAACGCCTGTACTTCCTGGTGCATGCGCGCCGCCAGTCGGGTGCAGACCGGAATGTCCTCTGCCCTGGCGGCGAGTTCCAGTTCTTTGGCGCCGTGTTCGCCGCGGCGCCCCGAGAAGGTGGCGAATACGCCCTTCAGCGTGTGGCCGGCGCGCAGCAAACGGGGCCAGTCGAGGTCGGCCAGCGCGCCATCGATTTCGGTAAGGTAGTTGGGGGCATCGGCGACAAACATCTCGATCAGCGTGGCGAGCAGTTCCTCGTCGTCGGCGATGCGGGACAACGCATCGGCGCGATCGTAAATCGGCAGTTTCTCGGCCAGCACTGGGGGCGTGGCGGCGTTCCGGGGTTTTGTGCTGCCGCGCAGGATCAGATCGATCTCCTGAAACAGCGCTTCCGGTTTCACCGGTTTCGAGACGTAGCCGTCCATGCCGGCTTCGAGGCAGCGCTCGCGGTCGCCGGTCATGGCATTGGCGGTCATCGCGATGATCGGGATGCGCTGGGGTTCGCCGCGTTCCGCTTCGAGCCGTTCCAGCTCGCGTATGCGGCGGGTGGCTTCCAGCCCGTCCATGTCCGGCATCATCATGTCCATCAGGATCAGGTCGTATTCGCCGTTGCGCCAGGCTTCCACGGCGATGCGGCCGTTGTCGGCGACTTTGACCTGGTGGCCCTGTTTTTCCAGTAGTTTGATGGCGAGTTTCTGGTTCACCAGATTGTCTTCGGCCAGCAGGATGGTGTAGCTGGGCCGCATTTCGCGCAGGCTGTGGCGGGTGATCAGTGCGTTCGCGTCGCTGCCGCCGCCGAGTGCGGTTTCCAGTGCTTCGCGCAGTTCGGTCAGCGATACCGGTTTGGTCAGGTAGGCGTTGAGGCCGAGTTCCTTGCAACGGGCGGCGTCGCCGCGCAGGCCGGCGGAGGTCAGCATCATCAAGGTGGTGCCGGCATGTTGGCCGTCGCCGCGCAGGGTTTGCGCGACCGTGAAGCCGTCCATATCCGGCATGCGCGCATCGAGCAGGATGCAGCGATACGGGTCGCCGGCTTGCTGCGCGGCGTGCGCCATACGCAATGCGCTGGCGCCGTCGCTGGCGGTTTCGTGGCGCATGTGCATGCGTTCCAGCATCAGCGAGATCACGCGCAGGTTGGTCGGGTTGTCGTCTACGGCGAGGACGCGCTGGCCTTTCAGACAGGCTTCCTGATGCAGAATGTCTTCCGGCTCGGCGGCTTCCTTGAGCCAGATCTGGAAGATGAAGCGGGAACCGCGGCCGACTTCGCTTTCGACCCGGATGCTGCCGCCCATCATTTCGACCAGTTGCTTGGTGATGGTGAGGCCGAGACCGGTGCCGCCGTATTTGCGGGTGACCTGGCCATCGGCTTGCGCGAAGGCGGAAAACACCTCGCTCTGCTTGTCCGCGGCGATGCCGATGCCGGTGTCGTAGACGGTGAATTCCAGGCAGAGGTGGTCATGTTCGCCGCGCAGGCTGTTGCTCAAGTCGCAGGCGGCGACGGTGAGCCCGACTTCGCCGCGTTCGGTGAATTTGACGGCGTTGCCGAGCAGGTTGATGAAGATCTGGCGCAGTCGCGCCGGGTCGCCGCTGACGAAGCGGGGCGTGTTTTGGCCAAGGTCGTAGGTGAGTTCCAGTTCTTTCAGGGCGACGCGGGGGGCAAGCGCCTTCAACGTGTCGCCGATCAGGTCGATCAGGTCGAAGTCGACTTCCTGCATGTCGAGCTTGCCGGCTTCGATCTTGGAGAAATCGAGGATGTCGTTGATCACCGTGAGCAGATGTTCGGCCGAGGTTTTGACCAGGCCGAGATATTCGCGCTGCTCGCGCGTCAGTTCGGTTTCCAGCGTGAGGTCGACCATGCCGATGACGCCGTTCATCGGAGTGCGGATTTCATGGCTCATGTTGGCCAGGAATTCGCCTTTCAGGCGGTTGGCGGCTTCGGCCGAATGGCGCGCCACCTGCAGTTCCTGATTGAGGCTGGAAAGCTGGTTTTTTTGCTGTTCGGAATCTTTCAGCGCCCGCGTCAATTCGGCAGTGCGACTCTTGATCATCAAGTCCAGTTCCGAGGCGAGTCGGCGCAGGCTCTGGTTGCTTTGATACAGGTCGAGCGATTTCTCCTCCAGGATGAGTTCGGCTTGCTTGCGCGCACTGCGTTCTCGTTCGAAACGTTGTTGCCAGACGGATTCGGACATGGCTTATTCCTGCCGGGTCAACACAAAGCAGGCTTGCGCGCCGGGCAGGTCGGGTGCGGCTTCGCGCTGCACGCTGACACTTTCGCCGAAATGCTGGATACAGCCTTCGATCAGACCCTGCGCCAGATCGGCGAAGGGATGGTCGGAGAAATAGGTGAGGGTGAGCCGGCCGGGAGCGGCTTCGACTTCAAAGGTGGGCAGTTCGGCGTCCGGGTAGAGCTTGCGGACTTCCGCATGGATGACGTTCTCAATGCCGCCGAGAAACTGGAAGCTGTCGGTGATGCCATCGAAAAAACGCGGGTAGGCCAAGGCGAAGCGGCCGAACAGGTGCTTGCCGTAGATGCGTACCAGATCGGCAGCGGGCGTCTGGGTTTCTGCGGACAGCGCATCGACCAGGGCGATGATTTCCTGGTGTGGATAGGTGCCCACCGAGGTGTAGGCGCCGCCGGATTCGACTTGCGAGCGGGCGATGATGGCATCGACCATGTCGAGCGACCAGGTCGCTTCGACCATCTCCATGAATTCGGTGAACACCATCCCCTTCATTGTCCCGCTCCAGATGATTTCGTTTTGTTCATAACGGCCGAATCGATTGCCGACTTGAGTTCATCGAAGCGAATCGGTTTGGCGACATAGCCGTCGGCGCCTTGCGCCAGGAAGCGTTCGCGGTCGCCCTGCATGGCGTGCGCGGTGAGCGCGATGATGGGGACCGCGGGCGTCCTGGCCCCTTCGATCTCGCGGATGCGGGAGATGGCGCTGAGGCCATCGATGCCGGGCATCATCATGTCCATCAGAATCAGGTCGAAACGACCGGGCGAGAAGGCGGCGATGGCTTCGGCGCCGTCTTCGGCCAGGGTGACGCGGTGGCCGAGTTTGGCGAGCAGGGAAAGCGCGAGTTTGCGGTTTACCGGGTTGTCTTCGGCCAGCAGGATTTCCAGCGGCGCTTCGGCCGACGTGCCGGGCAGAGGCGACGCTATCTGTTCGGCGACCGGCCGGTCGAGTGAAGTCTCGATCGAATCGACCGGCAGATACGGAATCTTGAAATGGAAGCGACTGCCGTGCCCCAGTTTGCTTTCCGCCCACATGCGTCCGCCCATCAGCTCAACCAGTTTGTGCGAGATGGTGAGGCCGAGGCCGGTGCCGCCGAAATTGCGGGTGATGGAGCCGTCCGCCTGCGTGAAGGCATCGAAGATGGAGCCCAGCATTTCCTGGGCGATGCCGATACCGCTGTCGGCAACGCAAAAGTGCAGGCAATGCGGCATGCTGCAGCCGGTGGCGTTGGCGATGAAATGGACGTTGATGTCGATGCTGCCCGCTTGGGTGAATTTGATCGCATTGCCGATCAAGTTGATCAGCACCTGGCGCAAGCGGCCCGGGTCGGCGTTGATCGAGGCGGGGACGTCGGGCGCGATAGTCAGCGTCAAGCCGAGGGCTTTCTCGCGGGCGCGCAATTCCAGGCTGCGTACGGTTTCGTTCAACAGGCTGGTGAGCGGGAAGGGTTCGTTGCTGATGGTGAGTTTGCCCGCTTCGATTTTCGAGAAATCGAGGATGTCGTTGATGATGGACAGCAGGTGTTGCGCGGAAGTCCGCGCCATGTCGAGGTATTCGCGCTGTTCCTGGGTGAGTTCGGTTTCCAGCGCGAGTTCGGTCATGCCGATGACGCCATTCATCGGCGTGCGGATTTCATGGCTCATGTTGGCGAGGAATTCGCTCTTCATGCGATTGGCCGTCTCCGCCGCGTCGCGTGCCTGGCGCATCGCGGCTTCCGCCTGTTTACGCTGGGTGATGTCGCGCACTACCAGAATGCGATAGGGCAGGCCGTACAGCGAGAAGCGCGAAATGGTCGTGTCGGCAGGGAAGTCGCGGCCATCGCTGGCCGTCGCCCGGGTTTCGACAAACAGCTTGGCGCGCTGCTCCACCCCCGCAATGTCGGCCCATTCCGGCAACAACACGGCAGCGGATAAACCGACCAGTTCATGTTCCTGCCGACTGAACAGGTCGCAGGCCGCGCTGTTAGCGCTTTCGATCATGTCGTCGGCGTTGACGGTCAGCAAGGCGTCGGAAATATTGCTGAAGACGGCTTCCAATCGCTGCTTCACGGCGGTGATCGACATTTCCTTGGTGTAGAGCCAAAGCGAGGTTTCGTTGAGCGCTGCAACCAGAGATTCGATTTCCTCCGGCCCATCGAAATGGGGCATTTTTTCGCCCAGATGGCTGGTCAGTTCGCTGGCGAAGCGGGAGGAGTCGCGAATGGCGGCGACCGGCCGGCGCAGGTAGATCAGCAACAAGGTGACGCTGAGCGTGCTGGCCAGAACGGCTGCCAGCAAGCCGTTCTGGATGATTTCCGAAATACTGTGTTTCAGGTCCGCGGTGCTGACCTCGGCCAGCAAACTGCCTGGGTAGCCGAATTCATCGAGCGAGCGCCAGATCACCAGGCGTTCGGCAGCCCAGGTGAAGTCGGTGGAGTGCAGCGTATTGCCCTGCGCGTCGATCCAGAAAAACTGCGTAACGCGGCCCGTCGGTGGAATCACGTTGAGGACGTCGAATACCGCCTCGGGCTCTTTGCCGGGGGCATGCAGAACCTGGCTGATCATCTGGCCGTTGCGGTTGAACACCTTCAGTGCGCGCAGATCTTCGCTGTTGGCCGACAGCAACAACATTCTTTCCACGGCGCCGTAATCGCGCGTCAATAGCGGGGAGGCGCAGGTGATGGCCAGATTGGCGAGCAGGTTGGCACTCCGCTGCATCAACGCGCTCTGTTCGTTACGGGTCTGCTCCCGCGTCGAATAAAGGGTGTGCGCCGAAATGCTGAGCACCAGCATGGCCGCCATGAACAGACTCAACTGGGCGGTGAACTGGCGCGGGATAAACAGACCCGCAGCGCGGCGGGCGATGCCCTGAAGACGTGAGAACAGGGATTTCATCATCTATTTATTGACGGTATGGCGCTCAAGTTCGAGGTTCTCCAGGGGCAGGTAGTCGCGCACATAGTCGGCGGCGACGACCTTGTCGAGTTCGACGTCGGCCAGCAGCTTGCGCCCTGCCGGGTCGCGGTCGAGTTTGAGCAGGGCGGCGACGATCTTTTCACGCACACCGCGCGGGACTCTGGGATGCGCGGCGAGCGGGTGCGGCGCGACTCCGGGTGTGGTGAAAACGACGTGCAGACGGTTTCGCAATGCGGCCGGTTCTTTCGCCAGTGTGGCATCGATGCCGCCGCCGGCTGCCGCCTCGCCCATGATGACGCGCCGATACACGTTTTGATGCGTGCCGACATAGTCGGTGGTGAAGCGGATGCCGGCCTTTTCGATCAGCAGGGCGCGCAGGTAGAGCGAGGCGCCGAAGGCATTGGGGGCGGGAAAGGCCAGCAGCTTGCCGTCGAGATCCTCCAGGCGCTTGATCGGGCTGGTTTTGTCGACGACCAGAATGCCTTGCAACGGATCGGAACCGCGTACGAGTGGGAGATAGCCTTGCGATTTGGCCGCCATGACCATGTGATAGGGGTTCAGGTAGAGCAGATCGGGCGCGCCGGACTGAAAGTCGGTTTCGAACCTGGGGATCTTGTCGACCAGACGCAACTGAAAACCGTAGCCGGTTTCCGCTTCGAGCCGTTGCAGCAGCGGCGTCCAGCGCAGGCCGATGTCGACCGGCGTGAATTGCGGCACCACCGAGAGCGTGTAGGTCTGCCCGGCGCTGAAGGATGCCGTCGCGAGGAGCGTCAGCAGGATGCCATAGAAGCGGACGATGAGGATGCGCGGCATGTTCAGTCGACCAGATGGGCCATGTGCGGATTTGCGTCCTGGAAACTGGCGCGGATGATCCGCGCATCGTCGAGGCAGGCGACAAAGGCATCCACGCATTGCGGGTCGAAATGGTTGCCGGAGCCGGCGTGCAGGAAGTCCAGGGCGCGCTCGATTTCCCAGGCTTTCTTGTAGGGACGTTCCGTGGTCAGTGCGTCGAATACATCAGCCACCGCGACGATGCGTCCGTATAACGGGATGTCCGCGCCCGCGATGCCGAGCGGATAGCCGCTGCCGTCGAATTTTTCATGGTGGCTGCGCGCAATCAGCGCGGCGATATCGAGCAGGCTGGATCGGCTGCCGCGCAGAATTTCCCAGCCCTTTTCTGCATGCGTTTTCATGATGGTGAACTCGGCATCGTCGAGTTTTCCCGGTTTCAGCAGAATGTGATCGGGAATGGCGATCTTGCCGACATCGTGCATCGGCGCTGCCCGCAGTATGAGTTCCTGTTCCGCCTGCGGCAGCCCCAACTGGCGGGCGATCAGATGCGAGTAGTTGGACATACGCTGGATATGCGCGCCGGTCTCGGGGTCGCGAAACTCGGCCGCACGTGACAGGCGGGTGATCATTTCATGTTCGCGGTCGAGGATTTCGCTGGTCGCTTCCGCGACCTTTTCGGCCAGCCAGGCGGCGCGGTCGGCCAGCGCTTTCTGGCTGCGGCGCAGGGAGGCCATGTTGCGCAGGCGGGCGCTGAACTCGGCGTTGTCGATCGGCTTGGTAAGGAAGTCGTTGGCGCCGGTTTCCAACGCGGCGTAGCGGGTTTCCTTTTCATGGTCGGCGGTGATCATCAGCACCGGAATGTCGGCGTTCTCGGGGTGTTCGCGGTAGCGGCGGATGAACTCGAGGCCGTCGGGCGCCGGCATCATGTAATCGACGATGAGCAAGTCGGCGACATTGCTCAGGCACCAGGCCAGACCCGCGGCGGAATCCTGGAAGGTGATGGGTTGGTACTCGGCGCTCGCCCGTTTCACCAGGCTCTCCATGAGTTTCAGGTTCACCGGGTTGTCATCGACGATCGCGATCCGCATAAAGGCTCCTTGCAAAGATGCGCCTTTATCGGGCAGCGGTTTCAAAACTTGAGATACACCACGAGAAGCAGCGTAATGGTTACTCCTGCGCGGTTTGCCGCATCGGCGGGCGCTTCTCGACCGAGACCATGAGCTGCATCTCGGTTTGCTCCCGCTTCAGACGCAACTGCACGACCTTGCCCGGGGGCAGGGCTGCAATCAGATTGAGCAGCGAGGACGAATCGGTGACGGGTTTGTCGCCCACGGCGAGCAGGATATCGCCGGGCCGAATGCCGGCGCGGTCGGAGGGGCCATTGCGCAGGACGCCGGCAATCAGCGCACCTTCCGTCGATTTCAGTGCGAAAGATTCGGCGATCTCGGGCGTGATTTCCTGAACTTCGATGCCGACCCAGCCGCGCGTGACGGCACCATGCGAAATGATCTCCTGCATGACCTGGCGCACGATGGAAACCGGAATCGCGAAACCAATGCCGAGATTGCCGCCGGAGCGGGAAAAGATCGCGGTGTTGACGCCAACCAGATTGCCGGCGCCGTCGACCAGGGCGCCGCCGGAGTTACCCGGATTGATCGCGGCGTCGGTCTGAATGTAGTTTTCGAACGTGTTGATGCCGAGATGGCTGCGCCCCAGTGCCGAAATGATCCCCATCGTGACGGTCTGGCCGACCCCGAACGGATTGCCGATGGCCAACACGACATCGCCGACCCTTTGGCTCTCGCTCTTGGCAAAGGTGATGGCGGGCAAGCCCTTGCGTTTTACCTTGAGTACGGCCAGATCCGTTTCCGGATCGGTTCCGACCACTGCGGCATCCAGCGTTTTTCCGTCCGATAGCGCGACCTGAATCTCATCGGCGGCCTCGACCACATGGTGATTGGTCAGGATGAAGCCGTCTTCGCTGACGATGACGCCGGAACCCAGGTTGGAAACGCGCTGAGGCCGATTGTCGGTGGCAAAACGATCGCCGAAGAAACGCCGAAATACCGGGTCGTCCATCAGCGGATTGCGCTGGGCGCGTACCTGCTTGCTGGTAAATACGTTCACCACCGAGGGTTGCGATTTTCCGGCCGCATCCGCATAGGTGGAGATGGGGCGGGCCGAACCGCCGTTGGCGACCTCGCGTATGGTGACGGCGGCGCCGTCGAATGGCAGTACGCCAGGCGCCAGGCGATCGAAGGCAAACAGCGCTGCCGCAAGCACGGTGAGGGCGGCGACAAATTGCGCAAACATGAGCCAAATCTTGTGCATGGACATTCAAAAAAGGCCGGATCGAGACCGTTGAATTCTAGCTCAGGCGGTTAATCCACCTGCCAGGCTTTAAGTCCGACGGCTTTTGTCTGTAAAATGCCGGCTTTTGTAAGTTTGGCTAAGTTGTGTATTCGACCGGAATGTCCGATTTGGCTGGCGTGTGCCGCATAGGCAAGTACATGAATCTACTCTCATAGGCAGGACAGATGTTATGAGCAACTTGAGCGTTGACACTTCCAAACGCCGATTTTTGGTGACGATGACTTCGGCACTGGGCGGTGTGGCTGCCATCGGCGTAGCTTCCCCCTTTGTCATGAGCATGTTGCCAAGCGCACGCGCCAAGGCCGCAGGGGCTCCCATCGAGATCGATCTGACCAAGGTGGAGCCGGGTATGCAACTTCGCGAGGAATGGCGTGGCAAACCACTCTGGGTAGTCCATCGGACCAAGGAAATGCTGGATCTGCTTAACCGGCACGACGACAAGCTGACCGATGCCGCATCGGAAAATACCAACCAGCAACCGGACTACTGCAAAAATCCGACGCGTTCGATCAAGCCGCAATATCTGATCGTGATCGGCCTTTGCACCCATCTGGGCTGTTCGCCTTCCTATCGCAGTGAAGTTGCTCCCGCAGACCTCGGGCCGGATTGGGTCGGGGGTTGGTTCTGTCCTTGTCACGGCTCCAGGTTCGATCTTGCGGCGCGTGTTTTCAACGGTTCTCCGGCTCCGACCAATCTGGTTATTCCGCCCCATAAGTACCTGTCCGATACCCGGGTGCTGATTGGCGAAGACCAGGGCGCAGCCGCCTGATAGCGACGGGAGACTTAAGCAATGCAAAAGCTACTGAATTGGGTCGATGAGCGTTTCCCGCTCACCGCCTCCTACAAAGCCCATCTGTCCGAGTATTTCGCGCCGAAGAATTTCAATTTCTGGTATTTCTTCGGATCGCTGGCACTGATGGTTCTGGTCGTGCAGATCGTCTCTGGCATCTTCCTGACCATGCATTACAAACCGGACGCGGCCCTGGCCTTCGCTTCCGTCGAGTACATCATGCGCGATGTGGATTACGGCTGGATGATTCGCTACATCCACTCCACCGGCGCTTCCATGTTCTTCGTGGTGGTTTATCTGCACATGTTCCGTGGCGTGATCTACGGTTCCTACCGGCAACCGCGCGAACTGATCTGGACCTTCGGCGTAATCATCTATCTGGTGCTGATGGGCGAAGCCTTCATGGGCTACCTGCTGCCCTGGGGCCAGATGTCTTACTGGGGCGCCCAGGTGATCATCAACCTGTTCGCTGCCGTGCCGTTCATCGGCAACGATCTGTCCGAGTGGATTCGCGGCGACTACGTGATCGGCGATGCGACCCTGAACCGCTTCTTCGCCTTCCATGTCATCGCGTTGCCGCTGGTGCTGCTGGGCCTGGTGGCGGCCCACCTGGTGGCGCTGCATGAAGTCGGCTCGAACAACCCGGACGGCGTCGAAATCAAGAAGCTGAAAGGTGAAGACGGCCATCCGCTCGACGGCATTCCGTTCCATCCGTATTACACGGTGAAGGATATCCTGGGGGTCGTGGTGTTCCTGATGGTGTTCACCGTCATCGTGTTCTTCGCCCCGGAAATGGGCGGCTATTTCCTGGAAGCCAATAACTTCATCCCGGCCGACTCCCTGAAGACGCCTGAGCACATCGCGCCGGTCTGGTACTTCACGCCTTACTACGCGATTCTGCGCGCCATTCCGCCGATCTTCGGTTCCCAGTTCCCGGGTGTGGCGGCAATGGGCATTGCCGTGTTGATCTTCTTCGCGCTGCCATGGCTGGATAAATCACCGGTCAAGTCGATTCGCTATCGCGGCCCGAAGTTCAAGATCGCCCTGACCTTGTTCGTGCTCGCCTTCATCGGCCTCGGAATACTCGGTGTTCTGCCTGTCACGCCGCTCTACACCTTGATTTCGCAAATATTGTCGGCGGTGTATTTCGCGTTCTTCCTGCTGATGCCTTGGTACACCAGGAATGATTCGACCAAGCCGGTTCCGGAAAGGGTGACCCAATGAAAAAGTTGTTCTTCTTGCTCCTGGCCCTGCCGACTGCGGCCATGGCTTCCGGCGCTGCCATCCATCTGGATCATGCGCCGGTCAATCTGCACAATCAGGAATCCCTGCAGCGCGGTGCGCGCGTGTTCGTGAATTACTGCCTGAACTGTCATAGCGCCGGTTACATGCGTTACAACCGCATGCAGGACATCGGCCTGAGCGAGGCGCAGATCAAGGACAACCTGCTTTACGCTGCCGCGAAGCCGGGTGAAACCATGCAGGTGTCCATGCGCACGGCCGATGCCAAGGCCTGGTTCGGTGCGCCGCCGCCCGATTTGACTGTAATTACCCGCTCACGCGGCGCCGATTGGGTCTATACATATCTTCGGAGTTTCTATCGCGACGACACCCGTCCGACCGGTTGGAACAACACGGTATTTGACAAGGTCGGCATGCCCCATGTGATGCAGGAACTGCAAGGCCAACTGGCTGCGGTATATCGCACCGAAAAGACCGAAGACGGCAAGGAGCATCATGTCGTCGATCACCTGGAACTGGTCAAACCCGGCAAACTCACTCAAGCGGAATACGATGCTTTGGTGGGTGATCTGACCAACTATCTGAGCTGGATGGGAGAACCCGCCAAGGGTGATCGCATGCAGATCGGACTCGCCGTACTCCTGTTTCTCGGCGTATTTTATGTAGTCGCCTTCTACCTCAAGAAGGAATTCTGGAAGGACGTGCATTGAGCACGCGGTAACTCATCATGATGATTCTCTATTCAGGCACCGCCTGCCCCTTTAGCCAGCGCTGCCGCATTGTCCTTTACGAAAAGGGCATGGACTTCGAGATCAAGGACATCGATCCGACGGAAAAAGCGGATGAAATCGCTGCGATGAATCCGTACAGCCAGCTTCCCATACTGGTCGAACGGGAATTGACGCTGTACGAATCCAACATCATCAACGAATACATCGACGAGCGTTTCCCGCATCCGCAACTGATGCCGGCCGATCCGGTCATGCGTGCGCGTGCGCGTTTGTTCCTGCACAACTTCGAGCGCGATCTTTTCTCGCACTTGAACGACATCGTCAACGGAACGCCGAAGGCCGCGGAAAAGGCGCGCATCATCGTGCGCGACAATCTGACTCAGATTGCGCCTATCTTCAACAAGCAGAAGTACATGCTGGGCGACGATTACTCCATGCTCGATGTCGCCATCGCGCCGTTGCTGTGGCGTCTCGATCACTACGGCATCCAGTTGCCCAAGCAGGCCACACCGTTGCTCAAATACGCCGAGCGACTTTTCACCCGGCCTGCGTTCATCGAAGCGTTGACGCCGATCGAAAAGGCCATGCGCAAGTGAGTTTTTGCCAGTGAGCGCACTTTCGCAACAGCCCTACTTTCTCCGCGCCCTCTATGAGTGGTGCGTGGATAGCGGGCATACGCCCTATCTGACCGTGCGGGTCGATAAGCAGACCCGAGTGCCGCAAGCCTACGTCAAGGATGGGCAGATCGTGCTGAATGTGGGTCCAAGCGCCGTGCGCAATATGCACATGGATAACGAGTGGGTCACCTTTTCTGCCCGGTTTGGCGGCATGTCGCATTCGATCGAAGTTCCGGTCGGCAATGTCGTTGCAATTTATGCGCGCGAGACGGGCGAAGGCATGGCGTTCGAAGGTCTTGGCCAGGCGATGGAGCAGGATGTTGCCGCTCCGGACGAAAGCCAGGATTCCGGTCTGCAAAGCGAACAGGGCGATGCGCCGCAACCGCCGCGAGGCAGGCCGCAGCTCACCGTAGTGAAGTAGTGTTGTTCATTTTTGTTGAACGCGTTCGTATTGCCGACATAGCTCAGTTGGTAGAGCAACCGCCTTGTAAGCGGTAGGTCCCCAGTTCGAATCCGGGTGTCGGCACCAGATAACTTGAAAAAGCCAGGTATCCAAGACCTGGCTTTTTCATTTGCAGCGGCGGTTCCGTGAACCGCCCGCTATTAGCGAACCTCTTGTGGCAGTTGTCATGCGACGTTTGATCTTCCCGTTTTTCAATGCCATTGCCGCCGGCATGCTGCTGATTGGCGCTGCCTGGGCGGATCTGGATAGTGGCATTTCCGCATACGCCAGCGGTGATTTTGACGCTGCAGCACGGGAGTTCGCCGTGCTTGCCGGGAAAGGGGACATGGAGGGGCAATATTATCTGGGCCTGCTTTACGAGGAGGGCCAGGGATTGCCAAAATCGTACGACGAGGCGGTGGCGCACTATGCCCAGGCGGCAAAACAGGGGTATCTGGACGCCTATTTTGCCTTGGGCGAAATTTATCTCAGCCGTTTTGCCCCGCAAAAGGATCGGATATCCGCTTATATCTGGCTGGAAATGGCTGCCAAACATGGCCATCCCCGCGGACGCGACGAGTTCGAACGCAACAAGCAGGCGATGACCTCCGAAGAAATTGCGCAAGCAGCCAAGCGGTCCATTGCTGATCGCTGAACATTATTAACGTCGCCATGTCCCGCTCAGCAGAAAACATGCCGTGTCCCTGTGGCTCCGGTGTCGCATTGCAAGCGTGTTGCCAACGCTATCTCGCCGGCATTGCCTGGCCCGATTCCGCGGCAGCGCTGATGCGTTCGCGCTACACGGCTTATGTGCTGGAAGACGCGGCATACCTGCTCGCCACCTGGCACCCGGATACCCGGCCGCCCAGCATGCATTTCGATCACGCGGAGCGACCGAAATGGCTGGGTTTGTCGATCAAACGCCGGATCGACGTTGATGCATGCAATGCATTGGTGGAATTTGTCGCCCGTTACAAAATCAACGGCCGCGCGTTCCGCTTGCATGAAACCAGCCGTTTCGAACGCATCGATGGACGCTGGTTCTATCGCGACGGCGAAATCGATTAATGCCGGTTCATTTGCATTGTGCCGTGGCGATCCAGCGGTCGAGCCAGGTTTTTGCGCTCTGCCGGGCATGGCGTGTGGCGATTTTTTCTTCCGGCGTCTGATCGGCGCGGAAATCGAAGGCACGGCGGGCCATCGGGTAGACCTGGTACTCGACCGGAATGCCGCGTTCCCACAACGCGTAAAAAGCGCGGCCGCCATTGATGCGGCGCAATTCGAAATCCTGCTCGCCGATCAGAAACAGCATCGGCGTGTTGATCTGCATGATTTCCGGGGCAATGCGGAACAACTGGTCCGGTTCCGGCGCATTGGGGTTTTGCATGTGGCCGTAATAGCTGACGATGGCCGCAACATCCTTGCCGCGCTTGGCGGCCAGGCGAATCGCGTAGTAGGGGCCGCGCGACAGTGCGACGATGCCGACCGGTGTTTTGCAGGCTTCCGGCAGGGCCATCAGATAATCGAGGCCGGCTTCGACATCGAGTTCGGTCGCCGGATTGTGTTCCGCCGGCCAGCGTTCGATCATGCGGCCGCTTTGCCATTCGGGAGCGACGACGAGAAAGCCTTGCTGCGCGAGTTCGCTGATATGGCGGCGTTCGTTTTCGTCGTAACCGCGTTTGGCATGGATGAACAGCACTGGCGGAAACGGGCCTTTTCCCGCCGGCACGGCGACTTCCGCGGGCACGTCGACATCGCCCGCCTTGAGGGTGACGCTGCGAATCTCGATGGGATCGGCCAGGCTGAGCGTCGAGATTCCAGCCAGATTCAACAGCAGCGCGCAGATCAGAACATGGCGTCGCATGGACAAGCTCCTGCATATTTGGGAAGCCGAGCATAGCGGGTCCGCGTGAACCTGCGAATGAGGACTTTATACTGCTGCCATGAAGGTCGGAATTTCACCAGACGAGGTGGGGCAGCGCGTGGGTAAACGCATGGCCGGATGGCTGCGCGAACCGATTGCACAGGGTTTGCTGATTTCGCTCGCACTGCATCTCGCCATCGCCGAGCTTTTCCAGCCTGCACCGGGATCCAGCGTTCGCCACACGGTGGTCATCAATGCGCGCTTGCAACCGGCGAGCCCGGCAGTGGTCGCCGAAGCCGCAGTGGCGGTCCAATCCCACCTGCCCGAGGCGTTGCTGACGGCGAGCACACCTTCGCCGGCGCCGCCGATTCCGCAATTGCCGGCGCCGGTCACGGAAAGCGTTGTGGCGCCGAACCTCCCACCGCCGAGCCCTTCGCCGTCTGTGGCGTCGGCGCCGGTCGCCACTACCGCGACTGCCGAGGTGGCGCCTGCCGCCAAGTCCGCCGAGCCGTCACGCAGTGGGCCGCAGGCCATCGGTTTGCCGAGTTTGCCGCTCGGCATCGATACCACTTGGTATTTGGCGCGCCAGGTCGACGTTCACCCAAAGGCGATCGGTCTCATCGAGCCGGCTTATCCGGAGGAGGCCAAGCAACGTGAAATCGAGGGCACGCTCAAACTGATGTTGAAGATCGACGATCTGGGGCGCGTGCAATCGGCCGAGGTGGTCGAAGCAACGCCACCGGGTGTATTCGACGAAGCCGCCTTGGCGGCATTTCGCAATGCCCATTTCCGGCCGGCGCTGAAAGAGGGCCGTCCGGTGCGTTATCAGGCTTACATGCGGGTGGAATTCAAACTCAAGGATTAGGACCCGCGACAATCAACGGGAAGTCGCGTGGCAGCAGCAGCCACATGCGACCCTTCTGCTTCATGCCGCCGGCCTGCTTGCCGGCCTCGTCGCCGAAACCCCAGAAGAAATCGGCGCGCACATTGCCGCGAATGGCGCCGCCGGTATCCTGCGCCAGCATCAAACGGTTCAGGGTTTCAGTGGAGTTGGGGCGCGTGGTCGCCAGCCAGACCGGTGCGCCGAGGGGCGTGCCACGCGGGTCAATGGCGATGCTGCGCTCCGCCGTGAGCGGTACGCCCAAGGCGCCGAGCGGGCCGGCAAGATGATTGGGGAGCTCACGGAAAAAGACGTAACTCGGGTTGGCGTTGAGCAACTCCGGCAAAC
The DNA here is from genome assembly GCA_031426815.1 of Hydrogenophilaceae bacterium. Lineage (GTDB taxonomy): Bacteria > Pseudomonadota > Gammaproteobacteria > Burkholderiales > Thiobacillaceae > PFJX01. The sequence goes on from JASJPG010000078.1 coordinate 43,099, forward strand.
GCTCCGGATTGCGCCGCGCCCAGTCCTTGATGCCTTGCATCGAGGCCTTGTCCAGGGTCATTTCTCCCTTTTCGATCAGCCACTTGCCGATGGAACGATAGGGATGGCCATTTTGATCGGCATAACCGATGCGTACCGTATCGCCGTTCTCCAGTTTGACCCGACCGGAGCCTTGAATCTGCAGGAAGAACAATTCCACCGCGTCGTCCACCCAGGCCAGTTCCTTGCCGCGCACAGGTGCTACGCCAGCCTCGATTTCCGCCCGGCTGAAATAGGGCACCACCTTGTTGCCCTGCAAACGGCCGCGCAGGCGCAGGTTTTTCAGTTCTGGATAAAGGTTGGCGAGATCGACCACCAACAGATCTTCCGGCGCGGCATAGATCGGATAGCGATATTTCGGCGATGCGCTGCGACTGCCGCGCAACAACGGTTCGTAATACCCGGTAACTAGCCCATCGACGCCGCCTTCGGCCTGATTCATTTGCCAGGGTTGGAAATGTTGCTCGAAGAATGCCCGGATGCTCGCGCCATCAGGCAGCGGCGCTTGCAACAGCGCCGCTTGGCAAACGGTGTTCCAGGCCGGATTATTTTTCAAGCCGCGGCAGGATTGCAGAAAGGCTGGCCAGGCCAGCGTCAGATCGTCATCGCGCCAACCAGGCAGCTGCTCCCATTGCGCGGTTTTCAGCCAGGGCATGGCGGTCGGAATCGGTTTGATCGGTTCCGACGGGAGGCTGGAAGGCGTAGTGCTCGGCTCCGGCAAAGGGAGCGCTGGCAGCGGAGCTACCGGTGGGGCAACGACAGGCGGCTCGGGTTGAGCCGGCTTATCCGGCTTGCCGGGCAGCAGACTGCAGCCGCTGAACGCCAAAGCGATGACACAAATCGACAGGTAAACGCGCATGGGGAACTCGGAATGC
>JASJPG010000079.1:0-1890 GCA_031426815.1 Hydrogenophilaceae bacterium
TCGGAATAAACAAGGGCGCAATAATGAACAAGGGCGCTTGCGGCGCCCTTGATATCGGTTAGCTTACAGCGTGAACTCAGGCAGTTTTTTCGCGACTGCCACGTTCTGCATCGTGACATAGCGGGGCAAACCGTTTTCGTAAGCCGGGTAGTCCTCGCCCTGGATCAAGCCGGTCAGGTAGTTACGACACTTGTCGGTAATGCCGTAACCGTCTTCGCTGATGAAGTCGCGCGGCATGAATTTCTCGACGTTGGCCACATCCTTCAGTTCGGCCGCACCGATTTCCCACTTGTACGGCATGTCCTGCAGACGCACGACTGTCGGCATGACCGAGTTCTTGCCGGCCAAAGCCAGATCGACCGCGGCCTGGCCCAGCGCGTAGGCCTGCTCGACGTCGGTCTTGGAAGCGATGTGACGGGCGGCGCGTTGCAGGTAGTCGGCCACGGCCCAGTGGAACTTGTAGCCCAGCGCGTCCTTGATCATGTTGGCGACCACCGGTGCGGCACCGCCCAGTTGGGCGTGGCCGAAAGCGTCGCGGGTGCCCTGCTCGGCGAGGAATTTGCCGTCCGGGTAATGACAGCCTTCGGACACGACCACGGTGCAGAAACCATGCTCTTTCACGTTGGCGTCGACCTTGGCGAGGAACTTGGCCTGATCGAATTCGATTTCCGGGAACAGGATGACGACCGGGATGCCCTGGTCGGCAACCAAGCCGCCGGCAGCGGCGATCCAGCCGGCGTGGCGGCCCATCACTTCAACCACGAAGATCTTGGTGGAAGTCTTCGCCATCGACTTGACGTCGAACGAGGCTTCCAGCGTGGACACGGCGATGTACTTGGCGACCGAGCCGAAACCGGGGCAGCAGTCGGTGATCGGCAAATCGTTGTCGACGGTCTTCGGCACGTGGATGGCCTGGATCGGATAGCCCATCGCTTCGGACAGCTGGGAGACCTTGAAACAGGTGTCGGCAGAGTCGCCGCCGCCGTTGTAGAAGAAGTAGCCGATGTTGTGGGCTTTGAAGACTTCGATCAGGCGCGCGTATTCGCGCTTGTTGGCTTCCAGACTCTTCATCTTGAAACGGCAGGAACCGAAGGCGCCGGACGGAGTGGAACGCAGCGCGGCGATATCGGCGTCGGATTCCTTGCTGGTGTCGATCAGATCTTCGGTCAGCGCGCCGATGATGCCGTTACGGCCGGCGTAGACGGTGCCGATCTTGTCGGCAAATTTGCGGGCGGTCTCGATGACGCCGCAGGCGGAAGCGTTGATGACGGCGGTGACACCGCCGGATTGTGCGTAAAAGGCGTTCTTGATGGTCATGTTCACTCCTGATTCGTAGGGTGCGCCATGCGCACCGCGTTGATGGCGCGCATGGCGCACCCTTACGGTGTTCTTAACGGATGCCGCTTTCCTGTTGGCGCCGCGCGTGTTCCTTCTCCTGCACTTTGAGCAGGGTGATCAGACAGTCGCCCAGGTTGTCGTACTCTTCCTTGGCCGTGCCGAAACGGTCCTTGATGGAATAGAAGAACATGGCGCGATAACCCGCCGGCCCCGTCTTCGCAACCACGAAGGAACATTTCTCGACCTGCCAGTAAATAGCAGGGCACTGCGCGAGTTCCCGGTCGCCGACATTCAGACGAACTTCCGTCTCCGCTTCCTGCACGTCCACCTCGAAGCCGAAACGCTCCTTCAGCGTCGCGCGCGCAAGGGACAGGTCCGAAGAAGTAAAACCGGGAATACTCATAGCTTATTTCTTCACCGAATCCAGCGCGGCGAAGCAGGCATCGCGGATACCGTCGACCGAGCCGACGCCGGAGACCTTGAAGTACTGGGGCGAACCGGCAGCACCGGAATTGCCCCAGTCGGAGTAGTACTTGACCAGCGGCTCGGTCT
>JASJPG010000080.1:0-9510 GCA_031426815.1 Hydrogenophilaceae bacterium
GGCGGCCAGTTGGCCGATCCGGCCGGCTTCGTCAAGAGGATAAACGGCCTGCTGTTCGGCTGAGGTTTTCCCTCTATCCTTCGGGGCTGGCATCGGTACACCGATGCCAGCCCCATTTCATTTGAGGAGTCGCCATGCCCCTGGATCGCCGTCAGTTCCTGCTCGCCGCCGGCGGTCTTGCCAGCGCACTTGGCCTGGGCGCGCATGCCGCGCCGAGCATCGCCAAGGCGCGGCCGAAGGTGGTCATCGTCGGCGCCGGTTTTGGCGGTGCCGCCTGCGCGCGATATCTGAAATTGTGGGAACCCCGCGTCGAGGTCACGTTGATCGAGCCGAACGCGCAGTTCGTTTCCTGCCCGATGTCCAACACCGTCCTCGCCGGGTTGAACAAGCTGACAGACATCACGTTTCCCTACCGCTATCTCCAATCCGCGGTGGATCGCTTCGTGCCAGACACGGTGACCGCCATCGATCCGGCCAAGCGTAGCGTCACCACCGCCGGCGGCAGCAGCTTCAGCTATGACCGCCTGGTGCTCGCGGCGGGCGTCGAACTGATGTTCGATCAGATTCAGGGTTACGACGCCGCCGCGCAGAAGTCCGTCAAACATGCCTGGAAAGCCGGTCCTGAGCAGACCGGCGTATTGCGCAAGCAACTCGAAGCGATGCCGGATGGCGGCGTGTTCGTGCTCGCCATGCCGCGCGCGCCGTTCCGCTGTCCGCCCGCGCCTTATGAACGCGCCAGTCTGATCGCGCACTATTTCAAGCAGGCCAAGCCGCGCAGCAAGGTCATCCTGCTCGACGCCAACGAAGACATCATTTCGAAAAAAGCGCTGTTTACCACCGCCTGGAAAAAGCACTACGGCTTCGGCACGGAGAACAGCCTGATCGACTACCGTCCGAACAATGTGGTCAGTTCGCTCGACGTCAAGGCGATGAAAATCAGCACCGAATTCGAGGACGTCAAAGGCGATGTGATCAATCTGATTCCGCCGATGCGCGCCGCCGCGATCACCGCGCCGATCGGCGCGCGCACTGGCGACAACGGCAGCTGGTGCCCGGTCGATTACCGCACGATGGAATCGACCGAAGTACCCAACGTGCACATCCTGGGCGACTCGATCCTGTCCAATCTGTCGAAAGCCGGCGCGCTGGCCAACAACAGCGGCAAGCTATGCGCCTCGGCGCTGGTGGAGATCTTCAATGGCCGCCAGCCCGACCCGGCGCCGGTGGTCACCAGCACCTGCTATTCGGCCAGCACCGACCATACCGCCTTCCACGTCGCCACCGTGTTCCGCTATCAGCCGGCGGACAACGGCATGGAAGTGCAGCCCGGCGGCGGCGTTTCGGCGCAGGAAAGTGCGCAGGAATTCATCATGATGCGCGGCTGGGCGAAGAACATCTGGGCCGACACGCTGGGCCTGCCGCTCGGCTACCGCTTCACCAACCGGATCTGAGCTACCAGGCCTGCGCGCCGAACATCATCTTGCGCGCGAACAGCGATTTCAGCGGCGGCGCCAGATCGAGCAGGGCGAGTGCCGCACCGCGCGCATGTTTGAGCAGGAAGCGATCGTTGGAAAAGGTCTCGACCAGGATGTCGGTCATCAGGCTGCCGCCGGCGATATCGAATTGGCGGGTTTTTTCGTAGCGCCGCGAGAACGCGGCTTCGCCGATCCGTTCGCGCGGCGTGTCGAGGAGCGTTTCGGCCAGTTTCCAGGCATCGCGCACGCCCAGATTGAAGCCTTGTCCGGCCACCGGGTGCAGCGTGTGCGCGGCGTTGCCGATGCGCAGGATGCGTGGAGACGGCGAGGCGGCCGCCAGCAACAGCTTGAGTGGGAACGATGCGCGTGGGCTGGCGGCGAGAAAGCGGCCCTGGCGGTCGCCGAACGTACTTTGCAGTTGCGCCAGAAATTCCGCATCGGACAGCGCCAGTCGCGCTTCGAGCTGGTCGTTCGGCGTGGTCCACACCAGCGCGTAGTCCTCTCCCAGCGGCAGCAACGCAATCGGGCCGTCCGGCGTGAACCGCTCGTAGGCGCGATGCCCGTGCGGCTGTTGTGTCTTGACCGTGCAGACCACGGCGGTCTGGCCGTAATCCTTGTCCTCGCGCAGCGCCGCCGGCAGGCTTTTGCCGCCCTCGGACAAGACCACCAGAGCGGCGGTCAGTGTTTTTTCCGAACCATCGTGTCGATAGCCGACCATGCCGTAGCCAGCGGTGGCTTTGACGTCGGTGACGCGCGCGCCGGTCAGCAGCGTCGTGTTGTTACCGGCAGCACAGTTTTCCATGCGCGCCGCCAGCGCGGCGTAGAGATCGCCGTATTCCGCGACGTAGCCCAAGGCCGACGCGCCGACGTCCTGTGCGGTCAGTACGGCGCGGCCGAGGCCGCCGCGTTGCGAAACATGGATGCTCTCGATGGCGGTGGCGTGCGGCTTCAGCGCATCCCAGGCGCCCAAGCGGTTCAGGATCAGGTGGGCGCCTTGCGACAAGGCCAGCGCGCGCGGGTCGGGGGCTTCCAGCTTCTGGTTTCGCAACACTCGCGCTTCCAGAATCGCGACCGACAAACCCGAACCTTCCAGCCCGGCCGCCAGCGCCGCGCCGACCGGGCCGCCGCCGACGATGGCAATATCAACGTGATCCATGCGCCATGGCCTCTTCGATGTCGGTGATGGTTTTCAGCGCCGCCGAAGTCAGAACGTGGCAGCCGCTTTCGGTCACCACGACATCGTCTTCGATGCGGATGCCGATGTTCCAGAATGCTTTCGGCACGTCTTCCGACGGCCGGATGTACAAGCCGGGCTCGACGGTCAGCGTCATGCCGGCTTGCAGGGGGCGCCATTCATTGTCGATCTTGTAGTCGCCAACATCATGCACATCCATGCCCAGCCAGTGGCCGGTCTTATGCATGTAGAACGGCTTGTAGGCTTCCTGTTCGAGCAGGCCGTCGAGTTCGCCGTCGAGCAATTTCAGGTCGCGCATGCCCTGGGTCAGCACACGCAACGCGGCATCGTGCGGCGCATTCCAGGTGTTGCCCGGCTTCACCGCGGCGATGGCGGCGAACTGGGCGGCCAGCACGATTTCGTAGATGTCGCGTTGCGCCGGGCTGAAGCGGCCGCTCACCGGGAACGTGCGGGTGATGTCCGCCGCGTAGCCGTGGTACTCGCCGGCCGCGTCGATCAACAACAGATCGCCGGCATGCAGCGGCTGGTCGTTGCCGACGTAATGCAGCACGCAGGCATTGGCGCCACCGGCGACGATGGAGGTGTAGGCGGGCGCCTGGCAACCGCCTTTGCGGAAGTGATAGAGCAGTTCCGCTTCGATTTCCCATTCGCCCATACCGGGCTTGCAGGCGCGCAGCGCGGCGCGGTGGCCGGCGGAGGAAATGTCGGCGGCGCGCTGCATCAACGCGAGTTCGTGGGCGTCCTTGATCAGCCGCATCTCGTCGACGATGGCGCGCGCATCGAGCAGCGCAGCTGGCGCGCTGACACCGCTGCGTCCCTTCGCTCGCACCGCATTGAGCCAGCCCAGCATGCGCGCATCCCAGGCCGCGTCGAAGCCGATGGCGTAATGCAGCGTCGGCTGGTTTTCCAGCAGTTTGGGCAGTTCTTCGTCCAGCTTGTCGTAAGCGAAGGTTGCGTCGAAACGGAACGTCTCCAACGCGGCTTCCGGGCCGAAGCGGAAACCATCCCAGATTTCCCGTTCCATGTTCTTTTCGCGGCAGAACAGGATCTGCTTCGGCTCAGGAGCAGAGACCAATACCAGCACGGCTTCAGGTTCCGGGAAGGCGGTCAGGTAATGGAAGTGGCTGTCGTAGCGATACGGGAAGTGCGCGTCGCGGTTGCGGATGACTTCCGGCGCGGTGGCGAGTACCAGTACGCCGGTCCCCATTTTTTCGATGACGCGGTCGCGGCGGGCGCGGTGGATGGCGAGGTCAGGCTGCATGGTGTTCCTTCGATTCGCTGAGTTCACTATCCAGAGCCGCCAAGCGTGCCGGGGTTCCCACATCTTCCCAGCGTCCGGAAAAATGCTCGCCGCTGACCCGGGCTTCGAGCATCGCGGCGGTCAGCAGCGGGGCGAGTTTGGCTTTGTTGCCGGGCATGAGGCCGGCAAACAAGCTCGGCTGGTAGCAGCCGATGCCGGAAAAAGTGAACTTGCCGATGGCGTGCGTGGGCGGGACGCTGACTCGTCCTGCGACGAGGGCAAAGTCGCCTTCCGGGTGATGCGGCGGGTTGTCGACCAACACCAGATGCGCCTGGTGTTGCGGGGCGCTGGCCATCTCGGCCAGCACCGGCAGCAGGCGGGTGTAGTCGAACTCGGCATAGACGTCGCCGTTGGTCACCAGAAACGGCGCATTGCCCAGCAACTCACGCGCGGTGGCGATGCCGCCGGCGGTTTCCAGCGGTTCCGGCTCGCGCGAATACTGGATGCGCACGCCGTACGCCGCGCCGTCGCCGAGGAAGTCCTCGATCTGCTGGCCCAGATGCGCATGGTTGATGACCAGATCGACGAAGCCGGCGGCGCGCAGGCGTTCGATCTGCCAGACGATCAGCGCCTTGCCGCCTGCTTGCAGCAGCGGTTTCGGCGTGTGGTCGGTGAGCGGACGCATGCGTTCGCCCAGTCCGGCCGCGAGGATCATCGCCTTGAAGCGCGCGGGTGGCAGCATCAGAACGTGTAACCCACCGCGGCCTGCTTGCCTTCAATGGCGTCGAGCAGGCGCAGGAAGTCACCGAGGCCGTTGTAGCGGGCGCAGGCACGGCGCAGATAGTCCATCACCAGCGGCATGTCTTTCAGGTAGCCGGTCTTGCCGTCGCGGTGGCACAGGCGCGCGAAGATGCCGAGCACCTTGATGTGGCGCTGCACGCCCATCCATTCGAAGTCGCGGTAAAACGCGCCGAAATCGGCATGTACCGGCAGACCGGCGCGGCGGGCAGCTTCCCAGTAACGCACCAGCCAGTCGAGCACACGGTCCTCGTCCCAGCGGATGTAGGCGTCCTTGTAAATGGAGGCTAGGTCGTAGGTGATCGGGCCAAAGACCGCGTCTTGGAAGTCGAGTACGCCGGGGTTGCCGCCGGGTTTGCCACCCTCGGTCAGCATCAGGTTGCGCGAGTGCCAGTCGCGATGCACGTAGACCTGCGGCTGCGCCAGATTGTTGGCGAGGATGTTGGCGAAGGTGGTGTCGAGCACCTGTTGCTGTGCGGCATCGAGCGTGATGCCGAGGTGGCGGGCCAGATACCAATCCGGGAACAAACGCAGCTCGCGCAACAACAATTCGGCGTCGTAGACCGGCAGTTCATCCGCTCGACTGGCGCTTTGTATCTTGATCAAGGCGGCGTTGGCGTCGCGATAGAGACGATCGGCGTCGCCCGCATCCTGCTCCAGCGCGGCCAGATAAGTGGTGTCGCCGAAGTCGGTCAGCAGCAGGAATCCTTCCGCCAGATTCTCGGCCAGGATTTCCGGCGTATTGGCGCCGGCAGCGCGGAACAGACGCGCGACATGCAGAAACGGCTTGCAGTCTTCATGGCTGGGCGGCGCGTCCATCACGATGAAACTGCCTGCCGCGGTGCCGGCGCGGAAGTAGCGGCGAAAACTGGCATCGGCGGAAGCCGGCTTCAAATCGAGCAGTGGCGCGGGGAGTACCGTGTGCAACCAGGCGGTCAGACATTCAAGGTGTTCAGGGTGTTCTGAGCGTTCCAAAGCTATAATCCGTCGGTCAAAAAATCCGACAAATTCTAACATTCCCCGATATGCCGCCAGCCGCGCCCCGCGTTGTCCCGCCATTTGCGCGCTTGTTCCTCTCCCTGTGCCTGACGGCGGCTTGCGCGGAGGCATTCGCCGACCCTTCCGTGCAGCTCAAGAGCAGCGGCCGTTTATCGCCCGCCAGTCCTGCCGGCAAGCCGGCGCCCGGACCGACGCACGTCGAAGCCGATCTCATCTCGGGGCACGACCATCGCGAAATGGTGGCCGAGGGCAAGGTGATCCTGCGTAATCTGCGCGAGCAACTGGAGGCGGACTGGCTGCGTTACGACGAAGCTACCGATCTCGCCGAGGCGCGCGGCAACGTGGTGTTTACCCGCAACCGGGATCTGCTCGAAGGCAGTACGCTGAAACTGAAGCTGGAAGAGCGCCTGGGCGACATGCAGGACGTGCGCTTCCAGTTTGTCAGTCCGGAAGGCAAACGCGTGCGCGGCACTGCGGAAACCCTGACCTTCGCCGGCCCGGATGTGTACCGCATGGATGACGCCACCTATACCTCCTGCCCACCTGGAAATCAGGACTGGGTGCTGCAGATGGACGATCTTCAGCTCGACTACATCAGCAGCCTGGGGTCTGCGCGCCAGGTGCAGGTGCGTTATATGAACATCCCGATCCTGTACACGCCCTGGATGGATTTCGCCCTCGATGACAAACGCAAGAGCGGCTTCCTGGCGCCGACCTACGGCGCATCGGACGCGCGCGGCCTGGAATTGATGACGCCCTGGTACTGGAATATCGCGCCCAATCGCGATGCCACCATCACGCCACGTGTGATGACCAAGCGCGGTCTGCAGGTCGGCGGCGAATTCCGTTACCTGGAGCCTGCCTACAGTGGCGAATTGAGCGGAGAAATGCTGCCCAACGACCGATCTACCGACAGCAATCGCTACCGATTCACCCTACGACATCGGCAGCGCTTCGATGCGCGTTGGTCCGGCGCAATGGAATACGACGTTGTTTCCGACGACAGTTACTTCGCCGATCTGTCCAGTTCGGTCAACCAGACTTCCCAGGTCAATCTGCCACGCCAGGCAAACATCAATTTCAACGCCGGTTGGTGGCAGGCGAGCGGCCTGGTGCAGACTTACCAGACCTTGCAGGATCCGGCTGCGCCGATTGTCGAACCCTACAGCCGTCTGCCGCAAGTCACCCTGACCGCGATACGCGACCGCCTTTGGGGCGATGCGGAGACAAGCGAAGCCGGGGCGCGTTTCGATGTCAACGGCGAAATTGTCTATTTCGATCATCGCGGCAGCAGCCGCGTGCAGGGTGCGCGATTGCATGCCAATCCCGGCCTGAGTTTCCCTTTCCAGACGCCCTATTCGGTGGTGACGCCGCGCCTGGGCTGGTATCTCAGCCACTATGCCCTGGATGACGCCACACTTGGCCTGTCCGATAGTCTGGCCTTGCCGGCGAGCGGCAGTTTCGCCAAGGCGACAACACGCAGCCTGCCCATGTTCAGCCTCGATTCGAGCCTGTTCCTGGAGCGTGAATGGGATTTTCGTGGCAGCAACTACATTCAGACGCTCGAACCGCGCGCTTATTACGTCTATATCCCGTATCGCGACCAGAGCCGCATTCCGGTTTTCGACAGCAGCAATCGCGATCTTTCGCTCGACCAGTTGTTCGCCGAAAACCAGTACATCGGCGTCGACCGCATCAACGATGCCAATCAGCTCACCCTGGCGGTGACCTCGCGCTTCCTCGAACCGGGCAGTGGCGCCGAACGGCTGCAAGTCACCCTCGGACAACGTTATTTCTTCTCCAGTCAACGCGTCACCTTGCCGGGGCAGATAGCGCGTTCCGACAACTCGACGGAACTCCTCGCCCAGGTCAGCGGCCAGATCACCCCCAAACTGCGACTGAATGGCGGCATTCAATACGACACCGGCGAAGGCAACCTGACCAAAGCCAGTGTCGGCGGCACCTGGCGTGACGGTCCCGGCCGCCTGTTCAATGCCGACTACCGTTACACGCACGGCTCGCTGGCCCAGGGCGGTTTGAATCAGATCGATCTCTCCTTCCAGTGGCCGTTGGCGCCGAAATGGTACGGACTCGGTCGACTCAATTACTCGATCAAGGACACGCGCATCGTGGAAGGTCTGGCCGGCTTCGAATACAACGCGGGCTGTTGGTCGCTACGCGGCGTCATGCAGCAATTGGCCACCACCGAAACGACCTCCACCAGCGCTTTCTTCCTGCAACTCGAATTGCGCGGTCTGACCAAACTCGGTCCGAATCCTCTCGAACTCCTGAAACGGAGCATTACCGGTTATGCCCAAAGTAGCGAATTCCCAGAATAAATCCCGGGCAGTACGCGCAGGAATCAACCTGCTTGTCGTCCTGTTCGCCGCCACGCTGCACTGCGCTGCAAGCGCCGCACCGGTGGAAATCGACCGCATCGTCGCGGTCGTGAACAACGCCGTGATCACCGACCATGAACTGAAAGGCCGCCTGGAACAGGCCTTGCGTCAGCTTGCCGGACAGAAAACCGCGCTGCCGCCGCGTCGTTTGCTGGAAAAGCAATTGCTCGAACGCATGATCACCGAAAAGGTGCTGATGCAGATTGCGGAAGACACCAATATCCGCTTCGAAGGCCTCGCCCTCGACCGCGCCATCGCCCGCATCGCGCAGGGCAACAGCATGACTCCGGAAGCCTTCCGCAAAGCATTGGAAGCCGAAGGCACCGACTTCGGCGCATTCCGCGAACAGATCAAGTCCGAGATGACCATCGCGCGGCTGAAGGAACGCGAGGTCGACAACAAACTGGTCATCACCGATGCGGAAATCGACAATTTCCTCGCCAATGCCTCGCAAATGACCAACCAGCAGGATGAATTCAAGCTGGCCCACATTCTGGTGTTGACGCCGGAAGGCGCCAGCCCGGAAAAGCTGGCCGAACTGAAGGACAAGGCGGAAAAAGCGCTGAGCGAACTCAAGGCCGGCGCCGATTTCGTGCAGGTTTCGGCGGCCTACTCCGATACCCAGAATGCGGTGCAGGGCGGCGCCCTCGGCTGGCGCAGCGAAGCCCAGCTGCCCGGCCTCTATGCCGGCGCACTGCGCGACATGAAAACCGGCGATCTGTCGCCGGTGCTGAAGAGCGGCAACGGTTACCACATCCTCAAGCTGCTCGATAAGCGCGGCAAGAATGTGCAGACCGTGGTCAAGCAAACCCATGCGCGCCACATCTTGGTCAAGACCAACGAAGTGGTCGGCAACAGCGACGCCAGGACGCGACTGCTGCTGCTCAAGGAGCGCATCGAAAACGGTGCCGATTTCGCCGAACTGGCCAAGCTGCATTCCGACGACCTCTCCGCCAGTCGCGGCGGCGATCTGACCTGGCTGAATCCGGGCGACACCGTGCCTGAGTTCGAACGCATGATGGACAGCCTGAAACCGAACGAAGTCTCCGCCCCGGTGCAATCGCCGTTCGGCTGGCACCTGATCCAGGTGCTGGAACGACGCGATCAGGACGTCACACAAGAACGCAAACGCCTCGAAGCCCGCCGCGCCATCCGCGAACGCAAATCGGAAGAAGCCTTCGAAGACTGGGTCCGCCAAGCGCGCGACCGCGCTTATGTGGAGTACCGCCTGGAGGATTAAGGCGAGTTGCAGCAAACCAGAACATCGCGCTAACGAATCGTAGGTGCGAATTAATTCGCACCTACAGCGACCAGGATATTGAACCAACTAGGTTCCCGCCAACACGGGAATGACGAAACAGCTGCTGTCGTAGGAGCGCCTTCCAAGGCGCGAAGTCAGCAACA
>JASJPG010000081.1:0-54470 GCA_031426815.1 Hydrogenophilaceae bacterium
TCGCCATCCGTGAGGGCGGTCGTACCGTCGGTGCTGGTGTCGTCGCCAAAATCATTGAGTAATCAGGGCCAATAATATGCAAAGCCAAAAAATTCGAATTCGTCTCAAAGCCTATGATTACAAGTTGATTGATCAGTCGGCTATGGAAATCGTCGATACTGCCAAACGCACAGGTGCGGTTGTCAAAGGCCCAGTTCCGCTGCCCACGTCAATCGAGCGCTTCGATATTCTGCGTTCACCCCACGTCAATAAATCTTCTCGTGATCAACTTGAAATCCGCACGCATAAGCGCTTGATGGATATCGTTGACCCGACTGATAAAACTGTCGATGCGTTGATGAAACTTGATCTTCCCGCTGGTGTAGATGTGGAAATCAAGCTTCAATAAATTCTGTTTGTCTGGAGATTTATTCTCCAAATGTAAATTTGTCGGCCAATTGAAGTCGGCACCTATGAAGGAAATATAAAATGAGTTTAGGCCTTGTCGGTCGCAAGATTGGCATGACCCGCATTTTTACAGAGGATGGGGTTTCCATTCCTGTAACGGTGTTGGACGTGTCAAATAATCGCGTAAGCCAAGTCAAGACGACCAGCACGGATGGGTATACCGCGCTTCAGGTTGCCTTTGGTTCACGTAAACCCAGTCGTATCACTCAACCTGTGGCGGGCCATCTTGCCAAGGCTGGCGTTGATGCTGCAGCGGGCATGATGGAATTTCTTGTCAGCTCGGAAATTGTTGGTAACTACCAACCCGGGGCCGCAATTTCTGCGGAAATCTTCCAGCCAGGTCAAATGGTTGACGTTTCCGGTGTTACGCAGGGTAAAGGTTTCGCTGGCACCATTAAGCGGCATCATTTCAAGTCCCAGCGGGCAACGCACGGCAATTCGCGGTCACATAACGTACCGGGTTCGATCGGACAGGCGCAAGACCCTGGTCGTATTTTCCCTGGCAAGCGTATGTCTGGTCACCTCGGCGCAGTGAATAGAACTATCCAGAATCTGGAAATCGTACGGGTTGATATGGAGCGTCAATTACTCCTCATTAAAGGTGCTGTGCCTGGTTCAAAAGGGGGTAATGTGATAGTTAGCCCTGCCGTGAAGGGGGTGGCTTGATGGAACTTAAATTAATTAGTCAAGATGGGCAAAGTGCAGGTTCACTTACCGCATCTGATGCCTTGTTTGGTCGTGAATATAACGAGTCCTTGGTTCATCAATTGATTACCGCGTTCATGGCCAACGCCAGAACGGGAGATCGCGCTCAGTTGACGCGTGCCGAAGTAAGGCATAGCACGAAAAAACCGTTTAAACAGAAGGGTACTGGCCGTGCTCGTGCCGGTATGACATCCTCCCCCATCTGGCGTGGCGGTGGTCGTGCATTCCCGAATAAACCTGATGAGAATTTTTCTCAAAAAGTTAATCGTAAAATGTATCGAGCCGGCATTGCATCGATTTTTTCTAAACTCGTTCAGGATGGGCGTTTGACGGTGATCGAAAGCCTGGGTGTCGATATTCCGCGGACTAAGGTTCTTGCTGAAAAACTTAAGACTCTAGGTATTTCAAACCGTGTACTAATTATTGATTCGGTTGTTGATGACAACTTGTGGTTGTCGGCACGAAATATGCACCATGTATTAGTTCTCGAACCCCATCAAACGGACCCTGTAAGCCTAGTTCGTTATGATCAGGTTCTGATGACACGTGAAGCGGTCAAGTCGCTCGAGGAGATTTACGCATGAAGACCGCGCTGATGAAAGAGGAGCGTTTGCTTCAGATCATCCTCGCTCCGGTAATCTCCGAGAAAGCGACGATGTTGGCTGATAAGCGCGAACAAGTTATTTTCCGCGTAGCTACCACCGCTACTAAACCTGAAGTCAAGGCAGCAGTTGAATTACTGTTCAAGGTTCAGGTCAAGGGTGTAACAATTTCTAATGTCAAAGGTAAGACCAAAAAATTCGGCCGCTTTACCGGTACGCGTTCTAGTTGGAAAAAAGCCTTTGTTAGCCTTAAGCCAGGCCAAGAACTCAACTTCGCGGCAGGAGAATAAATCATGTTGGTTAAAGTCAAACCGACCTCTGCTGGTCGTCGCGCAGTTGTAAAAGTTGTGACACCTGGACTGCACAAAGGACGGCCTGTTGCTAGCCTGGTCGAAAAGCAGAATCGCAAATCTGGACGTAATAATAACGGTCATATCACCACTCGTCATAAAGGTGGTGGGCACAAGCAGCACTATCGTCTTGTTGATTTCAAGCGAAACAAGGATGGCATCGTCGCCAAGGTCGAACGCATTGAATACGATCCGAACCGGAGTGCGCATTTGGCATTGTTGTGTTATGTAGATGGCGAACGGCGATATATCATTGCACCTCGTGGCGTTGAAGTCGGCGCTGCTCTGTTGAGTGGTTCAGAGGCTCCTATCAAGCCTGGAAACTGCCTTCCGCTGCGTAATATCCCGGTGGGTTCTACCATTCATTGTGTTGAGATGCTTCCGGGTAAAGGTGCTCAGATCTCTAGATCGGCAGGTACTAGCGTTCAGTTGCTTGCTCGCGAAGGCTCCTATGCCCAGTTGCGCCTACGTTCAGGTGAAATCCGCAAAGTGCATATTGACTGTCGGGCTACCTTAGGTGAAGTTGGGAATGAAGAGCATAGTCTTCGTTCATATGGTAAAGCGGGTGCAATGCGTTGGCGCGGTATTCGACCCACAGTACGCGGCACGGCAATGAATCCTGTCGATCACCCGCATGGTGGTGGCGAGGGTCGTACTGGTGAAGGACGAGTACCCGTATCGCCTTGGGGACAACCAACTAAGGGTTATCGCACTCGTAACAACAAACGAACGGACAGCATGATCGTTCGCCGGCGTCATAAAGCATAAGGGGTAAAATTAAATGGCTCGTTCAGTTAAAAAAGGCCCCTTTGTTGATGGCCATCTGATTAAGAAAATTCAGAAGGCAATTGCTGCCGGGGATAAGAAGCCAATTAAAACCTGGTCTCGTCGTTCAACTGTATTGCCTGATTTCATTGGCCTTACAGTGGCTGTGCATAATGGTAAGCAGCACATTCCTGTATATGTGACCGAGAACATGGTTGGTCACAAACTTGGTGAGTTCTCGTTGACACGGACCTTTAAAGGTCATGCTGCCGACAAGAAAACCAAGAAGAAATAAGGAGAAATGTGATGCAAGTATCTGCAATATTACGTGGTACGCGACTTTCATCTCAGAAGGCGCGTCTTGTCGCGGACTTGGTTCGAGGCAAATCTGTTGATCAGGCGTTAAATATCCTTGCCTTTTCTCCGCAAAAAGCTGCTTTTACTATCAAAAAGGTGCTTGAGTCAGCGATTGCTAACGCTGAACATAACGAAGGTGCTGATATTGATGAGCTTAGCGTTAAGACCATATTCGTCGATCAAGGTCCGAGTTTGAAGCGATTTACGGCAAGGGCAAAGGGTCGTGGTAATCGGATTGTTAAACCGACTTGTCACATTACTGTGACTGTAGGCGACTGAGAGAAGGCAAATGGGACAGAAAATACATCCGATTGGCTTCCGGTTAAGTGTCAACCGGGGCTGGACATCCAAGTGGTTCGCAAATAGCAAAACATTTGCAGCAACGTTGAATGAAGATATCAAAGTACGCGAGTTTCTAAAGAAGAAATTGGCACATGCATCTATTAGCAAGATCGTCATCGAGCGACCGGCCAAGAATGCACGGATCACACTCTTCTCATCCCGTCCTGGTGTTGTTATCGGCAAAAAGGGTGAGGATATCGAGTCTCTTCGTAAGCAATTAAGTTCTTTGATGTCGGTGCCAATTACTTTGAATATTGAAGAAGTCAGAAAACCTGAGGTTGATGCTCAGTTAATTTCTGATTCAATAGCAAACCAGCTGGAAAAGCGGATCATGTTTCGACGCGCTATGAAACGCGCGATGCAGAACGCAATGCGATTTGGCGCTCAGGGCATCAAGATTATGTCGGCTGGCCGGCTTAATGGAGCAGAAATTGCGAGAACGGAATGGTATCGGGAGGGCCGGGTTCCTCTTCATACCCTGCGCGCAGATATCGATTATGGCTTTTCAGAAGCCAGTACAACGTACGGCATAATTGGTATCAAGGTGTGGGTATATAAAGGTGAGAATCTCGGCAACGGTGAAAAGCCCGTTGCTGCACCTGAACCCGAGCGTAGGCCGCGTCGCCCTGCTAACCGTGCAGGTAAGGAGTAAGAATTATGCTGCAACCAGCACGCAGAAAGTATCGTAAAGAACAAAAGGGCCGGAATACGGGTTTGGCTACTCGTGGAGCAAAGGTCAGTTTTGGTGAATTCGGCCTTAAGGCGATTGGGCGTGGCCGTATTACTGCTCGTCAGATCGAAGCGGCTCGTCGTGCGATGACACGACACATTAAACGTGGCGGTCGCATTTGGATTCGAATCTTTCCAGACAAGCCGATTTCGCAAAAACCTGCCGAAGTCCGTATGGGTAATGGTAAGGGTAACCCGGAATATTGGGTAGCAGAAATCCAGCCTGGTAAGGTCCTCTACGAAATGGAAGGTGTAACGGAAGAGATCGCACGTGAGGCATTCCGACTTGCTGCTGCGAAATTGCCTCTTGCTACCACATTCGTTACGCGTCACTTCGGAGTTTAAGATGAAAATTTCAGAATTACGTGCTAAGGATCTGAGCGGACTAAGAACTGAATTGACAGAACTGCTTCGCGCCCAATTTAGCCTTCGTATGCAACTGTCTACACAGCAAACTAACAAGACACATGAAATTCGTAAGGTACGGCGTGACATTGCGCGGGTACGCACAGTCATGCAGCAGACGAAAACAAGCGTCGTCAACTGAAGAGTATGGCCATGAAAGAACAGCAAGCTGAAAAGATAGTTCGTGCACTAACTGGTACGGTTGTTAGTGACAAGATGAACAAGACTGTAACGGTTCTGGTTGAGCGTAAGGTAAAGCATCCGCTTTATGGGAAAATCATCAGATTGTCTAAAAAGTATCATGCTCATGATGAAAACAATGACTTCCATCCTGGTGATATCGTTGTCATAGAGGAGTGTCGTCCTCTGTCGCGTACCAAGACATGGAACGTATCTCGTCTTGTGCAGCGCGCTCAAATCGTCTGAAAGAGCTTGCGCATAGTTGTATGCTCGTGGTAACATTTTGAGCTCTCTGGGGCGTGCGTCCCAGAAACATGTTTGCCGCAGTTTTCGGCACGTTTAACCCGAACGGGATCCAAAACTACTCAGTCGCCTGGGTAAGTTGGAGAGAAAAAATGATCCAAATGCAATCCAAATTAGATGTTGCGGATAACACCGGTGCGCGCACGGTTATGTGCATCAAGGTGTTAGGTGGTTCCAGGCGGCGTTATGCCAGCGTGGGTGATGTAATCAAGGTGAGTATTAAAGATGCCGCTCCTCGTGGCAGGGTCAAAAAGGGCGATGTTTATAACGCGGTAGTGGTGAGAACGGCAAAAGGCGTTCGCCGTCCCGATGGCTCTTTGATTAAATTCGATAACAATGCGGCGGTTTTGCTAAACAACAAGCTTGAGCCTATTGGAACCCGTATATTTGGGCCTGTTACTCGTGAGTTGCGTGGTGAGCGCTTCATGAAGATCGTTTCACTTGCTCCCGAAGTGCTTTAGGGGTTGATTATGCGCAAAATTCGCAAGGGTGATGAGGTTGTTGTAATAACGGGTAAGGATAAGGGTAAGCGTGGGCAAGTTCTACGTATGCTCGAAGGCTCACTGATTGTGGATGGGGTAAATCGCGTACGTAAGGCGGTTAAGCCCAATCCGATGAAGGGTGCGGTCGGTGGTTATGTCGATAAAGATATGCCTATCGATATATCAAACGTTGCGCTTTTTAACCCTCTGATTTCAAGGGGTGATCGAGTTGGTATTAAAACGCTTGAGGATGGACGGCAGGTTCGCTTCTTCAAGTCGAATGGTGAAGTGGTTGACGCGTAAGGATCAATGATGGCGCGAATGTACGACTTTTACAAAGATACCGTTGCTAAGCAGTTAACGGATCAGTTTGGATACAAATCTGCTATGCAGATCCCGCGTATCTCCAAAATCACGCTCAATATGGGTGTGGGTGAAGCTGTTGGGGATAAGAAGGTTATGGATCATGCGGTTTCGGATATGACTAAAATCGCGGGTCAAAAGCCTGTTATCACGTTGTCGCGCAAGTCCATTGCCGGATTTAAAATTCGTGATCATTATCCCGTGGGTTGCATGGTTACTCTGCGCCGGGAGCAAATGTACGAATTTCTGGATCGTCTTGTTACTATTGCGATTCCGCGCATTCGAGATTTCCGGGGTATTGGGGGGAGGGGTTTTGATGGCCGTGGAAATTACAACATGGGCGTTAAAGAGCAAATCATTTTCCCCGAAATTGAATACGAAAAGATCGATGTTCTCCGTGGTATGAACATCACAATAACTACGACGGCTAAAACAGATGCTGAAGCAAAGGCTTTGCTGTCTGCGTTCAAGTTTCCATTTAAAGGTTGATATCGCGATGGCTAGGCTTTCTGTTATTAATCGTGAAGAAAAGCGACGCAAGTTGGTTAAAAAGTTTGCCGCCAAGCGAGCTGAGCTCAAGGCCCAGGTTGGTAATTCTTCTCTGAGTGATGAGGAAAGGGGTTTGGCGCGTGCTCAACTTGAGGCGCTTCCTCGTGACTCTAGTGAATGTAGATTACGAAATCGCTGTCAGCTAACGGGCCGTCCCCGCGGAGTATTTCGTAAGTTCGGGCTCTGTCGTAATAAAATCCGTGAATACGCCATGAAGGGTGAAATTCCTGGTGTTGTTAAAGCCAGTTGGTAAGGGACAAACGATATGAGTATGAGTGATCCTATCGCTGACATGTTGACTCGCATACGCAACGGTCAAATGATTGATAAAGAAACTGTGTGTATGCCTTCCTCAAAACTTAAAAAAGCGATTGCGCAGGTTTTAAGTGATGAGGGATACATTGATGGATTCAAGGTTCGGGAAATGGATGGTCGTCCGGAAATTGAAATCGCACTAAAATATTACGCCGGTCACCCGGTAATTGAGAAGATTGATCGTGTGAGCAGGCCGGGTCTTAGAATTTATAAGGGTCGGGATGATTTGCCGCGTGTAATGAATGGTCTTGGTGTTGCTATTCTTTCTACATCACAGGGTGTGATGACTGATCGTAAGGCAAGGTCCTTGGGGGTTGGTGGTGAAGTTCTTTGTTTAGTAGCGTGAGGTAAAAAATGTCACGTGTTGCTAAAAGCCCCGTACAGGTTGTTCCTGGTGTTGACGTCACAATTGATGTCGATCAAATCGTTGTAACCGGCCCGCTTGGTTCCTTGAAGCAGGCATTGACTTCCAACGTTGGTGTTAAATGTGTAGATGGTTTTCTGCATATTTCTACGTTGGATGCTTCGCGTGAAGCTCATGCAATGTCTGGAACTATGAGAGCTTTGATTTCGAATATGGTTGTTGGCGTATCTAAGGGTTTTGAGCGGAAGCTGAACTTAGTTGGCGTGGGCTACCGTGCGCAAGCTCAAGGCGAAAAGTTAAATCTTACATTGGGATTTTCTCACCCGGTAGTTCATGTGATGCCGGAAGGTGTCAAAGTTGAGACACCTACTCAAACTGAGATTTTACTCAAGGGTTTGGATAAGCAGGTGGTTGGTCAAGTGGCTGCAGATATTCGTTCATATCGTAAACCTGAGCCTTATAAAGGTAAGGGTGTTCGTTATGCTAACGAGGTTGTTGCGCTTAAAGAGACCAAAAAGAAGTAATTAGGAGCTAATGCAATGGAAAAGAAGTTACGCAGATTGCGCAGGGCTCGTAAAACCCGTGCAAAGATTGCTGAATTGGGTGGTGTCAGGTTGTGTGTTCATCGGACCAATTTGCATATCTATGCACAACTCATTGATGCTACCGGCGGAATTGTACTGACCGCAGCTTCCAGTGTTGAAAAGGATGCTCAGACCGAATTGAAAAGCGGTTCGAATGTAGCTGCTGCTAAATATGTTGGCCAACGCCTAGCCGAAAAGGCAAAGCAGTTGGGAGTTGAGAAGGTGTCATTTGACCGTTCAGGATTTGCTTACCATGGCCGAGTAAAAGCTCTTGCCGAAGCAGCTCGTGAACACGGTTTGCAGTTCTAAGCGAGGAAGATCATGGCAAGACCCGCGCAACAGCAGGAAGAACAAAGCGACGGCATGAAGGAGAAAATGATCTCCGTAAACCGTGTGACAAAGGTTGTAAAAGGTGGTCGTATCCTCAGTTTCGCTGCGCTAACGGTTGTTGGCGATAATGAGGGTGGAGTCGGTATGGGCAAGGGAAAATCGCGTGAAGTTCCTGTTGCCGTAACTAAAGCTATGGAAGAGGCGCGTAGAAAAATGGTCAAAGTGTCTCTGAAAAATGGCACCTTTCATCATTCCGTTATCGGTAAACATGGTTCTTCCGTCGTTATTATTCAGCCAGCATCGGAGGGTACCGGAATTATTGCAGGCGGTGCGATGCGTGCGGTGTTCGAGGTAATGGGTGTACATAACGTCCTGGCCAAATGCCTCGGTTCAACGAATCCTTACAACGTAGTCCGAGCTACGTTGAATGGCTTGTCAAAAATGTCAACTCCCAGTGAAGTCGCTGCTAAGCGTGGCAAGACTGTGGCTGAAATTCTGGAGTAACTAATGCCCGATTCGAAACTAAAACTTAGAGTCACGTTGGTTAAGAGTGTGATTGGAACGATTGAAAAGCACCGTGCCTGTGTCAGGGGCTTGGGACTGCGTCGCCTAAATCATACAGTGATTGTTTCTGATACTCCGGAAAATCGTGGAATGATCAATCGCGTTAATTACCTTGTTAAGTTTGAGTCAGTCTGATGAAACTAAATTCGATTATTCCTGCAGCGGGCAGTACGCATTCCAACAAGCGACCGGGGCGCGGAATTGGTTCCGGTCTTGGTAAAACAGGTGGCCGTGGTCATAAGGGCCAAAAGTCGCGCGCGGGTGGTTTCCACAAGGTTGGATTCGAGGGCGGTCAAATGCCAATGGCACGTCGTCTGCCGAAACGTGGATTTGTCTCGCTGGATCGTGCATTCAAGCATGAGGTCAGATTGTCTGACTTGAATGCGCTTGCCGTTGACACGGTTGATATGCTTATTCTTAAGCAGGCCGGTCTGGTCCCCCAACTTTCCAAGTCTGTTAAGGTTATTCTTGCTGGATCGATTAGTCGTGCAATGACGGTATCTGGTTTGCTCGTAACCAAGGGCGCCAAACTTGCAATCGAAGCTGCAGGCGGTAATGTGGTAGTGGCCGAAGTCTAATTATTTAAAGCGAACTGTTTTGTCTATTGCTACCAATATCAATAAGATGTCAGGAAAAATGGGTGATTTAAAAAGTCGCCTTTTTTTCCTGATAGGTGCGCTTGTTGTATTTCGTATTGGTTCTTTTATTCCTGTTCCCGGTATTGATCCGGCCGTTCTTGAGGATTTATTCAAGAGCCAACATGGCGGCATTCTTGGAATGTTCAACATGTTCTCAGGCGGCGCTTTGTCTCGTTTCTCAGTATTTGCGCTGGGGATAATGCCGTATATATCTGCATCGATCATTATGCAGTTGATGACCGTCGTGTCGCCCAGTCTTGAGGCACTAAAAAAAGAAGGCGAATCCGGTCGTCGCAAGATTACACAATACACAAGATACGGAACGGTTTTACTTGCCACTTTTCAGGCAATCGGTATTTCAATTGCACTGGAGAGCCAGGCAGGTCTTGTTATCGATCCAGGCCTTGGCTTTAGACTGACTTCAGTTGTATCGCTTGTCGCCGGCACGATGTTCCTTATGTGGTTAGGTGAGCAAATTACAGAGCGGGGACTTGGCAATGGAATCTCAATCATTATATTTGCTGGTATAGCGGCGGGACTGCCTCAGGCAATTGGAGGTATGTTGGAACTGACGCAGACTGGAGCTTTCTCTATTCCTCTGGTTCTTCTTCTCTTCGTCGGCGCCTTACTTGTAACTGCCTTGGTTGTTTTTGTTGAACGGGGCCAAAGAAAAATCCTAGTCAACTACGCTAAACGTCAAGTTGGCAACAAAGTTTATGGTGGGCAAAGTTCACATTTGCCTCTGAAACTTAATATGGCTGGTGTAATTCCTCCGATTTTTGCCAGTTCAATCATTTTGTTTCCCGCGACCATAGCTAGTATGTTTGCTGGTCGCGAGTCTCTGAATTGGTTGAAGGATGTAGGTGCGGCTCTTTCTCCCGGCCAACCTATTTATGTACTTCTTTACGCAGTTGCGATTTTGTTTTTTTGTTTCTTTTATACTGCGCTCGTATTTAATCCTCGTGAAACTGCTGATAACTTAAAGAAAAGCGGAGCTTTCATTCCTGGATATCGACCTGGTGAGCAAACTTCCAGATACATAGATAAGGTCATGACCCGGTTGACTTTGGTTGGAGCGGTTTATATTACTTTGGTTTGTTTGATACCTGAGTTCTTGATCGTTAACTGGAATGTTCCGTTTTATTTCGGTGGAACATCGCTGCTTATTATAGTTGTCGTTAGTATGGATTTCATGGCCCAGGTTCAGACCTATGTCATGACACATCAATACGAGAATTTACTCAAGAAGGCGAATTTTAAAGGCGGAAATTTCATATCCAGGTAGATTGATTCTGGGTTGCTGACTCTTCGTCTTATTGTGTTTGAAAGTGTTTTATAAATACTGTTAGTTAAGTTTTAGTGCTGTACTTCAACGGTGTTTATAAGGTTGGTTATATCGTAATGTAAGGAGATGAACATGCGTGTTCAAGCCTCGGTTAAGAAGATATGTAGAAAATGTAAGATCGTGCGCCGTAAGGGTGTTGTTCGTGTGATTTGTTCCGAAGCGCGTCACAAGCAGCGCCAAGGCTAAATTCAGCTTGTCAAAGTGCTGATCTCTTCAATATAATGTTTTGTTTTGTTAGCTGGGGGTAGTACATGGCCCGGATTGCTGGGGTAAACATCCCGAATCACAAGCATGCCGAAATTGCACTTATGTCGATTTACGGTATTGGTCGCACTCGCGCACGTTTGATTTGCAAGGAGTTTGGTGTAACTCCTACTGTCAAGATGAAAGATCTTACGGATGCAGATGTCGACAGGTTGCGTGAGGGTGTCGCTAAATTCACGGTGGAGGGTGATCTTCGTCGTGAGATAACCATGAACATCAAGCGTTTGATGGATCTGGGTTGTTACCGTGGTGTTCGTCATCGTAAGGGCTTGCCGTTGCGCGGTCAGCGTACGCGCACAAATGCACGTACCCGCAAAGGGCCCCGTAAGCAGATGCAGATCAAGAAGTAATGGAAAATATATATGGCTAAAGCTGCTGCAGCGCGTGCGCGCAAGAAAGTTAAAAAAAGTGTTGCTGATGGGGTGGCACATATTCATGCCTCCTTCAACAATACTATTGTAACTATCACGGATCGTCAGGGTAATGCGCTTGCCTGGGCCACCGCTGGTGGTGCAGGTTTCAAGGGCTCCAGAAAGAGCACTCCTTTCGCGGCGCAGGTTGCGGCTGAAAATGCTGGGAAGATGGCGCTTGAATATGGCCTGAAAAACCTTGAAGTTCGTATCAAGGGGCCTGGCCCCGGTCGTGATTCGACTGTGCGTGCGCTGAATTCATTGGGTTACAAAATTACAAGCATTTCTGATGTAACGCCCGTACCTCACAATGGATGTCGTCCGCCCAAGAAGCGTCGCATCTAAGTAATAGGAGAGCTTAAATGGCCCGCAATCTTGATCCTAAGTGTCGTCAGTGTCGTCGTGAGGGCGAAAAGTTGTTCATCAAAGGTGAAAAATGCTTCACCGAGAAATGTGCAATTGAACGTCGTAACCAGCCGCCTGGTCAGCATGGAGCAAAGCAACCTCGTCTTTCTGACTATGGTGTTCACCTGCGTGAGAAGCAAAAGGTTCGCCGCATCTACGGCGTCCTGGAGGCTCAGTTCCGTCTCACCTATAAAGAGGCGGATCGTCGTCGTGGTGTAACGGGCGAAAATTTGCTCCAGATTCTTGAGTCCCGTCTTGATAGTGTCGCTTTTCGGATGGGGTTTAGCTCCTCACGCAGCGAAGCACGTCAAGTTGTTCGGCATAATGCAATCATGGTCAATGGTCGTCGGGTGAATATCCCGTCATATCAGGTTAAACCTGGTGATGTCGTAGAAGTCGCTGAAAAGGCCAAGTCGCATCTGCGTATCAAGGCTGCTGTTGACGCTGCGCAAGGTCGCGGTTTCCCCGAGTGGGTCGAGGTCGATGCGAAGGGACTCAAGGGTACGTTCAAGGCTTTGCCGCAGAGATCCGAGTTGCCAGCATCTATCAACGAGTCTCTGGTTGTTGAGCTCTACTCTAAGTAACAGTCTTGCTGATGCAAACGCGTCAGCACAGTGAAGGAATCACTATGTCAAACACAGGTGAATTGCTTAAACCTCGCATTGTCGAGGTAAATAGCATTTCCCCTCGTCAGGCTCGCATTACGCTGGAGCCTTTCGAGCGTGGTTATGGGCACACTCTAGGTAACGCACTTCGGCGCATTCTGCTTTCTTCTATGCAGGGTTATGCACCGACTGAAGTGCGTATTTCTGGTGTTGTTCACGAATATTCAGCTTTGGAAGGTGTTCAGGAAGATGTGGTCGACATTCTTCTGAATCTCAAGGGTCTTGCTGTTAAGTTGAATAGCAGAGACGAAGCTTTGCTGACTATCAAGAAATCTGGTGAAGGCCCCGTAACCGCAGCTGATATCCAGGCGGGCCATGATGTCGAAATTTTGAATTCTGATCATGTTATTGCTCACCTTACCAAGGGTGGCAATCTTGAGATGGAGATCAAAATCGAAGGTGGCCGTGGTTATGTGCCCGCGAGTACTCGTGTTCTTAGCGATGAATCTCGCCCTGTCGGAGTGATTCTTGTCGATGCCTTGTACAGTCCGGTCAAAAAAGTCAGCTTCAACGTCGAGAGCGCGCGTGTCGAACAGCGTACTGATCTCGATAAACTGATAATCGAGATCGAGACTAATGGTGTTATCGAGCCTGCTGAAGCGGTTCGTTATGCTGCTAGAGTCCTGATCGAACAACTTGCTTCGTTTGCTGATTTGCAAGGTATTTCACCATTGTCGGATGTATCGACAATGAAGCATGTTTCTCCGCAAACTTCTATCGACCCGATCCTGCTTCGTCCGGTCGATGAGTTGGAGTTGACTGTTCGTTCTGCCAACTGCTTGAAGGCTGAGAACATCTATTACATCGGCGATCTCATCCAACGTACAGAAACAGAGCTGTTGAAAACGCCGAACCTTGGCCGTAAGTCTCTCAATGAGATCAAGGATGTTTTGGCTGCCCGTGGGCTAACCTTGGGTATGAAGCTCGAAAACTGGCCACCTGCGGGCCTTGATAAGCCCTGAACTTGAGGTAAAAAATAATGCGCCATCGTCTTTCCCACCGAAAACTTAATCGCACCAGCAGCCATCGTCAGGCTCTTCTGCGGAATCTTTCTATCGCGCTCCTGACCCACGAAGCGATCAAAACCACTCTGCCCAAGGCCAAGGAACTTCGTAAGGTAGTTGAGCCCTTGATCACGTTAGGCAAGAAGCCCAGCCTTGCTAATCGTAGATTGGCTTTCGATCGTCTGCGTGATCGTGATTTGGTTGGCAAACTGTTCAATGAACTCGGTCCTCGTTTCATGCAGCGCCCTGGTGGATATGTCCGCATCCTCAAGTTTGGTTTCCGCCAAGGTGACAATGCGCCGATGGCGTATGTTGAATTGGTTGATCGTTCGGCTGATGCATCTGAAATTCCTTCGGCAGAATAATCAGGCTGAAATAAAAAGCCGGCTGTAGCCGGCTTTTTTTATTGTCATATTGTTCGGGTGCCGGATACGTTCTCTGTTAGTACTACGTCTGATATTCAGATATTGCCAGAACTTGTCTGATTGCAATTACCATCAACGTCATTCTGCTGCGCTGACATGACTCGCATCGACTTTTACTTCAACGCCCCAAACAAGGCTGAAGTTGCTCGCAAGTTGGCGTGCAAGGCTATCAATTCCGGAAGTCATGTTTTGATCTTTATCCCTGATGAGTCCCGGGCAAGAGATCTGGATGCGTATTTCTGGACGTCGCCACAACTCTCCTTTCTGCCGCATGCGCGATGTCATCATCAACTGGCCGACAGAACACCTATTCTTATTGGCGATGATCCAGGCAAACTTGCACGTCCCGATGTGCTGATTAATCTTGCGTCTGAAATTCCGGATTGGTTCAGTCGCTTCGATCGATTGCTGGAAATCGTGACCGAGGACTCTTCCGATAAGGAGCTGGCACGTATACGGTTTCGATATTACAAGGAACGGGGATACTCCTTGTCTGATCATGACTTGACGGCGTCAAAATGATAAGTAATGACAACGATATTTTCAGCAAGATCGATGCAATGCGTGAACGTCGCGACGCTGAAGTATTGTCAGAGAAAAATATTACTGGTGATGATTTTCCTACCCTGACCGATGTTGTCGATGCCGACGTTGAAGGCGTGTGGAAGGGACAAGATAGACGTCGCGGCGGTCATGGCAAAGAGGGCAGGCGAACGGCTGAACGACGTGTCAATCAAAGACGCTTGCAACCCGTTATGGAAACGCAATTTCAGGCCGATGCTGTGCAGACGGCACTTTTCCATGCATTCGAAAGTAGGCTAACTGAACTGTTTGTTCAGCAACAATTACGTATTGAAGAGGCCGTGAGGATAGTTATCCGAGAAGAGCTGGGTAACTAAGAACGTTATCCATCGGTTTGCTCTTCATAACAGTTTGATTATTCCAGGACCAGCAGACACGCGGCGCGGTAACGCTCCGCGTTTATTTTTTTGAACTAAACGACATACAAATCCGCCATGGAACTTGCCAAATCCTTCGAGCCGCACGAAATCGAAAAACGCTGGTATGCCTTTTGGGAAGGAGCCAACTATTTCGGCATGGGTAAACAGGATGACAAGCCTTTCTATTGCATCATGTTGCCGCCGCCCAATGTGACCGGCACGCTGCATATGGGGCATGCTTTCCAGCATGGCCTGATGGATGCGTTGACGCGTTATCAACGTATGTGCGGCGCCAATACGCTTTGGCAACCTGGTACTGACCACGCCGGCATTGCTACCCAGATTGTGGTCGAGCGCCAACTCGATGCCCAGAAGATCAGCCGCCATGATCTTGGACGCGACAAATTCCTCGAGAAAGTCTGGGAGTGGAAGGAGCAATCCGGTTCCACCATTACCCGCCAGATGCGCCGACTCGGCACCTCGCCGGATTGGTCGCGCGAGCGATTTACGATGGATGCTGGGCTGTCCACTGCCGTAACCGAGGTCTTTGTGCGGTTGTACAACGAAGGTCTGATCTATCGCGGCAAACGTCTGGTTAATTGGGATCCGGTGTTGCAAACCGCGGTATCCGATCTGGAAGTTGTCAGCACGGAAGAAGAGGGCTTCATCTGGGAGATCAATTACCCGCTGGAAGATGAACACGGCCAGGTATGCGGTCACCTGACCGTCGCTACCACGCGGCCGGAGACGTTGTTGGGGGATACCGCTGTGGCGGTGAATCCCGAGGACGAGCGTTACCGGCATCTGATCGGCAAGCACGTACGCTTGCCCGTGGCGGAGCGCACGATCCCGATCATCGCCGACGATTATGTCGACCAGGCGTTCGGTACCGGCGTGGTCAAAATCACGCCGGCGCACGACTTCAATGACTGGCAAGTCGGTCAGCGCCACAAGCTGGCCGCGATCAGTGTATTGACGCTGGATGCCAAGATCAACGAGTTCGGGCCGGCAGAGTATCAGGGGCTGGATCGCTATGTCGCCCGCCAGAAAATTCTCGATGAATTGCAAGCCCAAGGCCTGCTGGTTTCAGCCAAGCCACACAAGCTGATGATTCCGCGCGGCGATCGCACCCATGCGGTGATCGAGCCGATGCTGACCGACCAATGGTTCATGAGCATGGAAGGGTTGGCGGCACAGGCACTGAAGGTGGTGGATACCGGCGAGTTGCGTTTTGTGCCGGAGAACTGGACCACGACCTATCGTCAATGGCTGGAAAACATCCAGGACTGGTGCGTTTCGCGTCAACTCTGGTGGGGGCATCGGATTCCCGCCTGGTACGACGCGGACGGCAACGTATATGTTGCACGCGATGAGGCGGAAGCCCGCAAGCAGGCCGCCGGGCGCGAGATATTCCGCGACGAGGATGTGCTCGATACCTGGTTCTCTTCCGCCTTATGGCCTTTCTCCACGCTGGGCTGGCCGCAAGACACCTGGGAGTTGAAGCATTACCTGCCGACTTCCGTATTGGTCACCGGCTTCGACATCATTTTCTTCTGGGTGGCGCGCATGGTCATGATGACCCTGCACTTCACCGGCAAAGTGCCCTTCCGCGATGTGTACGTCACCGGCCTGGTGCGCGATGCGCATGGCAACAAGATGTCCAAATCCAAGGGCAATGTGCTGGATCCGATCGATCTGATCGACGGCATCAGCCTGGACGAACTGGTGGCCAAACGCACAACAGGCTTAATGAACCCGAAGCAGGCGCAGGCCATAGAAAAGGCGACGCGCAAGGAGTTTGCCGACGGTATCGCCAGCTTCGGCACGGACGCATTGCGTTTCACCTTTGCCAGCCTGGCCACGCACGGCCGCGATATCAAATTCGATATGGCGCGCTGCGAAGGCTATCGCAACTTCTGCAACAAGCTGTGGAATGCCAGCCGTTTCGTGCTGATGAATTGCGAAGGCCACGATACTGGGGTCGACGCAGCACTGCCGCTGGAATTCAGTTTTGCCGATCGCTGGATTTTGGGGCGGCTGGAACAGGCCATCGGCGAAGTGCGCGGCGGCTTCGACCAATATCGCTTCGACATGGCGGCGCGCGCGATCTACGAATTCGTCTGGGACGAATACTGCGACTGGTATCTGGAACTGGCCAAGGTACAGATCGCACACGGTAGCGAAGCGGCCCAACGCGCAACCCGGCGCACGCTGGTGCGGGTGTTGGAGACGCTATTGCGCCTGGCGCATCCGGTCATCCCGTTCATCACCGAAGAACTCTGGCAGGCCGTGGCGCCGCTCGCCAACGCCAAAGGCGACAGCATCATGCTGGCGGCTTACCCGGCGTCCGATCCGGGCCGGGTCGATGTGGCCGCGCTCGGCGAAATGGCGCGTCTGAAAGACCTGATCAACGCGACGCGTAACCTGCGTGGCGAGATGAATCTTTCGCCGGCGTTGAAGGTGCCGCTCTTCGTCGAAGGCGATGCCGAGCGCGCGACCGTCTATGCGCCCTATATGAAATCTTTGGGCCGCTTGTCCGACGTGCAGGTCGTGACCGCATTGCCGGAAGGTGATGCGCCCGTGGCGATCGTTGGCGATTGGCGGGTCATGCTGCATATCGAGATTGATCGGGAAGCCGAAATTGCGCGTCTGGACAAAGAAATTGCCCGTTTGAGCGGCGAAATCGGCAAGGCCAGAGGCAAGCTGGGTAATGCCAGTTTTGTCGACAAGGCGCCCGCTGCGGTGGTTGAGCAAGAACAGAAAAGGTTGGCCGATTTCATTGCGACGCTGGAGAAAGTCCAGGCACAACGCGCTCGTTTGGGGTGACTTTGCGACCGAGGCAGAACGCATGCACAAGACCTTGAGTTTGCCTCGGATTTACCCAGTCTATTCGTTCATAAGAACTTTCGATTAAACCAATATCGCGGCGAACCAGTCTTTACGAGTAACATTCGCGCCTATTTTTCGGGCGGCTGTGCGTGTGCCCGATCTCGCAACAATTTCCTGAAGTCTTCATCCCCTCGGAGGCGATACATGACGTCTGTAGTGGCGACCAACCAGACCATTCTGGTCGTGGGCGGCGGCATTTCTGGCATGACTGCGGCACTTGAAGCTGCTGAAACCGGAAAGCAAGTCGTTCTGGTGGAGAAGAACCCGTACCTGGGCGGTCGTACCGTTCAGCTCTATCGGTACTTCCCCAAGATGTGCCATCCCACCTGCGGCCTGGAAATCAATCTGCGCCGACTCAAGGCGAATCCGCGCATTCAAGTGCTAACCATGGCGGAAGTCACCGGCATCACCGGTGACAAAGGCGCGTACAACATTTCGGTCAAGTTGAAGCCGCGTTACGTCAATGACAACTGCACGGCCTGCGGCGAATGCGGCAAGGCGGTGAAGACTGAAATCGACGATGCGTTCAACTACAACCTGGGCAAGATAAAGGCGGCCTACCTGCCGTCCAGCATGGCTTATCCGCAGCGCTATGTGATCGATTCTTCCATCGTCGGCACACCGGATGGCGAGGCGGCCAAAGCGGCCTGCAAGTACGGTGCGGTCGAACTCGACATGCAGGAAGAAATCGTCACGCTGAACGCCGGCGCCATCGTCTGGGCCACCGGCTGGCAGCCGTACGATGCGACCAAGATCGTCTATTACGGATATGGCCGTTTCCCCAATGTCATTTCCAACGTCGAATTCGAGCGTCTGGCCGACCCGCATGGTCCCACCGGCGGCAAGATCCTGCGTCCCTCGGACGGCAAGGAAGCCAAGAACGTCGCCTTCATCCAGTGCGCCGGTTCGCGCGACGAAAACCATCTGCGCCACTGTTCGCGCTTCTGCTGTATGGGCTCGTTGAAGCAGACCCACTACGTGCAGGAAGCCTTTGGCGACGCCGGTAAATCGACCATCTACTACATTGACATTCGCGCCATCGACCGCTTCGAAGACTTCTATCAGAAGGTCAAGGCGAATCCGAACGTGAATTTCGTCAAGTCCAAGGTAGCTCGCATCACCGAAGACAAGGATGGCAATCCGGTCTGTAACGGTGTCAACGTTGAAGGCTACAAGCGCTATGCGCAAGCACACGATCTGGTCGTGCTGGCGCTGGGCATGGAGCCTTCCGTCAAGGGCGTCCAGATCCCGGCTGAAGTGATGTCGGATTCCTCAGGCTTCATCATGGCAGACCCGGCCAACGCCGGTATCTTCGGCGCAGGTTGCGCCACCAACGCGCTGGATGTGAACCGCGCCGTGCAGAGTGCTACGGCGGCTGCACTGCGGGCCATCCAGGTCGTCAACAAAGTCGCCCGCGCGGAGGCTTGAGAAAATGGCTGAAACGAAAACTGCTGCTTATATCTGCAAGGGTTGCGAGATCGGGACCCGTCTCGATACCGACGCCCTGGTCAAGGCTGCCACCAAATCCGGCAAGATGAACATCGTGCGCGAGCACGACTTCCTCTGTTCAGCCGATGGCGTGGCGATGATCAAGAACGACATCGAGAACGAAGGCGTGACCCACGCCGCGCTGTGCGCCTGTTCGCGCCGTGCCAAGACCGAAGCGTTCAACTTTCCCACCATCGCGATGAGCCGTGGCAATTTGCGTGAAGGCGTGATCTGGATTCGTCCGGATACCGCAGAAGCGCGTGAAACCACACAGGAAATGGCGGATGACTATGTCCGCATGGCCTGTGCCGAAGTCAAGGCGATGACCGTGCCGCCGGGCAACCAGAAGACCGGTTCGGTGAAAACCCTGCTCGTGGTCGGTGGCGGCATGTCCGGCATGACCTCCGCGCTGGAAGCTTCCAAAGCCGGTTACAAAGTCGTGCTGGTGGAAAAGACCGCCGCGCTCGGTGGCTGGGCTGCCCAGTTGCACAAACGCGTGCCGACGCGTGAGCCGTACAAAGCGCCGGAAGACAACGGCGTCGCCGATATGGTCGCGCGCATCGATGCCGACTCGAATATCAAGGTCTACCTGAACGCCACCATCGCCAAGACCGATGGCGCACCCGGCCGCTTCAAGGTCGAGATCGCCGTCGAATCCGGCGCAATTGCGCAGGAAGATATTGGCGCCATCATCCAGGCGACCGGTTTCACGCTGTACGACGCCAACAAACTGCCCGAATTCGCTTTCGGCAAGACCCCCAACGTGGTCGACCAGGCTGGACTGGAAGCCTTGGCGAAAGCCGCCGCTGCCGCAGGCAAGCCGATCACGCGTCCGTCCGACGGGCAGCCGGTCAAATCGGTCGTGTTCGTGCAATGCGCCGGTCAACGCGATGCCAGCGGCACACATCTGCAGTACTGCTCCGGCTTCTGCTGTAACACCAGCATCAAGCAGGC
Source organism: Hydrogenophilaceae bacterium (assembly GCA_031426815.1). Taxonomy (GTDB): domain Bacteria; phylum Pseudomonadota; class Gammaproteobacteria; order Burkholderiales; family Thiobacillaceae; genus PFJX01. The sequence continues at coordinate 20,165 of JASJPG010000081.1, forward strand.
GATGTACTTCAAGGACAGCAATCCGGATATCGACACCGTTGTGCTGTTCACCGATCTGCGTACCCCGGGCAATGGCGAAGATTTTTACCGCGCTGCCCAGAACAAGGGCGTCATCTTCTCCAAGGGCGTGGTGTCGCAAGTCACCCCCAACGGCAACACCTGCACGGTCAAGTTCAAGGATCTGATCCTGAACGAGGACACCGAAGCGCAGGCCGATCTGGTCGTGCTGGCAACCGGCATGGTGCCGGTCTCCGGTGTCAACATCGAAGCCGTTGCCGCTGCTCCGGCCGAAGCCGAAGCGACTGTCGAAGGCGAAGCGCCGAAGGAAGTGATCGCGACCATCGCGCCCGAGTCGATCCTCAACCTGACCTATCGTCAGGGCCCGGACATGCCGCAGTTCAAGCATGGCTTCACCGACTCGCACTTCATCTGTTTCCCGTACGAAACCCGCCGTACCGGCATCTACACCGCTGGCCCGGTGCGTCGTCCGATGGACATCCTGCAAGCGCAGGAAGATGCCACCGGCGCCGCGATGAAGGCGATCCAGGCGATGGAAAACGCCGGTCTCGGCAAGGCGGCGCACCCGCGTTCCGGCGACCTGTCGTTCCCGACCGTGCGCCTGGAAGGCTGTACCCAGTGCAAACGCTGCACCGTGGAATGCCCGTTTGGCGCCATCGACGAAGACGAAAAGCGCTTCCCGCTGTTCAACGAATCGCGTTGCCGCCGTTGCGGTACTTGTATGGGCGCCTGCCCGGTGCGCGTGATCTCGTTCGAGAACTACTCGGTCAACACTGTCGGCGCGCAGATCAAGGCAGTCGATGTGCCGGACGAGTTCTCCGAGAAGCCGCGTATCCTGATTCTGGCCTGTGAAAACGACGCCTACCCGGCGCTCGACATGGCCGGCATGAACCGTCACGACTACGACCCCTATGTCCGCGTCATCCCGGTGCGCTGCCTGGGTTCGGTCAACACGATCTGGATCACCGATGCGCTGAATGGCGGCTACGACGGCGTCATGCTGATGGGCTGCAAGCACGGTGAGGATTACCAGTGCCACTTCGTCAAGGGTTCCGAACTTGGTCGCTATCGGCTGTCCAAGGTCGGCGACACGCTGAAGGGCATGAATCTGGAAACCGACCGGGTCAAGGATATCGAAGTCGCCATCACCGACATGGCCACCCTGCCGCAGAAGATCAATGAGTATGCCGCGTTGATCAAGTCCTTCCCGCCTTCCCCGTTCAAGGGCTTCTAGGAGATCGACCATGAGCGATATGAATACACAGATGGCCGACCGCTACAAAAACAATTTCCTGAAGGAAATTGAAGAGCAGGCCGAGATGGGCGAGTGGGTCAAGATGTGCATGCAGTGCGGCCTCTGCTCCGGCTCCTGCCCGACCAATTTCCATGCCGGCTGGGATCATCCGCCGCAGGAAATCTTCATGCTGATTCGCGCCGGCAAGCGCGAGGAAGTGCTGAACGCCCAGGGCATGTACATGTGCACGTCCTGCTACAACTGCTACGTGCGCTGTCCGCGCAAGGTGCCGGTGACGCACGTCATGCACGGTATCGCCGAATACGCCTACCGAATCGGCCGCGCCCCGAAGAATCAGCCGACCATGCATCTGTCCAAGACCTTCTGGGACAACGCCACCAAGAACGGCCGCGTCAACGAGGTTCAGCTGACTCAGTCCCTGTACTTCAAGGATGGCATTGGCGCCGGCATCAAGAAGGCGATGGAAATGCAGAGCGTGGCGCTGGGTCTGGTCAAGGCCGGTCGTCTGAATCTGCTGGAAGCCGTCGGCATCGCCCACAAGTGCAAGGACGTCAAGGGCATCCATGCCATGCTGGCCAAGGCCAAAGAGCTGGAAGCCAAGAACAAGGCCGCCAAGGGTAAGGAGTAACAAGACATGGCACGCAAGGAATACGCTTTCTACCCCGGCTGTTCGTCCCAAAAGGGCGCATCGGCCTCCAACTACCTGGTTTCGGTCGAGTCCATGTGCAAGACGCTGGATATCAAGATGACCGAGATTCCGGACTGGAACTGCTGCGGCGCTTCCGTCAGCTATGCCGAATCCGGCGAGCTGCCCCGCATCGCGATGAACGCGCGCAACTTCGCCCTGGCCGAAACCAATCTGCCTGGTCAGGACATCGTCGCCACCTGCGCCGCCTGCTGGCTGGGTTCGCGCGAGTCGAAAGAGCGTCTGGAGCACAACTCGGGCTTGATGGCTGATACGCAAACCGCGCTGAAGGAAGCCGGTCTGCAGATCAAGGTCATCCCGGAAATACGCCACATGGTCGAAGTGCTGATCGAAGACCTGGGCTATGACGAGTTGGCCAAGCCCGTCAAAAAACCGCTGCAGGGCATGAAGTTCGCCGGTTATGTCGGCTGCCAGACCAATCGTCCCTTCGGCATTGCCGGCGAGTCGTTCGAGAACCCGATGTATCTCGACAAGCTGATCGAAACGGTCGGCGGCGAAGCGGTCAAGTACGACCAGAAAGTCACCTGCTGCGGCGGTGCACTGGCTTTCTCCGAGCCGGAAAAGGCGCAGGGTCAGATCAAGGACATCATCGAAGCAGCCTATGATGGCGGCGCCGAGATGATCGTCACGCCGTGCCCGCTGTGCCAGGCCAACGTCGAGGTCTATCAAGGCCAGATCAACAAGAAATACGGCACCAAGTTCGACATCCCGGTGTTGTATTACTCGCAGTTGATGACCCTGGCCTATGGCGGCAGCGCCAAGGAAGCCGGCCTCAACGGCAACGTGGTGCGGGCGCGCAAGCTGGAAGAGTTCGCAGCCAAGTAAATCGGCCGCAAGTTGTGTCAGACTGACAGGGGCTGCGGCCCCTGTTTTTATTCAAAGTGATGAGTTGAAGGAATGCGATGAAAGGCCCAAAAACTTACGACGAATACGTCGATCTGGTGCACCAGGCAGTTTATGAAGTGGACGAGATGCGTGCGGGTATCGACTACGATCCGGAAAATGCCGAGCGCTGGTCGGCCATGCTCGATCAACTCGATGGCGTCCTGCGCAAGTTGTACGACGACATGATCTCGGACAAATACCAGTTCCCCACCGATAAAGATCTGCCCTACATGCAGTTTCTCAATCGCTACGGCAAGGAAATTCCATTCAAGCAATTGCTGGTCGTGATCAACACGGCGCACAAGAACGGTCTCTCGCGTGAGTAAGATCGTCAGCCTCATTCTGATCACCGTCCTGGTGGTTTATCTGCTGCGACGCATGGCCGGCAAACGTGCCGATCAACCGAAATCGCCGCCGCCGGCAGGCAAAGCGGCGGAAGACATGGTGCGGTGCCATGCTTGCGGCGTGAATCTGCCGCGCTCCGAAGCAATTCTGAGTCAAGGCCGCTTCTATTGTTGCGATGAACACCGCAAATCCGGCGGCTGATCGAGCGCTCCTCCATGCGGGGGGCGGGCCGGGCATGGACAGCGACAATCCAGCGGAATCGTCGCGGCTCGCGGCGCAGGCGAATGGCATTCCGGACAGTTTCTGGCGCTCGCTGGAACATCTCAATCATTTCCGTTTGTTCCTAGCCGGCTTTCTCGGCCTCGCGGGCATGCTGTCCGAGCAGTTGTTACAACAGCAACTTGAACACCCTTATCTGTTTGCAATCACCAGTCTGGTCTATTTCCTGTCGGCCTGGCTGTTCGGGCGACCGCTCCAGCGGCGCAACGAGCTGTTTCAACGCCAGGTTGTGCGCCAGGCCATCGTCGACATCGTATGCCTGGCCATCATGATGTTTCTGGCTGGCGGCAATGCCTCCGGCCTTGGCTTGCTGCTGATGCTGACGCTGGCTGCCGTCGGCATGCTGCCGGATACGCGCAATGTGTTGTTGTGGGCGGCGGTGGCGGCCATCGTCATCCTCGCCGAGCAGACGCTGCATGCGCTCCATGGTGGCTCCGGTCCCGGCGGTTACGTCCGCGCCGGCATGTTGTCGCTGGGCTTGTTCGGCGTTGCGCTGCTCTCCAATCTGCTCGCCAAAGGGACGTTGGCGGCGGGCGAACTGGCGCTGGAGAAATCACGCCAGGCGGAAAGTCTCGAACGCATCAACGAACGCATGATTCAGGAACTGCCCTATGCCGTGATGGCGGTCGGCGCGGCCGGCGAGATCCTGCAATACAACGCGCACGCCGAGGCTTTGCTCGGCGCGCGCTTTTTCAGCGGTTGCACGCTGGCGCATTGCGCGCCGCAACTGGCGGAATTGTGGGAAACCTGGCGGCGCGGCGAAGCACTGCCGGCGCACCCGTTCCGCACCGGCATGGATGGCCATCGTCTCCGCGCACGCTTCATGGAACTTGAGCCGAGCCGCAATGAAGGCGCCGTGGTGGTGTTGGAGGACATGACGGAACTGGAGTTGCAGGCGCAGAAGATGAAGTTGGCCTCGCTGGGTTTGCTCACGGCCAACCTCGCGCACGAGATTCGCAATCCGCTTTCCGCCATTCGCCATGCTGCCGGCTTGCTCAAGGAAGACGCGCGGGACGCGATGAGCAGCAAGCTGACCCGCATCATCGACGACAACGCCATGCGGCTGAACGGGTTGGTCGAAGACGTGCTGGCGCTGAATCGGCGCGATCGCATGAATCGCACTGAAATCGAACTGGAAACCTTCCTTCCTGCATTCGTGCAGGACTATGCCCTGCGCGAAACGCTGCCGCAGGGCGTGATGATCCTGCAAATGGCGCGCCAGGCGCATGCCTGTTTCGATGCCGGCCACCTCGAACAGATCCTGTGGAACCTGATGCGCAATGCCTGGCGCTACTGCACGCGGAAGCCCGGCAGCATCCGCATCTGCCTGAATGCCGGCGAAGATCACGCCGATATCGAAATCATCAACGACGGCCCCGCCATCACGCCGGAAGTGCAGGCGCACCTGTTCGAGCCTTTCTACACGACTGACAATCAGGGTACCGGCCTGGGGCTCTATATCGCGCGCGAACTCGCCGAAGCCAACGGCGCCGTGCTGCGCTACGTCGATAATCCCAATGGCGCCTTGTTCCGCTTGCGCTGCACCTTGCCACCTTGCTGAAATCTACGATGAAACGTCCGCGCGTCCTGTTGGTCGACGATGAACCCGATTTGCTCGACCTGCTTGAAATGGATATGGCCCGCATGGGGCTCGACAGCGAGCGTGCCGCCAGCGTAGCGCAGGCCAAGGCGCGACTCGAACAGCGCGCGTTCGACCTTTGCCTGACCGACATGCGCCTGCCGGATGGCATTGGTCTCGATATTGTCCGCTTCATCGTCGAGCACGCGCCGGCGACGCCGATCGCGGTGATTACGGCGTTCGGCTCCGCCGAAAACGCCGTCGCCGCGCTCAAGGCGGGCGCCTTCGATTACGTCGAAAAGCCGGTGACACCGGAGAAGGTGCGCAGTCTGGTGCGTTCCGCCTTGAAAGCGCCGGAAGCCGATGTCGTCAGCGGCGCGGTGCGGCCGTTGGTGGGTGATTCGCAGCCGATGCGGCAAGTGCGCGCGTTGATCGAGAAGGTCGCACGTAGCCAGGCGCCGGTATCCATCACCGGCGAGACCGGCACCGGCAAGGAAGTCGTCGCGCGTCTGATCCACCACCTCAGCGCCCGCACAGCCGCCCCGTTCATCGCGGTGAATTGCGGCGCGATTCCGGAGAATCTGATGGAAAGCGAGTTTTTCGGCTATCGCAAAGGCGCTTTCACCGGTGCCGAAGCGGAGCGGGACGGCTTTTTCCAGGCCGCGCATGGCGGCACCTTGTTCCTCGATGAAGTCGCCGATCTGCCGCTGCCGATGCAGGTCAAGCTGCTGCGCGCAATTCAGGAGAAATCCGTGCGACGGGTCGGCGGCGTCAACGAAGAACAGGTCGATGTCCGCCTGATCAGCGCCTCGCACCAGGATCTGCAAGCTGCGGTCAACACCGGACGCTTCCGCCACGACCTGTTTTATCGGCTCAACGTGATCGAAATCCGCATTCCCGCGCTACGCGAACGCCGTGAAGATTTGCCGGAACTGGCCGCATTTATTCTCACGCGTCTGGCTGCCAGTACCTCGGCGAATCGTGCCGCGCCGCCCACCCTGCAGGAGTCGGCGCTGGCCGCGTTGCAGCGCTATGACTTCCCCGGCAACGTGCGCGAATTGGAGAACATCCTCGAACGCGGACTGGCGCTGGCCGAAGATCAGACCATTACCGTAGATGACTTGAATCTGGCGCCGCTCGATGAAGAGGGCGGTAGCGGACTGGAGAGCCCCGCCGGCTTGCAGGCGCACCTCGACGAGTTGGAACGGCAGTCCATTCTGGAGGCGCTGGGCAAGACCGGCCACAACAAGACGGCTGCCGCGCGCCTGCTCGGCGTGACCTTCCGCTCGCTGCGTTATCGGATGGAACGCCTGGGCGTGGAATAAACTGGCTGACTGCAGGCGTGAAATGGTGCGCATGGCGCACCCTACTTGCACTAGCCGTGTTTCTCCACCACCAGCTTGTCGATCAGTTCCATCACTTCGCGGCTGGCGTCTTCCGTCACCTGCATGGCACCGAAGATGATTTGCTGAATCTGCAGGTTGTGTTCCCAGCCCTTGTCGAGATAGGTCAGCATGGTATGCACGTTGTCATGCACGCGCGCATGCGGCCGTTCCAGGATGGGATAGCTGGGCATGTCACCGAAACGTTCTCGGCCGATGTTTTCGTACCACTTGCCGAGGCGGCAATTGTGGTGATCGACCGAAACGGCCTTGGTGAAGGCTTCCTCGCCGCTGGTGTTAAGCGCCATGTAGGCGCGTTGTTTGTAGATCACGTGGTCGACCTTGACCAGCGACGCAAAACTCTTGTCGCGCGCACGCGCGGCGCGGCCTTCGGTTTCCTGAGCAGAACGGGCGAAGTGGCCGAAGCGGCCTTCCATCTCGACGATCATCTGGCGCGAATTGCCGGCCATGTCGCGCATCGCATGCGAGTCCGCCAACATGCGCTCGGCTTCGCCATTGAGGGTTTCCATGATGTTCCCGATCGATTCGGACGCCTGCTTGGTGTGCTCGGCCAGCTTGCGCACCTCGTCCGCCACCACCGCGAAACCGCGCCCGGCCTCGCCGGCGCGGGCCGCTTCGATCGCCGCGTTGAGCGCCAGCAGATTGGTCTGATTGGCAATGCCGGTAATCAACTGCACCGCATCGGTAATTTCCTTGCTGCGTGCATTCAGTTCCACTACCGCATCGGCGACATGATTGATCCGCTCGGTGATTTCGTTGAGTCGTCCGACCACCTGGCTGACCACCGTCTGGCTGGTCGCCGCATCGGCACTGGTCGTGGCAGCCAGGTTGAGAACCAGCTGCATTTCCTCGGTGACCTGGTTCAGATCGGTTTGATTCGATGCCAGATTCGACAGCAGGTTGCTGGTGTTCAGGTGATGCACCTGCGAAATCAGCATGTTGCGCATTTGGCCACGCTGTTGACCGGCCATGCCGTCGAGCAGGACGTTGTGGCTTTCCAGGCCCTTCTTGAAGCCGCCATGCATGCCTTCCGGAAACGCCTTGCGATGAAATTTGCCATCCACATGCAGCCGAAAAGCCGTCGACTCTTCGCGGAAATAGGTTTCCAGCTGATCCAGCATGTCGTTCACGTGCCAGCATAGGCGGCCGATTTCATCGGTGTCGGCGATGCCGGTGACGCGATTGCCGAATTTCCCCTGGCTGATTTCGGTCGTGATTTCATCGAGTTGGGTCAGCGGCGCCAGCCATCCCCGCACCTTGATCTGGCCCCAGGCGGAAAGCGCGATGCCGGCAAGCAGAAAAGCCAACATCAACCAATCGAAACCATGCAACAGCCAGGCGCCGACGAGGGTGGCCAGGATCAGCAGGGAAAAGCCCCAGAGCAGGGCCGAAAGCCTAGATTGCAAGGACCAGTTCGTCATAGCTCAAGCCTTTCTCGGCCAATAGATCGGTCAGTATTCGCGTCGATACGCCCATGGCGTCCTTCGCTCCGGCGCGACGCTCGGCTTCCAGCATGACGCGGTAAAGATCGGTTACGGTTTTGACGCCGGAGGCTTTTGGTTTGCGGCGGACCGAGAAATAACCAATGACATTGCCGTCGCGGTCGAAATTTGGCGTCACATTGGCAAACACCCAGTAAAAGCTGCCGTCCTTGGCCATGTTCTTCACATACGCATTGCATTCCCGCTTGGTCTGGATGGTGTCCCAGAGCAGTTTGAACACTGCGCGTGGCATGTCCGGGTGGCGAATGATGTTGTGCTGGGCGCCGAGGAGTTCCGCTTCCGAATAGCCGGAAAACTCGATGAAGATGCGGTTGCCGTACGTGATGCGGCCTTTCAGGTCGGTTTTCGAGACGATGAAATCGTCCTCGCGCATCTGTCGCTCCACACTGGTGGGCGTGGTGGGGTGTTTCATGTTGGCCGGCTCCGAGCGGCGGACGAGCCGCCATCAATCTATGACTTAAGTAGTAACGGAAGCAATCTGGAAAAGTTGAGGAAAGATGTGAAAACCCCGCAGAATCCAGGCAGTGTTTTCGACCATGAGCCGTCCGTCATGCACCAGCTCGACGAAGCCTCCTATTACCGCCAATTGGCACAAACGCGTGCGTTGGCCTTGGTGCTGTTCACCAGTCCGGCCTGCGGCACTTGTCGCGTGGTAGAGCGAAATTTGCCGGCAAGCGCGCCGGCTGCCGCGCAATTGTTCAAGGTCGATGTACAGGTGGCCGCAGCCCTGGCGCGCGCGTTCGACGTGTTTCACCTGCCGACGTTGTTTCTTTACGTCGACGGCCATTACCATGCCCGCCTGAATTGCGAGGTGACGCCGGCCAAGCTGCGAGCCGCCATCGAGCACGCCCTGCAACGACCGGCCGAGGAAGAACCTTGAAGAATCGCATCGACGCCGCCGGCTGGCATGCCGCCGCCAGGTGCATCGCCTCACCCAATTGCGACGCACGGCCGCCGGATGGTGCCATCACGCTGCTGGTGATCCACAACATCAGCCTGCCGCCGGGCGAATTCGGCGGGCCGGGCGTCGAGCAGCTGTTTACCAATTGCCTCAATCCTGCCGCGCATCCCTATTACGCGACGATCCACGCATTGCGCGTATCCGCCCATTTCTTCATCCGCCGCGATGGCGAACTGCTTCAGTTCGTGCCGTGCGGTCAGCGCGCCTGGCATGCCGGCGCATCGAGCTGGCGCGGCCGCGAACGCTGCAATGATTTTTCCGTCGGGGTGGAACTGGAAGGCAGTGACGATCAACCGTTCACCGATGCGCAATATGACCAGCTGAATGGATTGATCCGGTCGCTGCGTGCGGCCTATCCGAGCTTGACCGATGTGGCCGGTCATGCCGACATCGCACCCGACCGCAAGACCGATCCGGGACCGTACTTCGATTGGCGCCGGGTCGAGCCGTCGAACTGATCAGGCAGCTTGCGCCGGAATCTGCGCGCCGATGCGCTTGATGCGGTTCTTCTCATCGACGTAAACCAGCTTCGGCTCGAAGTTGGCCAGTTCAATTTCGTTGTACACCGAGTAGGTGGCGATGATCAGGACGTCGCCGACGGCGGCCTTGCGCGCGGCGGCGCCGTTTACCGAAATCATGCCGGAGCCCTTCTGGCCGCGAATCGCGTAGGTGGCAAAACGCTCGCCGTTGTTGACGTTGTAGAGCTCGATTCTTTCGTACTCGCGGATATCCGCCGCTTCCAGCAAGAGCTCGTCGATCGCGCACGAACCTTCGTATTCCAGTTCGGAGGCGGTGACGCGCACACGGTGCAGTTTGGACTTGAGCAGAGTGCGTTGCATGGCGGTGGATGAGTTGAAAAAACGGCTGCAATTATAGCTGCGATCTTGCGCTGCACAATAAATCGGCTGGACCCGGTACAAACAGGCCAGACGGTCGCGCTACAAGACCAGAATGGCGCGGAAATCGTTGACGTTGGTGCGGGTCGGGCCGGTCAGCAGCAAGTCGTCGAGCGCGGCGAAAAAGCCGTAGGCGTCGTTGTCGGCGAGATGGCGGCGGGCATCCACGTCGAATGCGGCGGCGCGCGCCAGGCTGTCCGGGGCGATCAGCGCGCCGGCGTTGTCCTCGCTGCCGTCGATGCCGTCGCTATCGGCCGCCAGCGCATGTACGTCGGCCAGACCGTGCAGCGCCAGGGCCAGCGCCAGCAGGAATTCGCTATTGCGGCCGCCGCGTCCCCGGCCGCGTAGCGTGACGCTGGTTTCGCCGCCGGACAGCAACACCAGCGGCGGTCGCCAGGGATTGGCGTGCGCGCGGATTTCCCGCGCCAGGGCGGCGAAGGTTTGCGCCACTTCGCGCGCCTCGCCGCCGTAGGTGTCGCCCAGCACAACCGGCCGAATGCCGTGCGCCTGAAAGAAATCCGCCGCCGCCCGCAGCGCCGTGCGGCCGTTTGCGATGACGTGGTGCGCGACGCGGGCGAAGCAGGCCGCGCCCGGCTTCGGCGTCTCTTCGATCCGGCCGGCCGCACCAGCCTGCAGATGCCGCTGCACCCCGTCGGGTGCGGCGATGCCGCGCTGCGCCAGAATCGCCAGCGCATCGGCGTAGGTGGAAGCATCCGGTGCGAACGGGCCGGATGCGATCACCGCCAGGTCGTCGCCGGCCACATCGGAAATCAGCAGCGCAGTCACCGACGCGCGGCAGGCCGCGGCCAAACGCCCGCCCAGGGTTTGCGACAGATGCTTGCGCACCGTGTTGATCTCGTCGATGGGCGCGCCGCTGTTCAGCAACGCGCTGCTCACGGTTTGCAGGCCGGCCAGGGAAACGCCGGCAACGGGGAGACTGAGCAGGCTGGAGCCGCCGCCGGAAATCAGCGCCAACACCCGTTCATCCGGCTCGGCGGCGCTGACCAGATCGAGCAGCCGTTGCGCGGCGGCCAGACCGGCGCGATCCGGCAGCGGGTGGCCGGCCTCGACCACTTCGATGCGCCGGGTCGGCAGGCCGTGGCCGTGCCGGGTGATGACCAGGCCGGCAAGCTCAGCGTCGGGCAGATGGGCTTCGACGCATGCCGCCATCGCAGCGGCCGCCTTGCCGGCGCCGACTACACGCAAGCGGCCCGGGCCTGGCGAGGGCAGATGCGGAGGCAGCACCGCTGCGGCCTGCACCGCCGCGACGGCGGCATGGAAACCGCCGATCAGCAGGTCACGCGGCGACACGTTTGGCATGGCGGCGCCCTATGAATAGCCGATACAGCAACGGCACCACGAACAGCGTCAACACGGTCGATACGGTCAGGCCCCAGACGATGCTGGCGGCGACCGGTCCCCAGATCAGCGATTTGCCGCCCAGCCCCAGCGCCAGCGAGAGCAGGCCGCCGATGGTGGTGCTGGTGGTGATCAGGATCGGCACCACGCGTCGGCGCGCGGCGTAGACGGCGGCATGCAGTACGCCCATGCCGCCGCGGCGGCGGTCGTTGGCGGCGTCGATCAGCACAATGGCCGAATTGACCGCGATGCCGGTCAGCGCGATGACGCCGTACAGGCTGTACAGCGAGAGCGGGTTGCCGGACACCAGCAGGCCGAAGGCGACGCCGGTGAACGCCATCGGCACGGTGGCCAGGATCATCAGCGGTTGCCAGTAGCTGCGGAATTGCGCCGCCAGGATCAGATAGATCAGGCCCAGACCGAGCAGGAACAGGCCAAGCATGGCGTCGAGACTTTCCTGGATGTCGTCGAGTTCGCCGGAATAGTCGATCGCCACATCGGGGAAGTTCGCCGCCATTGCGTCCCAGGCGGCCTTGACCTGGTCGTTGGCGGCCACCGTGTCGGTTTGCGTCTTGTCCAGATCGGCTTCGATGGTGATCGCGCGGCGCAGGTCGTAACGCTTGATGACGCCCTTGGCGGTGCGCGCCTCGGCGTCGACCAGATTGGCCAGCGTCGTCGTGCCGCCTGCCGGCAGCGCCACGGCATCGTCCAGCGCGGCGCGGATGTCGTCGAAATTGCGTTCGGCGCCGCGCACGCGCACTTCGATCTTCTCGCTGGCGTCGCGCGCCAACGCGACGATCTCGCCTTCGCCATGCAGCCGCACCAGGCGCGCCACCAGAGCCGGGTCGAGGCCGGCGGCGCGCACCGCGTCGGCATCGACCTGCAACACGTATTCGCGGCGACCGGGCAGGTCATCGTCGGCCGCGTCGCGGCTGCCGGGAATCGCCGCGACCACTTTCTTCAACGCATCGGCGGCGGCGCGTAAGTGGGCGTAGTCGTCGCCGCGCAGGCGGACCTTCACCGGTTTCTCGGCCGGTGGCCCGCCGGACAGAACAATGAAGCTGATGCGGCCGCCGAGTTGTAGTTTTTCTACCTCGCCGCGCATGGCCTCGACGATTGCATCCGCGCCCCGCATGTCGCCTTCGCGCGGCAACAGCGATACGGCGACCTGGCCGTAGGCGTCGCCATAGAACGGTTCGGTTTCGGTGAATTTGAGGCCGGCATAGCTGGCCGCGGCGCGCAGTTCGCCGGTCTGTAGACGCGCGGTGACGGCGCGTTCCAGCACCTGCGTGCGTGCCAGCGTGACGTCGATGGCGGTGCCTGGCGGCATGTCCAGGCTGACGTAGAAAAGGCGGATCGGGTCGGCGGCGAAGAACTGTTGCTTGATCCAGCCGCCCGCCACCGCGGACACGGCCAGGGCGAAAGCGGCTATCAGCAGCAGCAGCGTGGCCCAGGCGTGGCGCAGCGAAAACAGCAGCAGCCGCGCGTATTTGACGCGCACCGCGTGCGTGAAGCGGGTGCGCCAGCCATGCAGGCGGCTCGGGCGGGAGAAGTCGGGCTTCAGCGCCAGCACGTGCGCCGGCAGCATCCAGAACGCTTCGATCAGGCTGATGAATAGCGCCATGGTCACCACCAGCGGCACCACCATCATGAACTTGCCGACGATGCCGGGCAGCAGAATCAACGGCAGGAAAGCCGCCACCGTGGTCAACACCGAGGCCAGCACCGGCAGGCCGACGCTGGCGATCGCCGCGGTTGCCGCCTCGACCGCGGCGGCACCGCGCGTCATCCGGTAATAGATGTCTTCCAGAATCACCACGGCATCGTCGACCAGCATGCCCAAGGCGATGATCACGCCGAGCAGCACGGTCAGGTTGAGCGTGAAATCCAGCAGCGACAGCAGCCAGAACGTGCCGGCCAGCGAAAACGGGATGCCGAGGCTGACCAGGACCGCCATGCGGCTGCCGAGGAACAGCCATGACAGCGCCAGCACCAACACCAGTCCTTGCAGCGCGTTGTTCTGCATGATGGCGATGGATTGCCGGGTCGGCACGGTCTGGTCGTCGAGCAGCGTCAGCTTCAGGCCGGCGCCGCGCAGGCCCTGGTTTTGCGTGGCGAGGTAGGCGTTCACCCGTTCCAGCAAGGCCAGCGTGTTTACCCGGCTTTTCTTGGTGATGGCCAGCATCACGCCGGGGCGATCCTGACTAGAAACGAGGGTGGCGGGTTTTTCGCGCGCGCGCGACAGCGTCGCGATGTCTTCCAGCGGAATATGTGAAAACCCCGGTCGCGCCGCGTTGCCGGCGGGAAACACGGTCAGGCGGGCCAGGTGATCTGGCGTGATGTCCTGGCCGAATACGCGCAGCAGCCATTCCGCGTCGCCGACGCGGACGCGCCCGGCCGGTGTGTCCTGAAACCAGCTTGCCACCGAATCGGCCACGTCGGCAGCAGTCAGGCCGCGTGCGGCGACGGCTTGCGGATCGAAGGCGACGCGCAGTTCCGGATCGGACAAACCGGTGGCGAACACTTTGTCGACGCCGGCCATGCGTTCCAGATCGACCTTGATGCGCCGTGCGGCGTCGCGCAGCGTCTCGTCGTTGGCCGCACCCTGCAACAGCAGCATGGCGCTGGGGAAGCCGTTGTTGGTGGTGATTTCGTCGACGCTCGGGTCGTCCACTTCCGGCGGCAAGTCACGCTCGGAGGCGGCCTGCACTTCGCGGCGCAGGTCGGTGACGCGCTTGTCGAAGGTGGCGGCAGGGATATCGCGGAAGCGAACCAGCACGGTGGATACGCTCTCGCGGCTCACACTCGAAATGAAGCGGATGTCGCCGATGCGGCTGACTGCTTCCTCCAGCGGTTGCGTCACCTTCTTTTCCACATCTTCGGCGGCCGCTCCCGGCAGTACCGCGGTGACGATCAGCCAGTTGAAGTTGATCTCCGGATCCTGCTCGCGCGGCATGGCGAGATAAGCCAGCACACCCATCAGCAGCACCACGACGAAGGTGATGTTGGCGAGCGGGTGGTTGCGGATCAGGGCTTGATAGAAGCGCATTCAAACCCTGCCCTCGTAGGGTGCGCCGCGCGCACCAGCCATGCGCACCGTCCTCGCTGACCGGTGCGCATGGCCCACCCTGCTTGTGGGTTCACAGTTCGCCCAGTCCGCGCACGACGACGCGGCTGTCCGGTTTCAGGCCTTCCACTTTCGCCGGCCGACCTTCCTGCGCCTCCGGCAGGGGATGGAAACGCGCGGTTTTCTCCAGCGCCAGGAAGATGCCCAAATGCCCTTGCCGACGCACCAGCAGTTCCGCCGGCACATGCATATCCGGGCTGGGCCAGACCACGCGGCCGCTGGCGCCGGGTGCGGCGGCGCTGGCGGTGAAACGCAGACGCGCCTCGGCGAGGCGGCTGCTTTTCACCAGCGCCGGCGACAGGCGCGCCAGACGCAGTGGATAGCGGCCCGCGCCGGTGAGCAACGCGATGCTGCGCGCCGATTGGATGCCGGCGGCGTCGGCTGCCTGCACTTCCGCCTTGACCTCAATGCGGGAGGTGTCGAGCAGGCTGGCCAGCGGCGCGCCCGGCGTCGCCATTTCGCCTTCCTGCGCCAGGCGTTCCAGCACGATGGCCGGAAACGGCGTGCGTACGACACACTTGGCTTGCGTCGCGCGCGCGGTCTTCAGCGATGCCGCATTCACCGCCACATCGGCGCGGGCGACATCCAGTTCGGCGGCGCGGCTGTCCAGCGCTTCCTTGCTGAGGAAGCCTTCGGCGGCCAGTTTGACGGTGCGCGCGTGCTGCAGGCCGGCCAGTTTTGCCTGCGCCTGACTGGCCGCTTGGGCCGCTTCGGCGCGTTCGCTCGCCAATGCGAAATCGCGGCAATCCAGTTGCGCGATCAATGCGCCGCGGGCGATGCGCTGGCCGGGTTCCACCGCCAGTTCGACGATGCGCGCGGTCAGTTCGGCGGCGACCTTGCTCTCGTTCAGGCTGACCACCTGCGCCTGCGCAGAACGTTCCGGGTACACCGCGATTTCGCGCAGCGGCCTGGCTTCCCAGGCGAAAGCGGGCAGGGCATGGAGCAGGAAGATCGGCAGCCAATATTTCATGGCGGACTGCGCTGTGCCGGTAGGTGCGAATTTATTCGCACATCGATGCACGTTGGTGCGAATAAATGCGCACCTACAAAGGCGCGGGTTCATGTTCAGAAGTCCAGCGGCCGGTAACAGAACACAAAACGGCCCTTCTCGAAATTAACCATCAAGGCGCCGCCGCGATTCTCGGCATAGTCCTGCCAGCCCGGGATGGCGCACTGGAAATGGCATTCGGAGACGCCATGCGGCGATTCCAGGTTGCGGTCGCGGTCGTAGAACGACAGCAACATCGCGCCGCCCTGTTTCGCCAACACGTGGTCGGCAGTGGCATTGGCCAGTTTGAGGGATTGATCGAACGTCAGTCCGAGTTCGTCGGCGTTCAGGTGCAGGGTTTGCATGGCGGCTGTGCGGTTGGGCGCGTCTTCGCGAATGGCGGCAGTATTTCAGTTTCCAGGCGGGGAATGTCCCCTCTTTGTGTTACCGCGTTTACGCGCAAACGTCCCGGACCGCGATGTTGCTTAAAGAGAGCAACCCGGACACCAACCCGGGTGCCAACCCGCCGACCGGTCAGAAATCGTCGTCCAGCTCTCGTTTTTTGCGGATTTTATCGGCTTCATCCCTGAGCCAGGTTTGCTTGTTGCGTTTTCGTTTTTCAGCCTGTTGCCTGAGCCAGTCGGCTCGCTCTTGCCGGGCTTTGTGGATGCTGCGGTGGTCGAAGCGCAGGTACCAGATATAGATGCCGGCAGACATGAGCAGGACGCCGCTGATCACGCCGATGATCGAGTCCATGCTGAGCGTAGCGACGGCGCCTACGCTTGCGTAGACATAGGGAAGAGGCTCATAGAGCCAGCTCGGTAGGGTAGCCATTAGGCATATTTAGCATATTGATGGGTGGGTTTGCACGTAAAAAATCGCTAACCGGGTGGTTCGTTTTTCGCCAGGATCTCAGCTTCCAGTTCAGCCAGTTCGGCTGCCTGGATGTGCAGCGCGGGCAATGTTGCGTCATGCCAGGCTGGCCATTCCGGGTCGTCGACGCCCTGGCGTATGGCGTGCAGATGGCAGGCGAAATTCAGCACGGTGCAGAGTTTCCGCGCGTCGGCATTCAAATCGGCGCTGGCGGTTTCGTGGTGATGGCGAATGGCGAGCACGAGGTCTTCCGGCAACGCCCAATTTTTCGCCACCATGTGTCCCATGACCGTGTGGCTGATCTGCTGCGCCTGGTCCAGCGCAAGTATGTCGGGCCAGACGTCGCCGCTCAGTGCCGCGGCGTAAGCCGGAAAACGCTTGCACAGCATTGCCAGGCCGCAATCGTGGAACATGCCCAGCATGAAGGCGATATCCGGACCGATTTCGCGCAGCCGTGCTTGTTTGACGATGGCGACGCAAAGCTCGGCGACCGCCGCGCCCCGATTCCACAGATGTTGCAGCGCCTTGGCGTGCAGCGGGTCGCTCAGCGCGGCGCGCAGCACTTCGCTACGCAACAGTGCGGCGGTGTTCTTCATGCCGAGCAGGGCGATGGCGCGCGGCAGCGAATCGACTTTGGCGCGCAGTCCGAACACCGGCGAGCCGACGACACGGAATACCGCGCCGCTGAGCGCACCGTCATTGCGAATCAGCGCGGCCAGTTCCTGCGGTCCGGCGTCGGTATCGCGCAACAAGTCGTTCAGGCGCAGCAGGATTTCCGGCATCGGCGGAATCTTGATGCCGCTGGCCAGAATTGCCTGAATGCGATGATCGGTTTCGAGTTCTTGTGTCATATCGAATGAAGTCGGTTTCAGCCAGTTTGCCCGAGAACTTCGCCAATCGCGCGCCAGGCCGCCAGTTTTTCCGGGAAAGTCAGCGCGGCATGTGCCGGGCTGGTCGACGGCAGGCGCTGGCTATGCAGTTGCGGCAGAACGAGCTGCGGGCGCACGCGCGCATTGAAATGCCGTTCCGCCGCGCCGCCATTGAAAAAGACATGGCTCAACCTCGGGTGGCGCGCGAAAAACTGCGCGAAGTCATTGGCGACGATCGAATCCGGCGCGATGTCGGCGTCCAGGCTGCCCGGCCGTTGGCAGGCGTGCAGCACATCCCACAGCGCGACGCCGGCGTCGCGCAGGCATTGCACCCGTTCCGGGTAGGCCAGTCCCGTCAGATTGCGGCCGAGCAGGGCGCCCATGATCGGCCAGAACAAATTGCGCGGATGCGCGTAATACTGGCCGGCGCGCAACGAGGCGATGCCCGGCATGCTGCCGAGGATGAGCACCCGCGCGCGCGGATTTTCGATGGGCGGGAAGCCCTCTGCCCAATGCGCTGGGGGCGGAATGGTGGCCGGCTGAAGCATGTGCGGGGCGAGAGGTGGCAGGCTAGGCGAATGCGGCATTGTAGAAGCGCAATGTGTCGCTGGATTCCGCCGCATCTCGACAGGACATTCAAGCGCCTGTTCGACCAGGCCGCGCCGCGGAAAATGACCAATGTCATTTTGTGTGCTGGCCTGCAGGCGGCGTACGCACGACAATTTGCCGACTCTCAACCGCACGCCGCATCCACATGACCCAATCCATCGGCATCCTCACTTCCGGCGGCGACACGCCCGGCCTCAACGCGGCGATTCGCGGCGTCGGCAAGGCCTGCTTGACGCATTACGGCATGCACATCGTCGGCTTTCGCGACGGCTTTCGCGGCCTCATGGAAAATCGCACCATGGCGCTGGAAGGCGAACAGCTTTCCGGCATCCTGACCCTGGGCGGCACCATCCTCGGCACCAGCCGCGACAAGCCGCACAAGATGCCGGTGAACGGCAAGGTGCTCGACATGACCGAGACCATCGTCGCCAATTACCGCGCCAATCAGCTCGATTGCCTGGTCTGCCTGGGCGGCGGCGGTACCATGAAGAACGCGTTGCGCCTGCAGGAGGCCGGCCTCAACATCGTGACCTTGCCGAAGACCATCGACAACGACGTGGCGTTGACCGACACCACCTTCGGCTTCGACACCGCGCTGGGCATCGCCACCGACGCCATCGACCGCCTGCACAGCACTGCGCACAGCCATCACCGCATCATCGTGGTCGAAATCATGGGCCACCGCGCCGGTTGGCTGGCGCTGGGCGCGGGCATCAGCGGCGGCGCCGACGTGATCCTGATCCCGGAGATTCCGTATGACGTCGAAGTCGTCGCCAACGCAATCAAGGCGCGCAAACGCAAGGGCAAGCCGTTCTCCATCGTCGCCGTCGCCGAGGGCGCCATCACCCAACAGGAATTCGCGGAGCAACAGGCTGCCGCCGCGCGCAAGAAAGACAAGAAATCGCGTGAAGTCGTCGCCGAACCGGAACTGGTCTACGCCGAACGCACGCTGAAACTGGCGCGCCAGCTCGAACTGCTGACCGGTCTGGAGGCGCGCCCGACCATCCTCGGCCACCTGCAACGCGGCGGCACGCCGTCCGCCGCCGACCGCCTGCTCGCCACCCGGTTGGGCACGGCGGCAGCCGACCTGATCCAGCGCAAGCAATTCGGCTTCATGGTCGCCGCGCGCGGCGATTCGAGTGCCGCCGTGCCGCTGGAAGAAGTCGCCGGCCAGGTCAAGACCGTGCCGCCGGAGCATCCCTGGGTGGAAAGCGCGCGCGGGGTGGGAACCAGTTTCGGGGATTAGCCCGGACGCTTAACCACGGGCGCGGTGGTGTGTCCGGTGTGTGGCATGGTGGTTTCGAAATATCCGCCCTGGATGGCCAGGGTGGTGTATTGCGACGGTCACGCGCACCACTTCGACGGCGCCAAGGATCTGTTCAAGTATTGGTTCGATGTGCCGCGCTATGCCAAGGGCCATCGCGTGCATCGGCGTCACCGAGCATTACGAGGTCAAACGCATCGACGCGCGTGCCGCCTGGTTCGTCATCGGTTCCGACGTGCTCGGGCCGATGGTGCATGAACTGATTCCGCTCGCCAGCCGCGCCGACGCCGAGGAATTCATGCGCGACCATCACGGCAAACGCATCCTGCGCTTCGACCAAGTGACGCGGGAACTGCCGGCAAAGCTGGATGCGGGGCGCTTCGACTGAGCCGCCGCCGAGCGTTCCGGGCTGAAATTCAGATGGCATTGTCTATATTTGGAGTGGCTTTTTTGCCATACAAACAATTAGAGGTAATTACCATGAAAATCAGTGCGTTATCCCTAGGTTTTGCCATGTTGTGGAGTGTTTCCGGGACCCCGCTAGCCGCCGATGCACCGCCCGCCCAGATCCCCGCGAGTCCTGAAGCGATAGCGGCGACGATGTGGGATTTCACCCGAAACGCCGACTATCTGAAGGATCCGAAGAAGTTCGTGCCATGGGCGAATGCGGCCATGGAGCCCAGCTTCTACACCGGCCTGGGCATGCAGATGTTGGACCCGGGCATGTGGGCGACGATGGCCAACAGCATGATGCATCCCAACGCGTATTCCGCGTGGATGCCCTTGATGACCGATCCCAACGTGTACATGAAGTGGCTGGCGGCGACGATGGATCCCAATTTCTACACCGCCCTGCTTGCCCAATTCAGCGATCCGGGTAAGTTGATGCGCTGGGCGATGGCGCCGGCTGACCCGAAGTTGCTCAATCTGGCCTTGCAGAGCATCAATCCCGCGGTCTATCTGAAGTGGATGACGGCGCCGCTGGATCCGCGCTGGCTGCAGGCCATGATGACCCCGATCAATCCGAATGCCTACCTGGGCTGGATGGGCGCGTCGATGAATCCGAATTCGTATGGGGATTTGTGGAAAGGTTTCCTGACGCCACCGGTTCCGCCTGCCACGCCTGCCGCCCCGACTACCTCCGCCGCGCCGCCGACGCCATGGAGCAACAGCTATGCCGCGCCCTACATCCCGTACGATCCGAATGCGCTGGCGAAGATGTTCCAGGTGCCGGGATTGCCCGCGGTAGGCGCACCGGCGGCAACGCCGCCTGCCCTGTTCAACCCGTTCGATCCGAAAGCCTGGAGTTCGCTGTGGCAGCAGCCCACCCAGGCTGCAACGATCGAGCCGCCGGCTCAGTGATGCCAGGCTGAAAAGCAAAGCGGCGTAGGTGCGAATTTATTCGCACAACCAACGACTTCGATGCGAATAAATGCGCATCTGCAAGTCGTTGGTTCAAACCCTAAAGCAAGCGGCGCAAAGCGTATAACGCCTCCAGTGCCTGTTTCGGGCTGAGTTCGTCCGGGTCGATTTCAGCCAGGCGTTCCAATGCCGGGCTGGCGGCCGGTTCAGCCGGCGAGATCGGCGGCGCTGGAGCGAACAGATCGCCTTGTCCGTCCTGGGCGACCTGCTGGGTTTCCAGTTGCACCAGTTTGCGCCGTGCCGCGTTGATCACGCCGCCCGGCACGCCGGCCAGTTTGGCGACCTGCAGGCCGTAGCTCTGCGAGGCCGGGCCATCTTCCACCGCATGCAGGAAAGTCAGGCCGGCTGCGGTTTCGACCGCATCCAGATGCACATTGGCGAGCGAGCGGTATTCCTGCGTCAGCAGCGTCAGCTCGAAATAATGCGTGGCGAACAGCGTGTAGGCGCGGGTCTTTTCCGCCATGTGGCGGGCCACCGCCCAGGCGATGCTGATGCCGTCGAAGGTGGAGGTGCCGCGTCCGATCTCGTCCATCAGGATCAGGCTGTGCTCGGTCGCGCCATGCAGGATGCCGGCGGTTTCGGTCATTTCCACCATGAACGTGGAACGGCCGCCAGCGAGGTCGTCGGAGGAGCCGACGCGGGTGAAGATCTGGTCGACCGGGCCGATCACGGCTGCTTTCGCCGGCACATACAGGCCGCAACAGGCGAGCAGAACGATGTGCGCGATCTGCCGCATGTAGGTCGATTTGCCGCCCATGTTGGGGCCGGTGATCAGCAGCATGCGGCGGGTTGGATCGAGTTGCAGGTTGTTCGGGATGAAGGCGTCGACCCGGGTTTCCACCACCGGATGGCGGCCGGCCTGAATCTGGATGCCCCATTGCGCGTTGAATTCCGGCGCGCAGTAGCGGCGCTCGCCGGCCAGCTGGGCGTGGCTGCTCAACACATCGGCTTCGGCGACGGCATCGGCGACGTGTAGCAAGGCGGCGAGGTGGCCGGCGAGGTGTTCGAGCAGGGCGTCGTAGAGCAGTTTCTCGCGCGCCAGCGAGCGTTCGGCGGCGGAGAGGAATTTGTCCTCGAAGGCTTTCAGTTCCGGTGTCAGGTAGCGTTCGACGTTCTTCAGCGTCTGCCGGCGGTGGTAGTCAGCCGGAATCTTGTCGGCCTGGGCGCGGCCGACTTCGATGAAGAAGCCGGAGACGCGGTTGTATTCGACGCGCAGCGTGGCGATGCCGGTGCGCGCCCGCTCGCGCGTTTCCATGTCAAGCAGGAAGCTGCCGCAATCGCTTTGCAGCGCGCGCAGTTCATCCAGTTCGGCATCGAAGCCGTCGGCAATGACGCCGCCTTCGCGTAACACCACGCCGGGTTCCGGTTTCAGCGCGCGCGCCAGCGTATCCAACGCTTCGGCCGGGAAGATCAGGCGTTCGATCAGATCGGCCAGATCGGGGCCGGCGCCCAGCAGCGCATCCTGCAGCGCGGGCAGGCGCAGCAGACTGTTGCGCAGGCCGGAAAGATCGCGTGGGCGCGCGCTTTTCAACGCAATGCGGGCGGCGATGCGTTCCAGATCGGCCATGCCTTTCAACGCCTCACGCGCGCCGCGTATCGCTTCCGGTGTTGCCAGCAACGCGGCGATGGCGGCATGGCGACGACGCAGCACGGCGCGGTCGCGTAGGGGATGGTGCAGCCAGTGCTTCAGGCGGCGGCTGCCGAGCGAAGTCAGACAGCGGTCGAGTTCGGAAAACAGCGTCGGTGCCGTTTCGCCGCGCAGGGTCTCGCTGATTTCCAGCGTGCGTCGCGCGGCGGCGTCGAGCAGCACGTATTCGCTGTCCTGTTCCAGCGCCAGGCCGGTGATGTGGGGCAGCGCGGCTCGCTGCGTATGGCGGGCGTATTCCAGGATCAGGCCGGCGGCGGCCTGCAGCGCGGGCTGATCCTCAATGCCGAAGGCGGTCAGATCGTTGACGCCGAATTGTTCCAGCATCAACCGGCGTCCGCGCTCGGCGTCGAACTGCCAGTCCGCGCGGCGGGTGAGGGCGCATTTCAGGTTGTTCAAGTCGGCGTGAAGGTAGCCTTCCGGCAGCAGAATTTCGCTCGGGTTCAGGCGCACCAACTCGGCGCCTAAACGGTCGGCGGCGATGGTCTTGGCGGCGAAGCGGCCGCTGGACAGGGTCAGCCAGGCCAGCGCGATGCTTTTATCCCCTCTCCCCCGCGGAGGCGCCAGCGCCAGCATCACCGCATCGCGCTTGTCGTCCAGCAACGCCTCGTCGGTGACGGTGCCGGGGGTGACGATGCGCATGACCTTGCGTTCCACCGGCCCCTTGCTGGTTTTCGGGTCGCCGATCTGCTCGCAGATCGCCACCGATTCGCCCAGTCGCGACAACTTGGCCAGATAGGCCTCCGCCGCGTGATACGGCACGCCGGCCATGCGGATCGGCTGTCCGGCCGAGGCGCCGCGCGTGGTCAGCGTGATGTCGAGCAGACGTGCGGCCTTTTCCGCGTCGTCATGGAACAACTCGTAGAAGTCGCCCATGCGATAGAACAGCAACATGCCGGGATGTTCGGCCTTGATGCGCAGGTACTGCTGCATCATCGGGGTGTGGGGGGCGGAATCGGAGGACACGCGGTAGGGGTCGGGAATGAGTTCGCCGGATTCTACTTGCAGGCAGTTCGCCTGCAGGCGGCATACAATCTTTTGCTTATTTGGATTCAATTGCCTTTTTTCGGGAGACCTTGGCATGCGTTCGCGTACTTTCCGGTTGTTGCTTTGCGCCTTGTCTGCGCTGATTTCGGCGTCGGCTCAGGCTGCCTATACCTGGGTTCCATCCGCGCCGCCGCAGGAGATCGAGGCGCGCTTGGCTCGGGTTCAGGGCGATGCCGTTGCGCTCAAGGCAGCCAATGCGGCTGGCAAGCGCGCGGCTTTTTTCTGCGCCAATTGTCATGGCGATACCGGAGTGAGTTCTCTCGACTACATTCCCAATCTGGCTGGACAGAATCCGTTCTATCTTCTTACGCAGATCGACAAATTCGGCGATGGCCGGCGCAAGGACGATTTCATGTCCGGCCTGGTCAAGGTGTTGAAGCCGGAAGAACGTTTCAATATCGCGGTGTTCTATTCCAGCCAGCCGGTGCCGCCGACGCCTGCAAAGAATCCGGGTCAAGCAGCGGCGGGCGGCAAGCATTTCGCGCGGGCGTGCGTGGGTTGCCATGGCGTCAAGGGGTATGGCACGCGTGAGGTGGCGCGTCTGGCAGGCCAGCGCAGCAGTTATCTGGTCACGGCGCTGAGCAATTACCGCAAAGGCAGCGGCGTGCGTTCGGACCCGCGGATGACCGGGCTGGCGAAGAAACTGACCGATGCGGAAATTGCCGCCCTGGTCAGTTATCTGGGTACGCTGCCTTGAGCTTGGGCCAACTATTGGCCTTTTCGGGCTAAAGATTTTTGACTCGACGCCGATGAGCGCGCAGTAGCGGGCGAGCCGCAATACCCTAATGTCGAGGAGATATGGATGGATGCCCCCCAGAATTTCGCAATGCCGCCTTCTACCGCGGCAAGACCCGACCTGGATTGGAGTCAGGTCAGGGAAACCATCTTGATGTTGAATCTGGCGATCGCGCAGATCGAGATGGCGCTGAAGGAATCGAGCGGTTCGGTCGAAGTGCTGACCGACTCCTTCACCGGCATGTACGGCAACCTGATGGCGCTGGTGGAAGCGGCGCACGCGTTGCCGGATTCACCGGTCAAGCAGTCCATCGAGGCAAGCGGTGTGGTGGTTTCAGGCCAGATGCAGCATGCCATCGTCGCGTTCCAGTTCTACGACCGCCTGACCCAGCGCTTGTCGCATGCCTGCCGCAGCCTGGATGAACTGACCGGCATCGTGAACGATCCGGCGCGGCTCTATAACCCGTTCTCCTGGCATGCGCTGCAGCAGAAGATTCGTTCCAAATACACGATGGAAGACGAGAAGCTGATGTTCGACAAGCTGCTCGAAACCGGCAATGTACAGGCCGCACTGGATGAGTATGTGAACCTCAAGCAGGAAGAGGCCGGCGGTTCTTCGGATATCGAATTGTTCTGATGCGGGTTGAAGCGCTGGACCATCTGGTCCTGACTGTGGCCGACGTGGAAGCTTCGGCCATTTTTTATGGCCGCGTACTGGGCATGCAGCGGCTGGTATTTGGCGCGGGTTGCGTCGCTGTGCAATTCGGCCGGCAGAAAATCAATCTGCATCCGGCTGCAGCACCATTGCAACCGCATGCCTTGCGGCCAATGCCGGGCAGTGCTGATCTCTGTTTCGCGACCGAAGCCGCGTTGAGCGACTGGTCGCTGCATCTGGCGGCGTGCGGCGTCGCGCTGGAAGCGGGGCCGGTTGCCCGTACCGGCGCATTGGGGCCGATGACTTCGCTCTACTTTCGCGACCCGGACGGGAATCTGATCGAAATCGCCCATTACGGAGTGGCGTGAGCGGGCCCATGTTCAAGATTCCCATCTCCGTTCTGGTCGTCATCCATACAACGGACCTGCATGTGCTGCTGATCGAGCGTGCCGATGCGCCCGGCCTCTGGCAATCGGTCACCGGCAGCCAGGATCCCGGCGAGACGTTGCGAGAAACCGCAATTCGGGAGGTGCGCGAGGAGACCGGTCTGGATGCCGGCGTTTTTCAGCTGACCGACTGGAACATGTGCAATCGGTTCGAGATTTTTCCGCGCTGGCGGCAGCGCTATGCGCCGGGCGTGACCCACAACAGCGAACATGTGTTCGGTTTGCGGTTGCCGACGAAGCGTGAGGTCACACTGGCGGCGCGTGAGCATCTGCATCAGCTCTGGTTGCCTTACCGGCAGGCGGCGGACAAATGTTTCTCCTGGAGCAATGCGGCGGCGATACGACGCTTGCCGGTGATTGCGGTTCCGCCTGAATGTTAGCCGCGCTGAAGTTGCATCGAACCGCGCACAGCCTGGTGACGCGTCTGGTCCTGTTCGGGTTGCTGCTGGTGATCCTGGGCGCGGTCGCGCGCTATTTCCTGCTTTCCAGATTCCTCAGCGAGGACTTGCAACGGGTGGTCTCGGCGCAGCAGATCGCTTTGGCCGAGGCGGTTGCCAGCGATGTCGATTACAAGGTCGAGGAGCGGCGGCGCTTTCTGCAGCAACTGGCGCTTGCCATGCCGCAGGAACTGCTGCAGCAGCCGGCTCGATTGCGCGATTGGCTGGCGGAACGCCACCGCTTGCAGCC
Source organism: Hydrogenophilaceae bacterium (assembly GCA_031426815.1). Lineage (GTDB taxonomy): Bacteria > Pseudomonadota > Gammaproteobacteria > Burkholderiales > Thiobacillaceae > PFJX01. The sequence continues at coordinate 45,720 of JASJPG010000081.1, forward strand.
GCTGTTCAATCTAGGCTTGGTCGTCGCGGACCTCGGCGGCACGGTGCTGGCCGACTATCCGCCGGTCGCTGGGCGAGTTGGTATTTCCATCGCGGAGAATCCAGGTTTTATTGCTGCGCGCGGGGGGAGGGCGGGAGTCGGCAGTCTGATCGGGCCGTTGACGAAGCAGCCGGTTCTGCCCATGGGAACTCCGGTGAAAGACCGCGCCGGGCAAGTACGCGCGGTATTGATCGGCGCGACCGCGCTCGCTGCGCCGGGGTTCCTGGATCGGCTGCAGCAAGGGCGAATCGGCCAGTCCGGCGGCTTCCTGTTGATCTCGCCACGCGACAAATTGTTTGTCGCCGCGAGCGATGCGTCCCTGCTGTTCAAACCGACCCCGTCGGCCGGAACCAATCTTCTGCATGACCGGGCCATGGCGGGGTTTCGCGGCAGCGGCGTGACCGTCAATGCAAAGGGGGTCGAGGAAATCTCGGCCATGGTTTCGGTGCCGAGCACCGGCTGGTTCGTGGTCGCCCGCCTGCCGACGGCGGAGGCTTTCGCCACGGTGGGGCGGGCGCAGGGCTATGTCATTCGCCACAGCTTCACGGCCATGGCGCTGGTTTTTCTGGTCGGCGGTTCGATGATCGCCTGGCTGCTGCGTCCGCTCTACCGCGCCGCCGATCTCGCCGATCGGATGACGCTAGGCGAGATTCCGCTCAAGCCCTTGCCGGTGGTGCGCGACGACGAAGTCGGACACCTGACGGCGGCGTTCAACCGCTTGCTGTCGAAGTTGGCCAGCAGTCAGGCCGAGTTGGAACGCATGGCGCACCACGATGAGTTGACCGGCTTGCCCAATCGCAGCCTGCTGGCGGATCGCATGCAACAGGCGCTGGCGCGCGCCAAGCGGAACGGCACCCGGCTCGCGGTGTTGTTTCTCGACCTGGACGGATTCAAGCAGATCAACGATACGCAAGGGCATGAGGTGGGCGACAAGGTCTTGCAGGTCGTCGCGCAGCGTCTGCAGGCGATCGTGCGCCAGGCCGATACGCTGGCGCGGGTGGGCGGCGACGAATTCGTGCTGCTTGCGGTCGATCTGGAGGACAGCGCGGAGGCTGGCGCGCGCGCCCTGGCGAGCAAATGCATCGACACGGTGGCGGAGCCGGTCAACACGCAAAACGTCGTCTGTACGCTGGGTGTGTCCATCGGCGTAACCTTGTGCGGCGGTGACTGCGATGCGGAAAGCCTGCTCGTCGCGGCCGACAAGGCAATGTATGCGGCCAAGCAGAAGGGCCGCGGCTGCTATGTGGTCGCGCCGTATTGCGAAGAACTTCGTGCCATCGCGGCCACGCGGGCCTGAATCCGCACGGCTTGAACCGGATCAAAGCGTACGCGCCAGCACCCAGGCCTGGATTTCCAGTGCGCCCGCCTTGCGCACAACACGCGCCAATTCATTGAGGCTGCTGCCGCTGGTCATGACGTCGTCGATCAGGGCGATCCGTTTGCCGCTCAGGTCCACATCGCAGGCAAACGCCCCGCGCAGATTGCGTTGCCGGGCCTTCAGGTCGAGTCCGGCTTGCGCCGGCGTGTCGCGCACGCGCCGGCAGGCATCGGCCAGCCAGGGGATGCCCAGGCGCGGCGACAAGCGGCGGGCGATTTCCGCGGCCTGATTGAAGCCGCGCTGCGCCAGGCGGACAGGATGCAGCGGCATCGGCAGCAGATAGTCGAGTTGCGTTTCGGTGCCGACGCGATGCGCCAGGCGCTCGGCGAAGAATGCGGTCAGGCTGGTCGCGCCGGCGTATTTGCATTGCTGCACCAGCGTATCCAGCGGGAATTCGTAGGCGAATACCGCCTGCGTGTGCGCAAAAGCCGGCGGAAGTTTGAGGCAGGCACCGCATATTTCGCCGCCCGGGCTGGGCAGGGCGCATTGCGGACAACAGGCAGCGGGGAGGGCGGGCAAGTCGGTCGCACACCCCGGGCAAAGCAGTTTGCCGGTGATCCGCGTGCCGCACAGAAAACACGCTTGCGGCAGGTGTGTCTGCGCAATATTTATGCACTTGTTCAGAAAAGAATGGTGTCCGTTTGACAAGGTATGGTCCGTCCCCCACCATCCCGGCTCTTTTTTGCCGGGTTATTGGACTATGTCCGTGAAACATCTCATTACCGCCGCGTCTTGCCGGTTAAGCGCGCGTTTGTTCAATCTGCTCGCGGTTGCCACTACGCTGCTGTCCGCCAGTTTGTTCGGCATCGGCAATCTGATCGCCGACAAGAAGCTGGCATTCCTGCCGATGGCGATGTCGCTGCCGCCGATCATGATCTGGCTGGCGGCCTCCATCTTCGTCTATGCCTCGATTGCGCACCACCCCGATCTGACCGTGCGCCATTACAACAAGTGGGCCGGCTATCGCTATTACGCGGTGGTCGGCACGTTGACCGTGTTGTCCAACGATCTGGCGCATCTGCCGACCGGCTGGGCAGGCGTATGGGCCTTGATGTTGCTGACCCTGGTGCCGTGGGCACTGTACGACGTGTGGAAAGCAGGCAAGGAACATTGGCAAGACATTGAAGTGGAAAAGGAAATGCACTGATGAACGATATGACGCAACTGGTTACCGATACGGCAACCCGCAAACGCTGGTCGCAAGCCGAGGTGGAGGCGCTCTATGCGCTGCCGTTCAATGACTTGATGTTCCAGGCGCAGAGCGTGCACCGGGCGAATTTCGATGCCAACGCGGTGCAACTTTCGACTCTGCTGTCAATCAAGACCGGCGGCTGTTCCGAGGATTGCGGCTATTGCTCGCAATCGGCGCGGCACGACACCGGCCTGGAGCGGGAAAAACTGCTCGATATCGCGGAAGTCGTCGCGACCGCGAAGGCGGCCAAGGATGCCGGCGCGACCCGCTTCTGTATGGGCGCGGCCTGGCGCGGCCCGAAGGAAAAGGATCTCGGCGCGGTAACCGAAATGGTGCGCTCAGTGCGTGCGCTCGGCCTGGAAACCTGCGTCACGCTGGGCATGCTGAAGCCGGGTCAGGCGGCGCAGCTGAAGGACGCCGGCCTTGATTACTACAACCACAATCTGGACACGGCTTCCGAGTTCTACGGCGAGGTCATCACCACCCACACCCACGCCGACCGCCTCGATACGCTGGCGCAGGTGCGCGACGCCGGCATCCATGTCTGCTGTGGCGGCATCGTCGGCATGGGCGAATCGCGCCGCGTCCGCGCCGGGCTGATCCTGGAGTTGGCGAATCTCGATCCACAGCCGGAATCGGTGCCGATCAACATGCTGGTGAAAGTGCCGGGCACGCCGCTGGCCGCAGTTGTCGAACAAAGCGGCGATCTCGACCCGTTGGAGTTTGTCCGCACCATCGCCGTGGCGCGCATCACCATGCCGGCCTCGCACGTGCGTCTTTCCGCCGGCCGCCAGGAACTGGGCGAAGCCGTGCAGGCGTTGTGTTTCCTGGCCGGCGCCAACTCGGTGTTCTACGGCGACAAGCTGCTCACCACCGGCAACCCGGACGTCAGTTCGGACGCGGCCTTGTTCGCCAAACTGGGCTTGCACACCGAGCCGGTGCACGGCCGGCGCTGCGCGGGTCATTAAATTTGTCCGTCATTCCCGCGCATGCGGGAATCCAGCCGCGACATCTTCACAATGAAACAACCCTGTGTATACCTGCTGGCTAGTGGTCGAAACGGAACGCTGTACGTTGGGGTGACTTCCGATCTGGTCAAGCGGGTTTGGCAACACAAAGAGAATCTCGTCGAAGGCTTCACAAAGCAATACGGTGTCCACATGCTGGTCTGGTATGAACTGCACGAAACCATGGAGTCGGCTATCTCGCGTGAAAAGGCGATAAAAAAGTGGAATCGCGCATGGAAACTCAAGACGATAGAGTTGATGAACCCATTATGGCGGGACTTGTATCTGGAGATTTTGTGAGTGGCGGTGACTGGATTCCCGCATACGCGGGAATGACGGACTCAAGTGCGCATGCGGATGCGCCATGACGCCGACACAACTTCCATCCGCTTTATCCGACCTCGATGCCCAGGCCTTGCGCCGGGTGCGCCGCGTCTTGGATGGGCCGCAGGGCGTGCGCGTGACGCTGGATGGCCGGTCGTATCTGTCGTTCTCCAGCAACGATTACCTGGGTCTGGCGAATCATCCGGCACTTGCCGAGGCGGCCTGGCAGGCGGCCGGCAGCATCGGCGTCGGCGCCGGCGCGGCGCATCTGCTGACCGGGCATCATCGCCTGCATCACGAACTTGAAGTGCAACTGGCTGCGTTCGTCGGTCTGCCCGCTGCGTTGCTGTTCTCGACCGGTTACATGGCCAGTCTGGGCGTGTTGCCGGCCTTGCTGGATCGAAATGGCGAAGTGTTCGAGGACAAGCTCAACCACGCTTCGCTGGTCGATGCCGCGTTGCTGTCGCGCGCCAGATTGACGCGTTATCCGCATGGCGATCTGGCGGTGCTCGAACAGCGTCTGGCGGCGAGCACGGCGCCGGTGAAGCTGATCGCCAGCGATACCGTGTTCAGCATGGACGGCGATCTGGCGCCGCTAGCGGAATTGCTGGCTTTGGCGCAGCGCTACGATGCCTGGCTTTATCTCGACGATGCGCACGGTTTCGGTGTGCTCGGCGAGCGCGGCCAAGGTGCGCTGGCGCTGCTAGATGCGCCGCACGATGCGCGCCTGATTTACCTCGCCACGTTGGGCAAGGCGGCCGGAGTGGCCGGCGCATTTGTCGGCGGTTCGCCGGATCTGATCGAGTGGCTGGTCAACAAGGCGCGCACCTATATCTTCACCACGGCGCAGCCGCCTATGCTGGCGGCTGCGGTGAGCGCGAGCCTGCAGGTGATCGCGGCCGATGTCTGGCGGCGCGAGCATCTCGGCGAATTGATCGCACATCTGAAAAGCGGCCTGGCCGATCTGCCCTGGCCGCTGCTGCCGTCCGCCACGCCGATTCAGCCTCTGCGGGTGGGCGGCAATGCGGAGTCGCTGCGTCTGGCCGATGGCTTGCGCGCGCGCGGCATTCTGCTGCCCGCCATTCGTCCGCCGACCGTGCCGCACGGCGAGGCGCGCTTGCGGATTTCCCTTTCCGCCGCACATACGCTGGCGGATGTCGATGCGCTGATTGCTGCGTTGCGGGACTTGGCCGCCCATGCGTGAGCGGCCGCTGGTTTTCCTGCATGGCTGGGGCCTGCACGGCGGCATCTGGGCGGAGACCGCCGCGCAGTTGCCGGCGCAGTGGCCCAGATTGACGCCGGATTTGCCCGGCTACGGCGGCGTCGCGACGGTGGCGCCGTACACCGCCGAGACCGTGGCGGATGCGCTGGCGGCGACGTTGCCGGATGGCGCCGATGTCTGCGGCTGGTCGCTTGGCGGTATGGTGGCGCTGTCGCTGGCGGCGCGGCATCCGCACAAGGTGGAGCGCCTGGTGCTGGTGGCGACCAACCCGGTTTTTGTCGCGCGCCCGGATTGGCCACACGGCCTGGCGCCGGAAGTGCTGGCCGAGTTCGCGCGTGCGCTGGGCGCGGACTACAAGGCGACCTTGCTGCGTTTTCTGTCGTTGCAGGCGCGCGGGGGCGAGCAGGCGCGGGCGGTGATCGAGCGGCTGCGCGGCACGGTGTTCCTGCGCGGCGAGCTCGCGCCGGAAGTGCTCGCCGCCGGCCTGGAGCTATTGCGCTCGGTTGATTTACGCGGGTTGGTGGCGCAAGTGCGTTGCCCGGTTCTGGTCATGCATGGCGCTTACGACATGCTGTGTCCGCCTGACGCCGGGCGCTGGCTGGCGGAACATTTGCCGGATGCGCGGTTGGCGCTGCACGCGCATGCCGCCCACGCGCCGTTCCTGTCGCATCCGGCCTGGTTTGCGGCCGAACTGAAAGGTTTCTTGCATGGATGAGGGCATCAAGCGGGCAATACGGCATTCGTTCGAGCGCGCGGCGGCGCACTACGACGAAGCCGCTTTCCTGCAGCAGGAAGTGGCACGTCGGCTCGACGACCATCTGGATGGCATCAAACTCGATCCGCAACGCATCCTCGATGCCGGTTGCGGCACCGGCTTCGGCACCAGCCTGCTGCGCACGCGTTATCCGCGCGCGGACGTGGTCGGACTCGATCTGGCGCAAGCCATGTTGCAGCAGGCGACCGCACGTTTGCGCGGCAGCGTTTGGGAAAAATTGCGCGCACGGCTGATGCCCAGCGTGCCGCACTTCGCACCGTTATGCGGCGATATCGAACATTTACCCTTGGCCCGCGCCAGCTTCGACATGGCCTGGTCCAGCCTGGCGCTGCAGTGGGTGGGCGGCGGCGTCAATGGCTTGCAGGCCAGTTTCAAGGAAATGCACCGCGTGCTGCAGCCGGGTGGTTTGTTCATTTTCGCCAGCTTCGGTCCGGATACCTTGAAGGAGTTGCGCGCGGCTTCGACTGAGCTTGATGGCCATCAGCATGTCAATCGCTTCATCGACATGCACGATGTGGGCGACGCGCTGGTGCATGCCGGGTTCAGCAATCCGGTCATGGAAATGGAGCAGATCACGCTGACATATGCCGATCTTCCGGCGCTGTTGCGCGATCTCAAGGCCATTGGCGCGCATACCGTGCTGGAAGGGCGGCGTGCCGGCTTGATGGGCAAAGCGGCCTGGAGGCAGTTGCTGCTCAACTACGAAGCGTTTCGCCAGAATGAACGTCTGCCGGCGACCTATGAGGTGGTGTACGGCCATGCCTGGGCCGAACGCGCGCAGAGGCTGGAAGACGGTCGCCAGATCATCGAATTCCGCAAGCCGTCCCGTCGATGAAAGCACTCGGATTTTTCGTGACCGGCACCGATACCGGCGTCGGCAAGACGCTGGCCAGTGCGGCCATGCTGCATGCCTTTGCCGGTCTCGGCTATCGCGTGGTCGGCATGAAACCGGTGGCGGCGGGGGCAGACCTGGTTGATGGTATCCGGTGCAATGAAGACGTATTGCAATTGCAGGCTGCATCCAATGTGGAAGCAGATCCAGGCTGGGTGAATCCCTATTTGTTGCGCACGCCGGTGGCGCCGCATATCGCGGCCGATCGCCAGGGCGTGACCATCGAATTGCCGCGCATTCGCGATGCGTATGAACATCTGGCGGCGCTGGCCGATGTGGTTGTTGTCGAAGGGGCCGGCGGCTTCAAGGTGCCCTTGTCGGCGACCCGGGATAGTGCCGACCTGGCCCAATATCTTGCTTTGCCGATCATCCTGGTGGTCGGCATGCGGCTGGGTTGTCTCAACCATGCCTTGTTGACGGCAGAGGCAATCGCGGCGCGAGGACTGCTGCTGGCTGGCTGGGTGGCGAATCGGCTCGATCCGGACATGGCGGCCTACGAGGAAAATCTGGCAACGTTGAGTTCGCGTTTGCGGTGTCCGTTGCTGGCTGAGTTTCCGTATGCGAAGCAGCCCGATGCGCAAGCGATGGCGACTTTGATGGCGCCGAAAAAGCTATCGGCTCTGCTGCGCTAGAAACTGTTGAACGCCGGCGCCATGGTGGGAAGGCATTGCCTGTCGATTGCCCGACGGTAATTTGCTACCTGTATGTCCGAATCTCTCATTTTTTATGCGAATATTGCGTCGTTCATCTGAGCCAAAAGATTCTAGTGGAGTGAGTGATGGTCCTTTCCCGCACCAGCCAATATGCCGTTCAGGCCTTGATATACATCGCCACACAGCCGGTCGGCGAGCCGGTACTCAATCGCGATATCGCGAGTCGGCTGAATGTGCCTGCCGCCTATCTGGCCAAAATTCTGCAAAACCTGTGCAAGCACGGCCTGCTCGACTCCTTTCGCGGACGTCTGGGTGGCTTCTGCCTGCGCGAGGGCATGCATCGCACGACATTGATGCAGGTTCTGCTGTTGACTGAGGGGCCGGACTTCACCAAAAGCTGCATCCTGGGCCTGAAGGAATGTTCGGATGCGACGGCATGTCCGATGCACTTCAAATGGATGCCGGTGAAAAAGAAGATTATCGGGCTGCTCAACGAAATGAATCTGGAAGAACTGGCGAAGGCCGTATTGACCGGCAAATATCGTCTGGCCGACCTTCCCGCCGCCGCAATGCCGGCTTGACCGATGTTGCTGCACCGATTCCGTTGGGTTCCCTTGGTATTGTTGCTGTCGGCTTGCGGTGCGGATGCACCTCTGGATCTCAAGGGTACGGATATAACCAACTCGGCCGAATTTCAGTCGGCGGAACGCCGTTTGGCATTGACCGATCACAATGGTCGCCCGGTCACGCTGGCAACGTTCAAGGGCAAGTTGGTGGTGGTGTTCTTCGGCTACACGCATTGCCCCGATGTTTGTCCGACCACGCTTTCCGATATGGCCCAGGCGCTCAAGTTGATGCGGCCGGAAGATGCCGGCAAGGTGCAAATATTGTTCGCCTCGGTCGATCCGGAACGCGATATCCAGGCAACCTTGAAAGCCTACGTGCCTTACTTTCACCCGGATTTTCTGGGTTTGTACGGCACGCCGGAACAGGTCGCGCAAGCCGCGCGCGAATTCAGGATCGTGTACCGAAAACACGTCGAACCCGGTGCGACAGGCTATCTGGTCGATCACTCGGCCGGGAGTTATGTTCTCGATCCGGCTGGGCGCTTGCGGCTTTATCTGCCTTTTGCGTTGCCGCCGGCAGATATCGCACACGATCTTTCCATGTTGTTGAAGGCAGCCTGAAGTGATGTGTAATCTTGCGGGAGAGTGTTGCTGCGAACTATACTCCCGCGTCTTTTCCGCCGGCTTCCCGGCATTGAAACAA
>JASJPG010000082.1:0-5512 GCA_031426815.1 Hydrogenophilaceae bacterium
GGCTTGCTGGCCACGGGGGTCGGTTCGGTGGCTTTCGTGGTGGCGTTGCCGTTCACGCTGCCCAGCGGCAGTACCCGCGAAACGGCTTGCGAACTGGTCAGCGAGCCGCTGGCCTACACTTTCACGCGCCCGCTGGGCGACTTCGAAGAGGTCGGCAAGGACTGCCGGGACACCGCCAAGCGGTGATTGCCGAGTTTGTTGAAACGCGTCGCCCTTCGGATTTCCCTGCCGCCGCAGAGCGCATCGCAAGGCGTCTTCGATAAAATAAACCTGATAGCGAACAGGGATGTAAACATGAAGTCTGCATATCGCCCGGTCCGGGTATTTCTGCTCATTGTGCCCATGTTGGCAATTTCCCAGCCGGTGCTGGCCGGGCCGGTACCCGGCAACGACGGCAGCGTGATCCTGCGAATGTGCAAGGGCGCGGAGAAGGTGAAGGCGCTTTCGGTGATGTGCCACAGTTACCTCAACGGCTATATCGATGCGGCACATCACTATGGCAAGGGCAAGGCGGCGTTCTGCCTGGAAGGCGGCGACAAGGAGAAAGCGCCTGGCGCGCTGACCGAGTGGATCGGCGCGCATCCCGAGTCGCTGACGCAGCCGGCCGGAGCGGTGTTGCAGAAGGCGCTGACAGAGCGTTTTCCTTGCAAGTAAGCACCGATTTTTCCGCCGCCGCGCTGCCGGTTGTCTATCGCGACGACTGGCTGATCGCCATACACAAGCCGGCGGGGCTGCTGGTGCATCGCAGCGCGCTGGATCGCCACGAAACCCATTTCGCCCTGCAGATGCTGCGCGACCAGATCGGTCGTCAGGTGTTTCCGGTGCATCGGCTCGACAAGGGCACTTCCGGCGTATTGCTGTTCGCGCTGGATCGCGAGGTCGGCCGTACGTTGAGCGGCCAGTTCGAACGCGGCGAGGTGACCAAGAACTATCTCGCCGTGGTGCGTGGCTATCCGCCCGAAGTCGGCGAGATCGACCATCCGCTGGCGCGCATGGCGGACGAACATGCCGGCATCGTCGCCAGCGCAGTCGCGCAGCCGGCGTCGACGCATTATCAAAGGCTGGCGACGGTGGAACTGCCGTATCGGGTGGATCGCTATCCAACCAGCCGTTACGCCTTGCTGGCGCTGCAGCCGCTCACCGGTCGCTGGCATCAATTGCGGCGGCACTTGAAACACATTTCGCACCCGATCATCGGCGACGCCACGCACGGCAAGGGGCGGCATAACCGGCTGTTTCATGAATTGTTCGGTTGCCAGCGTCTGTTGCTGGCGGCGACCGAGTTGCAACTGGTGCATCCGGTCGGGGGGCAGGCTTTGTGCTTGCAAGCGGACTTGGCCGAAGATTTCGCGGCGGTGCTGGAGCGATTGGGATGGGCCGCGGCGGTGAGCAAGCGGAAGCCCATTACAATGCCTGCCCCGCCACTTGTTCCGTGATCATGTCCGAAGCCGATGCACTCCTCCGCGTCAAGCTGAATGCCGAAACCGGCAAACTGGCCTGGCCCGAACTGGAACGCCATTTCGCGCGCGGCGTGGTGATCAAGGTGGCCGGCGATCTCGATCTGGTCGAGGTGGCGGTGGCGATGTCGCACGACGATAAAGCCGTCGTCGAAGCCTGGCTGACACAAGGCCTGGTTTCCCGTGCTTCGACTGAAGACGCCATTGCCTGGCATGCGCAGCAAAGCCAGTTCTGGGTTGTGGTGGCGGCGCCCTGGGTGTTGATCCAGGAAGTCGCCGCGCGTTTGGATGCTTAACCCTTAACCGTTTCCCGCATGGCCATCAAAGCAACCATCTTCAAAGCCGATCTGCAGATTGCCGACATGGATCGCAATTACTACGCCGAGCACAGCCTGACGCTGGCGCGGCATCCGTCCGAAACCGATGAACGCATGATGGTGCGGCTCTTGGCTTTCGCCATGTTCGCGCATGAGCACCTGATTTTTGCCAAAGGCTTGAATGCCGATGACGAGCCGGGCCTGTGGCAGATGGACCTGACCGGTGCGATCAAGCTGTGGATCGAAGTCGGCCTGCCGGACGAGAAGTGGATCCGCAAGGCCTGCGGCCGCGCCGAGCAAGTGGTGGTGCTCAGCTACGGCGGCCGCACGGCGGAGATGTGGTGGAGTGCGAACAAATCGAAGTTCGAGCGGCAGGAGAACCTGCGCGTGTTCAACTTGCCGGTCGAAGCCAGCCAGGCATTGGCCGCGCTTGCCAACCGCACCATGCGGCTGCAATGCAGCATTCAGGACGGCCAGATCTGGCTCACCGATACGCAGGAAACGGTTCATATCGAACCGCAGAAATTACTTTAGAAAGCGCCCATGACCGATACCAATTTCACTCTGCGCGGCGAATTCGTCCAGCTCTGCGACCTGCTCAAGCTGGCGGGCGTGGCGGACAGCGGCGGGCACGGCAAAACCCTGGTCGCCGGCGGACAAGTGCGCGTCGATGGCGTCACCGAACATCGCAAGACCGCCAAGATCCGCGCCGGCCAACGCGTGGAATGCGGCGAGGTGCGGATTCGCGTGCTCGGCAAATCCTAGGAGTCCTGTCGGACTTTGGAATCGTCGGCTGCAAACCGGCCGCGATGGCCCCTTTTTCACCGGCTTCTTGCCCCATAGAGTGACTATGCGGCGGCGAATCCGGCAAAAAATGGGCTCGCCGGGGCCGATTTTCGCTATCGACGACCAAAGCCCGGCAGGCTCCTAGAGCGCTACGCGCTCGTTCAGTAGTGCAGCATGGCTTGTCGGCGAACCGGGCGGAACGTGTTGGCCAAGACCTTCCGATTGCAACTACAGGCGGCTTCGCGTTCCAGTTTCGTGGCGAGGTGTTCGGCCAGATAACGCTCGCGCTCAGGGCCGGGAGTGAGTTGCGCCAGTACGGTTTTGTGCTGGCCGCATTCCTGTTCGGTCATCAGCACATGGCATGCGGTCGCATCGCCCGGCTGGGATGCCGCGTCTTCGCTAGCCCATGCGGGGAAGACTAGGCTGACCAGGGCGATCGCCAGGAACAGTTGGGATGAATGGGATGTTTGCATGATGACCTCCTTGATCCGGCATGGAAGGGTGCCTGCCCTTCATTCGCAAGAACCATACCAATTTAGTCGGGAATGTGCCGGTGTGGAGAAATCGACCGGGAAGCCGCGTGTTTATTGGGTTTATGCAAATATTCATGCGGCCGCATGCCGATCATCCGGCTTGGCGGCATAGGGTTTTCGCACCAGGATCAAGCGGGGATGCGCGTGTTCGGTGCGGGTGTTGGCGCTCGCGGCGACGTAAGATTGCGGCATAGCCATTCCACACTCCGGAGAAACCACATGACGCACCCCCTCGCCGGGCAACCCGCCCCTGCCGATGTTCTGACCGATATCCCGGCACTGCTTGCCGCCTATTTCAATCAGCCCGACCTCAGCCAGCCCACGCAACGTGTCGCTTTCGGCACCAGCGGCCATCGCGGCAGCGCGTTCAATGGCAGTTTCAACGAGGCGCATATCCTCGCCATCACCCAGGCGGTGTGCGAATACCGTAGCGCGCAGGGCATCACCGGGCCGCTGTTTCTCGGCAAGGATACGCATGCGCTGTCGCAACCGGCGCAGTGCAGCGCGCTGGAAGTGCTTGCCGCCAATGGCGTCGAAACACGCCTGCAGGAGAACGACGGCTACACGCCGACGCCGGTGATTTCGCGCGCGATCCTGGTGTACAACCGCGACGAAGACAGTCCGCGCGCCGACGGCCTGGTCATCACGCCGTCGCACAATCCGCCGCGCGACGGCGGCATCAAATACAACCCGCCGCACGGCGGTCCGGCCGATACCGATGCCACCGGCTGGATCGAGCAGCGCGCCAATGCGCTGATGCGGGACGGCAATCGCGACGTGAAGCGGGTGCCGTACGCGCAGGCGCTGGCCGCACCGACCACCTTGCAGGAGGATTTCGTCGGCGCTTACGTGGCCGATCTGGGCGCGGTGATCGACATGGACGCGATCCGCAACGCCGGCCTGAAGATCGGCGTCGACCCGCTCGGCGGTGCAGCGGTGGCGTACTGGCAGCCGATTGCCGAAAAGTATGGCCTGAATATCGAGATCGTGAATCCGAACGTCGACCCGGCGTTCGCCTTCATGACGCTGGATCACGACGGCAAGATCCGCATGGATTGTTCCAGCCCGTTTGCGATGGCCGGTCTGGTCAAGCTGAAGGACCGCTTCGACATCGCCTGGGGCAACGATGCCGACGTCGACCGGCACGGCATCGTGACGCCGTCGCTGGGCCTGCTCAATCCGAATCATTTCCTCGCCGTCGCCATCCATTACCTGCTGACGCATCGGCCGCACTGGCCGGCGAGCGCGGCGGTGGGCAAGACGCTGGTGTCGAGCGGGCTGATCGACCGCGTGGTGAACGGGCTCGGCCGCACATTCCTGGAAGTGCCGGTCGGCTTCAAGTGGTTCTCCACCGGCCTGCTCGACGGCCACTTCTGCTTCGGCGGCGAGGAATCCGCCGGCGCGTCGTTCCTGCGCCGCGACGGCAGCGCCTGGACCACCGACAAGGACGGCATCATCCTCGGTCTGCTCGCGGCCGAGATCACCGCCGTCACCGGCCAAGATCCCGGTCGCTACTATCAGGAACTTGCCGCGCAATATGGCACGCCGTATTACGTGCGCATTGATGCAGTCGCCACGCCGGCGCAGAAAGCCGCATTCAAGCAACTGACCGGCGACCGCGTCGCCGCCGCCACGCTGGCGGGTGAGCCGATCATCGCGAAGATGACGCGCGCGCCCGGCAACGATGCGCCCATCGGTGGTCTGAAGGTCGCGACGGAAAATGGCTGGTTCGCCGCGCGCCCGTCCGGCACGGAAGACATCTACAAGCTTTATGCGGAAAGCTTCAAGAGCGCCGAACATCTGCAGGAAATCGTGCGCGAGGCGCAAAGCATCGTGACGGCGGCGCTGGCGTCATAAAAACGGCCATGCGGACACTGTCCGCATGGCCGTGGTGGGAGTTCTGCCGGTTTATCGGGCGGGCGGGAACATCAGGGGAAAGTTGGGCAACGCCGGGAAGCCGGATGGCATGCTCGGGATTGCAAACGGCATGGCGGCGTACGGATTCGCCATGTAGGGGTTGGCCATTTGCGGCTGCGCGAACGGGTTGGCCAACTGGGTCGGCGCCATGCCGAACGACTGCGGCGTGGCTTGCAGGCCGGTGAACGGTACCATGCCCTGCGGCGCGGCGAAGTTGGGCATGGCCGGCATCTGCATGGGCAGGGTCGGCATCATCGCCATCGGGTTGGCCATGGGGTTGCTCATGGCGGCTGGGTTGAACATCGTGGCCGGATTGAACGGATTCGCCGGGGTGTTCATCGGCGCCAGCATGGGAACCAGCATCGCGCCCATCGGCGTCATGATCGGTGCCAGCATGGCGAACGGGTTGAAAGCTTCCATGCCGGTCTGGGCCTGGGCGGGCAGGGCGGGGGCCAACAGGGCGGCAAGTGCGAGGTAGCGTGATTTCATGTCTTCTCCTTCA
>JASJPG010000083.1:0-43639 GCA_031426815.1 Hydrogenophilaceae bacterium
CTTCCACCGGCCAGGATAGTTGACGCCGACCGGTCAAGGTAATTGACGCCGGGCAAGCTACACGGGTGATAACTTGGTATTCGGCCATACCGGTTGCCAGACGAAAGCTGATGCTGACCTTACTGCCAGGCATATTGTTGTTGGCCAACGCTACGCCGTGAGCGTCAATCCTGAGTCACCGCAACAATCTGTTTTTTTCGCCGGAGTAGTGAGTCGTGACACTTGGATGGGTATTGCAGCGTTTATCACTCTAGGGGCATTACTGGCCCGTGGTTATTATGTTCACACGTACAAACCCAAGCACAACTCGGCCTCTCAAGAAACACCTTCTAAGCCAGCGTAGCCCGGATGGAATGGCCTTTGGCCTGAAATTGTGGTGCCCTTGCTGCCGCTGGCGAGCGCCCTGGAGAAAAACCATTTACCGGCACAGAATTCCGTCCCTTGTGCCACGCCAGCGCAAGCCTCGGCATGAAGCTCATACAAAAACATGCATTGTATTGCGCATGATTCATGCCTAGCATTACGCACATCAATCGTGCAAAGGCAGCCCATGGCAAACCCACACCAAACAGCAGATAGCGCGCGGCGTGCCACCAACGTATCGCTCAACATCCAATTGCTCGCCGAGGCACGGGCGTTGGAAGTCAACATCTCACGCGCGGCTGAGCAAGGGTTGGCTCGGGCAATTGCCGAACGCCGCGCGACGTTGTGGCTGGAGGAAAACCGAGCCGCCCTGGAGAGTTCCAATGCCTATGTCGAGCAGCACGGTTTACCGCTGGCGCGATATCGGAGCTTTTGATGGCGCGCTTTGACGTTTACCAAAATCCCGCTGGTGCGGGTTGCCTGCTCGATATTCAGGCCGATTTGCTGTCGCATCTCAACACACGGGTAGTGGTGCCCTTGCTGCCGCTGTCGAACGCGCCGCAACCGGCGCGCACGCTCAACCCTTGTTTCGACGTCGCGGAAGAAACCCTGGTGATGAGCACGCAATTCATGGCCGCGGTTCCCGCCAACATACTGAAAAAACCTTTGGCCAGCCTGAACGGGCAACGCGATGACATCGTTGCCGCCATTGATCTGCTGATGCAGGGTTTCTGAACAAGGTTCGAACCGCGCCAGCACCCAGCGTTCGACCAGGAGCACGCCGCCTTCGAGCTTGGTCTTGTCCTTCGGGCGCCGGGGCCGGGCAGGTAGTACGTGGCCAGGTCGTGGTAGGTCGGGAACCCGCAGCGCGGGGACGCCGCCCAGATGTTCGCACACGGAGCAATCGGATAGCTGCAGTGGCTTACGTCCCGCAGCTTTCCGAACACGATCCCATTAATTCCACCATCTCAACCTGGAAAAACCGCGCGTTGTTGCGCCCGGCTCGTTTCGCGTCGTACATGGCGATGTCGGCGTGCTTGGTCAGCATCTTTTCGTCGCCGCCATGCTCAGGATAAACGGCAACGCCAATACTCGCCGAGATATTGATGCCATGCCCGGCCAGTTCGAAGGGCTGGTCGAGGGCATGCAGTATTTTCTCTGCGACCCGCATGGCATCCTGCGCGGCTTCGATGGCTGGCAACAGCAGGACGAATTCATCGCCCCCCAAGCGCGAAACGGTGTCCGATTCGCGCACGCAATCCAACAATCGTTTCGCCACTTCCTTCAGGAGCTGGTCACCAATATCGTGGCCGAACCTGTCGTTGACCGGCTTGAACTTGTCGAGATCGAGCAGCATCAAGGCGATATGCGCCTTGCCCCGTTTGGCCGTGGCCAGCGATTGCTGGAGGCGGTCGGTGAACAGCGTGCGATTGGGCAGACCGGTGAGCACGTCGTAATTCGCCAGTCGGTACATTTGCTCCTCGATCTGCTTCTCCTTGGTGACATCGTCATAGATCGCCACGATCTCGCCATTGGGCAGCTTATAGAGGTAGTTCTCGCGCCAGCCAGAGACCCGGCCATCCTGATAGAAAGAAACCGGGAAGTGTTCCGAGGCGCCGCTTTGCCATACGCGCCTGAATGCTTCGAGCAGACCGAATTCGGCGATGCGGGGAAAGGCCTCCACCACGCTTTTGCCGATCAGGTCCTCGCGGTGCACGTTCTCTATGCGTTCCGCCGCCCGGTTGAAGGCGGTGATGATGAAGTCCATGCCATCCGGCGATGCTTGGTACACGGCAACCCCGCTGCTCAGGTTCTCGAACATGGCCTTCAGGCGCGATTCGCTTTCGCGCAGCATATCTTCCGAACGTTTACGTTCGGTGATGTCGTAGTTGATGGTGACCGCGCCGCGGATGCTGCCGTCGCTCCGGTGGAGCGGCACGGCCGAGTCCAGGATGATCTTGTGCGTGCCATCGAAACACTCGATCTCGATCTCCTCTCCGATGGACGTTTCGCCTTTCATGACCGCCCGCGCCCCCGCCCATTCATGAGGTTCTATCAGTCTTCCGCTGTCAAGCCGCCAGCCCTTGTAGACGGCGAACTGCGCCAGGCCGACATAGCGCACCCCCGCCCAAATTCGCTGCGCGGCGTCATTGCTGAAGACCACCTTCCCATCCGCGCCAATAAACCAGAGTCCCACCGGCAGAATTTTGGTGATGGCATGCAACAGCTCTTCGTTCTCTCGCAACGCTTCTTCCGCATGTTTGCGCACGGTGATGTCGCGGTTGCTGGCGCGTCTTCCCTGAAACTCGCCGTTGCGACCGAACACCGCTCGGCAGCCATGGGATATCCAGCGAATTTCACCCGCCTTGGTGATGATGCGGAAATCCAGCGAGCTTTCTTCTTTCCTGAGGCTGATTTCGTGGAGATGCGTGGCTATCAGATGACGGTCTTCGGGATGAACGATTTCGTACATGTGGTTCGGGTTGGCCATGAAGTCGGCCAAGGTATACCCCGTGACGTGCTGGCATGAGGGAGACATGTAAATGATCTCGCCTTGCGGCCCCTGCCAGTATTCCCAGTCGTAGGTGTAGTCGGCGACGGTGCGGAAGCGTTCTTCACTCTCCTGCAAGACCCGCCGGTTGCGCTGGTATTGGTGTGCGGCCAGGGCCAGCAAAGCGGACAGCAGAAGCGCCACCAGGCCTTCGCCAACCAGACGGGCTGGATCGCGCCAGCCTTGCACGGGCGCCAGGCTCAGGTACCAGCGACCGTTGGGCACATCGAACGCGGTGCTTTCCGGGGCATCGACCAAAGCCTGTTGCGAGCGAGCGAAGATGTGCCTTGCACCGCTATCCGGATGCACACGCCAGAGTTCGTACAGGTAGCCCAGGCGCTCCAGTTCGGCAAGATTCAGCGACGCGAGAAAATCGGGCAGGCGAATCAGCGCGATGGTGAATCCCCAAAAGCGGGGCTTGCCGGAGGCCTGCTCGATGAACACGGGCAAGCGGCCGATCACCGCTTCTCCACCCTGGATCAAACTGAATGGGCCGGCCAGGGTCAAGCGCTGGGTCGTGATGGCGAGACGGGCCTCCTTGTTGCGTGCCGAGTCGATCAGAAGATTATGGCCAATGGCCTTTTCATTTCCGGCGAGCGGGAAGGACTGGCCGATGATGCCGCCCGGCGCCAGCTGCAACGCGGACACGCCCGGATAGAGGGGCAACATTTCCCGCGCCTGACCGGCAAAATCCCGTACCCGGCCTTCGCCCTGGCGCACTGTAGCGGCCAAGGCATGCGTGGCAGACAGGGCATGGGTCAGATGTTGTTCGATATGGCGCGCGAACTGGGCATTGAGTTCCGAAGCCTGCCTTCGCCGCTCAGCCAGCCTGGCCTGCTCGATCAGTTCGATGACCATCAGGCCCGCCGCCAGCGTGGCGACGAAGATCACCAAAGTCAGCCAGAGGGAACGGAAGCTTTGCCAGCGCGATCCCCAGTTCCGTTTGCGGACGAGTGGAGCGACGGGTTGCTTGGTTCCTTCTAGTTCAATTTCGGTGGTCGCGATGAGCACCTGAATATCCGGTAAATATATATGCTCGACATATTACTAAAGTTATAGCAGCAGGGAGCCTGCAGCTTAATTCGTCGCCCCGGAAGTGGGTATCCAGAGCGGCGGAATGGCGGAATTGGCATACATGCGTGTTGCCGCAGGGCTGCAATTTGACCCGTTGCCGAGACGCAAGTCGGGCAACCGTCCGCAAACCTGGCACAACGATTGCTTTTATTCCTGCATGAAAACCTCATCCATCCAGGAGAAGCGTATGTCCAGGTCTGTCCAGTTTGTCGCCGTCACCGCCTTGCTGGGGCTGGCTCTGAGCGGTTCCGCCCAGGCCAGTTTGGGTTTCGGTCCTTACGCTTACGCCGCCGCCAGCGATGTCGATAATCTGTACAGCCCTGTCGAAGACATGACTTTCGACGGTTCGACTACCGGCGTAGCGCTGTACTGGAACAGCTGGGCGCAAACGGAAATGGGCGTGCATCATGTCGTCGCCACTGGCAATGAAAGTGGCACGATGTTTGGCGCGGTGTCGGCCTGGGCGGATGCGTTCACGCTGTCCGGCGGCAACGGCTTCGGCGTCGCCAATGTGAGCCTGAGCGTCGACGGTGTGTTTCGCGCTGCGCCTTATTCCGCCGCCGGCTATATGCTGCTGAAGGCGGCGAGTCCGGTCATGCCGTGGGACTTGCAGTACTACCTGGAGAGCGGCGTGCTGCCGACCGGTGTGGAAACGGTGATGTTCGACTTCGCCGACAGCGGCAGCAGCGCCGGTCCGGTTCATAGCGTACTGACCGGCAGCTTCGATTACGAATACGGTTCGACGTTCTACCTGACCAGCGTGTTCGGCGCCGTGGCTTCCGGCATCGGTTCGGCCGACTTCGGCAACACGGCGACGTTCGGCATCAGCGCCGTCGGCGACATCGCGACCGGCTCCGGTGCGACCTACCTGACCGCCGCCGTGCCGGAACCGGAAACCTGGGCGATGCTGCTGGCCGGCATCGGCCTGATCGGCCTGCAGGCGAAGCGCCGTCGCAGCCCGGTGAAAGCGCTCTCCGCCTGAAGCGGCGGTTACAGATCCTTGCGCGGGTCTTTCGCCAGCAGCGCACGCCGTTGCTGGTTGCGCAAGGCGGCGCTATCGTCGGTAAAGCGGATCGCGGATTTATCGAGCCGGCCGGCGTAGCGTTGAGCCTGAAGCGAACCTTCGGGCCGGGTCCAGCGATAGGTGCGGTTCTCGAAACCGGCGCCCTTGAGGTTCTTCACCACCTCGGTTTTCAACACAGGACTGCCGAACTTATCGGTCAGCGCTGAAACCACCGGTTGGAAATGTTTTTCATCCAGATGGACGACGATGCCGGTCAACCCGGTCTGATCGTAGAAATAGAACAGCGATTCGACCGGCGCGCCGGCAATGGTTTCCCGCTCCCGCGGCCGCAAACTGCACACCTTGTCGGCGATCGGCGTGACGACGATGCGGCAGTCGAACTTGGGATTGCTGGCGATCTGGGACAGGTCGGAACCTAGCGTTACGCCCTTGAAGCCGAGCTTTTCCGCTGCGGCCAAGGCCGGCGCGGCGGCCAGCAACAGTGCCGCAAGTAACGAAGTGCGTCTGGCCGGGTTCAATCCATTTCCTCGATCCAGGCGGTCTGGATCGCTTCCAGGATCTTTTCGCCGGAACGGTTGGCGTCATCGGAAAAATCCGGCAGCGCCATGACCCAGCGATGCAGATCGGTGAAGCGTATTGCGCGCGGGTCGACATCGGGATGGTGCTCGGCCAGTGCGATGGCGATATCCAGTGTGTCAGTCCATTTCATGGTTTTCTCCTTTGTTCAGCGGGGCTGCCCACCCTGCCCCTCACCCTAACCCTCTCCCCGGAGGGGAGGGGATCCTAATGCCCTTCCTTCACCATATTGATGGTGTATTTCGGAATTTCGATCACGACGTCCTCCTTGCCCATCAACGCCTGGCAGGAAAGCCGCGAAGTCGGTTCGAGGCCCCAGGCTTTGTCGAGCAGGTCATCTTCGGTTTCGGTCGCTTCCGACAGCGTATTGAAGCCCTCGCGTACGACGACATGGCAGGTGGTGCAGGCGCAGGATTTCTCGCAGGAATGTTCGATCTCGATGCCGCTGTCGAGCAGGATGTCGCAGATCGAAACGCCTTTTTGCGCGTCGATCACGGCGCCGTCGGGACACAGTTCGACATGGGGCAGGACGATCAGTTGGGGCATGCGGCTTCCTGACGGAGTGTGTTGTTGGTTTGGCTCGGCAACGCGGCCAGCACGCCGTCCCAGAACTCGACACGCGCATCCACCGCGCGGATGGCGGCGGCGCGCGCTTCGGCGATCTTCACCGGATCGCCGCCGCAGAGGCCGGTCAGCAGCCGCAGCGACAGCGGCGCGTGAAAATCCTCGTCGAGGTGGATATGGCGAACCAGGTAGTAATGGAAGATCGGCGCCTGTTGTTCGGTCACCGCCATGCGACCGAGCAGCGCGCGGAACATGGCCGGGATGATGTGCTCGCGGCCCAGCGCCAGCGCGGCGGCGACTTCGTGCGGTTTGTCGCCGTCGATGTAGCCGAAGGTGATGCGATTGAAGCGGGCCGAGGGTTCCGGCGCGAGTCCGGCAGCCAGCGCGGCGGCGATGCCGTCACGGCCGGCAATTTCAACGAAGCGGGCCGGCTTGTCGGCATCGGCGCCGATCTCGCGCATGGCGCCGAGATAGAGCTGGAAATGGCTGGAAAACTCGCCCGGCGCGTCGGGACCGGCTTCGTCGGTCTCTTCTTCCAGCACCAGTTCGTTGATGAAGCGCTGGATGGTCGGGTCGGCACCCGGCGTCCACGGCCAGCGCGCGGGCGCGACGGTGTATTGCAGGTATTTGATCAGGGACATGAAATCCCACACCGAATGGACGTGGTGCGCCATGAACACGCGCAGATCGTCGATGCCGCCGACCGCGGCGTAAATCGGGTGCTTGTCCAGGCGGGCCTGCAGGGAAGCGATGAATTCGGGTTCAAACAGACTCATTTCAAAACTCCAGTTCGTCCAGCTTGTGGCCAGTCAGCGCCTTTTTCACGCTCTGATCCATGCGGCGGGCGGCAAATTCGACAGTACCTTGATTGAGGGCTTCGGTGGCGCGCTTGACCGTGACCAGATCGCCTTCGCTCAATGCCAGTTTGAGGTCGGCAATGCGCTTTTCAATGGCTTGCAGTTCATCGGCACCGAGCAACGCCGCGCCATTCTCGGCCAGCGCGGCCTCGGCCGCCTCGACCAGACGCCGGCCGTCGACGCGGGCTTCGGCCAGATTGCGCGCGGTCATGTCGTCCTGCGCGTGGGTATAGGAATCGCGCAGCATCTGGGCGACTTCGTCGTCGGTCAGGCCATAGGACGGTTTCACGGCGATGTGCGACTCGATGCCGGTGCCCATTTCGCGCGCGGTCACCGAAAGCAGGCCATCGGCATCGACCTGGAAGGTGACGCGGATGCGCGCCGCACCCGCCACCATCGGTGGAATGCCGCGCAACTCGAAGCGCGCCAGGCTGCGGCAATCGGACACCAGTTCGCGCTCGCCCTGCACGACATGAATGCTCATCGCGGTCTGGCCGTCCTTGAACGTGGTGAATTCCTGCGCGCGAGCGGTGGGGATGGTGGCGTTGCGCGGAATGATCTTTTCGGTCAGTCCGCCCATCGTTTCCAGGCCGAGCGACAGCGGCACCACGTCGAGCAGCAGCCAGTCGTCGCCGGGCTTGTTGCCGGCCAGCACGTTGGCCTGGATCGCCGCGCCAATGGCGACCACTTTGTCCGGGTCGAGATTGGTCAACGGGGCCTGCCCGAAGAACTCGCCGACGGCAGCCTGGATGCGCGGGATGCGGGTGGAACCGCCGACCATCACCACGCCTTTGACATCGCTGGCTTGCAGGCCGGCGTCGCGCAGCGCCTTGCGGGTGGGCGCCAGCGTCTTGTTGACCAGGCTGTCGGTGATCTGATTGAACATTGCTTCGCTCAGATCGAGGTCGATCACCTCGCCGGCCGCCAGCAGCGCCGTGATGTGGGTCTGCGCATGTTCGGAAAGGGATTCCTTGGCTTCCCTCGCACGCGCCATGAGCAGCGTCTTGTCGTGGTCGCCGAGGGTGTGCAGGCCAGCTTGTTCCAGCATCCAGCAGTAGACGCGACGGTCGAAATCGTCGCCGCCGAGAGCGGAATCGCCATTGGTGGCGAGCACTTCGAAGACGCCCTTGGTCAGTTTCAGGATGGAGATATCGAAGGTGCCGCCGCCCAGGTCGTACACCGCATAGATGCCTTCGGCGGCATTGTCGAGGCCGTAGGCGATGGCGGCGGCGGTCGGCTCGTTGAGCAGGCGCAGCACGTTGAGGCCGGCGACTTTGGCGGCATCCTTGGTGGCCTGGCGCTGGGCATCGTCGAAATAGGCGGGCACGGTGATTACCGCACCGACCAGATCGCCTGCCAGCGCGGCTTCGGCGCGCGCCTTCAACACTTTGAGAATATCGGCGGAAACCTCGACCGGGCTTTTTACGCCCGCCACTGTCTTCAACTGCACCATGCCGGGTGCGTCGATGAACTGATACGGCAACGTCGCGATATCCGGAATGTCCTTGATGCCGCGCCCCATGAATCGCTTTGCCGAGGTGATCGTATTGTGCGGATCGAGCGCCGCCTGCGCCTGCGCCTTGATGCCGACGGTCGTCGTGCCATCCGGGTGATAACGCACCACGGAAGGCAACAGGCCGTGTCCGGCAGCATCGTTGAGCACGACGGAGACGCCGTTGCGCACGGTGGCAACCAGTGAATTGGTGGTACCCAGGTCAATGCCGACGGCAAGACGATGCTGATGCGGAGCGGTGGAAAGTCCAGGCTCGGAAATTTGTAGAAGGGCCATTGAGTGAGCGGGGTTCGGTGGGTACAGCGTCGAAACAAGCGCGAAAACTGCGCGGCAGGACGTAACAAATTATGACTTACTCGATTTCCTCATAGGTCGCGTCGATTTCCGCCAGCAGCTTGTCCATGAAGCGGACCTTGCGCAGCACGTTGCCGGCCTCGACGTAATTCCGCTGTTCGTCGAGCAAGTTGCCGAGCAGGGTCTGCAGGCTTCGCGCATGCGCCTGCAGATCCTTTTCCAACGCCTGCAATGCCGTCGCATCCTTGCCGGCGCGGGCCTCCATCAACGCTTCGCGCCATTCCATCTGCTGCATCAGAAAATCCGCCGGCATCGAAGTGTTCTTCGCGTCCATCGCGTCGATGCCGTTGAGTTCGAGCAGATAGCGCGCCCGCTCGAACGGCTTGCGCAAGGTCTGATAAGCCTCGTTGACGCGCGTCGACCATTGCATCGACAGGCGTTGTTCCGCATCGCCCGCGTGCGCGAACTTGTCCGGATGGATCTCGGCCTGAATGCCGCGATAGGCTTGATCGAGCCGGTCGGCGTCAATCGCGAAGGCCATCGGCAGCGCGAACAGGTCGAAATGATTGCGGGAGAAGTCGAGGGACATGGCCAGAGGGAAGGGAGAGCTCGTAGGATGGGCCAAGCGCAGCGGGCCCATCAATGCAACGGGA
Organism: Hydrogenophilaceae bacterium; assembly: GCA_031426815.1. Taxonomy (GTDB): domain Bacteria; phylum Pseudomonadota; class Gammaproteobacteria; order Burkholderiales; family Thiobacillaceae; genus PFJX01. The sequence continues at coordinate 9,470 of JASJPG010000083.1, forward strand.
TGTCGGGCACGCTGCGCTTTGCCCGACCTACGACTTCATAACGTCAAATGTTGAACGACTCGCCGCAACCGCACTCGGACTTCACGTTGGGATTGTTGAACTTGAAACCTTCGTTGAGGCCTTCGCGCACGAAATCGAGTTCGGTGCCGTCCAGATAGCTCAAGCTCTTCGGGTCGATGAACACCGTGACGCCATGCGATTCGAACTGGATGTCTTCCGGGTCGGCCGCATCGGCAAATTCCAGCTTGTAGGCCATGCCGGAACAACCGGAAGTGCGCACGCCCAACTTGAGGCCGACGCCGCTGCCGCGCTTGGCGAGAAAGTTCTTGATGTGGGTGGCGGCGCGTTCGGAGAGGGTGACGGGCATTTTGGGCTCCTGAAGGTTAAGCGGTAACAGGCGGATTGCAGGCAGTGTATTCGCTGCTTCCAGCGGTGTTGCCGTGCTTCTGCTTGTAGTCGGCGACCGCCGCCTTGATCGCGTCTTCGGCCAGGATCGAACAATGGATTTTCACCGGCGGCAGCGCGAGTTCCTCGGCGATCTGCGTGTTCTTCAGGTTCATCGCTTCGTCCAGCGTCTTGCCCTTGACCCATTCGGTGACCAGGGAAGATGAGGCGATCGCCGAACCGCAACCGTAAGTCTTGAATTTGGCGTCTTCGATGATGCCTTGCTCGTTGACCCGGATCTGCAGCTTCATCACGTCGCCGCAAGCCGGAGCGCCGACCATGCCGGTGCCGACACCGACATCGTCCTTGCCGAATGCGCCGACGTTGCGGGGATTTTCGTAGTGATCCAGAACCTGTTCGCTGTATGCCATGTTTGCTCCTAACCTAGTTTCGGTGTGCAGTTCAATGTGCAGCCCACTGCACTGAATTCAAGTCGATGCCATCCTTGAACATCTCCCACAGCGGCGACATTTCGCGCAGCTTGCCGATCTTTTCGTGCAGCAGCTTGACGGTGTAGTCGATCTCCGCCTCGGTGGTGAAGCGGCCGATGCTGAAACGGATCGAGCTGTGCGCCAGTTCGTCGTTGCGCCCCAATGCCTTCAGCACATAGGACGGCTCCAGGCTGGCGGAAGTACACGCGGAACCGCTCGACACGGCCAGATCCTTGATCGCCATGATCAGGCTTTCGCCCTCGACGAAATTGAAACTGACGTTCAGGTTGCCGGCGATGCGGCGTTCGAAATCGCCGTTCAGATGCACTTCTTCCATGTCCTGGAAACCGCGCCAGAGCTTGTCGCGCAGGCTGCGGATACGTTCGGTTTCGGCGCCCATTTCCAGCTTGGCGAGACGGAAGGCTTCGCCCATGCCGACGATCTGGTGCGTCGCCAGCGTGCCGGAACGCATACCGCGTTCGTGACCGCCGCCGTGCATCTGCGCTTCCAGCCGCACGCGCGGCTTACGCCGGACGTACAGCGCGCCGACACCCTTAGGGCCGTAGGTCTTGTGCGCGGAAAAGGACATCAGATCGACCTTGAGCTTGCTCAAATCGATTTCCACCTTGCCGGTCGCCTGGGCGGCGTCGACGTGGAACAGCACGCCCTTGTCGCGACAGAGTTCGCCGATCGCGGGAATATCCTGAATCACGCCGATTTCGTTGTTCACGAACATCACCGAAACCAGCAGCGTATCGGGTCGTATCGCCGCCTTCAGTTCATCCAGGTCGATCAGCCCGTTCGGCTGCACGCCCAGATAGGTCACCTCGAACCCTTCGCGTTCCAGTTCGCGGCAGGTATCCAGCACGGCCTTGTGCTCGGTCTTCACGGTGATCAGGTGTTTGCCCTTGCCCTGATAGAAACGCGCCGCGCCCTTGATGGCGAGGTTGTTCGATTCTGTCGCGCCCGAGGTCCACACGATTTCCTTCGGATCGGCATTCACCAGCGCGGCGACATGCGCGCGCGCTTCTTCCACCGCCTTGTCGGCATCCCAGCCGAACACGTGCGAACGTGACGCCGGATTGCCGAACATCTCGGTCAGATAAGGAATCATCTTCGCGGCAACACGCGGGTCGACCGGCGTGGTGGCGGAATAATCGAGATAAATCGGGGTATTGACCATCTGTGCTTGCTCCATCAACCAGTTACCGCTTCCTTGTGCGCCCTGACGGTCTTCAGCTCGGCGGAGCCGACCACACGGCGTGTTTCATGTTTAGCCGTGGCGGCAGGCGTGCCGGCCTCGGCCTGTTTTTCCAGTTGCTGGCGCACCAGTTCGTCCAGATTCACCGAATCCAGATAATCGTAGATGCGCGAATTCAGGCTCATCCACAGATCGTGCGTCATGCACTCGCGGTCGTCATGGCAATTGCCGAGTCCGCCGCATTGCGTCGCATCGAGCGGCTCGTCGACCGCGCGGATGATGTCGGCCACCGAAATGTCGATCATCGCCTGCGCCAGCGTGTAACCGCCGCCGGGGCCGCGCACGCTGTCGACGATACCTTGCCGACGCAGGCGCCCGAACAGTTGTTCCAGATAAGACAGGGAAATACGCTGGCGCTCGCTGATGCCAGCCAGAGTAACGGGACCGCGCTGATGACGCATACCCAGATCGATCATCGCCGTTACCGCAAAACGTCCTTTGGTGGTCAGCCGCATGATTTACCTCGCTTTTGATGAATGGATGCCGACACTCTACTAATCCCGATCATTTTGGTCAACTATTCAATTCGCACGTCCGTCAATCGACCATCTTATTCAACGAAGCGGGGTCGAAATGATCGTCCAATTTGTCTGCTGTCGCACCTGCGTCCTGGCGTCCGCCCAAGCGCGCCAGCTCCGCCATGACCCAGGCCAGACGCTGATCCGTGTTGGCCGAATGATCGATCAGGCCGTGGATCGCCTTCACCATCGGATCGTTCATGTCGCTGGACACGGCATACGCCGAGAAGCCCAGCGTCTTCACCACCATCTCGCTCGCCTTGCCCTGCTCCGCATCCAGAATCCGCGCCGGTATGCCGACCGCCGTCGCGCCATCCGGCACATCCTTCACCACCACGGCGTTGGAGCCGACCTTGGCACCGGCACCCAGCGTAATCGGCCCGAGTATCTTGGCGCCGGCGCCGACGATCACGCCCGCCTTCAGCGTGGGATGCCGCTTGCCCTTGTTCCAGGACGTGCCACCCAGGGTGACGCCGTGATACAGCGTGCAATCGTCGCCGATCTCCGCCGTCTCGCCGACCACCACACCCATGCCATGATCGATGAACACGCGCCGGCCGATGGTCGCACCCGGGTGGATTTCGATGCCGGTCAACCAGCGCGCCAAATGGCTGGAAAAACGCGCCAGCCACTTGAACCCTGCCCGCCACAATTCGTGCGAGACGCGATGCCAAAGAATCGCGTGCAACCCCGGGTACGTGGTGAGCACCTCGAAAAAGGTGCGCGCCGCCGGATCCCGGTCGAACACAACGCGGATGTCTTCCCGCAACCTGGCGAACATTGGAATATTCAACAAATATCAAGAGGTGGAAGTATGCAATTCCCGAGTAATCGGGTCAATTTCTGAGTCGGTCGAGAGGACTATCCGCAGCATGGAAGTGGCGTGAATACAGCCGCAACGGCGAAACTCTTCAACCCAGTCCACTACGGCTCCCGCCGCCGTGCGGCGTTGAGTATTCCGCGCCAGATCGCCACCTCTTCCTTCTCCAGCCCGGCGCGGGCGAAAAAGCGGCGCAGGCGCGGCATCAGGCGTTTCGGGTTGGCCGGGTCGAGGAAATCGATCTCTACCAGCACTTTTTCCATTTCGTTGAGCAGGCTTTCCTGAGCGACATGCGTGGCCGCTTCGAAGTCCGGCAGTGGCAGCACGGCATCCTCCAGCGTGCAGCGCAGTTCGTAGGCCAGCACCTGCACGGCCGCGCCCAGATTGAGCGAGGCGTAGTCGGGGTTGGTCGGAATGTTGAGCAGCCAGCGGCATTTCATCAGTTGTTCGTTCGACAAGCCGAACGTCTCCGAGCCAAACACCACGGCGACCGGACCGCTTTGCGCCATCCGCAACAATTCCGGCGCGGCCTGGCGCGGGGTGAAAGCGGCATGCGGCAGATCGCGCCGGCGCGAGGTGCAGGCGGCGGCCAGCACGGTATCGGCCAGCGCTTCGTCCAGACTGCTGCAGATGCGCGCATTTTCCAGGACATCGACGGCGCCGGAGGCACGGGCGCGCGCTTCGTCGTCGATTGCGCATTTTGGATTGACCAGCGCCAGATCGGACAAGCCCATCACTTTCATCGCCCGCGCCACCGCGCCCAGATTGCCGGGATGACTGGTTTGCAGCAACACGATGCGGACTTGGTGCAGAAGAGAAGCCTGGTTCAAGGTAAAATTCCGATCCGAATTCATGCTCTTTGGAAAAATATGCTTCCGATGCTCAACACTGCGGTCAAGGCCGCCCGGCGCGCTGGCGTCATCATCAACCGTGCGTCCAACGATGTGGACCGTTTGACCGTTCACTCGAAGGGCGAGAACGACTTCGTCAGCGAAGTGGACCAGAAAGCCGAGCAGGCGATTATCCAGACCTTGCTGGACGCCTACCCGACACATGCCATTTTAGCCGAGGAGTCCGGTGCTTCCGGCGCTCCCTCCGACGCCGAATTCCAGTGGATCATCGATCCGCTCGACGGCACCACCAACTTCCTGCACGGCTTTCCGCAATACGCGGTCTCCATCGCGTTGCTGTATCGGGGGCAACTTTCCGTCGCCGTCATCTACGACCCGGTGCGTAACGATCTGTATACCGCCATGCGCGGTCGCGGCGCCTTCCTGAACGAGCGGCGCATCCGCGTTTCCAAGCGCGACAAACTGCAGGGCGCGCTGATCGGCACCGGTTTTCCGTACCGCGACTTCACCCATCTCGATGCTTATACCGCCATGTTCAAAGATCTGGTGCAGAAGACCTCCGGCCTGCGCCGTCCCGGTTCCGCCGCGCTGGACCTGGCCTGGCTGGCGGTCGGCCATATCGACGGATTCTTCGAGATCGGCCTGAATGCCTGGGATATCGCGGCGGGCTGCCTGCTGATTCAGGAAGCCGGCGGTTTGGTCAGCGATTTCGCGGGCGAAGAGAATTACCTGCAATCCGGCAATGTGGTGGCGGGCAATCCCAAGGTATTCGTGCAACTGTTACAGACCATCACGCCGCATGTGACGGAAGCGTTGCGGGGCTGAGTGGCGCGAGGATGCGCGCCCAGTCTTCTCAGCCAGATCAATAGCCGGCGGGACGCCGGCGCTCCAGGGGCGGTAGATTCACGCGCCGCGCCTCAAAACAATGCCGCCGAGGCTGGAGCGCCGGCGTCTCGCCGGCCGGTGTTTGAGTCGTTACGGGTTGATGGGCGCGCGATGCTTCGCCCATCCTACGAAGTTCCATTTTTTTCTTTGCCGCTCACTTGCCGACCGATTTGCCGAATTCGTGGCAGCGAGCGGATAGAAAGCGGGACTGGAACACCTCGGCCGGTAGCGGTTGTGCCAGCAGATAGCCCTGAATGAAATCGCAGCCCGCCTGGGCCAGGAAATTCTGCTGGCTTTGTGTTTCCACCCCTTCCGCCACCACGGTCAGGCGCAGGCTGTGGGCCAGCGCGATGATGCCGCTGACGATGGCGGCGTCGTCCGGGTTGCTGTCCGCGTCGTTGACGAAGGAACGGTCGATCTTCAAGGTATCGACCGGGAATCGCTTCAGGTAGGACAGCGAGGAATAGCCGGTTCCGAAATCGTCGATGGCCAGGCTGACGCCCAGGTCTTTCAGTTGTTGCAGCGTAATCAGGGTTTCCCTCGCCTGCTCCATCAACACGCTCTCGGTGATTTCCAGTTCCAGCAGTGACGGCGGCAAGCCGGTCTGCTTGAGAATGTTGGCCACTTCGTCGACGAAATCGCGCCGCTTGATCTGGTGGCCGGACAGGTTGACCGCCACCGGATGTACCGCCAGACCAGCATCCAGCCAGGCCTTGGCCTGCGTGCAGGCGGTGCGCAACACCCATTCGCCGATCGGCACGATCATGCCGGTTTCTTCCGCCACCGGGATGAATTCAACCGGGGAAACCAGGCCGCGCTGCGGGTGATTCCAGCGCACCAGAGCTTCCGAACCGATCAGCCGGCCGCTCGCGACCTCGGCCTTGGGCTGGTAGTAGACGGTGAGTTCGTCGCGCTCCAGCGCCCGGCGCAGGGCATTCTCCAATTGCACATGGGCGGACAGGGTGGCTTCCATGCCGGACTCGTAGAAGTCGTAGCCACTGCCGTTCTTCTTGGCGCGGTACATCGCGGTATCGGCATGCTTGAGCAGGCCGTTCACCTCGTGGCCATCGCCGGGGAACACCGAGATGCCGATGCTGGTGGAAATGTAGATATCGTGGCCGTCGATCTCGAACGGCGCGGTGAGCGCCCGGATGATCTTCTGCGCCGCCACCGAGGCGGCGGCGGGCGAAACGATGTCGTCCAGCGCCACGGTGAATTCGTCGCCACCGAAGCGTGCGACGCAGTCGCCGCCGCGGACGCTGTGCTTGATACGGCGCGCCACCGACATCAGCAGACGGTCGCCGATGTCGTGGCCGAGGGTGTCGTTGACGTATTTGAAGCGGTCGAGATCGAGGAACAGCACCGCCAGTTGCTGGCCGTGCTCGCGGGCGCGGGCGATGCGCTGGCCGAGGTGGTCCATGAACATGACCCGGTTGGGCAGGCCGGTGAGCGTGTCGTTGTAGGCCAGGTGACGCACATGGCGCTCGGCCCGGCTGGCATCGACGATACGACGCACGCGCTGGCTCACCACGGTCAGGTGGACCGGTTTCGGAATGTAGTCGTTGGCGCCGGCGGCGAATGCGCGCTCGATGGAATCGGTGTCCTCCAGCGCGGTGACCATCAGCACCGGCAGATCGGCGCCGCCGGACATCTCGCGCAATTTGGCGCAGGCGGTGAAGCCGTCCATCACCGGCATCATCGCGTCGAGCAGCATCGCATCGGGCTGCAACCGGGCCGCCAGATCCAGCGCCTGGGCGCCGTCCGCCGCCTCTTCCACGCGGAAACCGTCGCGTTGCAGGGTATAGCGCAGCGCAGCGCGCGTGCTGCGGTCGTCGTCCACCACCAGAATCAGCGGCGCGGTATCCGACTGTTTATCTGCACTCGGTGCGGGGCGGTGCAGCTCAGCTGCCAGGATGAGTTCGACCGCCTCGAATTCGCGGCGCAGGCCCGGCAGCCCGGCCAATGCCGCCGCCATGGCGCCGGCGGCAACCTGCTCTTCGATCTCGCGAGCGAGGCCGGCAAAGCGCAACGCGCCCATATTGCCGGCACTGCCGCGCAGGGCATGCGCACGCTGGCGCGCCATTTCCGCATGGCCCTCGTGCAGGGCGCGTTCCAGCTCGATCAGCGACTGCGGCGCATCTTCCAGGAACGGCTGAATGGCTTCGCCGAGCGCGTTGCCCATGGCCTGGCGCAGTTTGCCCAGCGCCTCCCGGTCCACCGCCTCGCCGGCATCGTGCTCGCCCGCCTGGCGTGCGGCCGCCGCCGCGATGCGGGCTGACAAGTCGTGGCGCGTCCAGCGCTGGATCTTGTCGGCCAGCGCCTCCAGCGTCAGCGGCTTGCCGAGATGGTCGTCCATGCCGGCGGCGAGGCATTTTTCGACATCCACCTGGCGCGTATTGGCGGTCATCGCCACGATCGGCAGGCGTCCACCGGCATCCTCTTCCAGCGCTCGCGCATGCGCCGTGGTCTCGTAGCCGTCCATGCCGGGCATGTTGCAGTCCATCAAGACCATGTCGAAATCCTCGCCGCGCAGCATTTCCAGGGCCTCGGCGCCGCCGGCAGCGATCCGGCTGACGCAGCCCAGCATGCTCAGCATGCCGACGGCAACTGCCTGGTTGGTCCGGTTGTCTTCCACCACCAGCACCCGGCAGGAAATGCTCTGTCTCTCGCCCACCGCTTGCTCCACCGCCGGCTCGGGCGCGTTCCGCGCCAGCGCAGCCAGGCATTCGAGCAGACGGTCGCTGCGCAGAGGCTTGGCCAGATAGGCGTCGGCATCCCACTGCGCCGCCTCTTCCGCGCCGGCGTCGGCGCCAAGCTTGTCCATCACCACGACATGCAGACCGGCCAGGCTGGTGTCGGCCCGTATCCGCCGCGTCAGTTCGCCACCGCCGGCCATGGCGAAGGCGGCATCCAGGACCGCCAGATCAAAGCCCGCACCGCTTTTCCGCGCCTCGCGCAGCACGGCGAGGGCGGCCTCGGTAGTTCGCGCCGGCGTGCAAGCCAGCCCCCAGGCGGCCAGCACATGACCAAGAAAGTCACTGACGATGCCCGCCTCTTCCACCACCAACACCTTCCAGGCTGGCAGCGGCTCGGCCGGCGGCAACGCTGCAGCCAGTGCCGGCAGGGGCACTTCGAACCAGAAGCGGCTGCCCTGGCCGGGCACGCTGTCGACGCCGATTTCGCCGCCCTGCAAGCCGACCAGTTGCCGCGAGATGGCGAGGCCGAGGCCGGTACCGCCGTATTTGCGCGTGGTGGACGGGTCGGCCTGGACGAAGGATTCGAATAGCCGCGAACGCATGGCGGGTTCGATGCCGATGCCGCTGTCGACAACCTCGAAGCGCAGGCGGTCGCCCTCAGCGAGCGGCGCACAGCGTACCGACACCTCGCCGGAATGGGTGAATTTCACGGCATTGCCGATCAGGTTGGCGATCACCTGGCGCAGACGTTTGGGGTCGCCCATCACCCGCGGCGCCACCGCGGCGTCGATCAGACTGCCCAGCTCCAGGCCCTTCTGGTGCGCCTGCACGGCGAACAGGTCGACGACATCCTCGACCACCTGGCGCGGGTCGAATTCGATCTGTTCCAGTTGCATCTTGCCGGCATCGAGCTTGGAGAAATCCAGGATGTCGTTGATCAGTTCCAGCAGCGAACGGGCCGAACCCCAGGCGACGTCGATGAATTCGCGCTGCTGGCGCGGCAGTTTCATCGCCTTCAGGATATCCAGCATGCCGATGACGCCGTTCATCGGCGTGCGGATCTCGTGACTCAACGTGGCAGCCAGTTCGGCCTTCATGCGGGCGAATTCGAGCGCCTTGTCGCGCGCCACGCGCAATTCGCTTTCGCGTTCCTCCAGCACCCGCATCATGTTGTTGAAGGCCTGCGCCATGGCGCTGATGTCCTTCGGGCCGGACGGCGTCACCCGCACGTTGGTCTCGCCCGCTTCGGCGCGCGCCATGTTGGCCGACAGTTCGTTGAGCGGGTGCGCCGCGCGCCGGGTGATGAAGCGGATCAGGCCCAGGATCAAAAAAGCGAAGGAGAAGGAAGTCAGCATGTTGGCCAGGAACAGGTCCCGCGTCATCTGCGCCAGAGCCTCCTTGCTCACTTCCACCGCAACGCTGCCGAGTAGTTCGCGCCGGGTGGGCCGCACCTGGAACGGCGAATCGGCGTCGCCGCCCTGCGAATAGACCGGCGCCGCGAAGCGCCAGGAGGCGTCGCTCTCGGCGGCCAGGCTGGCCGTTTCGGCCACTTCGCCCAGCGCGATGCGGCGCAGCGCCGGCTGACTGCCCTTGCGGTCGCGGCGGATGAGCACGCGGCCGTCGCCGTGCAGGATTTCCACCGCCACCACGCCGGGAAAAGCCAGCGTGGCATTGACCGATTCCTCGGCGTTTTCCGGCGAGGCGGTGAGCAGCGCGAGCAGACTGTGCCGCGCCAGGCTTTCCGTGATGCGCACGCCCTGGTCGACCAGATCCTGCCGCACGCGCTGGGTGCCTTGCCAGGAACTGGTCAGGAAGGAGAACAACGCCAGGCAGAGGATCCCCGCCGTCACCGCCACCCGCAGCTGGCGTTCGAGGGTGTAGCGATGCAGGAATTCGGTCAGATGGCGTTTCATGCTGGAATCATTGCCCGCTGAACACCAGGTCGAAGCCTTGCTGTTGCCGGCTAGTGAAGTTCAAGCCCAGGTGCCGGGCCGTGCGCAGGTTCACCGCCGTCTGCACATCCTTGAGCGGGACCACGCCGCGGTTGCTGGATTCGCTTGCGCCGATCAACCCCAGAGCGGTGCCGGCCAAATTGCGGCCGAGACCAAGATTGTCCGGGAACAGCGAGAACAGCACGCCGCGCCGGACATGGCTGAAACTGCTGGAAAACACCGGCAAGCGGCGATCCCAGGATTCGCGCAAGACCAGGGGCAGGATGCTCGCTTCGTCGACCGTGGTGGCGTCCTGCGGCAGCCAGAGCGCATCCCGCGCGACGTCGGCCCGCGCCAGCACGTCCTGATACAGGCGCACCGCCGTCTTCAGGTCGACGGCTTCCTGCGCCAGCAGTTCCAGCCCCTGTTCCCGCGCTGCGTCGCGCGCCAGGCGCAGCAGCCAGTTGTTCTGCTGCGGATCGTAGATGACGTGGACCCGCTTCACCTGCGGCGCCAGAGTCTTCAGGCGGGCGAACAGCAGGGCCGGGTCCGGCGACAGGCTGATCACCGCGCGGTGCCGCGCTTCGTCTTCCGGCACGGCCATGACGCCGCCCACGACGACGCCGAATTCCCGGTTCAAGGCATCGGCGGTGCGCATGCCCTGGCGGCCCAGCGCGATCACCACGCGTACGTTCTTGGCCTTGAGGCTGGTGCGCAAGGCGGCAGCATCGGTACCGGCGGTGACGGCATAGCTCACCACCTGCGAGCGGGCCTGCGCCTCGATACCCTCGATGATCTTGCCGAAAATGCTGCGGTAGGGTTCGCCGATTTCCGGATAGACCACGGCGATGGCGCCGTCGCCCTCCGCCATCGCCAGCTTGTTAGCCAGGGGCCAGCGAATGCCGGCAGATTCGGCAAAAAGCAGTTCGTTGTAAGTCAGCCGGATCGGCACCACACGCACCGACGGCATGCCCTCGATGGCGTGGATGATTTCGGAAAACTGGCCGGCGTCCATCTCGTCGCCTTCGGCGTAGAGCACCGCCAGGGTGGTGGTCTCGCCGCCTGAGTTGGCATGGCAGGTCGGCACGGCAGCGCTCAGCAACGCGGCCAGGATCGCCGCGGTAATGCGGAATATGGGGGTCATGGTCGACATCATTTTGTCCGGTATTGCAGTTCCAGAAACACGCCTCTGCCGGGCAGAGGCAAATCGTTGGCGATGGTGCCCGGCGCCAGGCTGGGCTCGCGCGCGTCGGCATCGAACAGGTTGCGCGCCAGCAGGGCGACATCCCAGTTGCCGACGACCCGCGCGCCGCGCAAGGTCAGATCGAAGGTCGCATAGTCGTCGATCTGCGGCCGGGTATCGCTGGCGGCACGTTCCCGGTCGAGCACCCAATTGATCTGTCCGCCCAGGTTCCAGCGCTGCGTCAGGCCCCAGTCCGCCCGGGCGTAAAGGTGATGATGCGGCGCGTAACCGGCATCGCGGCCGGTGGCGTCGTCGATGGAGCGCTGCCCCGCGTAGTTGCCGCTCAGCCGCAGGTTGCGGCTCGCATCCCAGATGGCTTCCAACTCCAGGCCGCTGCCGTGTTGCCGGCCCGTGTTCTGATAGGTGGAACCCGGCGTGGGGGCGACGTTCGCAACCAGCCGGATGATATCGCGCATCGCGTATTTGAACAGGCTGAGGTTGATCCGGAAGTCCTTGCGGCCTTGCCAGGAAAATGCCGCCTCCAGCGTCTTGATGGATTCCGGAGTCAGGTTCGGATTGCCGGTGGCCACCGCATTGATGCCATATTGCTCGTTGAACGATGGCGCCCGGAAGGCTTCGCCGTATAGCAGCTTGGCCGTGAGCAAGTAGTTGGCATCCCAGACCAGAGCCAGGCGGGGATTGGTGGTGCCCCCGAAATCGGAATAGCGGTCGTGGCGCAGGCCGGCAGTCAGCGTCCAGTCCGGCGCGAAGCGCCATTCGTCCTGCGCATAGACATAATCGACCGTACGCCGCTGCGGTCGAATGAAGGGCTGGATGCTCGAATAATCGATCACCGGTCCGGTCGGTATCGACGCACCGGCGGCGTTTTGCAGATAATTCTTGTAGGTCCGGGTCTTGTACAGATCGAGATCGTCGTGGCCGATGCCGAGCCGGATGCTGTGGTCGTCGAAGCCGGCATAGGTGGCATGTCCGGAGAAGCGGAATTGTCGCTCCCACTGATTCGGGCTGCCGATCAAGCCGTTCGGAAACGTCCCGCTGGCCAGTTGAGCGCCGGCCGGCAGCAGCTTCAGATAGCCGGGATAGGTGAAGTTGTAATGCAGGTAACTGGCGCTGGCGCCAAGCCCCCAGTTCTGGCTGACATGCTCGTTGCGCCAGCTGGCGTTCAGGTTGATGTCCTCTGCCCGCCCGGTACTGGTCGGATCCAGGGCGGAATTGACGCCGACACCGGTTTCCAGGTTGTCGCGCAGCTTGTAGCCGGCGCGCAGCCGCCAATTTTCGTAGGCCAGGTTGAGGCTGGCATCGATCATGTCGTGGCCGGTATTGACCGCGCCCGGCGCCAGACTGGCGTGGGTGCCGAAAAGGACATCGTTGCGCGTCTGCGCGTCGAACTCGATGATCTCCTTGCTGCCCTCGGTGCTGCCCAGCCGGATATAGGCCGCCACGCCGAACGGCCCGAGCTTGCCGCCGTGCTGCGCCCAGGCCTTCCAACTCTCGAACGAACCCGCGCCGCCGCCCATCTCGGTGCCCGGCGTATCGGCGGCGGTCTTGGTGATGACATTGATCACGCCCACATAGGCGTCGGCGCCATACAGCGCAGAACCTGGGCCGCGGATCACCTCGACCCGGGCAATGTTCTCCAGCGGCACGTCGACCCAGGCCGACCCCTTGTCTCCACTGAACGTGGTGGTCATCGGAATGCCGTCTTGCAACAGCAAGACCTGGGGATTGGTCTGCCCGCCGGCGACGCCCCGAATGGCATAGATCGGCGCATACCGCACCGACGCGCGGCTCACATGCAGGCCGGGCACGCTTTCCAGCACGTCATCCAGGTTCTGCGCCCCCATCGCCGCGAATTCCTCGGCGGTAATGACCGAAGCCACGGCGGGGGCTAGACGCAAAGGCTGGGCGTTGCCGGTGGCGATGGAGACGGTCTCCTTGTCACCATAGGCCAGCGCCAGATCGGTTTCCTCCGCGCCGATCTGCGCATAGGCCTGGGCCGATCCTGCAATGACTACTACGCCGAGTAAGAAACGGTTTGTTCTCATGTTCATCGAGTTTGGTAGCGCAATTCCAGATAAAGGCTGCGCCCTGGCAACGGCAAGTCGCCCGGAATGTTCGTCGCTGAGAAACCGGTGGTCGGCTCGCGGACATCAGCGTCGAACAGGTTGCGGATCGAGAAGGCCGCTTCCCAGCCCGCACGCAGTTTATCCGTACGCAAGGTCAGGTCGAAGGTGGCGTAGTCGTCGATCTGCGGCCGGTTGTCGCCCGCCGGTCGTTCCCGGTCGACCACCCAGTTGACCTGGCCGTTCAGGCTCCAGCCCGGCGCATAGCGCCAATCGGCGCGCAGATGGACCTGATGATGCGGCGCCAGGCCGGCATCCTGATCGGTGTTTTCGTCGATGGAACGTTGGAAAGCGTAGTTGCCGGCCAGACGCAGATCGCTGGCGGCATCCCAGGTGAATTCCAGTTCCAGGCCGGAGCCATGCTGTTTGCCTTCGTTGCGGGCGGTGTTGCCGGCTCCGTTGGGCATGAAGCGAATCACATCGTCCATGCGGTAATGGAACAGGTTGAGGCCGGTCTTCAGGTTGGTGCGCGGTTGCCAGGCGAAAGCCAGTTCCAGCGTGTCGATGGTTTCAGGTTTCAGCGCGGCATTGCCCAGCGCCACCGGGTTGTTGACGGTGTACAGCTCGACGAACGACGGCGCCCGGAAAGCGCGGCCCAGCATCAGCTTGCTGGTCAGGTTGTAGGCGGTGTCCCAGACCAGGGCCAGACGCGGATTGGTGGTGCCGCCGACATCGGAATACCGGTCATGGCGGACGCCGGCGGTGAGGGACCAGTCTGGCGCGATGGACCATTCGTCCTGAGCATAGAGATAACGAGAGTCGCGCTTGTGCGGCGTCAGGAAGGCGAGGCCGTTGGCCTGGGTAGCCTCGAACATGCTGCAGGCGAGGTCGATGCAATACGGCAAGACTCCGACGAAAGTGAAGTTCTTGGACTCCGTCACCTTGTACAGATCGTCCTGGTGATAGCCGGCGCCGAGACGCAACTTGTGACGTTCGAAACCTGTATAGAGGGCGGACAGATCCAGGCGCGCCTGGCGTTCCCAGTGCTGCGGCCGGCCCACCATACCGATGCTGGAAGCCGTACCGCCGGGCAAGGCCAGCGGCAACCCCGAGCCGGCCGGAAACAACGTGATGTCGGTATTTGCCTCGGCAATATACAAATAGCTGGCCTGGGCCGTGACGTCCCAGTCCGGCCCGAACTGGGCATCGCGCCAGGTCAGGTCGGCGTTGATGTTGGTGCCATCCATGCGCGTGTCCGGGTCCAGCGCATCCGCCACGCCAGTCCCTGTCTGGTAGTCTGGGCGTCCCTTGTAACCGGCGCGGAAGCGCCACTTGTCGCGCGCCAGATCGACGTGCAGATCGATGGCGTCGAAGCCTGTGTTAAGCGGCCCCGAGGCGGCCACCGCATCGCGCGCGATATTTCCGTCAAAACCGTCGGTGCGCCCCAGACGCAGGTAGACAGCAGCATCAAGATCGCCCAACTTGCCGCCATGCTGTGCCCAGGCGGTGTAGGTGCGGTAAGAACCGGCACGGATGCCGAACTCGCTGCCGTCGATGTCCTCGGCCGCTTTGGTGACGATGTTGATCACGCCGGATACTGCCTCGGCGCCATACAGGGCGGAGCCGGGTCCGCGCATCACCTCGATGCGGGCGATGTTCTCCAGCGGAAAATCACCCCACATGCGGCCGCGGTCACCGGCAAAGCCGCTGGTGATCGGGATACCGTTCACCATGACCAGCACTTCCGGGTTGTACTGGGTCAGGATGCCGCGCATGGAATACAAGGGCAGCCACTGGTTGCCGTTGCGTGAAACGTGCAGGCCCGGCACCGTCTCCAACACCTGGTCCAGGTCGGTCGCGCCGAGCGCCTTGATGTCCTGCGCCGTGATCACACTGGCCACCGCCGGCGCCTTGGCAATCGGCGTGCGCGCGCCGGTGGCGATGCTGACGAATTCCTTGTCGCCGTAGGCCAGGGCGAGATCAGCCTCTTCCGGCCCCTGGGCGGCAGCCAGCATGGGAATCAGCAGTAGCGGTGCGATCAGGCGGCAGGGTGAGTACATCGGATGCGAATCGGGTAAGGGTCAAAGGCGGTAGCGCAGTTCAAACCAGAGGCTGCGCCCCGGTAGGGGATAGTCGCCAGGAATGGCTGCGGTGCCCAGATCGGGGTTGTACAGGGTAGGTGCACGGGCATCCCGGTCGAACAGATTGCTGGCCGTGAGTGCCCATTCCAGCGCCTTGTTGTTCAGGCGGTGGCGCAGAGTCAGGTTGCTGAGGGCATAGTCGGCGACGGGTGGGCGACTATCGCCGACGGCGCGTTTCTGATCGGCCACCCAATAGGTCTGCAATGCCAGGGTCCAACGCGGCGCCGGCTGCCAGGTGGCGCGCAGAGAGGCCAATCGGCCCGGCGTGTTGGCGACCGTTTCGCCGCTGGCGCTGTCCTCCGCGTGTTGCCAGGCATGGCTGGCGTACAGACCCAGCGTCGGCGTAGCCTGCCATTCCAGTTCCAGTTCCATGCCTTGACCATCCCGATCCTGGTCGTTCTGGGCGGTGCCGGCAACATACCGGATCAGATCGGCAATGGCGTAGCGGAACAGATTCAGCCGGCTGGTAATGGCGGGCCGGGGTCGGTAATCGAAGGCGAGTTCGTAGGACGTGATGGTCTCCGGCTGCAAGTCCGGATTGCCCAGGGCGACCGGGTTGTTGATGGCGTACATCTCGCCGAACGAGGGCGCCCGAAAAGCGCGCCCCACCATGATCTTGCTGGTCAGGTCGTGGCGAGTCGCCCAGACCAGGGCCAGACGGGGATTGAGCGTGCCCCCGAAATCGGAATAGTCGTCGTAGCGCAGCCCCCCGGTCAGGGTCCAGTCCGCGGCGAAACTCCATTCGTCCTGCAGTGAGAGGTATTTCACGCTGCGTTGGTGATTGCCCAGGAAGATGTTGGCGGTGCCGCTGAGATTGGTCAGCGTGCCATCGACGACCCCCTCGCTGCCGTCGATGACGCCGGGCCCGAAATTCTTCAGCTCCTCGGTCGACTCCCGCTCGTGTTTGACGCCGACGGCGAGACGCCACTGATGGTTGGTCCAGCCGGTGTACAGCGAAATCCAGTCGAGTTCGGCGAAGCGATCGAAGATGGCGGGCTGGCCGAGTACGCCGTCGCTGAACGTGACGAAGCCCCTCCGCGGCAAAGTCGCGATGTTGCCGTCGATGCCCACCGGCAAGACGCTGCCTGCCGGAAAGATCACGAACTTGGGATGATCGTTCAGCGCCCGATAGCTGAAGCGCAGATCGGAGGTCCAGTGATCGTCGCTGAGCAGCCGATAGCGTGCATCGAACTGGGTCAGATCGATATCCTGGCTACCGTTCGGGTCCAGCGCCTGGGCGGCACCGGCACCGACGCCGGCATCTATCAGGCGCCAGTGCCACAGGCCGATGTCCCAGGGTCCGTTGACCAGACGCAGGCTGGCGTTGAGCACGTCGTAGCCGGTGGAGAGCGCGCCGGACCTGCTTAGCAGATCGGCGTCGACGACCCGGTCCTTGTCGCCGGCGGTATGCGCGTATTCCAGGCTCATCCCGTATTTCCAGTCGCCCAGCTTGCCGCCCTGTTGCAACCAGGCATCGCGCCGCTCGAAGCTGCCCAGGCGGGCGCCCATTTCAGTACCGTTCCGGTCGACCGGGGAACGGGTGATGACATTGATCGCACCGGCGAAGGCGTCGGCGCCGTAGACGGCGGAGCCGGGCCCCCGGATCACCTCGATGCGCTCGATGTCCGCCACCGGCAGATTGAACAGGTTGGGCCGGGCACCGGTGTAGAAGTGGGTGATCGGCACGCCGTTGCGCAGCAACAGCACCTGCGGGGTCTGGTCGGTGACGATGCCGCGAATCGACCAGTTTGGATTCATCCGGTTGAACGGCGAGGGACCGACATGTAGCCCGGGCACCAGCGCCAGCGCTTCATCCAGGGTCGTCGCACCGACCGCTTCGATCTCCGCCGCCGTCACCACGCTGGCCACAGAGGGCGCCAAGCGTAGGGGCTGGACCAGGCCGGTGGCGATGCTGACGAACTCCTTGTCGCCGTAGGCCAGGGCCAACTCGGCTTCCTCGCTGCTCTGAGCCCTGGCCTGTACGGCCAGCAGCAGGGCAAGCGGCAGAAGGCAAATCGGCATAAGGAAAATCCGCGCAACGCGGCAAACCGGCGAGTTTGCGCACGAAAACGAAATGCTGATTCGGAAAGCCATAGTCACCATGTTTGAAAAAACGGGCCGCAGGGCGCGCGAATACCAAAGACCACATATCCGGCAAGGCATTCATTAACATGATTTCGGACGCACTGTCACGTCCCATTTTGCAACCGATAAACGCCGCCGCGGCCCGCTGGCAGTCTGCATCCTCGTACTGCGGCGATTACCGCAGCCTATTACCTAGGACATAGGCGAAACGAGACCGTCGGATTTCCCCCCCGCAAAAGCGTACGGGGGAAATCCGCTCAAGCGACCGGATTCACCGCCGCCGTATTGCGCAGTCGGATGTGCAGTTCGCGCAGTTGCTTCTCGTCCACCACGTTCGGCGCGCTGGTCATCAGGCAGGAAGCGCGCTGGGTTTTCGGGAAGGCGATGACGTCGCGGATCGATTCGGCACCGGTCATCAACGTGACCAGGCGATCCAGCCCGAAGGCCAGGCCGCCGTGCGGCGGTGCGCCGTATTGCAGCGCGTCGAGCAGGAAACCGAACTTCTCGCGGCGCTCTTCAACACCGATGTTGAGCGCGGCGAAGACTTTCTCCTGCACCGCTTCCTTGTGGATACGCACCGAGCCGCCACCGACTTCCCAACCGTTCAGCACCATGTCGTAGGCCTTCGACAGCGCCTTGCCGGGATCGCTGGCGAGATATTCCTCGTGGCCGTCCTTCGGCGCGGTGAACGGGTGATGCAGCGCATCCCAGCGATTTTCGTCTTCGTTGTATTCGAACATCGGGAAGTCCACCACCCACAGCGGCGCCCAGGCGCGGCCATCGACGTGGCCCTTCTCGTGGCCGATCTTCAGGCGCAACGCGCCCAGCGCGTCGTTGACCACTTTCGCCTTGTCGGCGCCGAAGAAGATCAGGTCGCCGTTCTGAGCGCCGGTGCGTTCCATGACAGTCTTCAGCGCGGCTTCGTTCAGGTTCTTGACGATGGGCGATTGCAGGCCGGTTTCGTTGAGTTGGCTGACATCGTTGACCTTGATGTAGGCCAGCCCCTTGGCGCCGTAAATCTTGACGAACTCGGTATAGCTGTCGATCTCGCCGCGGCTCAAGCTGGCGCCGCCGGGAATGCGCAGCGCGGCGACGCGGCCCTTCGGATCGTTGGCCGGGCCGGAGAACACCTTGAACGCCACCTCTTGCATCGCATCGGTACATTCGGTGATTTCCAGCGTCACCCGCATGTCCGGCTTGTCGGAACCGTAACGGTTCATCGCCTCATGGAAGGTCATGCGCGGGAACGCGGCGGGCAGTTCGGTACCCTGCGCCTTGAACATCATGTCGCGGATCATGCCTTCCACCAGCGTCATGATTTCTTCCTCGCCCATGAACGAGGTTTCCAGGTCGACCTGGGTGAATTCCGGCTGCCGGTCGGCGCGCAGATCTTCGTCGCGGAAGCACTTGGTCAGCTGGAAGTAGCGGTCGTAGCCAGCCACCATGAGCAATTGCTTGAACAGCTGCGGCGACTGTGGCAGCGCGTAGAACATGCCGTCATGCACGCGCGACGGCACCAGATAGTCGCGCGCACCTTCCGGCGTGCTGCGCGTCAGCATCGGCGTCTCGATTTCGAGGAAACCCTGTTGGTCGAGGTAGTCGCGCATCAGCTTGGAGACGCGGTAGCGCAGACGCATGTTCTTCTGCATCGGCTCGCGGCGCAGGTCGAGATAGCGGTACTGCAGGCGGATGTTTTCGTTGATGTTGTCGTCGTCGATCTGGAACGGCGGCGTCAGGCTGGGATTGAGGATTTCCAGGGTCTGGGTCAGCACTTCGATCATGCCGGTGGGCAGGTTCGTGTTTTCGGTGCCGGCCGGACGGGCACGCACCTTGCCGACCACGCGCAGGACGAACTCGCTGCGGGTTTCCTCGGCCAGCTTGAACGCTTCCGGGGTATCCGGGTCGATCACCACCTGCACCGTGCCTTCGCGGTCGCGCAGGTCGATGAAGATGACGCCGCCGTGGTCGCGTCGGCGATGCGCCCAGCCGCACAGGTTGACGATCTGGTCGATGTGCTCGGCGTTAACGGCGCCGCAGTAGTGAGTACGCATAAGAAATCCCGATGTGCTGAATCTGAAAAGGCTGAATCAATCGCCCGGGTAGTTGGCCAGTTCCGGCTTCATCACCGGGGCCACCACACCCATGGAAACAATGGCTTTGAGCGCGGCATCGACACTCATGTCGAGTTCGATCACCGCGTCGCGCCGTACATAAAAATAGAAGCCGTTGACCGGGCTGGGCGTGGTCGGAATGAATACCGCCACATGTTCGTCATCGAGCTGCCCGGCCACTTCGTCCGGAATATTGGTCTGGAACGCCAGCGACCAGGCGTCCGGGTGCGGGTAATGCACCAACAACACTTTCTTGAACGCCATACCGGAGCCGGACAACAAGCTGTCGGAAACCTGCTTGACACTGCCGTAGATCGACTTCACCACCGGAATACGTTGCAACAGGCTTTCCCAGAACAGCACCAGACGCTGGCCGATCAGGTTGGCGGCGAACAGGCCGGTGACGACGATGACGACGCCGGTCAGGATCACGCCGAGGCCGGGAATGCTCATCCCCAGCCAGACATCCGGCCGCCACGATGCGGGCAGCAGCAGCAAGCTCTGATCGAGCGCCCCCATCAACGCGCTGACCACCCAGATGGTGATGCCGAGCGGCACCCAGATCAGCAGGCCAGTGATGAAGTAGCGTTTAAGTGAAGTCACTATGTCTTTCAAAGCTGTCAAACAAATCGGGCAAAACGCCCAAGCGTTTTGCCCGATGCAAAGGGAGAAACCGGTCTCAGCCCACGCAGGCCGGACAGGCGCCCGTACCGCAGGCCGGCGACGGCGCATCGGCGGGTTTGGCGCCGCTGTGCTTGAAATCGGTGGCGTAATAGCCGGAACCCTTGAGCTGAAAACCGGCGGCGGAAAGTTGCTTGGCGAAGGCGGATTTACCGCAAGACGGACAATCGGTGAGCAGGGGATCGCTCATTTTTTGCATCACATCCTGCTCGAAACCGCATTCGGTGCATTTGTAGGCGTAGATGGGCATAAGGGGCTCCAATACGTAAAGTGGGCGAATTGTATCAATGTTTTCTTATATTTAGCCCGCAGCGCGCGTTTTCAAGATGTGCTCGCCTCGCTCTTCAAACGCACGTAATCAATCTTGCCGGTGCCCAGCACGGGCAGGTTTTCAACCACCCGAATCCGCTTCGGCAAGGCAATTTCCGGATAGCCCAGCCCGCGCGCCGCGGCGGCAAGTTGGTCGCGCGTCAGTTCGGAATCTGTGGTGAACAACACGATCAACTCGCCGCGACCGGCATCCGAAATGCACGTCGCGGCATGCATGGCGTCGGCCGAAGCCGCACGCGCGATGGCTTCCACCACTTCCAGCGACACCATTTCCCCCGCCACCTTGGCGAAACGCTTGAGGCGGCCCTGGATCGAAACGTAACCGTCGGCATCGAGCACGACCACATCGCCCATGTTGTGCCAGCCCTCGCCCGCCTCGGAACGCGGCGGCTCCAGCACGCCGGGCGCATCGTGGCGGTAGTAGCCGGACATGATGTTGGGTCCGCGCACATGCAGTTCGCCGCCCAGTTCAATGCCCGGCACCGGCAACACCATGGCCTCGACGCCAGGCAACAGGCGGCCGACGCTGCCCGGCCGGTTGTCCTGCGGCCGGTTCACTGCCAGCACCGGCGCGGTCTCGGTGGCGCCGTAGCCTTCCAGGATGTCGATGCCGAATTTGTCATGCCAGGTCTGCCGCACCGTATCGGCCAGTTTCTCGGCGCCGGCCACCACGTATTTGAGCGTCTTGAAATCGTCCGGCTCGGCGCTGCGCGCGTAATGGTTGAAAAAGGTACTGGTGCCGAACAGCACGGTGCAGCGTTTTTCGCGGACCAGTTCCGGAATCGCCTTGAAATGCAGCGGACTGACGTAGAGCACCAAGCGCGCGCCGGACAGCAACGGAATCAGCGTGCCGGCGGTAAGGCCGAAGGAGTGGAAGATCGGCAGCGCGTTCAGCACGCAATCGTCCGGCCCGATGCGCAGCGTGGCGAGCACCTGCTCGACGTTGGCCAGCAAGGCCCGGTGCGACAGCACGACGCCCTTCGGCTTGCCTTCCGAACCGGAGGTGAACAGCACCACCGCCGGCGTTTCCGGATCGACTTTCGGCACCGCCGCCAACGGCAGCCAGAGCGCGAAGCCCATCAACCAGGCCTTGTCGAGCAGGCCGAAGCGGGAACGCAAATCTTCCAGATAAACCAGATCGATGCCGCTCAGCGCGGCGACCTGCTCGGTCAAACCCGCCTTGGCTAGAAATATGCGCGAGGTGATGATCGTCTTCGCGCCGGCGGCCTGGCAGGCGCTCTGCATGCCTTCGCTGCCCGCCGTGTAGTTCAGCATGCACGGCACGCGGCCGAAGGCGGAAAGTCCGATCATCAGGCCGACGGCGGCGGCCATGTTCGGCATCAGCACGCCGACATGCTCGCCCGGCGTCGTCACCTTGCTCGCCAGCCGCCCCAGCGCCAGAGTCATCTTGAGCAGATCGCCGTAGGAATAGGTGCCCGGCTTCTGGTCCTCCCATTGGCCGGGCGTATTGCGGCCATAGCGGCGGGTTGCCGCGACCTGAGCGGAAAACAAGGTTTGGTCGGCTCGATAATCGAAAGCCGTGGCGGAAATTCGGGTCACGAAGCAGTTCTCCTGTGCGCACGCAGTCAAGGCGGCGCAAACATAGCACCGTTTTCCGGCGGCCGAAGCATCGGCTGGTCCGGCGCGGCGGGCTGCGCGGCCAGCCACGCCTGCGTCTCCCGCGCCACCCAGTCGCCGGCATCCAGCGGCAGATCGTGGCCGGCGCTCGGATGCAGGCGGAAAGCGGCGCCCCAGGCTTGCGCCAAGTCTTGCGCGCAGCGCGGATCGACCATGCGGTCACCTGCCCCGGCCAGGAACAGCAGCGGGACTGCCGGTTTTTCCGATGCGCTGAACCGCGCCGCCGCAAACAACTGGCGCAGGGCATTGCGACGCGAGACCGGGCATTCGCGTATCCATAAGCTCCAGTCCGGCAGGACCGCCTGCCGTGCTTCCGCATTTGCGCTGGTGAGTTGCAGGATGAGGCGTTCACGCGCTTCCGGGCCGGCGGGCAACAAGCGCAACAAGATCGGCCAGGCGCCCGGCCGCAGGCGTTGGTGAAACGGGTTGTACGGCCGCAGGCTGGTGCTCAACAACACCGCCGCGCGGCATTCCTCCGGATAGCGCGACGCCCAGGACACCGCCACCATGCCGCCGAGCGACAGCGCCAGCAGATGGTAGGGCGGCGCTTTGCCCGCTAAGCGCAACTCAGCGCGGCACGCCTCCACCATATCCTCGATCCGGTTCGGGCTGAGTTCCTTGAAGCTACGTCCGTTGCCGGGCAGATCCGGCGTCAGGATGTCGCCTGGCGCCAGCGTATCCGTGAACGCCACACGAAAACGTGTCGGGAAATCGCCCCAGTGCCGTGCTTCGCGAGTCAGCCCGCGCAAGAAAATCCAGGTCGTCATGTGTGCATGTGCCAGCCGTACCACTCGGCCATGGCCATTTTTTTCTGGCGCAGACGCGCGCTGCCGTGCGGCTGCCAGTTTTCCCAGCCGCAGGTGGCGCGTGCCAGGAAATCGAACCAGAGCAAATGGCGCCGCAGAATCCGGTGCAAGCGATGGCCTGGGCGCGGGTTGAACAATCCCTGGCGGGAAAACAGTTGCGCCGGATTTTTCTTCACCCACAGCCAGGAACCCATCTCCAGCGTCAACGGCAGAAACACCCGCTCGGCGCCGCCGTCAGCCCGTGCACACAGATAGAAGTGATCCCACAGATCGCCATGCGCCAGGTATTGCCGGCTTTGTGGTTCGATCACATAGTCGTGCGACGGATAGGTCTGTTCGAACAAGGCTTTCAGCGCATGAACTTCCAGCATGTTCGGAAACGGTTTAACGCTGTGCGCATAGGGAAACCAGATGCGGTCACGCACGCCGAAGCCGGAATGGCAATCCAGCGCCAGACTGAAGCGACGCGGTGCCAGCTCCTGTGCCACCACATCGGCCAACACCTGGCTTTCCGGCTGCATCGGCGCATCGGCCGCGCCGCGATACCAGGGCAGATGGGCGCTGAAACGCTGGCCGCCGAGCATGAACGGCACGCGCTCCACCGCATCCAGCGGCGCATTGCGCATCAGATCGACGCCCGCCGGATTGCAGCGCGTATTGCGCAACATGCCGCCCGGATTGACCAGCGGCACAAACACCATGCGCAAGGTCTCCAACTGCCGATGCAACAGCGGATCCCACTGCAACCGGTTCAGCAGGCCGCGCAGGTACACCAGCAGCACCCGCGTGCCAATCCGCTCCAGCCCGTGCACGCCGCCGAAATAACCGATCGCGGGCAGCGCCGGATCGGGATTGCCCAGCGTCAACACATGGATCGGCAAGACCGCGCCATCCACTTCGACCGTATGCGCCACGCGCGCCGTCAGCCCGGCAGGCGCTTCTTCGAGCAGGCGCTCAAGTTCGTTGAGTTCGGGAAGAGATCGGTGCATCGAGCCGTGTCGTCGGGGATTGCGCGGGAGGATACCCGCGTCAGATGAATTAAATGCGTCGCCGCAGAAACCGCTGGGCGGCTCGCCAATCCCGGGCCAGGCACATGCACTCGCCACCTGCCGCCCCAGACGCTTGCGCCCACGTCGCAGATCGAGCGCCCGGCCTGCCGGGGCATTCCGCCCGATCAGAATATCGGTGCGGTCGCCGCGTCGATGGACTGCAGGAAGCGCACCACCAGCCCACGGTCGGCCGGGTTGCTCAGGGTATCCACGCCGCCGGTGCCGGCGGCACGGTGCGTGACGTTGTTCAGCACCTCATCGAACGAAGCCGCCGCGCCGTTGTGCAGGAAGGTCTGCGGGAAGGCGAACAACGACAACAGCGAGCCCGGCACGAAGCCGTCGGCGCCCAGCGGCGCGGTCGCATTGGCGCGGATCTCGTTGAAGGCCGAGGGATCGAAGGTGCCGACGTTGCGCAACTCCGTGATGATCTGGCCGTTGGCCACCTGAGCGGCGGCCGGCGGCGGCGTATAGCGCAAGCGCCCGCTGGTCCACTGCGGCCCGCCGTGGCAGGACTGGCAGTTGGCTGCGGTGAACAGGGCGCGTCCGGCGATGACGTTGGGATCGGTCTTCGGAACCGGTGAAATCGGCGGGCGGATGCCGAACTTCTCGAAGCTCTTGATGGCGTCCCAGGCTCCCACGCCGCGCACCTTGAGCTGGTTGCGGTTGGCGTTGGCAAGCGGGGTCAGTGCGGTCACCGCCGTATCGGGGGTGACGCCGTCGCCCAGGACGATGAGTCCCGCGCCGCCCGAGACGCCACGGATGTTGAGCTCGAAATCCTCTTCCTCGTCGAAGATCGCCGACCAGTTGAGGATGCGCTGGATGGAGCGGGTGGGGTCGGTGAGATCGAAGTCGGTGTGCTGCGGAATGGTGCGGCGCGGCCCGGCGGCGAAGATCCACACCACGTTGTCGCTGAGGCCGAAGGGCGAGTGACAGGACGCGCAGGAACCCCAGCCGTTGTTGGACATGCGGCCGCTGATGGGCGAGCCGCCGGGGGTGGCCGGATCGAACTCGCCGACCGAGGTGTTGTACAGCTCCTTGCCGATGTGGACGGCGTCCGCCAGGCTGCCGGGCGTCGGCAGGTTGGCCGATTTCAGCGTGGCCATGACCACTTCGGGGCTGGTGGCCAGGTTGATCACCGACACGTCGCGGGAGACGTGATTCATGACGTAGGCGCGGGTGTCGCTGCCGTTGATCACGATGCCGCGCGGGTTCTTGCCCACCTTGATCTGCAGCACGCGGTCGGGATTGCCGGGGTCGCTCTGCACGGTCGCCGTGCCGGACACCGGCAGGACTGCCAGCTTGACCACGACATTGCTGGCCGCGCTGACCACGTAGCCCTCGTCGGCCTGGTGCTTGAAGGCCAGCGCCCAGGGCTGGGTGATGAACAGTTTGGGCGTCACCGTCTGGTCGCGCACGGCGGTGTGCATGTTCAGCGTCAGACCCGCGTCCTGGTTGTTGCCGCGGTCGAGTACCGACAGCAGGCTGTGGGTGTTGACGTCGAAGCGCACCGGGCCGTTGGGCGAAGCGCCGGTGTTGGGCAGGTAGGCGAAGCCGTTCTTGATGCCGATGCCGTTGAGCTGGTTGGGGTAGGCGCCGGTGGTGAAGCTGAAATTGGCCCCCGGCGCAATTCGCGCCAGCGCGTCGCCGTTGGCCTTGAAGCCGGTATCGGCGATGGGCTGCAAAGTCGCTTCGGCGATGACGCTGTCCGTCGCGGCCGACAGCACCGTGACCTTGCCAGCCTTGGCGTCGTCGGCGCCGTCCACCTTGCCGGCCACAGGCAAGGCAAGGAACTGCGTGACATAGACGGTCTCGTCAATGTCGTCGTCGTCGCCGTCGTTGCTGATCGCCAGGCCGCGCGGCTCGATGCCCACGTTGTTGATGGTCTTCACCACCGTGTCGGTGGCGGTATCGATCACCGAGACGGAGTTGGAGCGGGCGTTGGCGACATACAGCTTGCTGCCATTGGGCGTCAGCGCCAGACCGTAGGGCTCGGTGCCCACCACGATGTGTTTGCTCGGCTTGGAGACCACGCCGTTGGCAATGCTGGTCTTGATCACCGACACCGTGCCGCTGACCGTGTTGGCCACGTAGGCCTTCTTGCCGTTGGGCAGGAAGGCCACGCCGCTGGGCTCGCTCTGCACCGGAACTTCCGCCACGCGGCGATTGCGGTCGTTGCGCAAGTCGAAGAAGGAGACGCTGTTGTTGTCGGGATTGGCCACCACCAGGAAAGCGCCGTCGGCGCTGAGCGCCAGCGGCTGCGAGGCGGTGGGCCCGACGAAGCGGGTGAGCGGCGCCGCACCGAGCCAGGCCGGCGACCAGGCCAGTGCGACAACGCCCGCCAGGGCCGCGATCAGGGGTGTTGCCGCCCGCTGGCTGTTGCACTCGATGTGCTGCATGGGATGGGCCATGGAAATCTCCTCGTATGACATGCCCGGCTGTCGTCCCGGCCGGGTCAATCGAACAAACCGGGGTCAGCGCCGCAGTCGCGCCAACAGCAGGCCTGCAGACGCCAGGGCGAGCAGAGCCAACGAGCCGGGTTCGGGCAGCGCCACAGCGGTGGCGTCGACAATGAAATAGCCGGCGCCGAGACCGCTCGGCGACTCGGCTGCCACGATCGTGATGTCGTGCGCCCCGGCCGCGAGGAGGAAACTGCCGTGGCTGATGCTCGGGTCGGCCAGGCAGGGCACGGGGTCGTCGCCGCAGTCAACCACGCCGGCGGCCCCCGGAGCGGAAGTGAGCCCCAGGCTTACGCCGGAATCGAAGATTTCGAAGCGGTCGCCGGACTCGAAGGCATCGGTCACGGTCAGCTCCGAACCGCTAGCGGGCGCGGTGAAGGACCACGCCGGCGCATCGGCAAAACTCGTCGGCGTGCCGGAACTGGGGGTGCAGAAGGCACCCGCAGGGTCCGCCGGATCGCAGCCGGTCGCCGGCGAACCGGCGACATCGAAACCGAACTGGTAATAAGTGCCGGCTGTGATCGGCCCGGCGTTGCCGGCCGCCGGCGCCCCCAATATGGCCCAGGCGGCGAGCACGGCAATGCGCGTTGGCAAACGGAACGGTTGCATGGCACCTCCTCCAGGATATCGATAGTGTTGTGCGGACTACCTCGACCCCCTCCCGACGAGTAGTACCGGCAGTAGAGATCATGCCGTCTACGCAAGCATCAAGCGTGCCACGAGACACAATATCTAACGAATCAACGATTTACGTCGCCCATTGAAATCCGGCGGGCCTCGTATCTGTAAAGCAAGCGGACAACCGCGGCAGCCCGGCACGGCTGCACTTGACAGCCGCATCGCCGCAATCTTCACCGCATGGCGCGGATCGAACGAACTTGGACGAGTGTTGGCGCAGGGCAATCGACTGTAAGCAGATTCGACATGCGTTTTCTTTTTCGAACGACCACCGCATCGGCCGGCCGGCTCAACGGGTCGCGCCGAGTTCACCCGCGATACCGGAACGCATTGCCGCGCCTGGAAATATCCGACAAGGAAACTAGACTTGGACTAGCCGGTTATCCGGCTTGCAACCCACGAGGAGCCGATCATGCAGACGTCCGACGAACCCCAGCCCGCCCAGGAACGCCGCAGCCACCTTCATCTACGCGCCATCTATCCCGAAGCGCGCAGCCATATCGACCATCTGTTCCGCAATCGCCACGACTGGGCGGGCAGCCCGATCGACATGCTGGCGCAACGCCTGGTCCACGAAACCTACCCACATCTGCGCAGCGAAGACATCCGCATCCTGGTCAATGCCATCGAGCGAATGCATCTGGCACTCGCCAACCAGGAAGCGCGACATTGAGGATCGCCGGCACCCGCATCAAGCGGCCGTAGCGTCAGGCGTAGCCTTGCAGGCTTCAACCTCAAGGTGGCATGGCGCCAACAGCAGATGCGCCAGATGTTCAGGGTCGTTCGAATGCATGTGTTCGGCAAACTCGGCCAGTCGCGGGTCCTGCGCGGCAGCCAGGGCGACGATGAGCGCTCTCGCTGCTTCGCCCGGGTGCGGCCCGTCGGGCTGGAATCCGGGCCAATCCGTGTAGTGCGATAACAGTTGCGCGCGGTGGTCCTGGTAGAGCGCGCAATTGCGGGTGAAATCGAGTTCGGCCTGTTTCGCCGCGATCTCGGCGTCGATCTCGGCATTGCTGCTTTTGTAATGGGCCTTTTCGGCTTCGGTCCAATGCGGCTTGTCACCCTGCTTTTCGCGCAAGGTCGCCAAGGTGTTCTTCAGCGCGATCTGGGAATGGGTGCCGACATCGCGGAAGACGTGAACCAGATCCTTGCCATGGCCCTCTTTGCCGACATAGCGCATTCCCGCCGTGACGCGGCGCGGATTGAAGCCGAACTGGCGGGCACAGGCCGCGCGCAGGACATCGAACAGTTCATTGGTTTTCGAATTGCTCACAGGATTCCTTCCATACAGACATCGCCGTTGCGGTTGCAACGCGGGCCAAATGACTGCCGGCAGCATACGCCCCTGCCCGGTTCTCATCTGCGGGCTTTGCACAGAAGATTTGCCGGCGGCAGTCGTCCAAAGGCCATGTTGCAGCGCCGAGTGCAGCCAGCCCCTCTCTGGTGCGAAAATACGCGCGCATTTTTCGACGAGCCTCCACATGAACAACGATTTCCCCCGCGTACTGCAAGCGACGCACAAGCCGATCCCCCCTGCCCGCCTGAAGCGCGTGCGCCAGATCAATCTGCAACTGGCTTCGCTGTTGCAACCCGGCTGGATGGGCGATCCCGACGACATGCTGGATACCGCCGACGACTTGCTGCGCAACTATCGTCAGCACCGTCGCCTGCTGCAGGGCTATCGCTGCCCGGCCGACCAGCGCATCCAGAATTTCATCAATGCCTATCTGGCGCGCAATGGCGTCGCCAGCCGTGTGCAATTGCCGTCCGATCCGTTCGTGCTCGACCGCGCCGGGCTGGCCGCCGAGCTTTCGTTGCCGGCCGATAGCGACCTGTTTCAATCGCACTGGTTGACTTCCTATCGCGTGCGCCAGGGCGTACTGCACAACCCGAGCAACGATCGGCGCACGACCAAGGGAGTCTTTCATATCGTCGAAGGCGGCTTGCCGATTCCGTGGGACAAGAAGGCGGTACCGGCGACAACCTTTGCCGCGTTGTTCAAGGCGGCGATGAATCCGCCCGATGCCTTGCTGAAACTGCCGTTTACTGCCGATCAGGAACCCGGTGCGCATTTGTGGGTTTCGCTGTTGCTGCGGCCGCTGGTGTCGCCGCAAGTTGCCGGCGTGATGCCGGAAAAACGCATGGAGACGCGCTTCTTCGCGCCCGGCGGCCTGGTCGCCAATCTTGATTTCGTCGAACGTATCTTCGGCAACGCGGGCGATCCGTATCTGCCCAAGAACGATGCCGGCCTGGATATCGCGCACTGGTCCGGCCATACCGGCTGCGTCATCCTGGCGCCGCACCTGATCGACCTGAGCAAGAAAGAACTCGGCCTGCCGCACTGGGACGCCGCAACGGAACGCCAGCGCCGCGACGGCATGTGCTGGCAGAGTGAGGACGAGCGTTACAACGACGGCGGCGCGTTCAAGATTGTCTGCCGCGACATGGACGGCGTCATCGTCACGCTCATCGCCGACAACTATTTCGGCTACAGCAAGAAGGAAATCAAGTCGCAGATCAGCTATGCCGCCAACCTGTTCGGCGGCACTGAGGAAGAACATTCCGGCGGCGCGCTGGCCTTCCCCAGCTTCAACCTGGGCGACAGCTACAGCCTGGATTCGCGCTACCTGGCCGACGGCCACACGATGCAGGACATGCAGCGGCTGTATGCCGACATCATCGACTTCCGCCCGGAAGGCCACGGCATCGACAAACGCCATCCGGAAATCATCTATGTGCCGGAAGACGCGCACATGGATCTGCTCGAACAGCAGGCGAACTGGACCTGGAGCAACGAACTGCGCCGGTTGAAGCTACTCGTCGGGCATACCTACATCTACCCGTGCGGCTTCAAGGTGCATCTGGAAAAACATCCGCACGCGCCGAGCTGGCGTCTGGTCGGCAGTGAAGCCGAGGGCACCTTCTGCTACAAACCCTGCACCGTTTCCGGCGGCGGCAAATCGGAAATCTCCAAATCGCTGGTCAGCGCACTGCTGTCCGGCCCGTTCTATGTACAAGACCTGAAGCGCGATCTCGATCAGGTCGAGGCACTGGTGCGGCGCAGTTATTGCGACCGCTTCAAGCAGCAGCCGGCCACCGGCATGGACACGCGCGCCCTGCTCGCGCCGACGCGCACGCTCGGCTCGGTGATCCGCCTGCTGACGCCGTCGGAGGAATACACCGACGCCTACAACGCCTGGCTGGAAAGCGTGCCGCCGCACATTCGCGCGCTGGCGATCATCATCAAGCGTTTCTACCGGTCGGAATGGGGCAACGACTGGCGCGAACACTTCAATGTCGACATGGTCGACGGCCGCCCGGCGCATGAACTGAAGTTCCACCGTCGCCATCTGGAAGCCAGCTTCCTGCGCGTCGGCCGCCTCGACGACGGCGCCTGGCGCGTGTTCAAGGTGCGCCAGGACTTCGTCGGTGCGCAGAAAGTGCAACTGGCCGACGACATCGCCGTTTCCGCCACCGTGCCGACCCGTTTGCTGCGCGACGCCGCGGCCGGAATTGCCAACGAAACCGCCTGCAAGATCGTCGCCAACTGCGAAACGCGGCTGTTCCAGCGTCCGGACGATGCCAAGCATCGCGGCCTCGATCCGCATACCGAACTCGATCTGACCCTGGACGACAACTTCATTTCCAACTTCGAGCCGCTTACCCGCGCCGATGCGCGCGATCTGGTCGACGACGTGCTGACCTTCCACCACTACAGCACGCCGATGCAGCACTTCATCGAAGCCGCCGCACAGAAAGACGGCTACTTCGTTTCGTCGGCGCACCCGCGTCTGGTCAACGGCAAGCCCAGCCCGAACGTGCGCTACCTGCAGGCACGGCCCGATCTGGTCGACCCGCTCGGCAGCTACATCGCCGACATGGGCACGCGCCTGTTCCGCCGCATGCGCGCCGATGCGCCGCTGCATGTGCCGGTCAACACCATGCTGCCCGGCCGCCGCAACAATCCGCCGAAACCGGGCATCCGGCCGCTGGCGGTGTACGGGCCGATCCACTACCAGGAACTGCCCGAACTGTTCATGGACTTCATCGCCAGCCTGTCCGGCAAGTCGCCTTCGACCACCGGTGCCGGCTCCGAAGGCGCACTGACCAAGGGCCCGTTCAACGCCCTGTGCGCCACCGCCGACCTGAACAACGCGCTGGTCTCGTTCATCCTGTGCGGCCACGACGGCTACACCACTGCCGCCGGCCACATCGGCCCGAACCGCCGCGTCGACCACGACATCAGCTTCCTGATGCCGGAAATCTGGTGCCGCCTGACGCCGCAACAGCGCGATGCCGGCTGGATGATCGAAAAGGGCTATCTGGAAAAACTGGAAGACTTCGAGCACGAAGGCCAGCGCGTGCTGGCCAGCCGCCTGGGCTACCGCATCAGCACCCGCTTCATGCACGCCGTGCTCGGCAAGATCTTTGACGACCCGATGCAGGTGTTCGACGAAGCCATGCTGCGCCCGGAAAGCCAGGACATGGCCGCCTTCGTCGATGGCGTCAATCACATCGTCGAAGCGCACGAAAAGGTCGCGCAAGGCTATCTCGCCGACGGCTCCGTCGCCGACGCCTGCCCGCCGCTGCAAGCGCTGCTGCACATCATGGCCGAGGGCCAGTTCGAAGGTAAGGATCTGTCGCACCCCGACATCCGCCGCCTGTTCTCGCGCGAAGCACTGCTCGCCAGCGACTGGTACAAGCAGCGTCTGAGCATCAAGCAGCAACGCGACGTCGTCCTCTACCAGCGCCACGTCGACTACCTGACGCAGTTCCTCGCGCAGGCGGAAACCCGCTGCGATCCCGATGGCATCGCGCATTACGAAGCGGCACTGGCCGAAGCCCGCAGCAAGCTGGGCGAAGTCGGCGCAGCAGCTTACCTGGACAGCCTGTGGGGCAGTCTCGGCGCGGACTGGGTGCATCGCACCGCGGTGGCCGGCGTATGACCAACCTGCCCCCCACGCCCAACCCGGACGGCATCCGCCTGTCCAAGCTGATGTCCGAGCGCGGCATCTGCTCGCGCCGCGAAGCCGACAGCTACATCGCGCGCGGTCTGGTCTACGTCGATGGCCAGCCCATTTCCGAACTGGGCACACGGGTCAATCCCAACTGCAAGATCGAACTCGGCAAGCAAGCCCAACAAGCCCAGCAACAGCGCGTCACCATCCTGCTGCACAAGCCGGTCGGCTACGTCTCCGGCCAGCCCGAACCCGGCTACAAACCGGCCGTCGTGCTGATCAAGCCGGAAGCCTTCTGGGCCGGCAGCGGCGGCCCCGCCTTCAACGGCAACCACCTGAAAGGCCTCGCCCCCGCCGGCCGCCTCGACATCGACTCGACCGGCCTGCTGGTGCTGACCCAGGACGGCCGCATCGCCAAGCAACTGATCGGCGACGACTCCGACATCGAAAAGGAATATTTGGTGCGCGTCGAAGGCCGCCTCTCCGAGCAAGGCCTGAAACTGCTCAACCACGGCCTCGAACTCGACGGCAAAAAACTGCGCCCGGCCAAGGTCGAATGGCAGAACGAAGACCAGCTCCGCTTCATCCTGAAAGAAGGCCGCAAACGCCAGATCCGCCGCATGTGCGACCTGGTCGGTTTAACCGTCATCGGCCTGAAACGCGTGCGTATCGGCCGCGTTCCGCTCGGCAATCTGCCGTTGGGGCAGTGGCGGTATTTGCGGGATGACGAGGGGTTTTAGAGAAATTTGCCGTTTCTGCAAAGACGACTTTGAAGAATTCTCAAGGAAACCGATGACGCTTCGAAACGCTGTGGACAATCCCGATTACTGCGAAATGCCACTTCTGATCAAAGTAGTTGTAAGGTTTGACTCGGTAACAATTAGACAAATCGGCTGCGCACGCCTAAGGCGGCGAATGCGGACACGAACCTGAACAAGCAATTTCACGGGAGGGAAAGGTGGAACGGAAATCCGCTAATCGGGCATGTCGACTTATCCCATTGATTATTTGGTTAAATTTTAGCAAACACGGGTTTGATGTCCGCCAGTTGGCGCACACATCACGTTAACCTTCTCAACCATCAAGGAAGCAGCATGTGGGATGCGTTCATTAGCCATGCCAGCGAGGACAAAGATCTCTTTGTAAGGCCGCTAGCCGAGTCGCTTAGCTCCTTTGGCCTATCCATCTGGTATGACGAACTTTCGCTGCAAATTGGTGACAGCCTGAGTCGATCAATCGACAAAGGGCTGGCGAAAAGCAGTTACGGAATTGTCATCCTGTCCTCATCCTTTTTGCGCAAGGACTGGCCCGAATATGAATTACGTGGGCTTACAGCAAAGGAGGTGGGAGGAAAGAAGGTAATTCTTCCCATCTGGTATGAGGTGTCAAAAACCGATCTCCTTGCTTACAGCCCTACCCTCGCCGATAAGTTCGCCATCAGTGCCAACGGGAAGGCAATTCGCGACATCGCGCTCGAACTGATCAAAGTAATTCGGCCCGACATATTTACGAGTATTCATCGCAAGCTACGTTGGGAAGAGCAATTGAAAGCGGCACCGCTGGTCGAGATCGAAATTGCCCAAATCGAACACAGTCCAATTGTTCATGATGAGCTATCACCATCTCTGATTGGGAGAATCCGACTGATCCGTGCCGCCTTGTGGGGAACGCATACGCATTCGATGGACGTATGGGTCGACGGATTCAAAAGAGACCTTCATCCCGAACAAGAGGTCGAGTGGTGGGAGCATATTGCCGCGTGCTACTTGGAATTCATCAAGTCAAGGAAATTGAGTCGCAAGCAAATCGATGCGGCTTTTGTGGCGCTTTTCTTCTTGGGAAATGGTGAAGAGCCTGATGCTCTTGAAAAGTATCGGGCAGAGCTTGGAGAAAAGAACTTCGATTTACTGGTCAAGTTACCGCGATACCGATACCCAATATTGGATGTGAAGGAAGAATTCCCTGGAGAAGGAACACGACTACCAGATGAGGCCTATGGAAAAATTCGTGCCGCGCAGATTGATGACATTCCGATGCATCCCGATGTAGAGGGCTATTTGGGCAAGCCCACGTAAGACCGGAATTATGTAGCAAACGCACCCAGCCCCTTTCCGCCTGACCCCCTATCCTCAC
>JASJPG010000084.1:0-59064 GCA_031426815.1 Hydrogenophilaceae bacterium
CCGCACGTACGGTTCGGAGGGAGGGGAGGGGTTACCCTTTCCCTACCCCTATCGACACCGGTTCAGGCCGGCTCAGCCACTTCAACAAGGTT
The DNA here is from genome assembly GCA_031426815.1 of Hydrogenophilaceae bacterium. Classification (GTDB taxonomy): domain Bacteria; phylum Pseudomonadota; class Gammaproteobacteria; order Burkholderiales; family Thiobacillaceae; genus PFJX01. Next base: position 93 of record JASJPG010000084.1, read on the forward strand.
TCGAACAGCCGATCCGGATCGATCGGTTTGGCGATGTGGCCGTTCATGCCGGCATCGATGCAGACCTGGCGATCTTCTTCGAAGACGTTGGCCGTGGTCGCCAGGATAGGCGTGCGCGCGTTCAGGGAAGCGGCGCGGATCGCGCGCGTAGCCTCGACGCCGTTGAGATTCGGCATCTGCATGTCCATCAGGATCAGGTCGTAACGGTTGCTTTGCGCCAGAGCGACCGCAATGGCGCCATCCGCGGCCAGATCCACCGCGAAGCCGACTTCTTCCAGCAAACCCCGCGAGACTTCCTGATTGACCGGCTCATCCTCCGCCAGCAGGATGCGTGCGCCTGCATGGCGTTGTTTCAGTTGCGCTTCGGCGGAAGCCGCGGCAGCGTGCGGCGACGCGGGCGTGTCGACGGCGGCGGCGGCCCTGGCGAGCCGGACGGTGAACCAGAACGTACTGCCTTGCCCGGGAGCGCTTTCCATCCCGATCTCGCCGCCCATCAGATGCGCCAGCCGTTTGCTGATCGCCAGCCCGAGGCCGGTGCCACCGTATTTCCGCGTCATCGAACCGTCCGCCTGCTCGAACGCGGTGAACAGCCGGGCCTGGTCGGCGCTGGCAATGCCGATGCCGCTATCCTGCACTTCCCAGTACAACAGCATGGCGTCCGGGTCCTCGTCGAGCTTGTGGGCGCGCACGCAGATCGCGCCGTTCTTGGTGAACTTGACGGCATTGCCGCCGAGGTTGAGCAGAATCTGGCTCAGCCGCAGCGGGTCGCCCTGGAACGACAGCGCGGCGAGTTCCGCGGGGAGTTCGACGCGCAACTGCAGGCCTCTTTCCACCACCTTGTGGCCGATCAGGCTTCTGATGTTTTCCAATACCTCGCCCAGCGTGAAATTGACCTGATCCAGCGTCAGGCGATCGGCCTCGATTTTCGAGATATCGAGGATGTCGTTGATGATGGCGAGCAGATGTTGCGAAGCCTGGCCGATCTTGCCGAGCTGATCCTTCAGTTTCGGGTCTTCGGCCCGGCGCAGGGCGAGGCTGGTCATGCCCATGATGGCATTCATCGGCGTGCGCAGTTCGTGACTCATGTTGGCCAGGAAAGTGCTCTTGGCCCGGCTGGCGATCTCGGCGGCATCCTTGGCGGCGGAGAGCTCCGCGGTGCGTGCCGCGACCACGGCTTCCAGATGGTCCTGGTGTTGCTTCAAGCCGGATTCGGCGGCTTTCCGTTCGGCGTCCAGCCGGGCCAGCTTGATCTGCGTCGCCGACAGCCAGCCCAGCACGGTGTTTTCCATGCCTTTGGCGACCGGAATGGGGGTCGAAAAATCGCCGTGACCGAGATTGGCGATGCGCTCATACAAAGCGTCGACCGTGCCGCCCAGAATGGCATGCAGACTGCGCCGCGCATTCCACAGCAGCAAGGCGAGAAGCACGCCGAACCCGATGAATACTGTGCGCAAACGGTCGGCATGGCGCTCGGCCGCCTGCACATTGGCCAGCGTGCGTTGATCGGCCAGCAGATTGAACTGGCGGATCGGCTGCATGATCCCCGCCTTGGCCTGATGGTAGGCCGTGTCGTGCAGCATCCGGATCGCCTCGGTGCGGTTCACCTGGCTCACTGGCGTGGCGGTTTCGACCAGCGCCATCGCGGCATATTCGGATCGCGTCAGCGCATCGGAATTGGCTTTGGCTTCCGCCAGCTTGGCGAACTCTTCGTCGCTAAAGCCGGCACGACGCATCAAATCGAGCAAGGCCACCGCCGGGCCGGACTGACTGGGCCGAATGTCGTCGGCCAGCACCAGATCCCAGTAGACGTTTTGGTAGTCGAGCGGACGCGGCAGCTTGCCGTCGCGGATGTCGAGAATTTCCTGATAGTGCCGTTTGTGTATCGGTTCGCCGGTCACCACGTAGGTGCGCACCATGCGAGTCAGGTCGTCGGATGACTGGCGCAACTCCTCGGCCAGTTGAAACGATTGCAGCCGCAATTCGTTGGCCCGGTCGATCTGCTTTTCGGCACGGTAATAGATGACGAATGAAATGGCGAAGACGATGAACATCGCCTGCGTCAGCAAGAGATGGACGATGAAGCGAGACGGCGAGCGGAGGGAGAGCGTCATGGCTGCGCAGTCTAAAGCGTGCCGCGGACTTCGTGCGTAACGCGGCGGGCAGGTGCGGCCCGGAGTTTTAATCGGGCCGATCGATCGCTACGTTGCTCATTTCGCGTTGTACTTGAACACCATCACTTCCAGTTTCAGGAATGACATGCTGGTGATCGTCAAGCGCCGCGTCTGCGTGCGGATGACGTGGCTGGCGGTATCGGTCGCCTTGCGGATGCGGATGGTCAGGCGGGGGGTTAGGTTGAGTGTCATGGTGGTTTCCTTTTCTCCACCCTGACTTTGCAAATTGCGTGCCCAGGTTACCGGCGCGGAAAATGCCTGGAAACGCCCTGTTTACGCGGGGTACTCCTGGAGCGGGACGATACCGGCGGCGAAACCTTGTCCCGGTCGACGGAATTCCGTCAGTCCACGCATGGAGCGCGTTCGTCAGCCTCCCATGTCAGTCTGGTCGGCGACCAGCGCCGCCAGCCAGCGGCCGCGCAATGCGCCGTGGCACAGCCAGATCAGGACGACCGCACCGACTCCTGCCAGCAGGAACAGGTCGAAATCCTCGCCGCCGAGCACTTCATAGGCTTGGTAGACCTCGCCGGGCTGGAAGAAGGATTGCCGTTCCTCGAACTGGGCCAGGATCACCAGCCCGATTTGCAGGCCCAGTCCGCCCAGCACCACCCAGCCGAACAGGTTGATCAGCCAGACCATGGCCAGCGCGAAGCAGAGGGTGAAAATCGGCAGGAACAGGCCGGTGTCGTATTCCTCGGCGAGCGGGAACAGCGGCGCGCAGGCCAGCAGGACCAGCAGGCTGCGTCCGAGATAGGCCGGCAGCGGTGAGCCCTTGGTCAGTCGGCTGGCGGTGCGGCGGCGCTGCATGTGCTGACTGACCCGGGCGGCTACTTCCGCATAGTTCTCGCCGGTGCATTGCACCCACAGCAAGGTGCGCCAGCCATTGCGCAGCAGCACGGTGTGGCGGAGCGGATCGAAGCGGGCCTGGAATGCGCCGGACCAGTTCACCTCCTCCGATTCGCGCGAGACACCGATCAAGCCGGCGCCCAGCAACTGGCCCTTGCCCGTCAGAACGCCAAGGCCGATGGCCAGGCGGTTCGCCTTCTTCGCCACCGGGTCCAGGGTGTCGCAACGCAATCCCCGTTTCGACAGGGAATAGCGCACCCGGTACCGGCCGCGAAACAGCACGGCCATGATCAGGATGCCGAGCAGCCAGAGCCCACCGCTGACCGCGGCGGTCATGCCCGCCATCGGCAGCAGCGCATCCCATTCCGCCTGGGCGGCGAAGACCGTGCCCAGGATCAGGAACATGACCAGCGCGGTGACCAGCATGCCCAGCGTCCATTGCGTCAGCATCAGGCGGCTGAACAGGGGCAGATCGGTTTCCCAGACCAGCGGTTTCGTTTCACTGCTCATGGCGTACTCCCGGATGGCTCAGTTGAAGTGGGCGCGGCAGGTCTGAATCGGCCCGCGTCGAGGTCGCGCAGATTGGCCAGCGAACGGACGTGCTTCGGATCGATGGCAAGCGCCTGCTGAAACGCGCTGCGGGCGTCTTCCGCCTCGCCAGCGAGGGCATGGGCATAGCCAAGATTGTTCCAGGCGCGCGCCTTGTCGGGCGACAGACGGACGGTGGCCTGCCACAGGCTGACTTCATCCCGATAATCCTGGTTGCGGCTGGCGGTGAAGGCCGCGCCGGTGCAGGCCAGCAGCGCGATCAGCGCCGTCCCGGCCGACGCTGGCAGCCACGCCGGCAGCCGCGCCAGCAGGCTGGTCAACGCGAGGCCGGTCAGCCAGTACAGGCCGATGGCGCTCAGGTAGAGATGGCGTTCGCTGGCCAGGTCAAGGCGGGGAATCAGCGTGTGCGTAGGCAACAGCAACAGCACGAACCAGCCGATGCCGAAACTCAGCCAGGGACGACGCCGACGCTGCCGCCAGGCCAGGACGACGGCGCCGGCGATGCCGCTCAGTTCGGCCGCCAGCAGCAGGCTCCATGCAGAGATTTCGGGCAGATCGGGGTCGATGTTGAGGGCGTGCGGACGCCACAACTGCGCCAGCAGGTAGTACAGCGCATGTGCTTCGGATGCCAGATTGGCGACCAATCCGCGCGGCAGCGGCATGCTCAACAGCCGTTCGTAGCCGAACAGCGCGAACAGCAGCAACAGGGTTGTCGTCACGAACAGAGCGAGCAGCGGCCGCTGCCAGCGCGGCGCCGGCTCCTGCTCGCGCAGCAGCAGGAGCGTCAGCGGCAGCACCACGGCCACTTCCTTGCTCAGGATGGCGGCGGCAAACAGCGTCAGGGCGAGCATCCGCCAGGCCGCCGGCCGCGCGCGCTGGCCGGCGTGCAGCCAGCAAAGCAGGGCAGCCAGTCCGAAGCTGGTCATCAGCAGCATCGAGCGGCCGCTGATATAGGTCACCGATTCAGTCTGTATCGGGTGCAGCGCGAACAGCAGGGTGACCAGCACACGTGCGTAGAAACCGCGCCGATCCGCGTCCCAAGCCGCCGGCAGCGGGAAGAAGCGGGACAGATGCCAGAGCAACGCCACATTGACCAGATGCAGCAGCAGGTTGACGGCATGGAAGCCGCTCGCGCCGGTTCCGCCGATCCAGTTCAGCGTATAGCTCAGCTTGAGCAGCGGGCGGATGCCCGGCATGTGTTGCCACCAGGCCGCCAGCGTATGTACCTGCGGGTTGTCGACGATGATGTTGAAATCGTCGAACTGGAAGCCGGCGACCAGCGCATTCAAATAGGCCAGCACGGTGGCCGCAAGCAGCCACGCCAGGGGATGGTGGAGTGGCCGAGTCATCTTTGCCCTTATTTCCGGAACATCCTTTCCAGTGTTTGCAACGCCTGCTCGGTTTGCTGTTCGATGCTGAGTCCGGCCTGGTCGCCGCTCGGGTATCCCTCTACCCGGGTGAAGCCGCGCTGTTGCGAGCCGCCGTTGCGCGACCAGCTGGCCGGGTGCGAATCGATCACGGTGTAGCTGCCAGCCGGCAGGATTTCACCGGGATGCGCCGTCCAATAGGCATTCGGCACGCCGCCCTGGCCGGGGCTGCCGACACTCTGCCAGGGGCCGTAGATGCGGCCTTCGGCATCGCGCAGCGCGATCGTGCCCGGTGTCGCGCCGCGGGCGTTGTTCCAGTGATAGTCCTGGATCAGCGTGATGACGTGCGTTGCATTCAGGCTGAAGCGGGTCGGCTGGCTCGGTCCGTTGCTGACGCCGGCGATATTGCCGTTGTCGAACAGCACCGCGCTTTTCGCCGGGGCGGCGTCCTGCCCGGTGTAATCGCGTCCGCCGGGTGACGGGGCAGCATCGCCGCACACTTCCACCTCGTCCAGATGGAACCAGTTCAACTCGTTCAGTTGCAGCCGCAGATAGCGTGCGGATTCGCCACCCAGGTTGACCACCAGTGGCTTGCCATCCTTGCCGCCGAACGCGCCGCCGCTGTGCCGATAGACGGTGCGCCAGTTTCTCGCATCGTCCGACAGCAGTACCTGCACGGTCCGCGCCCGCTCGGCGCAGCAGTCCAGACGGTTGAAGATGCGGACTTCGGTCAGCTCGGCACGGTCGCCCAGATCCACCTGCCACCAGGGATTGCGTTCGTTGTTGGTGTGGAAGGCATAGCTGCCGTTGATGATGCCGTCCACCGCGCCCTGGGCGTCGTTGGCGTTGGACCACTGCGACGTGCTGCTCTGGCTGGCCTGCTTGCCACGGGCCAGGTTGGTGCAACTGCCGCCGGCCGCGGGCGGGTAGTTGCCTTGCGGCGTGGGCGATGGCGTATGGGTGTAATCGCGTCCGCCGCCACCCTCGAAGCCGCTGCCTGCACCCGGGGTGACTCCCGGGGTGAGTCCATCAGGCAGCAGATAAACGCTGTCGTAGACCACGTCGGCATTGTCGGAAGAGAAGGCCAGGCCGGTGATCTTGTCGCCGGGCTTGAGATGCAGCTGGCCGATCAGATCGAGCTGGATCTGAGCCCAGCGGCCATTCGGCATGCCGGTCGACGTCCCTTCCATGGCCCAGCCGAAACCGTTGTAAACCGGGCCGGCGTCGTATCCCCAGCGCTTGCCCCAGGAGCCGTTGACCTGGACCTGCACCTGCATATCGGCCTCTGGTCCCATGAAGTAGGCCCAGAAATTGAGGTATCTGAACTGGCCGCTGGCGGAACCGGCCACCCCGAGATCGGCCACGAAATGGTTGTTGCCGGTCGAGCGGAAGGCCTGGCTGCCGTTGAACACCAGAGAGTTCTGCAGTTCCGTGCGCTCGACCCAGTTGTAGGGGCCGGCGTTGTCTTCGAGGACGAGTTTGCCGGCGGGCTGGAAGCCGGGTTTGCGCGCCGGATTCGGGTTCGGGTGCAGGTAAACCGAGTCGTAATAGGCATCGCCGTTATCCGACGAGAAGGCCAGTCCGGTGATCTTCTGGCCCGGGTTGATGTGCAGCTGGTTCAGCAGGTCTACCGTCACCAGTTGCCATTGCCCGGGTTTCAGGTTGCCGGTCGTGCCTTCCATGGCCCAGCCAAAGCCGTTGTAGACCGGGCCGGCGTCGAAGCCCCAGCGCTTGCCCCAGACGCCATCGACCTGAACCTGGAGTTGCAGGTCGGCCTCGGCGCCAATCGGGAACAACCAGAAACTGAGGCTGCGGAATTGCTCGGGGTAGTCGCCGACCACGCCCAGTTCAGCGGTGAAGTGGTTGTTGCCGGTGGATTTGAACGCGGCCTCGCCATGGGCGACGACCTCCGTCTGTACGGCGGTCTTCTCGATCCAGTGGTAGGGGCCAGCATCTTCTTCCAGCACCCGTTTCCCGCTGGAAGCACCACGCGGCGGCGGCGTCGGATTGCTGCTTGGCAGCAGATAGACCGAGTCGTAGTAGACATCGCCGCCGTCCGACGAGAAGGCCAGACCGGTGATGGCCTGGCCGCCGGCGATATGCAGTTGCTGCATCAGGTCGACACGTTGATGCAGCCAACGCCCCGCCGGCAATCCGGCAGTCGTGCCTTCCATGGCCCAGCCGTAGCCGTTGTAGGCGGCATCGCCGTCGAACCCCCAGCGCTTGCCCCAGGTGCCGTCGACCTGAACCTGCAGCTGGATATCCGCCGCGGGATTCATCAGGTAGATCCACCCGTCGAGGTAGCGGTACTGGTCGGCGTAATTGCCGACGATGCCCAGTCGCTGCGTGAAGTGATTGTTGCCGGTGGAACGGTATGCTGCGCGGCCGGCGTGGATCTGCCTGGTCTGCACTTCCGTGCCTTCGACCCAGGCATACGGCCCCTGGTCATCTTCCAGAACCAGTTTGGCCTTGGCGGGCGCCTGCACGGGAACGCTGTCGGTGCCTGTCGCTGCGGCCTTGAACTGGTAATCCCGGAACGTGGCCGAGATCGGGTCATTGGTACCGTTGTTCTGCAGCACGAATTGAACCTTGGTCAGCGCCGCCTTGCGCGGCGAGGACCAGATCGCACGGCCGTCGCAGTAGCCGGTGACGGTGTCGCCGCGACGTTCCATGCGCAGCGTGCCGGCGCGACCGCAGGGCTGGTTGCCTTGCAGACCGGGCGCCCAGATGTGGCTGCCGCTGCCTTCGCGATCGCGCACCACGTAGAAGATGCTGCCGTCGGCGAATGTGGCGTGCAGTTCAATCTGGTTGAGGCCGCCTTCGATGCGGGCGTCGCTGAAACCGACCTGAGCGTCGAAATCGCCCGTTACCGGCTGGCTGTGATCGAGGCGCAACCCGGCATATTGCAGGCCGCCCGGATTGTTGCCCTGACGGGCGATGCGCACCTGACCGAAGGTTCTTTCAACTCGATACATGCCGGGCGTGGTTTCGGTGACAGCCCAGCTCGCTTCGCCGGGAGGTTGCGCGGCATGATTCCTGACCTGTCGCAGTTTGGCCTGCGTGTCGGCGTCATTCGGATCGATGCCGTAAGCCTGTTCCAGTCGCTTGATGGCGGTTTTTTCGTCCGACTTGTTGAACGCATCCCAGCCCGCTTGCTTGGCACGGCGGGCCACCGCACTCAGCATCGGGCTGGAGAGATTCGGCTCTGCCTTGAGTGCGTCTTCCGCCAGCGAGATGGCGGCGTCCAGATTGTTGGCCGCGAGTAGCTTGCCTAGATTGGCTTCCAGTTTCTGGTGGTTCGCATCCTGCGCCAGATCGAGACCTTTCTGGATCAGTTCCGGCGTCGGCGACTCGACGCCGAAGGCGCTGGCGGCACAGGACTTGGCTGCGGCATCCACGGTGGGAACGGCGGTACACCAGCCGCTCAGCGGACCCCAGCAGGTGCAGCCGCCGTTGCATTCGCTCTTCGCGTCGCGCGTGAAATAGCCGCCCATTGTGCCGCCGCAGAAGCGGCACAAGCAGTTCAGATAGTCATTGGTCTGCTGCTCGCTGATTTGTGGCGGTGGCGGCGTAGGCACGGCGGTGTAATCACGTCCGCCGGAAGATGCAGGCGGCAGGGCGCATTGCATGGCCTCGTCGAGCTTGCCGCCAGCGGCTTTTTTGGCCTGGATGGCGCGCTGCAGCGCCTCTTTAAGTTGAACCCTTTGCTCCGGCGAGAGCTTGCTGGCGGGTGATTCGTAGATGTCGATCAGCGGCGTCAAACCCGGTTCGACGGCGGCTTGCTGGCGCAGCAGCGCGACTTCTTTCTGACGTTGTTTTTCCCGCTTTTCGTTGGCTTGTTTGTATTTCTCGGCATAGGCATGCACGGCTTTGCGGAATTCCGCTTCGCTGACCGTGCCCTGCATGTAGCCGTCAAACTCGCGCAGGTTGCCGAGTGTGCGCCGGACCCGGTCGCCGGCCTTCTCGTTCCAGGTTTCCAGGTTCTTGACGAACTGGGCTTTGCGTTCGAATTCCGGGTGGCCGAAGTTGCCCCACAATTCTTCGCCAGCTGCCGCCCCGGCGACGGAACCAAACGGCCCCCAGGGGGCGCCGAACAGGCCGCCGAAAGCCACCGCACCGGTTTTGCAGATTTCATCGGCCAGCGTGACGGCGGCGACTTTCGCACCGCCGCCATACAACGCACCCGCTACTTTCGAGCCGGAATCGACAATGGAAATGGCGCGGCCGAGCTTCTCCAGTTTGCCGGTCTGGTCGCCAAACCAGTCCCGGTATTTTTCCCATTGCGCCTTCTTGTCGGCGCCTTCGAACATGGCTCGCCATTGATCGCGCGGGATCTTGTTGCCGCGGGAATCGAGGCCCTGGCTCAGGTTCTTCCAATATTTCGCCCATTCATCCAGCGCCTGCCCGCCACCGCCATGGGAGGCGACAGCGCCCGCCGATTTGGTTGGGCCAAGCTGGTCATCGGCCGTATCGACCGTCAGGTCGGCCAGTTTTTTGGCCTTCTGCGCAAGTTCGTCGAGGATGGCCTGAATATCCGCCGGCGGCTGATTGGGCGGCGGCAGCACAAGGGTGTCGCTTTGCACACCCTGCGTATTGATCGCCGGTGGCTCTGGCCACGCCGGTGCGAGTTGTGCCGGTGCCGAAGCGTTGTCGCGCTGGTAGAGGAGCTCGCCGGCAGCCGGCGGGGTTGGAGTCTGCGCGGGTTTGACCACGATCTGGACCGTTTTCTTCTTGCCATTGATCTTCGCGGTCACGCTGGCTGGCCCCGCGGCGATCCCCTTGATGGTGGCGCCCTTGCGGCCGGAATCGAGAATGGCCACGCCCGCAGAGGCGGTCCAGTCGATGCTCACGACAAAGTCGGCATCCAGCCCGATATAGGTGGTTTCGCCAATCGCAATCTCCGACTTGTCCGGATTCAGCCTCGCGGCAAAAGCGGACTGGCTGGTCAGCAGGCTGATAAGCAGCGCAAGCAAGAAGCCACGCTGTATGGACAAGATACGGAACATGGTCGAACCCCTTGAATGGACTACTAGCCACTACAAACGAGATCTATATGTCTTTAAATCTAGTCATTCGGCGTAGGGAAGCAACTGTGCTTAGGCAGACAAAAAAAGACCGGGAAGGAATTCCCGGTCCGTATCTGCTGAAAACTATCAATCTGGCCAGCGGTTGACCTGACCGCACCGGAAACATCAATGAGTGCCGTCGGTGTTTTGGCAGGCCGTGCAGAACAAGGATTCTGCCGCCCCGGCAGCAGGTTTGCCGCCGGCCGAAGCGGCGATGGGCACTGCCGCGAGCAAGGCCAGTAATAGAGCGGATAACAGCGCTTTACGTGTAGTCATGGCGACCTCCTGAATGAAGCGTGCAGCAACCCGGCTGACTGAGCGGTCGCCAGCCGAAAAAATCGGTGCTGCGCTGGAAATTTCGGGTCGAGGGGCGGCAAGCTGCCGACCGCATTGAACCTCGCTGGAAGGCGAACTTGCGATGCCGGGTACAACGACTGATCAAGTAGCGCATGGCGACCTCCCGCCGATGCTTTGCTCCGTCTCGGTAAACGCTTATGTTCCCTTTTAAGAATAGCGAGGCGGCGATTCCCCGCAAGCCTGCTGTCCGAGCCTTCGCGTTGAATGGCCCCATCAAGGTTAAAATCCGCCGGTTTTTTCAATCCCGCAAACCACCATGCCCGCTTTCCAGGACATCATCCTCACGCTCCAGCGCTTCTGGGGCGAACAGGGCTGCACCTTGCTGCAACCCTACGATCTCGAAGTCGGCGCCGGCACCAGCCATACCGCCACGTTCCTGCGCTCGCTCGGGCCGGAGCCCTGGAAGGCCGCTTATGTGCAGCCGTCGCGGCGGCCGAAGGACGGCCGCTACGGCGAAAACCCGAACCGCCTGCAGCATTACTACCAGTTCCAGGTGGTGCTGAAACCGGCGCCGGAAAACATTCTGGAGTTGTATCTCGGCTCGCTCGAAGCGCTTGGCTTCGACCTCAAGCAGAACGACATCCGCTTCGTCGAGGACGACTGGGAAAACCCGACGCTGGGCGCCTGGGGCCTCGGCTGGGAAGTCTGGCTGAACGGCATGGAAGTCACCCAGTTCACCTATTTCCAGCAGGTCGGCGGCATCAATTGCAAGCCGATCACCGGCGAAATCACCTACGGCCTGGAGCGTCTGGCCATGTATCTGCAGGGCGTCGACAACGTGTTCGATCTGGAATATTCGCCCGGCGTCAGTTACGGCGACGTGTTCCATCAGAACGAGGTCGAGCAATCGACCTACAACTTCGAACACAGCGACGTCGAGTTCCTGCTCACCGCGTTCAACGCCTACGAAAAACAGGCGAAGAACCTGATGGAAAACAAACTCGCCTTGCCGGCGTACGAACAAGTATTGAAAGCCGGCCACAGCTTCAACCTGCTCGATGCGCGCGGTGCCATTTCGGTCACCGAACGCGCCGCCTACATCGGCCGTATCCGCAACCTGGCGCGCGCCGTCGCGCAGAGCTACCTCGATTCGCGCGCCCGCCTGGGTTTCCCGATGGCGCCGAAGGACTGGGCGGAAGAAGTGCTGGCTCAGATCGAGAAGAAGGCGGCGTGAACATGAAAACGCAAAATCTGTTGGTTGAACTGTTCGTCGAGGAACTGCCGCCGAAGGCGCTGAAGAAACTCGGCCTGGCGTTTGCGCAAACCCTGTCTGATAGCCTGAAGGCGCAAGGTCTGACCGGCGACGCCAGCGTGGTGACGCAGTACGCCTCGCCGCGTCGACTCGCTGCGCATGTCAGCCAGGTTGCCGCCCGTGCTGCCGACAAGCCGCTGCTGCACAAGTTGATGCCGGTCAGCGTCGCGCTGAATGCGGAAGGCCAGGCGACGCCGGCCTTGCTGAAACGGCTGGCTGCGATGGGCCTCGACGCAGCGGTCGTGCCTCAGCTCAAACGCGCGCCGGATGGCAAAGCCGAAGCGCTGTTCTTCGATACCCTGGCAGCCGGCGTCGAACTGGCCGCCGGTTTGCAGAAGGCGCTGGACGAAGCCTTGGCGAAGCTGCCGATTCCGAAGGTGATGACCTATCAACTGGCCGATGGCTGGACCTCGGTGAACTTCGTGCGGCCGGCACATGCGCTGGTGGCGTTGTACGGCGCCGAGGTGGTGCCGGTTGCCGTGCTCGGCCTGAACGCCGGCCGCGAGACGCAAGGCCATCGTTTCGAAGCGCTCAAGCATCCGCTACAGATTGCCAGCGCCGACAGCTATGCCGCGCAGATGCAGGCCGAAGGCGCGGTCATTCCCGGTTTCGCCGAACGGCGCGCTGAAATCGAACGCCAGTTGCAGGCCGTGGCCGCTCAGGTCGGCAACGTGCAGCCCTTGGCCGACGACGCCCTGCTGGACGAAGTCACCGCGCTGGTCGAACGGCCCAACGTGTTGCTCTGCCAGTTCGAGGCCGAGTTCCTGCAAGTGCCGCAGGAATGCCTGATTCTGACCATGCAGGCGAACCAGAAATACTTCCCGCTGCTGGACAGCGATGGTCGGCTCACCAACCAGTTCCTGATCGTGTCCAACATCTCGCCGGCCGATCCGTCGGCGGTGATCGGCGGCAACGAACGGGTGGTGCGTCCGCGTCTGGCCGACGCCAAGTTCTTCTTCGACCAGGATCGCAAGAAGCCGCTCGCGGCGCGCGTCGAAGCGTTGGACCGCGTCGTCTATCACAACAAGCTGGGCAGCCAGGGTGCGCGTAGCAAGAGAGTGCGTGGTATTGCAAGAGACATCGCGCATGAATTGCGGAATCTGGAGTTGATGGGCCAAGCCGACAAGGCTGCCGAGTTGGCCAAGACTGATCTGATCACCGACATGGTTGGTGAGTTTCCGGAACTGCAAGGAATCATGGGCCGCTATTACGCGCTGCATGATGGTTTCTCCACCACCATCGCAGATGCTATAGAGGACCACTATAAGCCCCGTTTCGCCGGCGATAGCCTGCCGCGCAATCTCGCTGGGGTTGTGGTGGCTCTGGCCGACAAGCTGGAAACTCTGGTCGGCATTTTCGGCATCGGCCTCATTCCTACTGGAGACAAAGATCCATTCGCCTTGCGACGTGCTGCCCTGGGCGTGTTGCGCATGCTAATGGAGAAGCAACTGCCCCTAGATCTTATGCAGTTGCTTGAACGGGCGAGCACGCATTTTGCCGACGAGCAAATCGCTAGTAGTGTGGCGGTCGATGTTTTCCGCTTTATGCAGGACCGCTTGAGGGGCTACCTGAAAGACCAGGGCGCAGCGGTCGATCAGGTCGAAGCCGTGGTCAGCCAGAACCCGACCCGCATCGACCAGGTGCCGGCGCGCTTGGCGGCGGTGGCCGAGTTCAGTCGCCTGCCGGAAGCGGAAGCGCTGGCCGCCGCCAACAAGCGCATCCAGAACATCCTGCGCAAGGCGGAAACGGCCGGTAGCGCGGTCGATGTCGCACTGCTGCAGGAAGCGGCCGAACATACCTTGTTTGCCGCGGTGACGGCGCTTCGCCCCGGCGTCGAAGCCGCGCTCGCCAATCTCGACTACACCGGTGCCTTGATGCAGCTCTCCAGCCTGCGCGAGCCGGTCGACCGCTTTTTCGATTCAGTCATGGTGATGGCCGAGGAGCCGCTGGTGCGCGCCAATCGCCTCGGCTTGCTGGGCAGTCTGGGCGGGCTGATGAACTGCGTTGCGGATATTTCCCAGCTGTCCGGGAAATAGCAGCCAACGCCCATGCCTGCGACCGCGGTAAGCGCGACCGATAGCAAAACCGACTTTCGCATCTCCCGTTTCACTGCGGAGTTTGTCGATAGCGGCACGGAACTGGCTTTCCGTGCCGCGCGTCACGACGCCGTGGTGCGCGACACCCGTTTCGCGTTCGGTTTTGGCGTAGTGGTCAGCCTGCTGCTGGCAGTGAGCGATTACCTGGCGCTGGGGCCGGGCGAGGAATTCAGCACGCTGTTCAATGGCCGCATCGTGATCGGCGTGGTGGCGTTGGCCGTCGTGTGGAGCGCGGCGCGTTACTGGCGTTCGCTGATGGATGGCGTCACGCCGACCCTGGTGGAGTTCGTCGCGCTGATCGGGTTTCTCTCGATGACCTTGCTGCGGCCGTACGAGCCCGGCTGGCACGGCATGAGCATGATGTTGCTGTTGCTGGGTATTTACATCTTCGTGCCGAACCGGTTTCTTCCCGCATTGGGGCTGGCGTTGGGCAGCACGTTGATTTTCGTCTATCTGATGAACGCGCATTTTCAGTTTTCCGCGCGCGAATTCCTCAATCTGGGCGTCCTCTTCTCCGCCACCAATCTGTTCGGCGCGCGCGCGGCCTACCGCACCAGTCGGCGCAAGCGCGAGGAATTCGTCGAGGCGGAATGCCGCCGCCATATCCAGCTCGAACTGGGTCGTGAAAGCGAACTGCGCGCGCGTCTGCAAGTCGAGCGGGATGTACTGGCACAAAGCGATGTGCTGACCGGCGCCGCCAATCTGCGCCATTTTCTGGCCTTGATCGAACACGCCATCCACGCCGAAGCCGGCGCGGAACTGTCGGCGCCGCCGCAGCCGGTGTGCTTGCTGGTACTCGACGTCGATTATTTCAAACAGATCAACGATACCTACGGCCATCACCACAGCGAGTCCGTCCTCAAGCACGTGGTCAGCGTCTGCCAGCATGTGCTGCGGCGCAGCGACAGTCTGGCGCGCCTGGGTGAAGCCTCCTTCGCCGCGTTGTTGCACGACACCGATAGCCGCAGCGGGCGCCAACTGGCCGAACGCCTGTGCGCCGAACTGCATCGGGTGCCGCTGCGTCTGCCGGAAGCTTCGGTCTATGTCAGCGTCAGTGTCGGCCTGGCGCAATGGTGTGCCGACGAGACCACGGCAGCGTTCATGCGGCGCGCCGATGCCGCGCTGGCCTTGGCCCGAGCCAAGGGCTGCAACCGGGTCGAACTGGCGGCTGACCCGAGCGCATTACGCGAGCTTGAGCGCGCTGCCAGCCGCGCTCAGAATGATCTACCCGACCCGTTGCAGGAGCGTCCATGAAACTCGTTATCCTCGATCGCGATGGCGTCATCAATTTCGACTCCGATCAGTTCATCAAGAATCCGCGCGAATGGAACCCCATTCCAGGCAGCCTGGAAGCCATCGCGCAGCTCAACCAAGCCGGTTTTCGCGTGGTCGTGGCGACCAACCAGTCCGGCGTTGGGCGCGGTTTGTTCGACATGTCCACGCTCAACACCATCCACGCCAAGATGCACAAACTCGTCGCGCTTTCCGGCGGTCGCATCGACGCGGTATTCCTCTGCCCGCATGCCGCCGATTCGCGTTGCCAGTGCCGCAAGCCCAAATCCGGTCTGTTCCTCGATATCGCCGCGCGCTTTCACATCGAACTGCACAACGTGCACGCGGTCGGCGATGCCTTGCGCGATGTCCAGGCCGCCATCGCCGCCGGCGCTCGCCCGATGTTGGTGAAAACCGGCAAAGGCATGCGCACGCTGGAGGGCGGCCAACTGCCCGCCGACGTGCCGGTCTTCGAGAATCTTGCGCAAGCCGCGCAAGCCATCATCAGCGCTTCGAACTGAGAAATAACCCGTTCATGATCTTTCTGCGTTCCCTGATTTTTCTGCTGGTCAAAGCGGTCATGACCATCCCGTTCAGCCTGATTACCTTGATGACTTTTCCGTTGCCGGCGATGGCCCGCTATCGGGTGATTTCGCAATGGAGCTGGATCGTCAACTGGCTGGCGCGGGTGATCGTCGGCATCAGCTATCGCGTCGAAGGCCTGGAAAACCTGCCTGCCGAGCCGGCGGTCATCCTGTCCAAACACCAGTCGGCCTGGGAAACCATCGTGTTTCAGCAGATTTTTCCGCCGCTGTCGTTCGTGCTGAAGAAAAATCTGCTCTACATCCCGTTTTTCGGCTGGGGCCTGGCCCTGTTCAGCCCGATCGCCATCGATCGCGGCGCTGGCCGGGAAGCCCTCAAACAGATCGAAACGCAGGGCAGGTCGCGCCTGAAAACGGGTTTCTGGGTGCTGATCTTTCCGGAGGGGACGCGCATGCCCCCCGACGAGACTGGCCGGTTCCAGATCGGCGGCGCCTGGCTGGCGGTGAAGGCCGGCGTGCCGGTGGTGCCGGTAGCGCACAACGCCGGCCGTTTCTGGCCAAAGAACGGCTTCCTCAAGTATCCGGGCGAGATCGTGGTCAAGATCGGCGCGCCGATTCCGACGCAAGGCCGCAAAGCCATGCAGGTGCTGGCCGAGAGCGAAAACTGGATCCAGGACGCCATGCGCGAGATTTAGCGGCGTAACATTCCAACAAGATTTCGTTGTCGTGAATACGCCCATGCCCGCAACAGAAAAACCCGGTCCCTGGCCGGCACGGTTGGACTTGCTGCAAAGCGTCAGCGGCCTGCTGCTTGGGCTGTTCATGTGGCTGCACATGCTGTTCGTCTCCTCCATCCTGCTTGGCAACGACGCCATGTGGACCGTGGCGCGCTTCTTCGAAGGCTATTTCTTTTTCGGCTACGGTTTGCCCTGGCTGGTTTCGCTGTTCGTCGCCGGCATCTTCGGCCTGTTCGTCATTCACGCCTGGCTGGCCGTGCGCAAATTCCCGACGCAATGGCGGCAGCATCGCGTCTATTGGGCGCACATGCGGGCGATGCGGCACGAGGACACCACGCTCTGGTTCGTCCAGGTCATCACCGGTTTCGGCATGTTCTTCCTGGCGCCGGTGCATCTGTATCTGATGCTGACCCACCCGGAACTGATCGGCCCGTACGAATCCGCCGACCGGGTCTGGAGCGGCATGATGTGGCCGCTCTATCTGGTCCTGTTGTTTCTGGTCGAGCTGCATGGCGGCATCGGCCTGTACCGGCTGGCCGTGAAGTGGGGCGATTTCTCTGATCCCGCCGGTGCCCGGCGCAAACTCAAACGCCTGAAATGGGCGTTCACGCTGTTTTTCCTGGCGCTCGGCCTGCTCACGCTGGCGGCCTATATCAAGCTCGGGATCGAGCATGCGCCGAATGTCGGCGAGCCTTATGTGCCTGCCTCGATGAGGGCTGCGCCATGAAGATCGTCTATACCGATGTGCTCGTCGTCGGCGGCGGCCTGGCCGGTTTGCGTACCGCCCTCGGCGCCAAGCGGCGCGGCCTGGAAACGCTGATTCTGTCGCTGGTGCCGGCCAAACGTTCGCATTCGGTCGCCGCGCAAGGCGGCATGCAGGCCAGCCTGGCCAACGGCATCAAGGGCGAGGGCGATAACGAGGACGTGCATTTCGAAGACACCGTGCGCGGTTCCGACTGGGGCTGCGACCAGCGTGTCGCGCGCATGTTCGCGCACATGGCGCCGAAAGCGGTGCGCGAACTGGCGGCCTGGGGCGTGGCCTGGAACCGCGTGCAACGCGGCGAGCGCGAAGTCGTCATCAACGGCCAGCGCGTCACGCTGAGCGAAAAGGAGGCCGCGCACGGCCTGATCACAGCGCGCGATTTCGGCGGTACGCGCAAATGGCGCACCTGCTACACCTCCGACGGCACCGGCCACGCCATGCTGTACACGGTGAGCGACCGCGTCATCGCCGAAGCGATTCCGGTGCACGAGCGCAAGGAAGTCATGGCGTTGATCCACGACGGCCAGCGTTGCCAGGGCGCCGTGGTGCGCGACCTGATCAGCGGCGAACTGAGCGCTTATCTTGCAACTGCAACCGTGCTGGCGACCGGCGGTTACGGCCGCATCTACGGCATTTCCACCAACGCACTGATCAACGAGGGCATGGGCGCGGCACTGGCGCTGGAAACCGGCGTCGCCCGCCTGGGCAACATGGAAGCGGTGCAGTTCCACCCGACCGCCATCGTGCCGGCCGGCATTCTGGTCACCGAAGGCTGTCGCGGCGACGGCGGGCTGCTGCTCGACCGCGACGGCCATCGCTTCATGCCGGATTACGAGCCGGAGAAGAAGGAACTCGCCTCGCGCGACGTGGTTTCGCGCCGCATGGCGGAACACATGCGCGCGGGCAAGGGTGTCGCCTCGCCCTACGGCGATCACCTGTGGCTCGACATCAGCAATCTGGGCGCGGCGCACATCGACAAGAACCTGCGCGAAGTGAAGGACATCTGCCGCTATTTCCTCGGCATCGACCCGGCGAAGGACCCGATTCCGGTGCGGCCGACCCAGCATTACTCGATGGGCGGCGTGCGCACCGACCATCGCGGCGAATCGCCCTGGCTGTCCGGCCTGTTTTCCTGCGGCGAAGCGGCGTGCTGGGACATGCACGGCTTCAACCGCCTGGGCGGCAATTCGGTGGCGGAAACCGTGGTGGCCGGCATGCTGGTCGGCGAATACGTCGCCGATTTCTGCTATTCCAGGCACGGTCAGGGTGATGTTTCCCCTGCGCTGGCACGCGAATTCGTCGCCCGCGAGCAGGCCGGCCTGACAGCGCTGGCGGCGCGCACGGGCAGCGAAAGCGCGGTCGCCCTGCGCACGCGCATGGAACAGATCATGACCGACAAGGTCGGCCTGTTCCGCAACGGACCGGATCTGGACAGCGCCGTCGCCGAACTGACCGAGTTGCTGGCACGCAGCCGCAACGTCGGCCTGCGCGCGCAAAACCTCGACGCCAATCCGGAACTGGTGCTGGCCTACCGGCTGCCGCGCATGCTGAAAGTCGCGCTGACCGTGGCGCTCGGCGCCTTGCAGCGCACCGAAAGTCGCGGCGCGCACTTTCGCGAAGATTTCACCGCCCGCAACGACCGCGACTGGCTCAACCGCACGCTGGCCAGTTGGCACGCGGGCGACGCGCAGCCCAGCCTGGATTACGAGGTGCTGGACATTTCGCATATGGAACTGCCGCCCGGATTCCGCGGTTATGGCGTCAAGAACATCGTTGAACATCCGCACAGCGCATTGCGCCAGGCCGAGGTCGACGAATTTCGCGCCGGCCATGTCGACCGCCACAAGCTGCAACCCGCGCTGATGTCCTTCAAACAACTGCTGCCGGAACGTTATCGCGGCCGCAACCAGCGTCTCGACGAACCCCTGCCATGACCATGCAATCCGCGCGCGCCCTCACTTTCAACGTCTTCCGCCACAACCCGCGCGATGCCGCCAGCCAGCCGCGCGTGGCGACCTACCAACTGGAAGAAACGCCGGGCATGACCTTGTTCATCGCGCTGACGCGCATCCGCGAGACGCTCGACCCCGGCCTGAATTTCGATTTCGTCTGCCGCGCCGGCGTTTGCGGCTCCTGCGCGATGGTGATCAACGGCCGCCCCGGCCTTGCCTGCCGCACGCTGACCGCAGAACTGCCGGCCGAGATTCGCCTGTTTCCGTTGCCCGGTTTCGAGCTGATCGCCGATCTTTCGGTCAACACCGGCAAATGGATGCGCGCCATGAGCGAACGCCTGCAAGCCTGGCTGCATCTGCCGGCGGAACCCGATCTCGATGCGCTGGAAGCGCGCATGGAGCCGGCCATGGCCGAGGCGATTTATGAACTCGACCGTTGCATCGAATGCGGCTGCTGCATCGCCGGTTGCGGCACGGCGCAGATGCGGCCGGATTTCGTCGGCGCGGTCGGCTTGAACAAGATCGCCCGCTTCCGGCTCGACCCGCGCGATGCGCGCAACGATGCCGATTTCTTCGACCTGGTCGGCGACGACAGCGGTGTGTTCGGCTGCATGAGCCTGCTCGGCTGCCACGACGTTTGCCCGAAGGACTTGCCGCTGCAGACGCAGATCGCCTATTTGCGCCGCAGCATGGCGCGGCAAGGCTTGCGTTGAGTTTCTTTGCGCGCAAGCGGCGCGCGCAGCCGGCGACGCGATGCGAAGAAATCCTGCCGCTGCCGCTGGCCGACCACGCCCACAGTTATCGCCTGAAACGCAGTTCCGCGCGCCGGACCCTGGCTTTGCGCGTGTCCGAGCACGGCGAAATCGCGGTCAATGCGCCGTTGAAATTGCCGCAAGCCGATATCGACCGCTTTCTGCTGCGCCATGCCGACTGGCTGCGCGAACGGCTCGCGGCGGCCAAGCCGGACGGCATGCAGTGGCAAACCGGCACCGTGCTGCCCTGGCAAGGCGGCAGCCTGACCCTGCGCGTGCAAGCCGCGGCCGGACGCCCGAGCGTGCGTGTGGAGGGCGACGAACTGGTCTGCGCCGCCGGCGAACATCTGGTCGAAGCCGCCATCCGGCAGTGGTATCGGCAGCAGGCGCGTGCGTTGCTGGCCGAACGTCTGGCCTGGCACGCCGCCCGCGCCGGCTTGCCGTTGCCGCCGTTGCGTCTGTCCGATGCCCGTACCCGCTGGGGCAGTCTGTCGCCGAAAGGCGTGGTCAGCCTCAATTGGCGGTTGATCAAGGCCAGCCCGGAAGAACTCGATTACGTCATCTGCCACGAACTCGCCCATTTTCCTCAACGCAACCACTCGCCGGCGTTCTGGCGCGAGGTGGCGAAACTGTGCCCGGATTTCATTCGGCTGCGCGCAAAGTTGCGCCACGCCGGCCGGCGTCATTTCGAGTTCTGACGCTGCTGCGGCAGCGAACCAGCGATCCCGGGAAATGGGCATGAACACAGCCGCAAGCAACGCAATCTCAAGTGCGCCCGTCGCGGGTATCCGCGAAATCTTCCTGCACCCTGGCGATTTCCACTTCGGCGACGCCACGACGCGCATCGTTACGCTGCTGGGTTCGTGCGTCTCCATCACGGTATGGAACCCGCGCTTGCGGGTCGGCGGCATGTGCCACTACATGTTGCCCTCGCGCGGCGCCCCCCCCGCAGGGGGTGGCTACGACGGTCGCTACGGCGACGAAGCCATGCTGTTGCTGATGCAGAACATCCGGAATCTGGGCGCCGATCCGGCCGAGTTTCAGGCCAAGGTGTTCGGCGGCGCCAACATGTTCCCGCTGAAATGCCAAAGAAATGAGATGAATGTCGGCGAGCGCAATATCGAAATGGCGTTGACGCTGCTCCAGCATTATCAAATTTCGATCAAGGCCAAGCACATCGGCGGCGATGGGCACCGTAAACTGATGCTGGACATCTGGAGCGGCGATGCTTGGCTCAAGCACCAGCCGCTCAGCCAACCTCCGAAGGAGCCGCGCTGGTGAAGCAGATCACGTTGGAACGCACGCACGCCAGCGTCGCGGCCGCGCATGAACCTTGAAACAGCAGTTGACCGCTCCTTAGCTCTCATGAGGCCTCATGCGTACTGATGTTTTCCACTGCGATGACGCTCACCAATTGGGTGAGCCCGCTACCCGCCCGCTGTCGGGGTGGAGAAGCCGTCTGGCTGCGTTGTTCCTCCTCGCCATGCCTTGGCATGACTCGTCGTCACGCCTTGCCAGCCAGCTTCTCCACCCCGCCCTCGGTCGGGTTCAACTGCTGTTTCAAGGTTGATGCGAAGCGGCCGATGCGCGCGACCCTGATCGCCTCGCCGCCGCGGCTCTGGTTGCCCTTGCTCGCCTTCGCCGTCAGCGTGGTCGGCCTGATCCTGATCGGAATCGCCACTTACCAGAATCAGCGCGACCAGACCCGCACCCACATGGAAGCGCAACTGCGCGCGATCGGTGAATTCCGCATCGGTCAGGTCGGCCGCTGGTTGGCCACGACGCGCGCCGCCACCGAGTTCTTCGGCCAGGGGGGCCAGGTCGCCGATCACTTCGCCGCCTGGGCCGCCAGCGGTTACCGGGATTCCGTCCAGGTCGCCCGCATCCAGGCGCGCGTGACCGGGTTTCAGGCCGCCTTCGGTTTCCACAGCGTCAGCCTGTTCGACGCCACGGGACAGTACCGCTTCGGCGATCATGCCGATCCGTTCATGCTCGAACACGAGGGGAATGCGAGGTTGGCGATGCAGCGACACGCGGCCGTGCTGGTCGATTTCCATCAGCACGACCCGGGCCGGAAAGAAATGATGTTGGGCATGATGGTGCCGCTGCTGAAAGGGCAGGGAGAGCGGGCGCGCACGGTGGGCGCGGCATTCATCGCCATTTCCCCCGGCGCCAGCCTGTTTGGCCTGCTCGGCCAGTGGCCGACGTCCAGTCGCAGCGGCGAGACGGTGCTGGCCCGTCTGCAAGGCGAGCGAATTCAGATCCTGTTTGCCAGCCGGGGCGGCGAGCCACAGGGCCTGATTGCAGCCCAACGCTACCCAAAACTGGCATCGGCCAGGATCCTGCGCGGCGAGTCCGGCTTGCTGCCGCAGTCGCTGGATTTTCACGGCAATCCTGTACTCGCTTACGGCAACCGGATTCCCGGCACGCCCTGGAGCCTGCTGGCGAAACTGGATCAATCCGAAGTGGAGGCGCCGGTGTACCGCATCGCGGTGTTCTCCGCGTTGGGGACCGCTTCGCTGGTGCTGCTCAGCGGCCTTTTCATCGGCTATTGGTGGCGCGTCCAGATCAGGCGCCAGCGGGCGCAGTTGCTCGACAAGGAGGTCGAACGGCGGATTCTGCAGCGGCGCTACGACTATTTGTCGCGCTATGCCAGCGACGTCATTCTGCTGATCGACGCCAGCGGCCGCATCGAGGAGGTCAACGAACGGGTCATGGCCTGTTACGGCTACACCCCGGACGAAGTCAAAGGCCAACTGGTCACCTTGTTCCGGCCGCCGGAAACGCGCGACGAAGCCCGCTTGCGTGCCGACGAAACGCTGGCGCGCGGCGCGCAGACTTATGAGACCGAGCACCAGCGCAAGGATGGCAGTCGTTTCCCGGTCGAGGTCACCGCGCATGTCATCGAAATCGGCGGCCTGACCTTCGGCCACCTGTTGTTCCGGGACATCAGCCAGCGCAAACGGGTCGAGGCGGATCTGCGCATGCAGGCCCTGGTGCTGGATCAGATTCAGGATCACGTTACCGTGACCGATCTGAACGGCGTCATCACCTACGTCAACGAGTCCGAGATCCGCGGCGCCGGCTATCCGCGCGAAGCGTTGATCGGCCAGCATGTCGACATCCTGGGCAATGAGCCCGAAGCCGCCGCAACCCAGAACGAGATTGCGCGTGCCACGCTGGAACAGGGCGCCTGGCGTGGCGAACTGGTCAACGTCAATGCCGACGGCAGCAAGCGCATCATCGATCTGCGCACCCGATTGGTGCGCGATGCCGCCGGCCAACCGATGTGCATGGTCGGCGTCGGCACCGACATCAGCGAACGCATCCGCGCCGAACAGGCGCTGCAGGAACGCGAGGCCCTCTACCGCGGCGTCATCGAGACCTCCGTCGACGGTTTCTGGGTGGTGGACCTCAGCGGGCATTTGCTGGAAGTGAACGACGCTTATGTGCGCCGCTCCGGCTATAGCCGCACAGAATTGCTCGCGATGCGGGTCGGCGATCTGGAAGCAAAGGAAGATGTGGAAACCATCCGCCGCCATATCGAACAGGTCATCGCCACTGGCAGCGACCTGTTCGAGACGCGGCACCGCTGCAAGGACGGCAGCATCTGGGATGTGGAACTCAACACCAGCTTCTCGTCGCTGGCTGGCGGCCGCATCTTTGCCTTCACGCGCGATATCAATCAGCGCAAGCGGGCGGAAGAACGCTTGCGCCAGGCAGCCCTGGTGTTCGACAACACCCGCGACGGCATCGCGATCACCGATGCAGACGCCAATATCCTGGCGGTGAACCCGGCGTTTTCCAGCATCACCGGCTACGCCGAGGCCGAAGTGCTCGGCAAGAATCCGCGCTTCCTGCAGTCGGGGCGGCACGATGCCGCCTTCTATACGGCGCTTTGGACGGCGCTGCTGGAAGAAGGGCACTGGAGCGGCGAGATCTGGAACCGGCGCAAGGATGGCCGGATTTATCCGGAATGGCTGGGCATCAGCGCGGTGCGCGACGGCAATGGCCAGACCGTCCAGTACATCGCCGTCTCCACCGATCTTTCCGCCGGTTTTACCTTGCAGGCCAAGCTCGACTATCAGAGCAAGCACTCGCCGTTGACCGGCCTGCCCAATGTGCAGTCGCTGCTGGCACGCATCGAGCAGGACAGTCAGGCCAGCGACGCGGAAGGCCAGCATCTGGCCCTGCTGGTATTCAACATCGACCGTTTCGCCCAGCTCAACGAGACACTCGGCCGGGCGGTGGGCGATCAGGTGCTGCTGGCCCTGGCGCAACGTTGGGATGGCTTGCTGGGCGACGATTGTCTGCTGACGCACCAGGGCGCGGATCAGTTCGCGGTGCTGCGCCGAGGCGTCCGGGACACCCATGACGCGATCGAAACCGCAGCCCATCTGCGCGACAGCATGCGCGAGCCGATTGCCATCGACGGTGACAAATCGGTGGCGCTGACCTTGAGCATCGGTGTTGCGCTGTATCCGACCGATGCCAGCGAGGCCGCTGCGCTGTTGCACGCGGCCGAGGATGCCATGCGCAGCGCCAAGGCCGATAAGGGCAATCAGGTGCGCTTCTACGATCTACGCCAGGCGGCCAAGGTCGCCGACTGGTTCGAGACCGAGCTGGCCTTGCGCGGCGCGCTGGCGCGTGAAGAGTTCTTCCTGGCGTACCAGCCGCAGATCGATACCGTCAGCGGCCGTATCGTCGCCGCCGAAGCCTTGATCCGCTGGCGCCGCGGCGATCAGGTGGTGCCGCCGGGCAGTTTCATCCACGTCGTCGAAGGCACCGACCTGGCCGAGCCGGTCAGCCGTTGGGTGCTGCACGCCGCCTGCCGCCAGGCCCGGCAATGGATGGACCGGCAGCGGCCGTTGCGGGTGGCGGTCAACATCTTTTCCGACCACGTCACTTCCGGGCATCTGCTCGACGATGTCGCCGTGGCGCTGGCCAGCAGCGGCCTGCCCGCGCATCTGCTGGAGCTGGAAGTGGTGGAGTCGTCGCTGCTGGCCAACCCGGAACTGGCCGCGCAAACCCTGCGCGATCTCAAGCGCATGGGCGTCGGCCTGGCGCTGGACGACTTCGGCACCGGCTATTCCAGTCTGGGTTACCTGAAGCATTACCCATTCGACGTGCTGAAGATCGACCAGATGTTCACCCGCAACGTCAACCGCGATCCGGAAGACGCCGCCATCGTTCGCTCCACCATCGATCTGGCGCGCAACCTCGGCATGCGTGTGCTGGCCGAGGGCGTCGAGACCGAATCGCAACTGCGTTTCCTGGCCCGGTATGGCTGCGACCAGTTGCAGGGCTACCTGCTCTGCCGCCCCGCCGTGCCGGAAGAGGTGGAAAGCCGCGTCATGCTGCGCAGCGATCTGCGCCCGGCCAATTTGCAGGTGAATTTGCCGAGCCAGGGCTTGCTGCTGCTGGAGGATGACCCGGTCGAAGCGGCATTGCTGCACGACGTCCTGCAGGATGCCGGCTATCGGGTCTATCTCGCCGAGGATCTGGATACCGCACTGAGCCGCATGGGCAGCGAGGCCATCGACCTGATCCTGTCCGATCACTACCTGCAACACACCACCGGCGTCGAGATTCTGGAGCGCATCCGGCGTTTCTATCCCGAGGTGCCCAGCATCATGCTTTCCGGCACCGACGAACAGGCCGTGGTGGTCGATGCCGTCAACCGGGCCGGCATTCGCGTCTTCCTGGCCAAGCCGGTGGATGCCGACGTCCTGTTGCGACATGTTCGCGTTCTGCTCAACAAGACCGCGCAAGCATGAGCTTCAAACTCAAGATCTGGCTGATCCTCGGCATCGTCGTCAGCCTTGTCAGCGGCGCCGGCATTCTGCTCGATTTTTACGAAGTGGAACGCTCGGCGGAGAAGCAGATGCGCCAGCAGGCGCTCGATCTGCGCGCCGCGCTGATGGCTACGCGGCGGGTCTATCACAAGCAGTTCCTGGCCAGCGGCCTGCCCCTGAACGAGCACACGCTGGGCTTCCTGCCGGCACATGCGATGAGCCGCATCGCGCAGGATTATCCGAACTGGACCAAGAGCGGCGTGCGTTTCAACAACGTCACCGACCGGCCGCGCAACCCGGCCAATCAGGCCGATGCCGACGAGCTCGCCGCGATGGCCTGGTTTCGCGCCAACCCCAAGGCCGCCGAGTACACGCAAACGATACGCAGCCGGGAAGATGGCCGCGAGTACTTCCATTTCACGGCGCCGATCTGGGCCGAGCCCTATTGCCTGACCTGCCATGCCGCGGCGAAGGACGCCCCGCCTACCATTCGGCAGCGTTACCGCGCCGGTTACGACTATCGCGTCGGCGACCTGCGCGGCGTCATGAGCATCCGCATTCCGGTGGAGAGCGGTCGCGACGCCGCCTTGGCGCACTGGCAGCAGCGATTGCTGGAACAGGCCGTGCTGTTACTCGCCATGTTGCTGACGCTCGGCCTGCTGCTGAATCACTACGTGATCCATCGTTTTCAGGGACTGCGCAACGCCATCCGGAACATGGCGCGCGGCAGTTACAACACCCGCGTGTTGGACACCAGGCAGGACGAAATCGCGGAACTGGCGCGCGGTTTCGACGCCATGGCGACGGTGATCGAGCAGCGCGAGCAGGCGCTCAAGCAAAGCGAGCAGCAATACCGCATCCTGGCCGACTACTCGCTCAGTTGGGAATACTGGCTCGGGCCGGATGGCCGCTATGTCTATGTCTCGCCGTCATGCCAGGCGGTGTGCGGCTATCCGCCGGAGGATTTCGTCGCCGATCCCGCCTTGATGGAGCGTTTGCTGCATCCGGACGATCTGCCCGCCTGGCGCGCACATCTGCTGCAACATTTCTGCCTGGACGGCGAGCATGGCGATAGGTGCGGCGAGAAGGATAACGACAAGGCAGACGAAAACAAACACGAAGTCATGATCCTGCGCATGCGCGACCGGGACGGCCGCGACCGCTGGATCGAACATATCTGCACCGCGCTGTTCGACGCCGACGGCCGCTTCCTGGGCCGGCGCGGCGCCAACCACGACATTACCGAACGCAAGCGGGCGGAAGAACTGGAACGTTTCAGCGCGTTCCAGGCCGGCATTGGCGAAATGAGCACCTCGGTGCTGCACAACATCGGCAACGCCATCACCGCGGTCAGCCAGGATGCCGAGAGCATCACGCATGCCGGCGCGGAGTTGCTGCGCGTGGCGAGCCTGCTCGACGCCAACGCCAAGCATAGCCAGGCCGCTCTGGCCGGCCAGAGCGGTACGCTGGCGGACCTGGCCAGCCATCAATGCGTCATCCAGCAGGAGGCGGCGCGGGCGATCCGGCGTCTGTCCGAAGATGAGCTGAACCAGCGTTCGCGCCGGCTCGGCGCCAGCGTGCGCCACATCGCCGACATCGTGCATATCCAGCAAAGCGCGGCGCGACCCAGCCAGCAACGCAGCAGCTTCAGCCTGTCCCAGGCGATCCATGCCGCGCTGGAATTGCAGGGCAACGCGTTCAAACAGCATGGCATTCATGTCACGCTGCAAGTCGACCCCGCCGTGGATCAGGTCAACCAGTCGCACAACCGCCTGTTGCAGGCGCTGACCAACATCTTCAAGAACAGCATCGAGGCGATCCAGGCACGCGGGATGGCCGACGGTTTCCAGGGGCGGCTGGAGATTCGCGCCGAAGCCCTCGGCGGTGATCGCTTGCGCCTGAGCGTGGTCGATAACGGTGAGGGCTTCGAAGCCGCGGCGCAGGACGACCTGTTCCGCTTCGGCTTTTCCACCAAACAGCGCGGTACCGGCTTCGGCCTGCACTCGGTCGCGGTGTACGCGCAGGAGTGCGGCGGCCAGGTCACCTTGCGCAGCGAGGGCCGCAATCTCGGCGCCAGGCTGGAAATGGTGCTGCCACGCAACGTCGGCAACCCCGCCAGGAGTGAACAGTGAACGTCAACGCGAGTGCGACCTATCGTGTCCTGGTGGTGGATGACGACGCGGCCATCCGCGAGACCTATCGCCAGATCCTGCAACCGAAGGGCTCCGAACTCGGCGCGCTGGAAGCGCTGATTTCCGGGGTGCCGGCCGTCAATACGAACAGCGCCGAATTCGAAGTTACCCTGGCAGCGCAGGGCGAACAGGCGGCGGCACTGCAGCAGGCCGCGCTGGCACATGGCTGCCCGCTGCAACTCGCCTTCATCGACATGCGCATGCCGCCCGGCTGGGATGGCATGCAGACCGCCGTGGCCCTGCGCGCGCAGGATCCTTCCATCTACATCGTCATCGCCACGGCGTTTTCCGATTACGACGTCAACGAATTGCAGCGCGCGCTCGGCCACGATGTCGTGATGCTGCGCAAACCGTTTACCCGCGAGGAGGTCTATCAACTGGCGCGGACCTTGTGCCAGAGCTGGCAGACGCGGCATCGCCTGGAAGCCGTCACGGCGGAAATGGAACGCCAGGTGCAGGAACGCACCGTCGAATTGAGCAAACGCATCGCGCAACGGCAGGCGCTGGCCGATATCGCCACGCATTGCCTCGAACTGGTGGCCGACGACGATCCGGATGATGCGGTGTATTGGTCGCTCGCCCGCATCGGCCGGGTGGTCGGCGCCGATGCCAGCAGCCTGTTCCGCCTCGACGCGAGCGGTGCCAGCTACAGCATGACGCATGAATGGCTGGCCCTCGGCATGCCTTCCCTGCGTGCAAACATGCAGGCCTTGCCGGAGAACGAATTCCACCTCGCCATGGGGCGTCTGCGCCGTGGCGAAACGTTCGCTTTCGCGCGCCTGGACGATCTGCGCGACGACATGCCGGATGCGATGGGCGATCTGCGCCGGCGTCTTGGCGGGCAGATCGAATCGCTGCTGAGCGTGCCGGTCGAGAACGGCGGCCGCCTGGTCGGCTTCGTCAGCATCGGCTGCCGCAGCGCCGGCAATCGTTGGGACGAGCATGACGAGACCTTGTTGCGTACGGCGGGCCATATCGTGTTCCGCACGCTGGAAGTGCACGAAGCCAAACAGCGTCTGAGCGACAGCGAAGAGCGTTATCGCAGCCTGGTGCAGAGCCTGCCCGGCGCGGTCTATCGCTGCGCCCTGGATGCGCAGTGGACGATCCAGTTCATGAGCGACTACATCGAGACGTTGAGCGGTTATCCGCTCGACGACTTCATCGACAACCGGGTGCGCAGCTACGCCAGCATCATTGATCCGGACGATCTGGCGATGGTCGACCGCGTCGTCCGGGCAGGGGTTGCCGCGCATGCGCCGTACAGCCTCGAATACCGCATCGTGCACGCCGACGCCACGCCGCGCTGGGTGTACGAACGCGGCCAGGCCGCCTATGGCCGGCAGGGCGAAGTGCTCTGGCTGGATGGCGTCATCACCGACATCAGCGAGCGCAAACAGGCGGAGGACGCGCTCCGCGCCAGCGAAGAGCGCTTTCATCGCCTGTTCGAGGATGTCGATGCCCTGGCGATCCAGGGCTATCTGGTCGATGGCACGGTGGCCTACTGGAACCGGGCTTCGGAGAAGTTGTATGGCTATAGCGCCGACGAAGCGCTCGGCGGCAACCTGTTCGAACTGATCATTCCGTCCGCCATGCAGGAGGACGTGCGCGCCGCCGTGCGCGCGATGTGCGAGACCGGGCAGGCCATAGCCGCCGCGCGGCTGTCGCTCAAACACAAGAACGGCAGCCCGGTGCCGGTCTACTCCAGCCACACGGTGGTGAAGACGCCCGGGCATCCGACGCTGTTGTTCTGCATGGACATCGACATGAACCAGTTCGCCAAGGACTCGGGCAGCCCGGTGTCCTAAGCGCGGTGTCGCCGCCCTACGCGGCCGACGCCCACGCGGCGATCGGCATCGGCTTGCCGAACAGGTAACCCTGAAACACGGTGCAGCCGTTCTCCAGCAGGAAATCGCGTTGCGCCTCGGTCTCGACCCCTTCGGCGATGACGTTGAGCCCGAGCGACTGGCTCATCGCCAGGATGGCGCGGACGATGGCGGCGTCGTTGGGGTCGACGGAGATGTCGCGCACGAAGGATTGGTCGATCTTGAGCTGATCCAGCGGCAGCCGTTTCAGGTAGGACAGCGACGAATAGCCGGTGCCGAAGTCGTCGAGCGAGAAGCCGACGCCCAAGGCGCCGATTTCCTGCATGCGGCCGACGACTTCCTCGACGTTGTCGAGCACCACGCTTTCGGTCAGTTCCAGTTTCAGGCGCGACGGATCGATGCCGCTGCGGGTCAGGCAGCCGGCGATCCGGTCGACGAATTCGGCCTGGTGGAACTGGCGCGCGCTGACGTTGATGGCCAATTGCAGATCGCGCGTGGCGGCATGCCCGGCCCAGGCGGTGAGCTGGGCGCAGGCGGTGTGCAGCACCCATTCGCCGATCGGCAGGATCAGTCCGGTTTCTTCGGCGAGCGGGATGAACTGCGCTGGCGAAACCATGCCGATGCCGGGCCGCAACCAGCGCAACAGCGCCTCGGCGCCGACGATGCGGCCGTGCGCATCGACCTGCGGCTGGTAATACAGCTGCAGTTCGTTCCTGCCGATGGCCAGGCGCAGCGCATGTTCCATCGCGCTGCGCGTGTCGATGGCCGCCTGCATGGCCGGGTTGAAGAAGCGCAGCTTGTTGCGGCCGGCATCCTTCGCCTGGTACAGCGCGACGTCGGCCTGTTTGAGCAAGCCATCGGTCGAGCTTTCGAGGCCGTGAAACAAGGTCATGCCGATACTGGCGCTGCTTTGATGGATCTGTTCGACGCCGGCGAGCGCATACGGCTGGGCCAGCGCGAGACGCACCTTCTCGGCGATGACTTCGGCCTGCTTGGCGGCGTTTTCCTCATCCAGGCCGAGGCCCTCCAGCATGACCACGTACTCGTCGCCGCCGAGGCGGGAGACGGTGTCTTCCTGGCGCACGTTGGCGGTCAGGCGCTGCGCGACCTCGATCAGCAACTGGTCGCCGACGTCGTGGCCCTGGGTATCGTTCAGCGTCTTGAAGTTGTCCAGGTCGAGGATCAGCAAAGCGCCGTAAGCCTGACTGCGTTTGCTGGCGATTAGTGCCTGGCCGAGTCGATCCATCAACAGCCGTCGGTTGGGCAGGTCGGTGAGTGGGTCGAAGTAGGCCAGGTTGTGGATTTCCGCCTCGGCTTTCTTCTTGTCGGAGATGTCCTGCTTGATCGCCAGGTAGTGGGTGATGTCGCCGGCAGCGTTGCGCACCGGCGCGATGATCGCTGACTCGGTGTATTCGCCGCCGTCCTTGCGGCGGTTGATGAACTCGCCTTGCCAGACCTCGCCTTGCAACATGGCGCTCCACAGGGTGCGATACGTTTCCGGCGGCGTTTTGCCCGATTTCAGCAGGCGCGGATTGATGCCGAGCGCCTCGGCGCGGGAAAAGCCGGTGATGCGGACAAACGCCTCGTTGACGTATTCGATGCAGCCGCCCAGGTCGGTGATGATGATGCTTTCCGGACTTTGCTCGACGGCCAGGGAAAGCTTGCCGAGCGTTTGATCGCGCTGCTGCACCATCGCCGCCATGCGGTTCAGGGTTTCCGCCAGGCCGGCAATCTCGTCGTCGCCGGCGGCGTCGACGCGCGTGGTGTATTCGCCCGCCGCGATGCGTTGTGCGCCCTCCCGCAAGCGGGAGAGGCGGCGGCTGACCAGGCGCTCCAGGATGAAGCCGAGGACGAACAGCAGCGTTGCATAGCCGACCAGGCTTTTCAGCAATTGCCCGCTCCACAGCCGCAGCAGGCGCTCCTGGAATTTTGCGGTCGGGATGCGGATGCTCGCCACGCCGCGCAAATCGCCCACCTTGTAGTCGTAGGCCGCCGTGTAGCGGTCGCGAATACTGGCCGGCGCGGCAGCGCGCTCGCCGTGGCATTTCAGGCAGAACGGCTCGATCCGGATCGGCGCGGTATACAGCAGGTAGCCGACGCCCTGGTCGGTGACGATGTCGAACATCCGCTCGCTCGCCTGCGGATTGCTGCGAAACCAGCGCATCGCGGCCAGTTCGAAGCGGTCGGCCTGATTGCCGAGGTTGCGCGGCCGGTCGGTCACATTGTTGAAGACGATACCGCTGCGGTTCCAGTTGGCGAAGTCATGCGAGATACGCGAGATCGAATGCGCCGGCAGAAAGCCGATGGTTTTCTCATTGACCGGCAGGCCGCTGGCGATGAATTGCTGCTGATACAGTCGGCGCGTCGCCATCATGAAGCCGTAGATCGTGCGGGCGTCGTATTCGGCTTCCGCGCGCGTCTCGGTTTTCAGCTTCTGGTAGCTGAAGGTCAGGTCGATGGCCAATACCACGCTCAGCAGCGCACCGAGCAACAGCCAGATCTTCAACTTCAGTTTCAAGACAACTCCAGGTGGTATCGGCCGCTTTTTGGACCGTGTTTTGAAACGAATGTCCAGCCGGTATTCAGGTCTGGAACTGTGCCAGGCGGCCGTTCAATTCATCGCTCAGGCTGGCCATGCGGTCGGCGCTGCCGATGATTTCGACCGCCGCTGCGGCGTTGGCCCGTGCCGCGGTCTGGATGCTGGCAATCTGGCCGACGATGCGTTCGACGCGGTTTTGCACCTGGGCGGAGACATCGGCGGTTCGTTTCACCATGTCCGCCACGCCGCCGATCCATTGCGCGGTGCTGTCGATGACACCCTCGACTTTTTGCGAGGCGGCGGAGAGGCCGCGATAGACCTCCGACTGACGCGCCATCTCGTGCGTGGTTTCGGCCACCGACTGGTTGATGCCGCTCACCGTGCCGGCGATTTCGGCGACGCTGCGCTGGGTGCGTTCGGCCAGTTTGCGCACTTCGTCGGCGACCACGGCAAAGCCGCGTCCCTGTTCGCCGGCACGGGCGGCTTCGATGGCGGCATTGAGGGCGAGCAGATTGGTCTGTTCGGCGACTTCGGAGACCGTGTTGAGCACCTGGTTGACCAGGGCAGCGGACTCGGACAGGCGGCCCAGTTTTTCGGCCAGGCTGTCGCCGGTACGGATGCTCTCGCCGACCTGCTCGCTCATGGCGTGCACATCCTTGCGGGCTTGCGCCAG
Organism: Hydrogenophilaceae bacterium; assembly: GCA_031426815.1. GTDB lineage: Bacteria > Pseudomonadota > Gammaproteobacteria > Burkholderiales > Thiobacillaceae > PFJX01. The sequence continues at coordinate 32,837 of JASJPG010000084.1, forward strand.
TTCCTGCCGGGCGGCGGCCATGTCGCGCGCGGTGCGGTCCGCATCTGCGGCCAGTTCGACGACGGCGCGCGAGATCATTGCGGCGCTGTCGCCGGCTTGTGCCGCCAGCGCGGTTTCCTGTTCGACATGCTGGCCGATCTGGCGCGAAGTCTGCGCGAAGGCCAGCGCGACATGGCCGCTTTCGCGGGACGATTGTTTGACCTCGTTGAGGGCGACGCGGATGTTCTCGCGGAACTGGTCGATCACCGTCAGCATGTCATGCACTTCCTGATTGAAGCGGGCGTTGATGCTCGCCTCGCGCGACAGATCCTTGGCCGTGAAGTGCGCCAGGTAGGCGGATACCTGGCGGACGGTATCGACGCCCCAGCGCTTTTCGTCGATGTCGTGCACCAGCACGACCAGTGCGACGACGTACTGGACGATGGAACCGAACAGGTTGTCGGTGAAGAAAGTGGCATTGGCCAGCAGCAGGAACACACCCAGCCAATGCACCAGACGCATCCGCAAGAACAGCGATTTCATGATTGTTGCTCCAGGAAAGGAGCGGCAGAAATGCCGGACTCCTGACCTGATCTAACGGCACGAAGCCGGTTTGCCTGTATGTCGGCGGCTTGACCTGGAGCAAGGAAACGCAAGATTTCGGCCGCCCATCGGCGGTCTTTCTAAGCCGGAATCGCGAAATCGCTGGCGAGCAGTTCCAGCCGGGTCAGCAATTCGCCGGCGCGTTTTTCTTCCGGTTTCAGTTTGCGCGCCAGTTCGATGCACTCGCGCGCTTCCATGTTGAGGGCTTTTTCGCGGCCGTGCCGCTCCATCCAGGCGATCAGCAGAAAGGCGTGATTGAGCAGCAGGCGGGCGTTGTTGGGCATCTTGGTGCGCGCTTCGCGGGTCAGTTCGATGGCTTCGGCGAGCTTGCCTTCGCGCGACAGTTTGACGCCGCGGTTCATGATGTCGGTGGCGGCGCGGGCGGCACCCTGCACCAGTTCGCGGCCTTCGTTTTCCAGGCCGGCGCGGGTGAAGATGGCCTGCGCGCGTTCAAGGTATTCCGGGTGCTCGTGGTTGTTGCCGATCAGGCTGCCGAGCAGGGTGCTGGCCGTGGCTTTCTCGCCCAGTTCGAGCAGCGGCGCGGCCAGGTTGAAGACGGCATCCGGCGGCAGGTGTTGCGCCTCTTCCTTCAGTTCGCTCGCCAGTTTCCGCGCCAGATCCTTCGCCAGCGCGAGTTCGCCGGTCTTCAGGCGCACCGGAATCTGCATGGCTTGCGCGAGCAGGTGGGCGGCGGGGTTGTCGCGCATGTCGATGGACAGCGTGGAGAGTGTGCTCAGGGCGGCGTCGCTGTTGTTTTGCGCAAGCTGCACTTGCGACAGGGCGAGATACGCCTGCATCGATTTCAGCGGGGTGTTGCGCGCCAGTTCGATGCTGTTCTGGAAGGCGCGCGTGGCGATATCCAGTTCGCCGCGCCGTTGCGCGACTTCGCCCAGATGCAGTTGCCGCAACGGTGCGCGCGGCGAAGTGGTGAGGGCGCGTTGCAGGATGTTCTGCGCGCCTTCCGGGTCGCCCAGCCGGTCGAGCGTGCGTGCCAGCCAATCGTGCGCTTCCAGATAGGCGCGGTTGTGATCGGTCATTTCCTTGAGTTCGCGGCGGGCGTCGTCGAGGCGGCCTTCGTTGAAGTGAATCTTGGCCAGGCCGAGGCGCGCCCAGGGCAGTTCGCGCAGGCTCAGCGCTTCTTCGTAGATCGCCTTGGCGAGGCCGTGTTCGCCGCTGTGCATGGCGAGTTCGGCCTTCAGCCGCTTCAGATCCCAGGCGTGCGGCTGGTTGCCTTCCAGTTGCGCGTCGGCCAGACGCAACGCTTTCAGGTATTCGTGTTCACGCATGGCGATTTCGATCGGCGCGAGCGCCTGTTTCTTCGCCATTTGCCGGCTCAGACGGGAAAACAGCAGGGTTTCGGTAATTGGTTTGATCAGGTAGTCGTCGGGGCGCGATTCGACAGTGCCGGTGACCATTTCGGCCGCCTTCTCGGCGCTGACCATCAGCCACACCGCATGCGGCGCCAGCAGGCTGCGATGGCGCGCTTCTTCCAGGATGTCCTGGCCGTTCTTGCCGTGGCCCAGATGCAGGTCGCACAGAATGACGTCGAAACTCTGGCGTTCCAGCAAGTTGATGGCGTTGGCGGCACTGGACGCCAGTGCGATGCGATTGGCGCCGGCGCGGCTGAGGATGTCGCGCAGGATGGCGCGCATGCCTTCGAAGTCTTCGATGATCAGAAAGCGGGTGCGCGACAGATCGGGCGGCGGCAGATTGCGAATGCTCATGGCTTGTACGGTCAGGGCAGTTCCAGGGTGAAGCCGCCGCCGCCGAGGCGACCGCCGTTTTCCAGATGGATGCGGCCGGTTTTTTCGCCGGCCTTGTGCAGGTGCGCGACGACATTGGCGAAATACAGTCCCAGCCCGGTGCTGCCGGTTTCGAAACTGATGCCGCGCTGGGCGGCGTTGCCTTGTTCGAGCAGAAAGTCGGGGAAACCGGGACCGTCATCCTCGATCCCGATGGCCAGGCCGAAATCGGTCGCTGTCGCGGTCAGCAACACCCGGCTGCGCGTGTAATGCAGCGCGTTGTGCAGGGCCTGTACGACGACGCCGAACACCAGCTCGTAATCGATCCAGCCGTACAGGTCTTCCGGGCAATCGCAATCGAGCGCGATGCCTTTCGAGTCGGCCAGCGGTTGCGCCCGCGCCAGCGCTTCGCGGGCCAGATCGGCAAGCGGCCGGTCTTGCGGGTCGAATGGGTAGAATGACTGGTCGATTTTGTATAGCGCGAGGAGTTGAATCAGATGGTTGCTGACGCGTTGCGCCTCATACAGCGCCTGGGCGGTCTTCCGGCGCGCCGGCGTGTCGACCGGGGGGCCGGCTACGCCCGGCTCGGCGAGCGCATCTTCCAGATACGCCGCCATCGCCCCGAGCGAGTTTTTCATGTCGTGCACGGACGACAGCAGGAAGGTGGTGAGATCCAGTTTGCTTGCGGGCATGGGGCGGCGAGGTGAGGGCGTGGTGAACGAGACGACCGATTATAGAGGCGCGACCAAGGTCCGCATGCCGGGCCAGTTGCAAGCGCCGCCGCCATTGGCGCTGTACGTGCATCTGCCCTGGTGCGTGCGCAAGTGCCCGTATTGCGATTTCAATTCGCATGCGCTTCGCGACGAGATTCCGGAACAACGCTATCTGCAGGCATTGACGCGCGATCTTGAGCGCAGCCTGCCGCAGGTCTGGGGCCGCGAAGTGAGCAGTATCTTCATTGGCGGCGGCACGCCCAGCCTGTTTTCCGCCGCCGCCATCGACCAGTTGCTGACCACCGCGCGCACGTTGCTGCGCGTCTCGCCTCTGGCCGAAATCACGCTGGAAGCCAATCCCGGCACGTTCGAATCGGAACGGTTCAAGGGTTACCGCGCGGCCGGGGTCAACCGGCTGTCGCTGGGTATCCAGAGTTTCAACCCGCGTCATCTGCGCGCCCTGGGGCGCATCCACGACGCCGACGAGGCGCGCGCGGCGGCGGATGCCGCGTTGCAACTGTTCGAAGCGGTGAATCTGGACCTGATGTACGCGCTGCCCGAACAGACGCTGGAGGAAGCGCGGCAAGACCTGGACACCGCGATCCGGCTCGGCCCGGCGCATCTTTCCGCCTATCACCTGACGCTGGAACCGAATACGCCGTTCGCCGCCATGCCGCCCCAGCTGCCGGACGACGACGCCGCCGCCGACATGCAGACCATGGCGGAGGAAACGCTGGGTGCGGCCGGCTATCTGCATTACGAGACCTCGGCTTTCGCGCGGCCCGGCCAGCTCTGCCGGCATAACCTGAACTACTGGAATTTCGGTGATTACCTCGGCATCGGCGCCGGCGCGCACGGCAAGTTGTCCAGCCACGACCGCATCGAACGGCAGGCGCGCGGCAAACACCCGCAGGCCTACATGGATGCGATGCTGGCGGAAGCCGGCCCGCCTGCGCCGGAAACCCGCAGCCTGACGCGGGACGACCGGATTTTCGAATTCATGATGAACGCGCTGCGCCTGACCGAGGGCTTCGATCCGCGCCTGTTCGAAGCGCGTACCGGTTTGCCGTTGCTGCTGGCTGAACCCGCGTTGCGCGCGGCGGAGCAGCGCGGCCTGCTGCTGCGCACGCCCGACAACATCCGTCCGAGCGAGCAGGGCCGGCATTTTCTGAATGAGTTGTTGCAGATGTTTCTGGCGGGGGATTGAGGGTGAGCACTTTCTGGGGTGTGATTGATTTTTTCGACTGGCCCGGTAGGAGGCCCGCTTGCGGGCCGAAGCGCGAACGTCATTCGGCCCGCAAGCGGGCCTCCTACGGGGTGTTGACGCTTCTTCTGCTTTTCCTGGCCACGCCATTGCTCGCCGAAACCACCATCCCGCCTTTGCAGGCGCGGGTGACTGATCAGGCCGGTGTGCTCGATGCGGCGGCGCGGCAGGCGCTGGAAGCGAAACTGGCGGCGTTCGAGCAGCGCAAGGGCAGCCAGATCGCCGTGCTGATCGTGCCCAGCACGCTACCGGAAAGCATCGAGCAGTATTCCATCCGCGTCGTCGATGCATGGAAACTGGGTCGCAAGGGTATCGACGATGGTGTGCTGTTGCTGTTGGCGATGCAGGACCGCAGCCTCCGCATTGAGGTTGGGCGCGGTCTGGAAGGCGCGATTCCGGATGCCATCGCGAAGCGGGTGATCGCCGAAGTGATGACGCCATATTTCAAACGCGGCGACTTTGCCGGCGGAATCGATGCCGGGGTCGCCGCATTGATCAAGGTGGTCGACGGCGAACCTTTGCCGGAACCGGCGACCACCAAGCGTGATTCATCCAGCGGCCTGGGCGAAGCGGCGCCGACCCTGCTGATCGCGGCGGTCGTGCTGGGCGGCATATTGCGCATGGTGCTGGGTCCGCTGCTAGGCGCCGGCGTCGCCGGCACGCTGGCCTTCATCGCCGGCTGGCTGGTGCTGGGTTCGCTCGCCGCCGGTTTGATCGTCGCCGTCATCGCTTTCCTGTTCACGCTGTTGCGCGGTGTCGGCGGCGGCTTTGGCGGCAGAGGCGGCGGTGGTTTCGGGGGCGGCGGCTTCGGGGGTGGTGGTTTCGGCGGTGGCGGCGGCGGCTTCGGCGGCGGCGGCGCGTCCGGGCGCTGGTAGGGGAGGACGATGGATATCAAACGAATCTTCAAGCATGTGCTCTACCCGCAATGGCTGTTGCGGCGGGCCTTCCCGGATGCCGCGCTGGATCGCATCGAGGCGGCGGTGACCGCTTCCGAACGCACGCATCACGGCGAAATCCGCTTTGCCGTGGAAGCCGCGCTGGAGGTCTCGCCCCTGCTGCGCGGCGTCGCTGCGCGGCAACGCGCCGTGCAGGTGTTCGCCGAACTCGGCGTGTGGGATACCGAAGCCAACAACGGCGTGCTGATCTATCTGTTGCTGGCGGATCGCGATGTCGAAATCGTCGCCGATCGCGGCTTTCGCGGCCGCGTCGAAGCGGCGCAATGGGAGTCGATCTGTCGTGAGATGGAAGTGCTTTTCGCGCGCGGCGAGTTCGAGGCCGGTGCGCTGCGCGGCATCGAACGCATCCACGCCGTGCTCGACCAGCATTTCCCGCTGCGCGGCGACAACACCGACGAATTGCCGAATCGGCCGCTGCGGATTTGATATTTCTTCAGGTGGGTTAAGTCTGTATTCGAACCGGCTTGTCTTGCCCGAGGCGAGCGCCGCGGAGGAAAATTACCGGCTCAAATACAGGAGTCAGCGTAATGAAATTCCCCCTGCGAATGTCCCTGGCCGCTGCCGGGCTGGTCTTCTCCCTCGCCGTGCATGCCGAGAGCGACTACGACAAAGCGGTGCACGTGTATGGCTGCGCCGATTATCCGAAGGCGTACAAGCTGTTCATGCCGCTGGCCGAGAACGGCGATGCGCTGTCGCAATTCCAGGTCGGCATGATGACCGAGCAGGGCCAGGGCACCGAGCCCAGTTTCGAAAATGCTTACGTCTGGTACAAAAAAGCCGCCGAACAGGGCATGGCCGATGCCTATTTCGCGCTTGGTCAACTTTACAGCCGGGGTCTGGCGGTGCCGCAAGACAGCGTCCAGGCCTATGCCTGGTTCGACCTCGCCGTGCGCGGCGGCCATGCCGTGGCGGGCGACTGGTTGAATATGCAGGCCAACAAGATGATGCCGGATCAGATTGCCCAGGCCCGCCAGGTGGCGGATGGCTGGCTGCAGAAAATCAAGCAGTGAGGCCTGCGCCGAAGTGGCAAGGAAAAATGCAAAAGGGCGCTGAAAAGCGCCCTTTTGCATGGGACTGGAAAACTTATTTGACGCGGTTGCGGTACTCGCCGGACGCGCAATCGATTTCGATCTTGTCGCCGATTTCCACGAAGGCCGGCACCTGGATGGTGTGGCCGGTGGGCTTGATGCGGCAGGGCTTGAGCACCTTGCCGGAAGTGTCGCCCTTGACGGCGGGTTCGGTGTATTCCACTTCGCGCACGACTGAGCTGGGCAGGTTCACCGAGATCGCCTTGCCTTCGTAGAACACCACTTCCAGCGGCATGCCGTCTTCCAGATAGGGCAGCGCATCGGACATGTTGTCGGCTTCGATTTCGTACTGGTTGTATTCGGCGTCCATGAACACGTACATGGGGTCGGCGAAGTAGGAGTAGGTGCAGTCCTTGCGCTCCAGGTTCACCGTGTCGAATTTCTCGTCGGCCTTGTAGACGGTTTCGCTACCGCTGCCGGTGAGCAGGTTCTTGAATTTCATCTTGACCACGGAGGAGTTGCGGCCGGACTTCTGGAATTCGGCTTTCTGCACCACCAGCGGGTCCTTGCCGACCATGACAACGTTGCCGGCGCGGAGTTCTTGAGCGGTTTTCATCGGGGAGTATCCTGAGGGAAATATAAAAAAAGCCCGCTATTTTAACCACTTACGACAGAACTTCAGCAAGTTTGTGGCGAGGTCGGTCTGCGCCGCCAGCCGCGCGTCCCAGGCCCGCGCATGCGCGCTCAATGCTGGCAGCGCCCGCCGCAATTGCGGCCACAGCGCGGCCAGATCGGCTTCCCGGTTCCAGGCTTGCCAGAGGCTGCGCGTCTGTTCCGCCAATGCCGCCGCCATTCCGGCGCAATACAGCGCCAGAAACGCGTCCAGCTTGGCGAAGTGCGCGCCTTCCTCCTGCACGTAGGCTTGCCAGACCAGCGGCCGCGCCGCGAACTGCGCGCGCAGGCAGGAGTCTTCACCGCGCACGAAATTCAGATCGCACGCCCATAGCAGCCGGTCGTAAGCGTCCTGATCGAGCATCGGCAAGACATGCAACGTCAACGCGCCGCGTTGCCAGACTGCGCCGGGCGCCGGCTCGCCTTCGCCGAACCAGGCCGCGATGGCCGGCAACGCCTTGCCGACCGGCAGCAGAACACGCACCGGTTCGCCGTCGGCCGCCCATGCCTGCAACAGACTCGGCAATGCCTGGTTCTCATAACTGAACAACGACACCAGCAACTCGCCGGCTTGCAACGGCGGCATACCGAGTCCGCGCAAAAACGTCGCGCGCGCGGCGGCATCGGCTTGAAACGCATCCCGCCGCGGAGTGAGCCAGGCTTCCCGCGGCAGCCCGCCGGTATTCGCCGTATAGCCCGGCATGAAGAAATGCTTGGTCAGCGGCAAACGCGGGTGCGGCGAAGGCAGGCCATGCACGCCGGCCACCCAGTCTTCCGCCGAGAGATATTCCAGATTCAGCCAGACCGGCGCCGGCTGCTGCGCCGCCATGCGCGCGATGAATTCTTCCGGCAGATTGCACGCCAGCGCCTCAATCACCACCTCGCCCGGCTCAGCTTCGGCCAACGGCGTCGTCCAGTGCCGAATTTCGACGCCAGCCAGATGCTGCGTCGGCAGTTCAGCATCGATTTCCGGTCGCAGATGCTGAAACGCATGCAGATCGTCCACCCACAAACGCACCGGCACCGCGTGTTCAGCCGCCAACTGGCGTGCCAGACGCCAGGTCACGCCGATATCGCCGTAGTTGTCGATGACAGTGCAGAAGATGTCGGCAAAGCGTTGCAGGATCGCGCCTTGGAAGGCGCTCCTACTGCGCGATCCCGCGCGGCGGCTCATGGGGCCAGTTCGACTTTTATCCACTCCGCTTCGCGTCGGTTCGCGTCCGCGAACTTGATCTCGGCGCGGCGGCCGGGCAGCAGGTCGGCGACGCTGCCGCTGACGTTGCCCAAGCGCAGTCGGCTGCGATCCAGCCAGATGCGGGTGGTCGGTACGATCCTGACCGGTCCGCTGGCGGCGGTCTCGTTGCTCAACGTGACGCCGCCGAACCCATCCACGACGTCGATGCGGCCGATGAAGGTCTGCGTGCCGGATAAGCCCGGCGATTGCCCCAGCGGGATGAATTGTTCGGCCGCTTTCTGTGCGTAGGCTACCGGTAGCGCGAGTAGGCATGCCGCCAGCAGAACGGTTCGCTTCATGGTTGGCTCCCTTGCTCGAACGCGGTCCGTAGCGCGGTGTCGTCGATCAGTTCTACGCGCGCCGAGTCGAGCTTCGCCTGGGCGCGCTGTAATAGCGGATCGCCGAAGAGGCCCAAATAGCCGGCCCAGCGGGCCAGACGCGCGGATTCGCCGAGCAGGGCGGCCGCGCGTGGATGCAGGCCTGCCTGGCTCAGCACCGATCTGGCATCGTCGATTTCCTTGCCAGCTTGCGTTGCTTCGTGCCGCGATGCGAAGTAGCTCTTGCCGGTTGCTGCGCGCAGCAGATCAGCGCCTTGCCGGATGTTTTCCAACGCGCTGAGGACGCGCAGGAAGGCCGCCACCGCTTCCACCTGGCCGCTGTCCAGGGCGATGCCGACGCCCTTCGGATCCAGGCTGGCGAGCAGGCGCCCAGCCGGGGATTGGTTGAATGTCGCGCTGGTGTAGAAGCCGACCGCGCCTTCGACAGTCTGGGCCGCGTTGTTATGGAAAAACGGCGGGGTGTCCGCCGCCTCGATCAGCGGCGGCGTGTTGAACAGGCCGTTGCCGGGAATGCCGAAGCCGTCGTCGCGGGGAATCTGTTCCCCGCTCAGGCGGGCCGGGGTGTCGGGCAGGTTTTCCACGCCGGTGTCGAAGCTGAGGTTGCCCAGATTGCCGGCGCCGAAATCGGCGTTGGCGCCGGCGTTGGCATGGCACAGGTTGCATTTGCCTATCTGGTTGTCCATGTAAATCGTCTGGCCTCGCCTGGCCTGCGCGCTCTTCAGCGGCAGGGGCAGGGCGAGGTCGCGCGGGCGGCCCAAAGACAGCTGGAAGGCTGCCAGCGCATCCAGTTCAGCTTCGCTGGGCAGGCGGAAATCGACCCCGGGTACCCGCTGCAGCGAGCGGGTGAAGTGCTGGATCACCGCGCCGGTGGCGAACGCGCGCAGGCTGCCGTCGCCGGGGGCGCCATCGCCGGACCAGCCGGTGCGCGGGCCGGCTGGCGTGTGCACCGTGGTCGCCATGGCCAGGACGTGCGGCACCGAGCGCATGACGAAGCGGTTGTCCAGGTCGTCGAAGCCGTCCAGGTTCTCGCGGATCAGGCCGAACTCGCGCATCAGCCTGGGCTGCTCGAAACCGCGCTGCAGCGCCGGCTGGAATTCGGCGACGAAGAGCGGGTGGCGGTCCGGCAGGCGGGCGATATAGGCGGCGTCCAGCGTGAAATTGTTCTCGGCGGGATGGCAGGTGCCGCAGGTGCGGCCGTTGCCGGCGAAGGTCTCGTTGAAGAACAGATAACGCCCGCGCGCGACCAGATCGCTCCCGCTCTCGGCGGTTGCCATGCCCGGCCACGCGGCGAGCAGCAGGAGGAGAAAGCGGGGCCATTGGGTCATGTCGATTCCTTGTACGGCCGCCGCGTTATATCCAGCCGCGCTGCTTCAGCCGCCGATACAACCACAGACAGCCTGCGCCGGTGCCCAGCAGCGTGAGCGGGTAGCCCCAGGTCCACTCCAGTTCGGGCATGGTTTTGAAGTTCATGCCGTATAGGCTGAACACCAGCGTGGGAATGGCGAGGATGGCGCCCCAGCCGGCGAGTTTCTGCACGGATTCGCTTTGCTGCATCGCGGCGGTGGTCATGGAAAGTTGCATGGCGTCGGAGATCATTTCGCGTAGGCGGTCGAGGGTTTGGATCAGGCGAATGGCGTGGTCTTCGACATCACGATAGTAGGCGCGCAGTTCTTTGTCGACGATGTCGGAATGCAACCGGATCAGGTCGCCGCAGATTTCCGGGATCGGTTGCACGGCGGACATCAGGCCGAGAATGTCGCGCTTGGTTTCGAACAGGAATTGCAGGTTTTCGCTGGAGAAGCCGCTGCTGAATATGGCGGCTTCCAGATCGGCGTAACGATCCTCCAGGCGGGCGCTGAGCGGGCGCAGTTCGTCGACGACATGGTCGAGCAGCGCATACAGCGCCAGCCCGACGCTGAGCGGTTTTGCGTAGGCGAGCAAACGATCCTGGACGCGGCGGTAGCCGCTGCCGGCGTCATGCCGAATGATGGCGAGATAGCCGGCGCCGCAAAAGACGTGGGTTTCGCCGTATTCGATGGCGTTGTTCCACAGCCGGGCGGTGCGCAGGACGACGAACAGGCCGCCGGCATAGTCTTCCACCTTCGGCCTTTGATGCGCGCTCAACGCGTCTTCGACGGCCAGTTCATGCAGGCCGAGTTCTTCCTGCAGCCGATCGAGCGTGGTCTTGTCCGGGTCGTTCAGTTCCAGCCAGACCAGGCCGGTGTGCGCGGCGATGGCTTCGCTGACGTCTTCGAATGGGATCGATAGTCGCTGGCCGCTCTGCAGAACTTGGCAGGAGACGTCGATCGGCACGCTTCAGTCCTGATGCAGGATGATGCCCCCCAGCGGCGGCAGGGTCAGCACCATGGAATGTTCGTAGCCCATCCAGGCCAGGTTTTCCGTCATCAGGCCGGCACCGTTGCCGGTGTTGCTGCCGCCGTAGAGTTCGGAATCGCTGTTGAATATCTCGCGCCAGAAACCGGCGGCGGGGGCGCCGATGCGGTAGCCGGTGCGCGGTACCGGGGTGAAGTTCAAGGCGACGACGACGGCGCGGCCCTGGCGGTCACGGCGCTGGAAAACCAGCACGGATTGATCGGCATCGTGACAGTCGATCCAGGCGAAGCCTTCGATGTCGAAATCCAGGTCGTGCAGCGGCGGCAGGTCGCGATAGAGCCGATTCAGGTCGCGCGCGGCCTTGCTGACGCCGACATGCCAATGCGTGTCCAGCAGGCCCCAGTCGAGCCCCCATTGTTCCGACCATTCGCGGCCCTGGCCGAATTCGTTGCCCATGAAGGTGAGCTTCTTGCCCGGACTGGCGGTCTGGTAGGTGAGCAGCAGGCGCAGGTTGGCGAATTTTTGCCAGGCATCGCCCGGCATCTTGCCGAGCAGGGAATTCTTGCCGTGCACAACCTCGTCGTGCGAGAACGGCAGCACGAAATTCTCTGTGTACGCGTACAACTGGCCGAAGGTCAGGTTGTTGTGGTTGTAACGACGATAAACCGGGTCTTGCTGGATGTAGCTGAGCGTGTCGTTCATCCAGCCCATGTTCCATTTCATCGAGAAGCCGAGGCCGCCCAGATAGACCGGGCGCGACACCATCGGCCAGGCGGTGGATTCTTCGGCGATGGTCAGCGCGCCGGGGAAACGTTCGTGCACCATCGCGTTCATTTCGCGCAGGAAGTCGATCGCATCGAGGTTCTCGCGGCCGCCGAATTTGTTGGGCAGCCATTCGTCGTGTTTGCGCGAGTAGTCCAGATACAGCATGGAGGCGACGGCATCGACGCGGAGGCCGTCGAGGTGGAATTCGGACAGCCAGTAGTGCGCGCTGGAGAGCAGGAAGCCTTTCACCTCGGCGCGGCCGTAATTGAAGATGTAGGTGCCCCAGTCCTGATGCACGCCCAGACGCGGATCTTCGTGTTCGAACAAGGCGGTGCCGTCGAAGCGGGCCAGCGCCCAGGCATCCATCGGGAAGTGGCCCGGCACCCAGTCGAGCAACACGCCGAGGCCGGCGCGGTGGCAGGTGTCGACGAAATGGCGGAAGTCGTCCGGCGTGCCGAAGCGGGAGGAGGGAGCGAAATAGCCGGTGGTCTGATAACCCCAGGAGGCATCGAGCGGGTGCTCGGTGACCGGCATCAGTTCGATATGGGTGTAGCCCATGTCGGCGGCGTAGGGCACCAGCGTATCGGCCAGTTCGCGCCAGCTGAAGAAACTGCCGTCGGGATGCAGTTTCCATGAGCCGGCATGGATTTCGTAGATGTTCATCGCGGTATGCAGCCAGTCGCGCTGGGCGCGTCCGCGCATCCATTCGCTGTCGTTCCAGGTATGTGTGCTGGCTTCGGGAATCACGGCGGCATTGCTCGGGCGCATCTCGAACTGGCGCGCGAACGGGTCGGCCTTGACTTGCACGGCGCCGCTGTCGCGGTTGCGGATTTCGAACTTGTAGAGGTCGCCGGCGGTCAACCCGGGGATGAACAATTCCCAGATGCCGGAGCCGCCGCGCGCGCGCATGGCGTGGATGCGGCCATCCCAGTTGTTGAAATTGCCGACTACCGAGACGCGCTCGGCGTTGGGTGCCCACACCGCAAAGCGGACGCCGTCGACGCCATCCACCTGCAGGGCATGGCCGCCCAGGCTGCGCCAGGCTTCGAGCAGTTTGCCTTCATTGAACAGATACATTTCCTGGTCGGACAGCAGCGGGCCGAAGGCGTACGGGTCGGTGATTTCGAACTGGTGGTCGCCTTCCTCGATGGCCAGCCGCCAGGGCCGCGGCGGCGCCAATTGGCCGCGCCATTCGAACAGGCCGCCCTCGTCGACCTTGATCAGGTCGGCGCCGGCATCCGGCAACAGCAGCGTGATGCGCGTGGCCGCGGGGCGAAAGACGCGCAAGGACCAGCCTTCCGGTGCCGGGTGCAGACCGAGGATGGCGAAGGGGTCGTGGTGGCGGGCGCTAAGTAGACGTTCGAGGGACTGAGTCATGGTTGTCGTTCGTAATGAGTGTTGCCAAATAATGGAGCGAGAGTAACGCCAGCGTGTCGTTGCTGGATACCGTGCCGGGACACCGCTCTGGTGGGGCTATTGGCCGGACTGCTCCTGTTGGATTAGATAATATTCAGGATATGCCTATCAGTTATTATTCCACCGATGGATGTTAACGAATGAAGAAGAGGAGAAGTGGCGTGCAAAAAGAGTATCCGCGTTTCGTAAGCCTGTTGACCAAGAACACGGTCGCCCTGATTCTGGCCGGCGGGCGCGGTAGCCGCCTGAAACAATTGACCGATTGGCGTGCGAAGCCGGCGGTGCCGTTCGGCGGCAAGTTCCGCATCATCGATTTTCCCCTTTCCAACTGCATGAATTCCGGCATCCGCCGCATCGGCGTGGTGACGCAATACAAGTCGCATTCCATGATCAAGCACGTGCAGCGCGGCTGGGGTTTCCTGCGCGGCGAGTTCAACGAGTTCGTCGATCTGCTGCCGGCGCAGCAACGGGTCGCGGAAGAGACCTGGTACAAGGGCACCGCCGATGCGGTGTATCAGAACCTCGACATCCTGCGCGTCTACAAGCCGGAATACGTGCTGCTGCTGGCCGGCGACCACGTCTACAAGATGGATTACGGCGAGATGATCGCCAACCATGTGCGCAACGAAGCGGACATGACGGTGGCCTGTATCGAAGTGCCGCTGAAAGAGGCGACCGCTTTCGGCGTGATGGATACCAACGAGGAATCCCGCGTCGTTTCGTTCACCGAAAAACCGGAAAGTCCGGCGCCGATGACCGACAAACCCGATACCGCGTTGTGTTCGATGGGCATCTACGTGTTCAACGCCGCATTCCTGTTCGAACAACTGGTGCGCGATGCCGACGATCCGCGTTCCGAGCACGATTTCGGCAAGAACATCATTCCGCACCTGATCGAAGCCGGTTATCGCGTCTATGCCCAGAGCTTCAACGACAGTTGCGTGCATGGCGAAGGCGAGCCGCCGTACTGGCGCGATGTCGGCACGGTCGATGCCTACTGGGAAGCCAATCTCGATCTGGCCAACATCACGCCGGACCTCAATCTGTACGACAAGGATTGGCCGATCTGGACCTATCAGGAGCAATTGCCGCCGGCCAAATTCGTGTTCGACGAAGAAAATCGGCGCGGCATGGCGGTCGATTCGATGGTCTCCGGCGGTTGCATCATCAGCGGCGCGTCGGTGAAGCATTCGGTGCTGTTCTCCAACGTCCACGTCAAGGAAGGCGCCTTCCTGGAAGAGGCGGTGGTGTTGCCCGACGTGCGTATCGGCGCCGGCGCGGTCCTGAAAAAGGTCGTCATCGACAAGGGCTGCAACATCCCGCCCGGCATGACCATCGGCGTCAACCGCATGGAAGACGAGAAGCTGTTCCACGTCACCGACAAGGGGGTCACTCTGGTCACACCGGAAATGCTCGGACAGGCGTTTCATCACTTCAGATAAGTGGCGGCCGGCGCGGGCGGCTAAACTAGCCGTCCTTCCCCAGCCGGTCTCAAACTGTGCTTCACCTTGTTCTTTGCTGGCATTTTCACCAGCCCGACTACCGCGATGCGGATGGTCGCTATCAATTGCCGTGGACCTATCTCCACGCCGTCAAAGACTACGCCGACATGGCGTCGCATCTGGAAGCCACGCCCAATCTGCGTTGCGTGGTCAACTTCGTGCCGACGCTCACGGCGCAATTGCTCGATTACAGCGCGCAGTTCGCCAGTGGCGAACTGCGCGATCCGCTGCTGGCGAGCCTGATCGCCGACGACCTGTACGCGTTGCCGGTTGCGGAAAAACGGCGGCTGGTCGAGCAGTGTTTCAAGGTCAATCATGCCACCATGCTGGAGCCGTTTCCTGCCTACAAGCGGCTCTACACGGTGTGGAGAACCATCGCAGAAAGTGACGACGACGGCGAGGCCAGCGGCCTGGCCTATCTTTCCGAGCAATATCTTGCCGATCTGGTGACCTGGTATCACCTGGCCTGGACCGGCGAAACGGTGCGCCGCGCCCGCCCAGACCTTCTGGCGTTGCTGCAGAAAGGCGAGGGATTCAGCCTGGCAGACCGGCGCAATCTGTTCGAACTTTACGGTGAAGTCATCGCCAGCCTGTTGCCGCGCTATCGCCAGATGGCGGAACGCGGCCAGATCGAACTTTCCGCCACGCCGCACAGCCACCCGATTTTGCCGCTGCTGCTCGATTTCCAGTCCGCACGCGATGTCCGTCCCGATCTGGCCTTGCCGCAAGCACCCGGCTACCCGGGCGGGGAGGCACGGGCGCGGGCGCACATCGACGCCGCGCTGGCAGAACATCAGGCGCAATTCGGCCAGCGTCCCGCCGGTTTCTGGCCGGCCGAAGGTGGCGTGTCCGATGCGACGCTGCGCCTGTTCTCCGACGCCGGCGTGAAATGGGCGGCGAGTGGCGAAGGCGTTTTGCGCCATAGCCTGGCTGCGGCGGGCGTGAACCTGGCGCATAAAGCGACCTGGTGCAGCAAGCCCTACCAGCTGCCCGGTGCCGATACCGTGCTGTTTTTCCGCGACGACCATCTCTCCGATCTGATCGGTTTCGAATACAAGGGCTGGCATGGCAGAGATGCCTCGCGCCACTTCGTGCACGCGCTCGACGAAGTGCGCCGCGAAGCCGGCAAGCTCGCCCCCGCATCGAACCCGGTGGTCAGCATCATCCTCGACGGCGAGAACGCCTGGGAGTACTACCCGTTCAACGGTTTCTACTTCCTGTCCGATCTGTTCGCCGAGCTGGCCGAGCATCCCGCCATCCATGTCACCACCTTCGGCGAGTATCTGGAGATGTTCCCGCAGTCGTCGGTGCCGTTGCCGCATTTGCAGGCAGGCAGCTGGGTCTACGGCGATTTCTGCACCTGGATCGGCGATGCTGCCAAGAACCGCGGCTGGGATTGGCTGGTCGCTGCCAAGCAGGCTTACGACGGCGCCATCGGCACCTTGCCGCCGAGCGAGCAGGCCAAGGCGGAAGCGCTGCTCAAATCCTGCGAAAGCTCGGACTGGTTCTGGTGGTTCGGCGACTACAACCCGGCCGATGCGGTGGCCAGTTTCGACCGCGTCTATCGCCAGAAGCTCAAACGTCTCTACCAGACGCTACGCGTCGTCCCGCCTGCCTATCTGGAGCATCCGCTCTGCCAGGGCGGCGGCGCGGCGGAGTCGGGCGGCGTCATGCGGCGCGGCGGGGTGTGACCGGATGAAGTTGTGGCACAAGCTGTTCCCGCGGCAGGCGTCGATCAGCCGCCGCGAGATGCTGATCAGCGCGCTGGCGGTGGGGCTCGCCATCACGTTCAACGCCTGGCTCAGCCAGGCCGTGTTGCCGGGCGACTATCAGATCTATCTCGCCGCCTCGATGGGCGCCTCCACGATCCTGGTGATCGCCGTGCATCACAGTCCGTTGTCGCAGCCCTGGGCGGTGATCGGCGGCCATTTGGTCGGCGCGTTGTGCGGCCTGCTGGCGGGCTCGTTCGTGGCAAATCCCATTGTTGCCTGCATGCTGGCCATGCTGCTGACCGTGTTGCTGCAGATGCAGTTGCGCTGCCTGCATGCGCCCGGGGGCGGCACCACGTTGCTGCCGATCCTGGGCGGCGCCGCATTGCAAGCCGAAGGCCTCGGTTTTGTCGGCGTGGTTCTGCTCAATGCTTTGGTGTTGGTTGGCGCGGCGGTGCTGCTCAATAACATGCTGCCCGGGCGGCGTTATCCGATGGCGTTCGCGCCGCCGCCGCTGACGCCGGTGAAACCCGTTTTCCGCGAAGAAGATCTGCTCGCCGCGCTACGCTCGATGGAGGGTTACATCGATGTTTCGCCGGCGGATCTCGAACGCATTTACGAACATGCCCGCAATCACCTGCGCCAGCACTGGGATGGCGAATAGCCACGCTGAGCGGGCGCTCAGGAGAGCTACCGGCGCTACGACGTGCATACCCCACCAACTGGTCGGCAACTTCCCGGAAGGCACGCGTACTTTCCAGCCTCCGGTAAACTGCCGCCCCTTTGCTAAGTGTTTTTGGAGTCGAACATGAGTCAGGACGATGAAATTGTGATGCAGGGCAAGGTCGTTTACATGACCTATTCCGTACTGTCCGAAGAGGGCCAGATCATGGGCCAGCAGGATATGCCCACCGGTTATGTGCATGGCGCCGGCAGCGGCCTGTTTGCCGAAATCGAGCAAGGCCTGGAGGGCCATCGCGCCGGGGAACGGGTGGAAGTGAAACTGACGCCGGAGCTGGCGTTCGGACCTGCCGACCCGGACTTGATCATCGTCGAAGACATCGAGAACGTGCCGCCGCCTTACCGTCGCCTTGGCGCAGAAGCCGAATTCGAAAACGAAAAGGGCGAAGGCGTGAGCTTCCGCGTGGTGAAGATCGCCGACGGCAAGGTCACCCTCGACGCCAACCCGCCGCTGGCCGGAAAGAACGCAATCTGTTCAGTCGATATCGTGTCCGTGCGCAATGCGACGCAGGAAGAAATGCGCACCGGTTTCCCGGTCGAGCAGGGCGCACCCAAGCTGCATTAAACCGATGCGCCAATAAAAAACGCGGGCAAAGCCCGCGTTTTTTATTGGCGCAGAAGCCGAGATCAGTTGGTCATGATCCACTTGGCCAGTGCGGCAGCATCGGCTGCGGCTTTCGGCTGCGGCGGCATCGGGATCTTGCCGTACTTGCCCTTGCTGCCCTTGGTGATGGTGGCGGCGAGATTCTTCTCGGCATCCTTGTCGGCCTTGTTCTTGGCGGCGACATCCTTCCAGGTCGGGCCCATCTTCTTGGCGGTGGCGTCATGGCAGACCGCGCAACCGTTCTTCTTGGCCAGATCGGCACTGGCAAAGGCGGAGGCGGAAACGAGCAGCGAGGCGGCCAGAGCGATTACGGAGAGCGCTTTCATTAGATTTCCTTTCAGTTGATTAAAGATAACAAGGACCATCAGGTCTGCTTCAAAGTATATGCGAATCTTCTGATGCGCCATGATGCAAGTCAACCCGGTCGGGTCAGTTCAGCTTGAACGACTTCACCGCTTCATCCAGCGAATTGGCGCGTCCGGCCAGAATTTCGGTCAGGCTGACCCCTCTTTCCGTATCGCTGAGGGTCTCGCCATTGAGTTGTTCGATCGCCTGGATGCTGCTGCGCACCTGATCGGCCGCACTGCGCTGGCCTGCCGCGGCGCCGCTGATCTCGCCGACTTGCGTGGTGACCTCGCTGACGCTGCCGGCGATGGTTTCCAGCGCCGCTCCCGCTTCGCGGGCGTGGCCCACGCCGGCGCTGGCTTCCGCCATGCCTTGGCCGATGGCGTCGATTGCATGGCGCGTCTCGCTCTGGATGTTCTGGATCATCTGGCTGATTTCAGCCGTCGCCAGCGTGGTTTTTTCGGCCAGCTTGCGCACCTCGTCGGCGACCACGGCGAAACCGCGGCCTTGTTCGCCGGCGCGCGCGGCTTCGATGGCGGCGTTCAACGCAAGCAGGTTGGTCTGATCGGCGATTTCCTTGATGACCGCGACAATGGCGCCGACATCCTGCGAACTGCGCCCGAGTTTTTCGACCGACGTGGTGGCGTTGTTCACGGTGGCGTGGATGCGTTCCATGCCGGCCAGGCTTTCCTGCGCGACGCCGACGCCTTCCAGGGCGGTGCGTTTCGCTTCGTTGGCCTGGTCGGAAGCCATCTGGGTGCGCTGCGAGATATCGGCAATCGCCCGCTCCAGAAGTGAAATGGCGCTGGCGATCTCGCCGGTGCGGCGATTCATCTGATCGACCCGGTCGTGAATCTGGCCGGACTGCGCGCTGATGGCGCCGCTGTCGTTGCGCACTTCGCTGCTCAGGCGCGAGGTGCTCGAAATCAGTTCGCGTAGCGCCGACGCCATGTCATTGAAACTCTGGATGATTTCGCCCAGCGTGTCGTGGCTTTCCATGGCGCAGGTGAAGGTCAGGTCGCGATTGGCGATGGCGCTGGCTACTTGCGAAATGCGTTTGAGCTTGGTCACCAGGACGGCGTTCATGACCCAGTAATTGACGGCGCCCATGACCAGGCCGGCGATCAGGCAGCCGATGACGAACCAGACTTGCATGCCCGGTTTCCACTCGACGAAGAACGCGGCATAGAACGGAAAGATGCCGGCCATGAGTACGCCGGCGCCAAGGAAGGAAAACAGTACGTTGCGCAGAATGCTGGGTTGCATGGCGAGCCTTGAGGAGGTCGAGAGAGTCCGCCGTAAATTACGGCTGCAACCCTGAAAAACTGAAGGTTATTTTCCTGCGCGCGGGATTACCACTGCACGACGTGCACGTTGCTCAAGCTACGGCCGAGAAAACGCTCGCCGATGGTCTGGAAGCGCAGCGGCACATCGGTCACCCAGAAGTGATATTCGGGCGGCACGCGGTCCGGGTTGTGCAGGTTGAGGTCGGTCAGCAGCGCGGCGGTTTGCTCGGCCATCGCATCGGCGGAATCGACCAGTGCGATGTCGGGGCCGACCACGTCCTGCAGCAGCGATTTGAGCAGCGGGTAATGCGTGCAGCCGAGCACCAGACTGTCGATCTGCTCGGCCAGCACAGGCTTCAGGTATTCCTGCGCGGTCAGCCGCGTCACCGGATGGTCCAGCCAGCCTTCTTCCACCAGCGGCACCAGCAGGGCGCAAGCTTGCGAGGTCAGGCGCGCTTCCGGTTCAATGCTGTGGATGGCGCGCGCGTAGGCGTTGCTGTTGATCGTGGTGGGCGTGCCGATGACGCCGATGCGGCGGCTGCGTGTGGCGGCCAAGGCCGACAGCGCGCCGGCTTCGATGACATCGAGCACCGGCGTCGGCGACAGGTCGCGCACCACTTGTGCGGCGACCGCCGCCATCGTGTTGCAGGCAATGATCAGCACCTTGACGCGCTTTTCCAGCAGGAATTCGGCGATCTGCGTCGTGTAGTGGGCGATGGTCTGCACCGACTTGACGCCATACGGCACGCGCGCGGTGTCGCCGAAATAATGAATCGATTCGAACGGCAGGCGTTCCATCAAGGCGCGCACCACGGTGAGTCCACCGACGCCGGAGTCGAACACGCCGATGGGGCTGCGCGGATCAAGATCGGTCATGAGGGTTCCGACTGTGCTGGGAAAGTGCCCATTGTAGATGTTCGCGCAGCAGCGCCGACGGGTGATCGGCGCGCGCCGTCAGCGCCGCGACGATGGCCGCTGCATCCGGGGATGCCTTGGCCAGCGCGTTGCCCAGCGCGACGGCGATGTTGCGCAGCCAGCGTTCATAACCGATGCGGCGGATGGCGGAGCCTTCATGCCGATGCAGGAATTCGGCTTCGTCCCAGGCAAATAGTTCGAGCAGGCTGGCCGTGTCGAGCTGGTGGCGCGGCTGGAAATCCGGCGCGGCGGCGACTTGAGCAAAGCGGTTCCATGGGCACGCCAGTTGGCAGTCGTCGCAGCCATAGATGCGGTTGCCCAGCAGCGGGCGCAGTTCCAGCGGAATCGGGCCGGCGTGTTCGATGGTCAGGTAGGAAATGCAGCGCCGCGCATCAAGCTGGTACGGCGCCACGATGGCCTGGGTCGGGCAGACCTCAATGCAGGCTTGGCAGCTGCCGCAATGGCCGGCTGCAGGTTGATCCGGCGCGAAGGGCAGGTCGACGAACAGTTCGCCGAGAAAGAACCAGGAACCGCCTCGATCCAGCAACAGCGTGTGTTTGCCCTTCCAGCCGAGCGCAGCGTTGCGGGCCAGCGCCACTTCCAGCACGGGTGCGCTATCGGTGAAGGCGCGGAATGTGCAGGTTCCGGTGGCTTGGGCGATGCGCTCGCCGAGTTGCTGCAAACGCGAGCGGATCAGCTTGTGGTAGTCGCGGCCCAGCGCGTAGCGCGAGATGTAGGCGCGCGCCGGATCTTCCAGATTGCGCCACGCATCGGCCGCATCGGGCAGGTAATCCATGCGCGCGCTGACGATGCTGGCCGTGCCCGGCAGCAATTCGGCGGGTCGCGCGCGGGTCGCGCCATGGCGCGCCATATAATCCATCTCTCCGTGATAGCCCGCCGCCAGCCAAGCCATGAGTTCGTTTTCCGCCTCGCCCAGTTGTATCGACGCAAAGCCGACGGCGCTGAAACCCAGCTCACGGCCCCAGGCCCGGATGCGCGGTTTCAACGCTTCCAGGGCGGCGGGATCGGTGAGCACTTCGGACATGCCGGGATGATAGCGTGAGCCAGCCGCAGGATTTCCGTATCGATCTGGCGGACGAGGCGGCGACGCTGGCGCTGGGCGGGCGTCTGGGAGCTGCGCTGGCAGCCGGGCTGAGCATCTGGCTGCAGGGCGATCTGGGCGCCGGCAAGACCACCTTGACGCGCGGCGTGTTGCGCGCGCTCGGTTTTGCTGGCCGCGTCAAGAGTCCGACCTATACTTTGGTTGAACTTTACACGCTGTCGAGGTTTAATCTTTATCACTTTGATTTGTATAGGTTCACTGATCCAGATGAATGGGAGGACGCGGGGTTTCGCGAATATTTCAACCCTGCCAGCGTTTGTCTGGTGGAGTGGCCCGAAAAAGCCGGCGGACGCTTGCCGCCGCCCGATTTACGGGTGCGCATCGAGATTCCGGATGCCGGCCGTACTGTCTGGATCGAAGGTTTGACGGAGGGGGGAAGGGCATGCGTCGCTCGGCTGATTTCTGCATAGTTTGGCTGTTGGTCTTGTTTGCCGGGCTGATGACACCGGCCTGGGCGCAGGCCGGCGAGACCAAGGCCGCACGCGTGTGGCCCTCGCCCGAATACAGCCGCATCGCGATCGAATTCGAGCGGCCGATCCGCTACAAGCAGTTCAACCTGAAAAACCCCGAACGCATCGTGATCGACCTGGAAGGCATCGAACCCGAGGCCGCCCTGAGCGAGATTGCCGACAAGGTGACGCCGCAGGATGTGTACATCACCAGCATCCGCGTGGCGCGTAACCGGCCCGGAGTGACGCGGCTGGTGGTGGAGCTGAAAACCGAAGTTCGCACCCAGATCTTTACGTTGAAACCGATGGGGGAATATGGCCATCGTCTGGTCATGGATCTTTATCCGGCTTCGATGGCGGTGTTCGAGCAGGAAGTCGAAAGCGCAATCGAGACGGCCGGCAAGCGTTCGGAAAATGCCAAAGTCGCCGCCAACACACCGCCTGCGGGTGCGGAGCCCAGCGTCAAAGTCACCGATTTGCGCAGCGTGGTGAAGCTCGAAAAGCCGCTAAAACCGGAAAAGCCCCTGCCCGGCAAGCTCGAATTCATCCGTCTGATCACCATCGCCATCGATCCCGGACACGGCGGTGAAGATCCCGGCGCCAGCGGGGCCAACGGCTCGCGCGAAAAGGACATCACGTTGTCGATTGCCAAGCGGCTCAAGGTCATTATCGACAAACAGGAAAACATGCGCGCCTACCTGACCCGCGACAGCGACTACTTCATTCCGCTACACGAGCGGGTCAACAAGGCGCGTCGCGTGCAGGCCGACTTGTTCGTCTCCATCCATGCCGATGCATTCATCAAATCGCATGCGCGCGGCTCGTCGGTGTTCGCGCTGTCGGAGAAAGGCGCGACCTCCGCCGCCGCGAAATGGCTGGCGAAGAACGAGAACGATGCCGACCTGATCGGCGGCGTCAACGTCGGCATGAAAGATCTGTACCTGAAGCAGACGCTGATCGATTTGTCGCAGACCGCGCAGATCAGCGACAGCCTCAAGCTGGGCAAGGTCGTGCTGGAAGAAATCGGCGGCATCAACCAGTTGCACAAGCCGCGCGTCGAACAAGCCGGCTTCGCCGTATTGAAAGCGCCGGATATTCCGTCGATCCTGGTCGAGACGGCGTTCATCTCGAACCCGGAAGAGGAAAAGCGCCTGCTCGACGAGGAATACCAGGACAAGATGGCGACTGCCATCGTGACCGGTATCAAGCGCTATTTCGATCGCAACCCGCCGCTGGCGCGCAGCAAGGTTGCGCAGAATCTGTAGGAAGACGTCGATTAACCTGAAAACCTCAGTTGGTCTTGTGTATATCGCTCGAAAGCCGTGTCGTAGGAGCGCCTTCCAAGGCGCGAAATCCAGAACAATCGCGCCTTGGAAGGCGCTCCTACGAGTGGTGTCATCACTCACCCGGGTGGGTGGCGCGACAATAAACCTCTCATGTCTCTATCCACGCGGCAACTGCGCGAAATAGATTAAATCCAACTCCGTCATGCCGGTGCAGGCCGGAATCCAGAAGAATCAACCACCTGGACCCCGGCCTGCGCCGGTGTGACGAATTAAATCAGTGTGTCCCTAGGTTTTACAGATCGCCGTCGGCGCCGGCCTGCATGATTTCCGCCATCTTGTTGCGGATGTCGATGGCGCCCTTGGCGAGTTCCGGCGACACGCCCATCTGGCCTTCGTAGCCGGCCACCCAGTCCAGGTTCCAGTCTAGCATCATCACCCAGACGTTCTTGTCGGCGTCTTCCATGACGCCGATGCGGCAGGGCAGGAAGACCAGGAATTCCGGGCTGATCTTGAGCAGATCGCGGCCGACGGCGATGTCGCAGAAACTGTGCACTTCGATACGCGGTGCATCCTTATCGCCCAGGACAGCCTGAAAGTCTTTGTACATCAGGTTGCTGCCGACATATTTGAAGTTCAGCTTGTTGGCGCGCAGCATCATCGACTCGACCACTTCGTCGACCGTCAGGCCCGGTTTCGCCTTGATCTTGTGGGCGAACCAGTTCATCGCATCCGGCATCGACATGCGCATTACGTTGCTCATGATCGGCATCATCATCTGCATCATCTGCTTCTTGCTCTGCTGCGGAATGCCGGGGCGTATCGTGTAAGGCTTGTTCGGCGTCGTCCCCAGCGTACCGACCAGCGGAATCGGCAGGCCGCGCAGATCGGGCAGGCCCGGCAGGGCAGGCAGACCCGGCAAGGTGGGCAGACTGAATTGCGGCAGCGTAAAGGGCGCGGGGGCCGGCGGTGTGAATTGCAGGAACGGATTGGGCACGCCGGCAGGGGTGATCAGGACAGGTTGCTGCGCCTGTACCTGGGCTGAGGATGCCAGCGCGAGCACGGACAAGGCGAGTGTGGACAAGGTGCAGCGGGACGGCTTGGGCATGTCGATTCTCCTGATATCAGATGGCGTCTTCACCGGTCTCGCCGGTACGGATACGAACGACCTGCTCGACCGAACTGACGAATATCTTGCCGTCGCCGATCTTGGAGGTGCGAGCAGCTTTTACGATGGCTTCGAGCGCAGCGTCCACCATGCTATTCGCTACCACCAGTTCCACCTTGACCTTGGGCAGAAAATCGACCACGTATTCGGCGCCTCGATACAGCTCCGTATGTCCTTTCTGGCGTCCGAATCCCTTTACTTCAGTCACGGTCAGGCCGGATACGCCCAGCGCGGAAAGGGCTTCGCGTACTTCGTCCAGCTTGAATGGTTTGATGATGGCTTCTATTTTTTTCATGAGCGGTCTCCTGAGGCTGCGGGCTGGGTTTCGGCTTACGGGGCGCGATACTTGTTGGTGACGGGATAGCGCCGGTCGCGGCCGAAGCCGCGTTCGGTGATGCGAATGCCGGGTGGCGATTGTCGCCGCTTGTACTCGCTGCGGTCGATCAGGCCGATCACTTTACGCACATCGGCTTCGCTATAACCGGCCGCAATGATGTCGCGCGCGGCCATGTCATGTTCGACGTAGCGCTGCATGATCGCGTCGAGGATCTCGTAATTCGGCAGGCTGTCCTGGTCGCATTGATTGGCGCGCAGTTCGGCGCTGGGCGGCCGCGTGATGATGCGTTCCGGGATGATCTCGGAAATCTGGTTGCGATAGCGCGCCAGGCGCCAGACCAGGGTTTTCGCGACATCCTTCAGCACCGCGAAACCACCGGCCATGTCGCCGTACAAGGTGGCATAGCCGCTGGCCATTTCGCTCTTGTTGCCGGTAGTGAGCACCAGTTGGCCAAACTTGTTGGACAAGGCCATCAGAATCACGCCGCGCACGCGCGCCTGGATGTTCTCTTCGGTCTGGTCGAACGGCAGATTTTCGAATTCGTCCGACAGTTCGGACATAAACGTATCGAACATCAGTTTGATCGGCTGCACGTCGTAGCGGATGCCCAGATTCACGGCGAGTTGTTCGGCATCTTCCAGGCTCATGCTGGCGGTGAACTGGGACGGCATCATCACCGCCTGTACCCGCGCCGGGCCGATGGCATCCACTGCAATCGCCAGGGTCAGCGCCGAATCGATGCCGCCGGATGAGCCTACCAGCACGCCGGGGAAACCGTTTTTTTCAACATAGTCGCGTACGCCCATGACGAGGGCCTGGTAAACCGATGCCTCCAACTCCGGCAGCTCGACCAGCGTCCCGCGCGGCTGCAGGTTATCCAGTTCGACGAAGTACAGGCCGGCGTCAAAGGCGGGGCATTGTGCGCTGAGTACGCCGTCGCTGGTGAGCGCGAAGGAAGCGCCGTCGAACACCAGTTCGTCCTGGCCGCCGACCATGTTGACGTAGAGCAAGGGCAGACCCGATTCGACTGTGCGCTCGCGTGCAACGGACAGGCGTTCGGTCTGCTTGCCGGTGTGAAACGGCGATGCATTCAATACCAGCAGCACTTGCGCGCCGGCCTCGCGCGCTTGCGTTGCGGTGCCAGGTTCCCAGATGTCGGCGCAGATGTTGATGCCGAAACGGATGCCGGCGCAGTCGAATACGCAGGGAGCGGAACCGGCGACAAAGGTCCGCATTTCATCGAATACCGAATGATTCGGCAATTTCTGTTTGCGATACACCGCGTCGATCTTGCCGTCGCGCAGTACCGACGCCGCATTGAAGTACTGCCCGTCTTGGTTGAGTGGATGGCCGACCACCAGGGTCAGTCCCGGCGGCAGATTGCCGGCGAGTTCGGCCAGCACGCGTGCATTCTCGTCATAGAAATCCGGCCGCAACGCCAAGTCTTCGGGCGGGTAACCGCACAGCGCCAGTTCGGGGCAGAGCAGAAGCGCCGCGCCGGCCTGCGCGGCTTGTTGCGCCAGAGCAGCGAGCTGGGCGGCATTGCCGGCCAGGTCTCCCAGCGTCGGGTTCATTTGCGCCAGTGCGATCTTGATTTGCATAGGGCGATTTTACGGGGGAAATCCCTCGGCAAGCAGCCTGTCGGATTTTCCCCGTGAGGCGCGTTGTGTTAAGGGTTGTCCGATGCCTGCCCTCACGCGCAGGTCTCTGATCACGCGCCGA
>JASJPG010000085.1:0-26617 GCA_031426815.1 Hydrogenophilaceae bacterium
CGGCGCCGGCAGCGTCATCCAGGGCGGCAAGGGCAAGGACGAATTCGTCGGCGGCACCAGCAATGACATCAGTTATTTCGGCGGCGATGGCAACGACCGCTTCGTCGGCGGCGACGGTGCCGAAAACATCAATATGGGTGCGGGCACCAACACCATTTTCGGTGGCGGCGGCAACGACGTCATCACCGTCACCACGGGTACCGACACCATCGACACGGGTGATGGCGACAACCTGATCAATGTCAGCGGCAGCGGTTACGTCAAGGTCAAGGGCGGCAGCGGTTTCGACCTGCTGACGCTGGCGCCGATCAGTTCCACCACCTCGTTGCTGTTCAACGACCACCAGTTCAATCACGCTCAGCGCACCATCGACTTCGTCGACAGCCTGGACCGCATCGTGGTCACCGACAACGCGGCCACCAGCACTGTGGTCAGCGGCAGCAACGCCAGCTGGGGCGCGACCGATTTCTCGCTGACCTCGGCCGGCCTGATCGATGTGCGCAATGCCGTTCTGGTCGCGCCGGAAGCGCTGGTCAGCCTGCAAGGCACCGGCGTCAAGGGCATCCTGAACACGCGTTTGGCCGAACTCACCGTGGTCAACTACGGCACTCATGCCGATGCGACGACGCATGACATCGTCGTGCGCGAGGCGGACAGCCTCAGCGTGGTCAGCGACGGGCGCGTCAACGGTGGCCTGTATGCGCCGAATGGCCTGATCGATGTCGAACTGGCCGGACGCGAGGCTTTCTTCTCGTTGACTTCGGGCGTCCTCACCACCGGCGTCAGCGGTCATGACATCCGCATCGTCGCCGACGACATCGATTTCGCCTCCGGCGACAACATGGTCAGCGGCACCGGCGCCTTGACGCTGAAGTCGATGTGGAACGCGCAGGGCTATCGCATCGGTGCGGCGGGTCAGTCCACCTTCGGTTTCGACTACTCGCAGAATGCCGAAACCGGTTTCATGGAACTGGGTATGCGCGACTTGTCCGCGCTCGCCAACGGCTTCAGTCAGATCAGTATTGGTCACCAGTCCGGCGCTGTGGTGGCGAACCGCATGATCTTCGGCGACGTGGAAGACAAACCGGTAGGCACCTTCGACTTCAGTGCCAGGCTGAACGATCGCACCGAATTCTTCGCCGACACCATGATTGTGCAGGGCGATGTGCAATCTTCCGATCGGCTCGATCTCTCCGCCCGGATGATGGAAGTGCAGCGGCAGAACATCCAGGATCCGCTCGGCGCCGCCGATTCCGGCCTGCATGCCGACGCAACCCATATCGTCCTGACCGAACAACTGCTCAACAGCGGCTGGATTCTGGGCGACGACCGCGTCGATATCCGCATCCTGAGCGGCAACGACAGCATTCCCGGCGACGCCTTCGTCACCTATGGCGCCGACAAGAACAGCCTTACCGCCGACCGCGGCAGCAGCATCCAGAGTCTGAACGCGGGCAGCGTGGTGAATGTGCTGACCTCGCATTCCATCATCAGCGCCACCGGCATTTTCGCCCAGGGCGCGGGCTCCTCGGTGATCATGGAAGCCGGCACCGGCATGATCATCCTGTCCGGCGGCACCGTCGGCGCGCGCGACAATGACGCCAGCATCCTGCTCAAGGCGGGCGATTACATCCACCTCAACACCAGTAGCGCCATCGTTTCCGGCGCGCGATTTGCCGAGGACGGTTTCACCCCGATCAAGACCGGCGACAACGCCACGCTGAGCATCATCACCACCGGCGAACTGAAGATCTCCGGTTCGGTGACTGCGGCCGGCCAGATGAACATCCAGTCCGGCTCCAGCAGCAACAGCTTCGCCGATTATTTCGACACATTGCCAGGCGAGAAACTGGCCTCCATCGCCGATGCGAGCAAGATCGATGCAATCGTCGCCGCGCTCAACAGCGGCGCGGTGAGCAGTGACCTGCGCGCGTTGTTTGTCAGCGCGACGCTGGATCTCGGTGCGACGGTCGGCGCCACTTCGGTGACCAACTACAACCCGTTCTCGGCTTTGAGCGACGACGCCAAGTCCCTGGTCGCGGAAACCCTGGGCTATACCGTTTACGCCGACGGCGGTTTCTACAACGCGGACAGCAACACTTTCCGTACCAGCCTGAGCGAAGGCCCGACGCTGAGCAGCAGCGCCGGCTACACGTTCTATCCGGGCATGGTGTTCTACAACGCCGATGCGGCCGCCGGCAGCGCTTTCATGACCGGCTTCACGCAAGGCGAATCGAGCGATTACAGCAACGCTCTGGTCGATTGGGCGGGGGCTGGCGTGCCCGCGCCTGCGGCGAATGCCACGTTCGAGCAACTGACTGCCGCGCAAAAAGTGGTTGCGGCCAATTCGATCGGCTACAGCTTCGATTACAACGGCATTTCCAGTGCAACCTGGGCTGCCGGCTTCACCGGTGCGTCCAGTTACGCCCTGATTCCGACCGAAAAATGGGTTGCTGACGCGCGCATCAACTACACCGCCATCCCGGACGATGCCTGGGGCAGCATCACCAGCGACTACAGCCAGGTGCCGGACGCGGCCTGGTCTAACTACGACGACATTTATCTCGCCGTCAGCGTCGATGCCTGGGGTGCGCTGTACGACTTTACCGAGATGGATGCGGCGGACTGGGGCAAGGTTGCTCAGCCGGCGTCGAGCACGGCATTTGCCGACCTGACCGAAGCGCAGCAAGCCAAGGTGGCGGACTTCCAGCGTCCCGCCGAAGGCACCGCGTATGCCGGCCTGAGCACAGCACAAACGTCCGTAGTGGATACCTATGCCGTCAATTTCGCGCAACCGGCGAACGGCACCGACTACGCCAGCCTGAGCGTAGAGCAGAAGGCGATCGTTGCCGAATACTTCGTGCCGCTCGATTACAGCAGCATCGCGGCCAGTGCCTGGGAACTCGATTACGACAGCGTCTTTGGCACGTTGTCGGTCGACGATCTGGGCACGCTGTACACGTTTGCCGGGATGAACGGCAACTGGGGTGTCACGGCTGCACCGGACGCGGCAACCCAGTTCGGCGACCTGACTTCCGCGCAGAAAGTGGCGGTGGCGAATTTCTATCGTCCGCCGGCGGGCACCGCTTATGCCGATCTGACCACGGGCCAGAAGGGGCTGGTCGATGCCGCTGCCGACCCGGCCGATTACGGCATTCCGGATGCCGATACACCGTACGCGGCACTCAGCGATGCGCAGAAGATGGTGGTGGCCAATGCTTTGCGGCCGGGCGCCGGTACCGCTTATGCCGACCTGACCGCCGCGCAAAAAGCGGTGGTCGACATCAACCTGGACTTCGCGCCGGCGGCGGGAACGGCATTCGCCGACCTCACCCAGGACCAGCAAGCCGTGGTGATGGAATACGTGCGTCCTGCCATCGACGCGACCTGGACCGATCTGACCGCCGACCAGCAGGCCGTGGTGGTCGCGCATCTGAACAGCAGCGATGCAACCCTGGCGAAGAATTTCTTCAACTACAACGCCGAACCGGGCATGAAGCAGGTGAAGACGCTCAGCCAGGGGCCGGTGACCGATTACAGCAATGCCGATATCTATTGGGGCGATGTCGGTGCGCCCGCCGCCGACGCCAGCTTCGCCAGCCTGAGCGCCGCGCAGAAGCAGCTGGTGGCAGCCGCGCTGGGTTATGAAGTGTTTGAAAACGGTGCCTGGTACAACGCCGGCGCCAGCGAAGAACTGCGCGTGATGACCGCGTTCGCCGCCGGCCAGGCGGCCGATTTCGATCTCGACAAGATCGATTGGGGTGGCCCGGCCGCACCGGACGACGCAGCCAGTTTCGAACAGCTCAACGCCGCCCAGCGCGCCGTTGTGGTGACCCACATGGGCTATGCCCAGGTCGACCGCCAGGTGTTCTTCAACGCCGGCGCCGATGCCGGCGAGCAGATCAGGACCGGTTTTGTTCAGGGTGTCGGCGAAGATTACGAGAACAAGGATGTCGCCTGGGGCGATGTCGTCAAGCCGTCCGACAGCACCGCTTTCGCCGACCTGACCTATGACCAGCAGAACAAGGTGCTGGCGCAGCTGGGCTACGACCGCTGGGATGGCGCGGTGTATTTCGACGCCGATGCGACGGCCGACCAACAATACCGGCTGACTTTCGCGCAGGGCGAAAACAAGGATTACGAGAACGGCGCGGTCGCCTGGAGCGCGATCGCCACGCCGTTGCTGAGCCACACGGTCGACGTGAGCGCAGTGCCGGTCGCCGGGCAGACCTACAGCATCGATATCGGCGGCACGCTGATCAGCTATACCGCGCGCGCCGCCGAAGGCAGCACGCCGGCAGACACCACCACGGCCGACCTGGTCGCCGGGCTGATCGACGCGATCAACGGCAGTGGGCTGTTTGGTGCCATTGCAGTAGGCAATCAGATTCAGATCAACGACGGCGATCTCGGCGGCAAGGCGGAAGTCACTGCCGCGATCGGCACGGTAGGCGCAATCGAACTGCGCGACCTGCCGTTCCAGGCGCTGACCGCGACGCAGCAATTCCATGTGCTCGACCAGACCGGCTTCGTGCAGTACAGCCAGACCACTTACGTCGACACCGGCGCGAGCGACCCGCACCAACGTGTGGTTACCGCCTTTACCGAGGGCGTCGAATACACCAATGCCGCGATGGATTGGGGCACGACGGGCACGCAGCAGAGCACGCGCTGGATCGTCGATGACGGCACGACTCGTTACGTCATCTACGCTTACGACGACATCAGCGACGGCACCGGCGATATCGATCAGATCCAGATCCTCGAACCGCATCAACTGCTCGGCCAGCGCGGCTTTGGCTTCCTGCTGGCGGGCGGCACCATCACCACGTTGCAGGACAATGCCGACTTCATCGTTACCGGCGCGGACGACGCCATCGTGCGCGGCAATATCAACCTGCTCGGCGCCGGTTCCGATCTGGTCATCCAGTCCGACAAGTGGACCTATTGGGAAGGTGGCGCCAACGTCAGCGGCGACATCACGCTGAAGGGCGGCGTCGAGCTCGATGGCAGCAATCCGACCGGAAAACCGAACGGCGGCGCCAATGCCGATGGCATCAGCCTGTATATCCATGGCGCCACGACGCTGAACACCACCACCGCCGGCACCGACATCGTGCTGGCCGGCGGCCAGGATGTGGAAATCCACGGCCGCGTGATTGCCGGCGGCGAGATCGGCAGTTCCGGCGTCACCTGGCTGGGCGCGGACTCCACTGTGTCGGTCACGGCGGGTCAGCAGATATTGGTCAACACCGCACTGTCGGCGGCCAAATCGGTCACCTTGACCACCACCGATACCCCCGGCGCGGGCGACGACGGCTATGCCGTAATCGTCGGCAGCGCGGCCGGCCTCAGCGCCGCGGGCATCACTTCCGATGCCAGTGGCGGCCTGGTCAAGATCGACGCCAAAGGCAATGTCACGATCAGCGGCATGGTCCTGTCCGGCGGCACCGTGACGCAGACCTTCGGCGGGCCGGATCTGGATGTGCTGTTGTCGGAAACCATCGCCTGGTCGGTGAAGGATTCCACGATCGACCTGAAAGCCGCCGGCCAGCTCTGGCTGGGCGGCATGGCGGAAACCGAAGCGGGCGGTCTGGTCGAGATTGGCGGCACCTTCCGTGCCAACGACCTGATCCGGCTGCAAGGCGGCTCCAACAGCGACGGCATCGGCATCAAGATGCCCGGCGGCACGCGCATCGCCACTTCGAATGCCGACGGCCGCATCGTGCTGATTTCGGCGCAGGACGCCGAGGTTTATGGCCAGCTGGTCGCCGGTGGCGAAGTGCTCGACCACTTCGACAGTCGTGGCCTGACCCTGGGCAGCAGCACGCGCACCTTCAACGGCGACTCCAGCATCGGCATCGAGGCGGGCGGACAAATCCGCCTGGGCCGCGACCTGATTGCCGGCAAGACGATCGATGTGCGGGGCGGCGTAGGGACAGGCACGCCCACGCAAAACAACCCATGGGCCGACGAAGGCATCGTGGTCGGCGGCAACGTCCACCTCAAGACCCTGCAGGAATACAGCAGCATCACCTTGTCGTCTTCCGGCGATATGTCGGTGCTGGCGCCGGCCTGGACCGAGGAACTGACGGCGGACAGCTTTGCCGAGTTCGCCGACGGCGATATCAGCCAGGCTGCCAGCTTCACGCTGCGCATCGTCCTCGGCACCAACCAGTATTTGGAAAAAGTCGTTACCGTCGCCGCCAGCAACCAGGGCGACAAAACCGGCCTGGCCGATCTGCGCGACGACCTGCAAGCCGCCATCGATGGCGTCTTCGACAAGTACGACGGCAGCACGCTGGTCGGCACGCAGACCGTGACCAGCGCCAACACCGACCCGTATCGGGTCAAGGTGCGCCTGAACGACGGCAAGATCATGTTCACCAGCAATTTCGAGTTCAGCATTGCCGCGATCAGCGACGGCAACGCCGAACTGCTCGGCCTGAGCCAGATCGCCGCCAGCGGCGCCACCGGCGGCGCCACCGTTTCCGACCGCGGCTATGCGCTCGACGCCAGCGCGCGCGGTTCCGTGGTCAACATCGGCAAGGCCGATGCGCCCAGCGGCGAGATCACCATCTCGGGCTGGATCCGCGCCTACAGCGCGATCAACATGTATGCCGGCACCAGTGCCAGCGGCAGCCAGGATGTCAGATTGACCAGCACCAGCCTGCTGGAAACCCTGTCCGGCGGCATGACCTTGAACCCGACCGGCCATGCCGTGATCGAGGGCGACCTGAAGGCGGTCGGACGCTATGCCGACATCATCATCAACGCGCGCGACACCATTCTGCTCAAGGGCGATCTCACCGCGCAGCGCGACATCATCATCAATGCCGGCACCGACGGCGTCATCGAGAACGAAGTCAGCCTGGAAACCTACGGCACCAGCCACTTCACCTCGCAGGATGCGCGCGGCCGCATCATCCTGACCGGCCTCAACGATGTGGTCATCAACAGCACCATCGGCCAGGACAATGCCGAACTCGCGTTGCTCAAGATCGTTTCCAGCGAAGGCACTTTGTCGGTCGAACGTGAATCGGGCTGGCTGGAAACCGGTGCGCTGCTGGAGTTGTCCGGCAAGAACGTCGATCTGGCCGGGGTTATCAAGAGCTTCTCCGCCACGCCGGCAACCTACGACTATGAAGTTTCCGTCACCGCCAGCGGCGACATCGACCTGCATGGCGACTTCACGCTGGCCGGCTCGATGCGGGTCGAGGCGGGCGGCGACATCGCAATTTACGACACCGGGCTGCTGGTGCAGTCGGCCGGTCAGAAGCTGCGCATCGCGGCGGGCGATGCGGTCAATGTTGCGCGCAGCTACAGCGTCAGCGCCAATGGCAGCCTGATCGGAATCGACGCAGGCGCCGGACTGGCCACGATCGAATTCAGCGCCGATATCGGCCAGGCGAGCATCAGCGAGCCCGATACCACCGATGCAGCCACCTACACCAGTGTCGACCTCGCAGCAGTGCGCGTAGTCACCGGTGCCAGCTACAGCGTCAACGTCAACGGCAGCAGCTTCAGCACCACTGCGCAGGCAGGCGATACCCGCGCCATGCTGGTCGGCAGGTTGGTGACGCTGATCGATGCGCACGCCGATCTGAGTGCCAGTGTCGGCGTGAGCAGCGAGCAGATCAAACTCAGCGCGGGACTCGATGGCGCCGAAGTGTCCTTCGCTACCGATATCGGCGAGGCGGCCATCAACAATGCCAGCGCAACCGATGCGGCGGCGGATCGGACGATCGATCTGTCCGGCGTGACGGCAGTGGTCGGTGCGACCTACCGCCTCAGTCTCGATGGCACCCCGTTCAGTTACACCGCGATCGCCGGCAATAGCATGGCCGATGTGGCGGCGGCGCTGGTCGCCAAGCTCGGAGCCGGCGGCGGCGCCGTGCTGGAAGCCGATACCTTGCTGGAAATCGAAGCCGGCGGTCTGGTTACCCTGGCGCAAGGTTCGCAACTCTATTCCGAGGCGGACAACAGCAAGATCAGCATCCAGGCGGATCGCCTGACCGTGTTGGGCAGCATCCGGGCGGGCCAGGACTACAGCATCGCCGGGACGACCGTGAGTACAGTCTGGAGCGGCAAAACGGCCGTTCTCGATATTCGCACCACGCATGACATCGTGCTGGGCGACAGCAGCCAGGCCGGCAACTTGCTCGCCACCGGCACAATCAAGATTCAGGCCGGTTCCGGCACCACCGGGCTCGGCTTCGGCATGAGCCAGGCCAGCGCGGTCGTGGTAGACGCCACCGGCGAGTTCGACGGCAATTACGGCGTCGCCGCGAACTGGGGTGAAGCCGGCGCCGGCGGCGACGGTGCGATCAACCTGCGCGCCGATGGCGACGTGCAGTTGCGCGGCAATTTCGCAGGGCTGGACGTCGGCAGCGACCTCTCCATTCTGTCGCGTTCGCAAGTCTGGGCCAGCGGCCTGGTCAGCGCCGACGACGCGCTCGCCATCACCGGCGGTACCGACACCAGTCGTATCGGCGTGCTGGTCGATACCCTGACGCTCGACGGCAACGGCAATTACCTGTCCGGCGGCACGCTGGACACCGCCGCCGGCGGCAGCATCAGCGTCGTCTCGACCGATGCGATCCAGATTCAGGGCGTGGTCGGACAGATCGACACCGCTCCGGGCGCCCTCGGTGCGCGCAAGGTCGGCCTGGTCAGTCTGGCTTCGACCGGTGGCGATGTCACCGTGCTGCGCGACGTCGATGCGCGCGACCATGTCGTGATGACCGGCGGCAATATCAGCATCCTGGCGGGTAGCCACGTCTATGCCACCGGTGACGACTCGGATGTGTTCATCCAGGCCCGCACCCAGTTGCTGATCGCCGGCAACGCGGTGAGCGGCTCGGTCAAGCCGGGCAAGGTCACCTCGGTGATCAATGCCGTCGGCGACGAACTGGGCGACGACCGCAGCATCGCGCTGTCGGGCACCCTGTCGGTGGGCACTTACAACCTGACCGTTACGCTGGACGACACGATCAACCTGTTCTCCTATACCGCGCTGGCCGGCAGCACGCTGGCCGATATGGCGAGCTACTTCGCCGCGCGCATCAACGAACACGACAGCTATGCCGCGACCGCTTCCGGCACGGTGATCACCATCGGCGAGGGCGCCGGTACAGCCACGCTGGCGTTGCTCGACAACGACGCCATCGTCAAGGCCGACCGCCTGGTGCATCTGGCGGCACCGACTGTCCAGGTCAGCGGCATCGTGCAGGCCGGCATCACCAGCGCGGTGGTGAACGACAAACATGCCACCGACCTCGACGCGGATCGCAGCATCGACTTTTCTGCGACCTCGGTCGTCGCGAACGTGGTCTATCGGGTCTCCATCGGCGACGTCGGCTTCGCCTACGTGGCCCAGGCGAATGACAGCGTACTCACGCTAGCCGCCAATCTGGCGGCGCAGATCGACGCCCATGCCAGCTTCGTGGCGAGCGTCAACGGCGCCAGCATCGACATCACGTCGGGTGCGGGAACCAAAGCCATCAACGTCGGCGAGGACGGTCGCGTCCTGATGAACGCCGGCAACACGCTGAAGATCAGCGACGGTTATGTCGCTTCCAATGGCCGCATCGAACTCAACGCCGGCGTGAATATGTCCTGGACGGACGCGCAGCTGGAAGGCGACATCCTGCAGACGCAACTGCAGGGTGGCAGCATCACCATTTCCGGGCAGGGTCTGCTCGATGCCGGCGGCGCGGTGAAGATCCAGGCCGGCGGCGACGTGGTGCTCGACGCCGACGCCACGCTGGCCGGTCCGCGTAGCGTCCTGGTGCCGGTCTACACCACCGTCGCGGAGACCGTGGATGTGGTGACCGGCTATCGCCAGATCGCGGATGGCCAGATCCAGGTGGAGGAGACTTCCTGGACCACGACGATGATCACCGAGCTGGTCGACACGGAAAAGGTCGTCACCGGCAGCGAATACAACACGATGAACGTGACCTTGTCGCAGGTCGGTTACTACAACCCGAACGCGCCCGCAGGCGAGAAGTTCCGCGAAGTGCTGATCGAAGGACTGGATTACCACAACACCGGCTCATCTGCCGACGGCATCCCGGTCGTGCTCTGGACGAATGCCGGCAATTCCGAGTTGCCCGGTCGCGAGGCAACCGCGGTCACGCTTAATTACGATCAGGTCAACAAGACCAACCAGAACAGCTACAAGGAATTCACCCAACTTTCCGACGCCCAGCGCCAGGCGGTGCTCAACGCCACCGGTTACAAGCCGCTGTATCAGTTCGTCTACACCGACCCGGTCACGCATCGGGTGCAGAACGGCACCGCCAGCGATACCCCCTGGACACCGAAATGGGCGAGCAATGCGCAGGTGGTCGATTACGTCGATGTCGATGGCTGGCGCGACATGTATATCCGCATGCCGCAAGGGGCGAAGGAAAACATCCTCAACATCATCAGCCAGGGTGAGGCGAAATACCTGACCGGCGACACGACGATCAATGGCGAGAACGATGCCAGCTGGGTCACGCTGGACGTGAATGCAGCGCCTACCGGTGAAAAGGTCGGCCGCTACATCGATACCGCCAAGGTGACCTATACCCAGGACAAGTCGGTGATGGAGTACAGCAACGTCACCACCAACCCGGATGACAACTGGAATGCGGGCTGGACCCTGAACAGCACCAACAACGACGGTTACGTCGGACGCTGGTCCGTGGCTTATGTCCAAGGTTCCGGCGACCGGGTGTTCGATGTCAGCGACCGTTCCACCGCCGATTCAGTGATGGATCGCGCGCCGACCTGGGTCTGGCAGGCGACCAGCACCGGCGACTACACCATCAGCAGCGGCGTCGACCTGAACCAGCGCGGCGATTACCAGGTTTACAGCGGCGACAACTACACCAGTTCCAACAATCTCCTTGCCGCCAATACCTGGTACAGCGTGCTCGAAAACAACGCCGATACCAGTTTCCTGAGCAAGAACGGCTATACCGTCGCCTTTGCCGCGCTGGACAGTTTCGGTGCGGGCGGCGGCGCTGCAGTCGTCTATGCTGCCGGTTCGGAATCGCACCGCGCCAGCATGTTCGGCATGACCTACTCCTACACGACCGGCTGGACGGTGGTCGATATGGGGTATGTCAACGACTACGATTTCACCGAGTGGGGCTGGGAACAGTGGCCGAACCATGCCGGCAACGTCAGTTACGACCATGGCTGGGGCGACCGCAATTTCATCCAGAGCTACGCCAATACCTATGGCAACAGCAACGTGCAGAGCCAGGCCTGGGAATCGGACGAGGGCGCCTGGGAACGCAACAACCTGAACCTGCAGATGCGCTGGCGCGAAACCGTCAACGTGGCGCATACCGAGACCTACGACGATTACGTCTACAACTGGGCCTCGCAGTGGCATGACGTTTACGATCGACGCGACCAGTTCCAGTTCCAGGTGGTCACCATGCCCAGCGAGATCGTCGACTATCGGCCGATCTACGAGACCAGCACGCAGGACGTGATGGTGGTGAACATGAAGGACGTCACGGTCTGGAAGACGGTTCCGATCATCGAGCAGCAGACCGTGTTGCGCACCAGCGTCACGCTGGAAAGCTCGCTTGCGCGCGGCGGCGATTTCGACGGCGAATCGATCCACGGCGCCAGCATCACCATCGACGCGGGCGGTGCTGCGCGCCTGTCCGGCAAACTGGCGGCGGATACCACGCTCGACATCGATGCCGATACGCTGTTGCAGATCAAGGGCAACATCCCGGCCAGCGGCGGCGACAACCCGATTGAAGCCAAGCTGACCGCGGCCACCATCAACCTGCATGCCGGCGAGAATCTGATGCTCGATGGCACGGCCCGGGTATCCGCCAGCGCCACCAGCGGAAATTCCATCGTCTTCGAATCCAGCCGCGATATGACCCTGGGCGGCGAAGTCCTGGCCGACGATGGCGCCGGCATCGACATCAATGCCGACCGCAATATCGCGCTCAGCGGCCGCATCACGGCCGGAGTCATCACGCTGCATGCCGGCGATGGCGTCAGTCAGGACGGCGGCATCGGCGGCGACGCCGATGTTTTCCTGAAAGCGACCAGCGGCGATCTTTCGCTGACCACCGGCCAGTACGGTGGCAACATCATTCTTGACGGCTCGACGCTGGCAGCGACGGCCAGCGGCCACAAGGTCGACCTGAACGCGGCCGGCGGCTATATCCAGCAAGTCGATCAGACCCTCAGCGGCAACAGTGTGACCGCCACCCAGGCATCCGGCCGCATCACGGCCGACTGGCTGGAGGCCGATGCCGACAACGGCATGACCCTGAACGCCAACGTGTTGTTTGTCGATCTCGATCTGGCCGGCGCCGGCAATATCGAACTCACCAACCAGCAGAGCCTGGACCTGTCGCATGCGGTCACCGCCGACGGTTCGATTGCAGTGACCGTGTTCGGCGACATGATCGTGACCGATGTGCGCACGCTGGGCAGCAGCGATCGCAACGACGTCATCCTGACCACGCATGATTTGACGCTGACCAGTTCGGCCGACATTACCGTGATCAACCTGCGCAACGGCGCGCGCGGCGACCTGACGTTCAACATCGAAGGCCAGATCGACATCGACGGCGACTCGATCCTGATGGCGGATGCCCTCAGCATCAAAGTGGCCGGCGCGCTGACCCTGACCACCTATGTCAACAGCCTGACCATCGAAACCACGCGTAGCGGCGATGTCGATATCACCCAGGTCAACATCGAAAACGAGGCGGGGGATGTGCTGACCCGTAACCTCACGCTGACCAAGGTGTGGATTGCACAGGGCGATTTCGATCTGAAAGCGGGCGATTTCGTCGACGGCATCGGCGGCAAGGTCGATGTCGCCGATGTCTACATCCTGTCCAACAAGGATGCGCACAACGACACCGATCCCGATATCTACATCAAGGCGGTGGGCGATATTCTGGTGCGTTATGTCTCGGCCGGCGTCTACACCGAAACCGATGACGACAAACCTGTCGTGCAGGCCGAAGACAGCGCCGACGGCGCCGCGGTCAGCTATTCCAATACCAGTTCCGCCGGCGACATCCGGCTCGAATCGACGGCCGGCCGCATTGGCGAAACCTACAGCGACGGCCAGGTCGATATCGTCGCCGACCGGCTCACCTTGCGTGCTTTCAGCGGCATCACCGCGTTGGAAATGGCGGTCAACAGCCTGGATGCCATCACCACTTCCGGCAACATCGAGCTGACCGATTTCGACGGCCATATCGAAAGCGCCAAGGGGCTGGACATCATCAACGCCGTCACCGCAATCGGCGGCGTCAACAGCAACAGCCTGGTCAGCATCGTCGCCGCAGGCGACATCAGGGTCGGCGCCGACGCCCATATCGCCGGCGACACCATCCGCCTGACCAGCCAGACCGGCAGCATCCGGGTCGATGCGCCCAGCTCCGGCGACTCGCTCAGCTACAGCCGCGGCATCGCCTTTGATGCGGCGCAATCGGTCCAGCTCTACCGCTTCTTCAATGCCCCCGAGTTGATCGAATACCAGGCCGGCGATTACTTCCAGTTCGGCACCGGCAGCGAAGTCACCCGCCTGCTGCCCAGCACGATTTCCGCCGATACGGTGATCCTGCATACCGGCAGTTCGCTCAGCTTCGGTTCCGGTGTCGGCAACGTCGCCATCAATCCGGCGCATGTGTCGGATAGCGGCCATGACCGTACCCTCAACCTGGCCAACATGAGCGTGGTCAGCGGGGGCAACTACACCGTCAATATCGATGGCGTCGCCAATAGCTACACCGCGGACGGCAGCGCCACCCTGGCCGAGATCGTTTCCGGCCTGACCGTGGCGCTGGCCGGCTATTCAGCCAGCGCTGCCGGCAACACCATTACCCTGGCCGCCAATGCCGGGCGTTCCGCCATCTCGATCTACCAGGCCGCTTCGATTTCCGCCAACAAGCGGCTCGAACTGGTGGCCGGGCAGGATCTCACCCTGCTTGGCACGATCGGCATCAAGTCCGGCTACTACATCGGCGGCAACGATGCCGACAGCAAGATCGACAGCGTCCTGCTGCAGGCGGAAGGCCAGCGCGACACCATGCAGGCAATCCGTTTCAACGACGATGCCGACACCGCCGATACGCTGTACGAGACGCAGGGCATCGCCGATTACACCGGCGATGGCGACATGAACGATGTCTATCACGAGATCACCTACAACGCCGATTACAACGGCGACGGCGACAAGTTCGACATCGTGTACGAGTCGTTCGACAACATCGACTGGAATAACGATGGCGACAAGCTGGATAAACTCAGCGAGTACACCCGCCATCTGGACAAGAACCTTGACGGCATCTATTCGCCCGATCTGTATGAATATGTGCAGAACGACTACAACGGCGACGGCGATTTCAATGACATTCTGGTCGAAGGCAGTATTGCCCGCCCGACCGGCTTCCTGAATCTGACCCTGACTACTGCCGGCGGTGCGACAGAAGCGCTGCCGACGTCGTCGTTCGAACTGCGTGCCCTGCGCGACATCACGCTCAACCTGGGCAGCAGCCTGACCCTGACCGGCTTCGTCGGCGGTGTCGAAGGCTACGCTTCGGCCGAGAATGTCAGTTTCGATATCCACGGCACGCTCACCGTGCTGGGCGGCATCGTCTCGGCCGACGCCAATAGCGGCAACCTGGTCATCGAAGCCAATTCGATCACCGCCGATGGCGCCTCCGTCTTCATCGCCGATTCGCTGGACATCCGTGCGACGAATGGTGTGCAACTGAATACCCTGATCAACCGACTCTCGGTTGAATCGACACTCGCCGGCGCGATCAGTGTCAATGAGGCGACCACGCTGGTGGTGGATCGCATCGTTGCCGCTGACGGCGCCATCACGGTCAAGGCCGGCGACGATCTGTACATCCGCGATATCCGCAATACCGCCGGCGGCGACGCCATCGTGGTCATGGCGGGCGACCTGATCTATGTCGACCGGATCGAGGCGGGAACCTCGGAAGGTACCCAGAAGACCGCCGGCAGCACCATCACGGTGGATGCCAAGACCATGGCCTACGAATGGGGCGCGCTGGTCGACGGATTGCCGGTTGCAGTCAGCAATACCACCGAAGCAGCGGCGCAGACGCAGACCACGACATTGACTTTCGCCAACACCACGCCGGGTGTCGGCGACGTGTTCAGTATCGATACCGGCAACTTCCAGTATCAGGTGACCTATGGCGAAGTGGTCAACAGCATCACCGCCAACTCCTGGGCGACCATCCTGAATGCGCTCAAGTTCAAGATCGAGCAGGGCGAGGCCTTTGTCATCACCGTCAACAGCGGCGCGCGTTCGCTGGCGCTGGCGTCGACTCTCGCCTTCAGCGCGACCGCTGCGACCACCGATGTCATCGCAGGCAGCGGCGGCGCGGTCATCAATGCCGCCGGCGCAAATGCCGAAGTGGATCGCAGCCTCGATCTGACCGGCCTGACGGTCGCCAACAATGCGACCTACACCGCCAACATCGGCGGTGTCAGGATCAACTACGCGGCCGATGCCAACGCCACGCTGGCTGAAATCGTCAGCGGCCTGAAGGCGTCCATCGACGGACATACGAGCTATGTCGCAACCGCCGCCGGCAACGTCATCACGATCGCCAGCGGTGCCGGCGACCAGATCATCACGCTGGATATCGCCCAGCCGCTCGATGCCGTCGTCAGCACCGGCACCACCTCCGCGCAGGCGCAGGTCAGCCAGTTGCAGTTCAGCGCCCATACCTACGCCAAGGGCGAATCGGTGATCATCTGGGCGGCCGGACGTCAGTACATGGCCACCGCCAGCGTCGACAACACGACGCAGTCTTCCTTGCTGACCGCCGTTGCCGACCAGATTCAGGCCTATACCCGCTCCAGCGTGAGCGCCAGCGCCAACGGCAACATCCTGACGCTGACCGCGAAGTCGACCAACGAAGCGTTCGAAGCGAGCGGCTATGTCGCCGCCTTCGATCAAACCGCAGCAGATCTGTTCTCGTACTCGATGACCGTCAACATGGCGGCCAGCGGCGTGGCGAAAGTCGCGCCGAAAGTGCTGACCAGCATGTCCGACACCGGTGCGTTCGATGAACTGGAAGTCAAGTTCACCGCGGTCGGTAGCGGCGGATTGATCGCCGGCGACACCACCGTCACCCAGTTGACCGACGCGGCCAGCGGCAGTGGCGCCTATAACGCCAGTGTCTCGACCACGCCGGCCGGCGTCGCCACGCCACAGCAGAACGAGATCGCTTTCGGCGATGTGCTGGGCGCCAATCGGCGCTTCACCATCACGCTGGATGCGCAGGATTACGTGCTCGACACCAGTTCAACCGACTGGTCCGTCGTGCTGGCCGCGCTCGATGCCTTGCTGGAGCCGCATGTCGACGATGTCGCAAGCGATGCCGGCGCGCAGAAGCTGACGCTCAGCGACGCTGGTGGATTCACCCTGGGCACGGTCAAGGTCGAAGTGATTACGCCGACCTCGCCGCTCAGCGGCGCGGTCAGCTCGAACGGCAGCGTGCCGGACGCCATGGCGGGAACATCGGCGACCCAGGTTTCCGATCTCACTTTCAGCGGCACGCTACCGTTGGTCGACACCCTGTACAGCGTGCTGATCAATGACCACGCCTATACGGCGCGGGTCGGCGGCAACCATCTGCTCTACATCACCGGAGCGGACACGGCGGATATCTGGGTGGACACCTCGGCCGCGATCGGCGGCGTCAGCGCGGTCAACGGCAGCGGCATCAACGCTGCCGACATCGCCGACGTCGATTACGACCGCAGCATCGATCTCAGCGGTTTGACGGTCGCTAACGCCACCGCCTACACGATTCGGATCGGCACGGTCGACTGCACCTACACTTCGGACGCCGACGCCACGCTGGCTGAAATCGTCACCGGGATGCGCAACGCGATCGACGGCAAGGCGGAATTCGTCGCCGCCGCGCCGGCCGGCAACGTCATCACGGTCACCAGCGGCGCCGGTACGGCCAGCATCAGCAAGACCGCCGGTGGCGGTGCGATTGCGGTCAACGTCGCCGATATCGCTGACGTGGACTATGACCGCAGCATCGACCTGAGCGGCGTCACGGCCGTGCGCGGCGGTGTCTACACGGTCAATCTCGGCACGGATCCGTTTGCCTACACCGCGGTGCGCGGCGACAAACTGGACGATATCGGCAGCCAGTTGGCCAGCCTGATCGATGCTTCCGCGAGCTACGCTGCCAGCTATGACAACGCGACCGACGTCA
This sequence comes from Hydrogenophilaceae bacterium, assembly GCA_031426815.1. Lineage (GTDB taxonomy): Bacteria > Pseudomonadota > Gammaproteobacteria > Burkholderiales > Thiobacillaceae > PFJX01. The sequence goes on from JASJPG010000085.1 coordinate 17,265, forward strand.
TCACCGTCACCAGCGGCGCCGGCACCAAGGCCATCACGGTCGCCGGCTCCGGCCCGGTCGGCGGCGCCGACCTGATCAGCGTCGGCGGTTCCAACACCACCGATGCCGGCCGCGTGCTCAATCTGTCCTCGCTGTCGCCGGTCAACAACGGGGTCTACACCGTACATATCGGCGCCAATGCATATACCTATACCGCCGACGGCAGCGCCACGTTGACGGAAATCAGCAACGGTCTGAAAGCCGCGATCGGCGCATCCGCCACCGCGCATAACAACACCGTGAGCGCGACCTGGGCTTCGCTGCTGGGCGAACTCGAAGCGCAGATCGAAGCGGGTGAAGCCGTCGCCGTGACCGTCGGCCAGAAAGCCGATGGCAGCGCCAGTGCGAGTTCGCTCAAGCTGGTTGCGGATGCGGCGAACACCGCGTTCGTCATCGAACGTGTCTTCGCAACGCCTGGCGTGGCAATCGAAAGCGATGGCTCGGTGCCGTCCACCTTTGCCGCCACCGGCGTCAAGCAGCAAAGCGTCATCGACTTCGGCGATCCGAGCATCCAGGGCGATACCGAGTTGACCGTGGTGATCAACGGCACGCCGATCAGCGTATCGACCAATGGCACGCCGATTGCCATGTCGGCCGCGGCGCCGCAATTCCCGGGCGTACCGACCACCATCAGCGTTTCCGGCGGCACGATCACCTACCCCGACAGCGTCGATCCGGTGGCCGGTCGCGGTTACCTGGTCATCGTCGACGGCAAGCGTTACAACGCCACCGCGACGGGAACCTCCTGGGCGCAGGTGCTGGGCGATCTGGAAAGCGCAATCGAAGCGGGGGTCGGCGGCGATGTGACCTATGACGCCGGCGCGCAGACATTGACGATCCCGGTCGGTGTCGTCACGTTCGCCGCAGTCGCTCCGACCAAGACCTGGACCGAGTTGCTCGGCGAGATGGAAACCGCCCTCGTGGCAACCAATCTGGTGACGGTGGCGAAAGACATCAACCTGCGCACCCTGGCGCTGACCGGCGTTGCCAACGATACCGACTTCAGCATCGACACGGTGTCGTTCAGCCAGCTCGCCAGCGTCATCGACGATGGGGTCAACCCGACCACCGCGGCAGGCACCAGCGTCAAGCAGGTCAGTTCGATCCAGTTCAGCGAATCCGCTGTACCGGCGAATGGATATACCTATGCCGTCACGGTCAATACGCACGTCTATTCCGTGCTGGTCGATGGCACCGAAGTGCAGGCGCAATGGCATACGGCCGACAACAAGGGCGTGCTGGACAAGCTCGGCGCGGCGATCGATGCCGACGAGGCGATCACCGCCGGCGTCGACGCAGCCAACCGCAAGCTCACGTTGACGGCGGATGCGTTCAACGCCGCTTTCAGCGTAGATGCGGTGACGGTCAGCCAATCTTCGGCCAACGAAGTGGTCGGCGCGTCGGCGCAGAAATCGTTGCAAAGCGCGGTCGCCGGCGGCGCCCAGAGCAGCAGTCTGGATTTCACCTCGACGCTGCATAGCGCCAGCCTGAAATACACGGTCACCATCGGCGGCGTCGCGTTCACGACGACCGGCGATGCAAGCAAGGCCAGCGCGCTGACCGCCTTGGCCGGCAAGATCAACCATGCAACGACCGGCAGTACCTTCGCGACCGCCGCGGTGGTCGGTGATGCGCTGAGCCTGACCGGCGAAACCGATGGCGTCTCCTTCCTGGTCAGCGGGGCCGCGTCCGATACCGCGCTGGGTTCGCCGACCAATCCGAAAGTGTTCGATGGCAGCAAGGTCGTCATCGTGCCGGACCGCGATCCGGGCAGTTACGGCATGAAGGTGACCGGTAGCCTGACCGTGGTGAATCTGCCGACCAACGCCGGAGAAACCATCAATCTGGTCGCCGGCGACGGCGTCGGTACTGGCGACCTGGTGGTGGTCTCTGCCCTCGATGTCGGCAGCACAGGCACCGTCATTCTCAGCGCCGACGGCGGCGTCACGCTGGGCGGCAAGGTGACCGCGGGTACGCTCGAGGTGAGCTCAGGCAAGAACCTGACCATCACCTCCGAAGTCGGCAGCATGCAGGTGAGCATGACCGGCGATGGCGACCTCACGGTGTTCCAGACCGGCGCGCTCACCATCAGCAGCATCACGATGCCGGGCACGGAAGGTTTTACTGGACGCAACATCACGCTGGTCGCCGACGGCGACATCGCCATCGGCAGCATTGCGGGTTTTGCCGGCAATCTGAACATCACCTCCAGGAACGGCGATATCAGCATCACCAGCCTCAACGGCGCTGGCGGTGTGACGCTGTCCGCCCTGGCTGGCGCAGTCAACCTGGGCGACGCCACGCATACCATCGAGGCCGATACGCTGAATATCGTCGCCAAGGATGGCATCAGTATCTACGAGGCGGATGGCGTCACCATCGAGCAGATCGAAAGCAGCGATGACGATGCGGTATTCGTTCAGTCCGGCGGCACGCTGACGCTGAACGGCGCCATCACCGCTGCCGGCAGCAACGCTGTCAGCCTGACCACCACGGCGGGGGCGATTAACCTCAACCAGGCCATCACCACGGCGACCGGTCATGTGACCGTGCATGCCGCGGCGGGCATGGCACTCTCCGAGCAGGGCGATATCGTCAGCATCGGCGGCAACATCGACCTCGACGCCGGCAGCGGCGCCATGACCATGACCGGTGAGACCTTCGTCGATGCCGGCAGCGGCACGCTCGATCTCGACGCCGGCGGCGCGATCACGCTGGGCAAACTGCGCACCACCAATATCGCCGATGTCACCATTACCTCGGGTGGCGTGGTCGATGGCGGCGAGGGCAGTTCCGACATCATCGCCAGGGATGCGCGCCTGTTCATCGTCGCCACCGGCGGCATCGGCTCGGCCGGCAATGCCATCGAGACCGAGGTGGCGCGCCTGAACTTCACCAATAGCGGCAGCGGCGATGTGGCAATCGAGGATGTCGATGGCCTGATCCTCGACAAGGTCGACCAGAACGCCGGCGGCAGCGTCAGCATCGCGACCCTCAACGGTGCCATCGTCACCGCCGACGGCGGCTCCGGGGTGACCGCCACCAGCGGCGCGGTCAGCCTCTATGCTGGCGGCACGGGCGGCATCATCACGCTTAGCGCCGACGTGAGCACGACCGGCGGCGGCGTTTCGCTCACCGCCGAAGACGGCGATATCACGCTGGATGACGCCGGCGTGCGGGTGGCCGGCGCGGGCGACATCGTGATCAAGATTCCGCGCGGCGGCCTGGTCAATGCGTACACCGAAGTGGTGGATGGCGCATACACCCGCGTCGCCGGCTGGCTGACCGTGGCCGATGGCGCCGATGAAGGTACGCAGCGCGATTTCGACCCCGAACTGCAATGGTTGATGCGCCAGGGCATGTTCTCGGTGGATGCGCAGACCGGCGAAGTGATCGCCGCGAGCGTACCGAGTTACCTGGAAGCCTCGCACCTCTACAACGGCACCGTACTGCGCGCCGCCAATGGCGCATTCCTGCAGACTGCCGATGGCGACCTGCGCATCGTCGTGCGCGACGAGATCGGCGCGCGCGTCGACGGCTTCCTGTTCAGCCCGCTGGCGATCGTGGTCGATGCCGTGGAACTGACCGCGGCCAGCAGCGAGCGGCAGGATGTGATCATCCTGGCCACCTCCAATGTGGAAGTCGCAACCGACAGCACGGTGTCCGGCAGCAAGGGCGGCACCACCGAAGCATCCAGCCTGTCCGGCGACCAGACCATCAGCGGTGCGGTGGACGCCAGCGGCAAGGACATCACCATCCGTGGCAACGACGTGGAAATCGCCGCCGACATGCGCAGTGCCGGCGCCGTGGTGTCCTTCGTACCGCTGAATCCGTCCACCGATATCGTGCTGGGCGACGCCTTGTCCGCCGGAACGGTGTTCGACGGCACCAGCCGCACGGCGCTGAGCGACACGATGTACCTCAACAATTCCGAACTGGCGCACTTGCAGGACGGATTCAACGAGATCGTGATCGGCGGCGAGGATGGCAGTTACAACATCTACATCAGCGAGACCGGCGCCACCGCGACCACGATCACGCTGAACGACAACCTGACCCTGCGCACGCCCTCGCTGGGCGGCGAAGTCCATATCGAGCGGCCTATCGTGCTGCTCGGCGGCTCCTCCCTGGTGATCGACGGCTCCGGCCATACCACGACCATTTCGGCCGACGTCACGACCTCCGACGACGCCATCGTCAACGACTCGATGTTGATCGTCGACGACCGCATCATCACGGCGGGCAGCGACGGTTCCGGCAATATCCAGCTGGGCGCCAGTTCTGCGCACTGGCTGGATGGCAACGGCGATACCGATGCCGACACGCTGTCGCTTTACGCACCCGGCAATGTGCGTCTGTACGGCGCGCTGGGCGGCGTGGATCCGCTGGAAAACCTGGTCATCGGCGGCGTCGATGTCAGCGGTACGTTGAACAATCCGGATAACGTGACATTCGACGGCGAAGTCATCCTGAACGGGGATATCACCATCACCGCGACCGGTACGGTGACGTTCCGCCAGGCGGTCACGTTGAACAACGGCGGCGACCTGAAGATCTTCGGCGCCAGCCAGGTCGTGTTCGAGCGCGGCGTGGTACTCAACGGTGGCGGCGATCTGTTCGTCGAAGCCGACGAGATCAGCTTCCTCTGGGGCGGCGAATCCGTCGTCGGCAGCGGCGTAATGACGCTGCGTCCGACCACGGTGAGCGCGGCCATCGAAATCGGCACGCCGGCCTTCAGCAACACCGCGTCGACGTTGAATATCGATATCAACGAGATCCAGGCCTTTGCGGAAGGCTTCAGCAAGATCGTCATCGGCCACGAAAGCGGCGGCCATGCCGTCAGCAATGCCGGCGCGGTGCGCGTCGGCGCGATGAACGTGGCCGGCCAGCCGATGCTGCGCGACAGCATGGAAATCTACGGCGGCAGCGTCGTCGTTGAGGACTACGCGAGTGCGAACTACACCTTGCTGGTCAACGGCGACATCAAGCTCGACGCCGTCAACGACATCAACCTCTACAACAAGATCGAAGCGCGTACCGGCGCCGGCACGTTGCACGACATCGTGCTGTATTCGGAAAGCGGCGCCATTACCCAGTCCAACAGTCTGGACGACGGCAGCACCGGCGAAGCGATCCGCGCCGCCGATCTCAATGTGCGCGCGGCGGCCGGCATTACGCTGGCCTACACGGAAGTGAGCACGCTGACCGCGCTGAATACCGGCGCCAGTGGCGATATCGTCATCAACGAGACGGCGGCGGGCGGGGATATCGGCATCGCCTCGCTGATCCAGCAGAACGCGGCCGGTTCCGGCGATATCGTGCTGACCACCGCATCCGGCACGATCACCGTGCTGGCCGCGGGCAGCGGCATCGGGGTGGCGGGGCAGGGCGATATCGACCTGCGCGCGGCGGGCAGCGACATGCAGATCCTGGTCAACGATGCCTTGACGACCACGACCGGAGCGATCTTCCTGAGCGCCACCGGCGACATCGTCAACACCGACGATGCCGGTAATGACGGCACGCTGACCACTGCGGGCGGCCTGATCCAGATTGCCTCCAGCGCGGGCGACATCGTCCAGGCGGGCGACATGGACTCGACCGGCGCGCTGATCGACCTGTCGGCGGCGGGCAACATCGTCATGAATGACGGCGTCAGACTGACCTCGCTGAATGCGGGCGATACCGGCGCAGTCCGCATGAGCGCCGGCCTATCGATCACGCTCAGCCTGATCGAGGCGGATGGCTCGATCGGACTGACCGCGCTGATGGGCGGCATCGGCGATGGTCGCAGCGTGACGGGCGGCCTCGGCGAAGGACTGAATATCGATGGCGAGAGCGCGAGCGTGGCATTCGACGCGGCGACCGGCATCGGCACCGGCTCGGCGGCGATCCAGACCCAGGTGAAATCGATCAGCGCCAGCAATGCCCTCAGTGGCGGCCTGTATCTGCACGAAACGACCGCGCTTGAAATTCAGGCTGCGGCGGGCGCGCATGCCATCGACCTGGGCGGCGACGGCGGCAACATGAGCGTGGTCACCGTCAATGGCGGCATCACCGTCATCGACGCGATTCGCAGCACCGGCGACAGCGGCAACCTGCTGCTCTCGGCGGGAGAAACGGCGGAAGGCACGGCGGCCAACCTCGACATCCGTTCCGACGTCACTTCCAGTTTCGGCAGCATCAGCTTCCTGGCCAAGGACAGCATCCTGATCGACAACCTGGGCGCGGAGTCCGGCACGATACAGACGCTGGCAACCGGTCAGACGCTGGATCTGCTCGCCGACGACGCGATTACCTTCGAAGCCAACGCGCAGTTGCTGACCAACAGCGGCAATGTGCGCCTGGAAAGCAGCGCGGGCAGCACCTCGCTCGGGGTCATCAACGCCGGCGCCGGCAACGTCAGCATCAAGGCGGGCGATCAGATCCTCGACGTGCAAGGCGACGATCTCAATCCGATCAGGAGCATCAATATCCTGGCCGACGGCCTGCGCCTCGAAGCGGTCAACGGCATCGGCACCGCCAGCGCGGAAATCGAGACCGACTCCGGCACCATCGCGATCAGCGTTTCCGCCGGCAGCGCCTGGCTGAAAGAACAGGATGGTCTGTCGATCGGCTCCGTCGCAGCCGTCTCCATCAACCGTGTCGGCGTCGATGGCAACACCAGCGCGAGCGGCGATGCGGGCGATCTGGCGGGGATGCACATTGTCAATGGCGCCTCCCTGGTACTCACCTCGGGCGGCGACACCGTACTGAATCAGGCATTGCATGCCAGCGGCACCGGCAACATCCTGATCAGTGTCAGCGGTACGCTGGACCTCAATGCCGGCGTCAGCGCCGAAGGCGGCCACATCAGCATCCTGGCCACTGGCGCATTGACTCAATCTGCGCTGGGCGACATTGCCACCAGCGGCAGCGGCACGATCGACGTGCAGGCCGCCAGCATCTCCATGGCCGATGGCGCCAGCGTCAGCAGCGGCAGCGGCAACATCCGCTACGCGGCGACCGGCGCATTGCAACTGGGTTTGCTGAGCACCGGCGGCAACGTCAGCCTGAGCGGCAGCGCGATCAGCGATGCCGATGCCGGCAACAACCTCAACCTCAGCGCCAATGAACTCAAGATCAGTGCCAGCGGCGGCTTCGGCGCGGCGGACAACGCCATCGAAAGCAGCATCGCCACGCTCAGCGCTCTGGTCGGCAGCGGCGGTCTCTACCTGAGCGAAAGCGACGACCTGGTCATCGGCGACACCGGCGCGGTCACGGTCAATCGTGTTCTCGCCAACGGCACCGTCATCAACCCCGATGCCAGCGCCTCGCAAATCACCGACCTCGCCCAGAGCGACCTCGTCAGCAGTGGCGAAGTCGTGCTGATGCTCGGCGGCAGCCTGTTCGACCAGGACGCCGATGGCGACAGCGATAGCGACATCGCCGCGACCAGTCTCAAACTGCAGGCCGGCAACGGCATCGGCGCGAGCGGCAACCACCTCGAACTCAACGTCGCCAGCCTCAGCGCCAGCGCGGCGAACGGCGGCCTCTACCTGAGCGAAGCCGACGCCGTCACGGTTGGTACGGTGCAAGGCCAGAGCGGCCTCGCCAGCAGCGACAACCTGGTCCTGGTCAGCGGCGGCAACCTGACTGGCGACGCGGCGATCAGCAGCGGCGGCAATCTGTTGCTCGACGCCAGCGGCACGCTGGACCTCAATGCCGGCGCCAACGCCGGTGGCCATATCAGCCTCCTGGCCAGCGGTGTATTGACGCAAGGCGAAGCGGGCGACATCGTCGCCAACGGTGCAGGCACGATCGACGTGCAAGCCGCCGCCATAGCCATGGCGCAGGGCGCCAGCAGCACCAGCGGCAGCGGCAACATCCGCTACGCTGCAACTGGCGCAATCCAGTTGGGCGAACTTGCCACCTCCGGCAATATCAGCCTGAGTGGCACGGCGATCAGCGATCCGTTCGAAAGCGGTACCGACACCGTCAACGTCAGCGCCAACCAGCTCAAGATCAGCGCCGGCAGCGGCTTCGGTGTGGCGGACAACGCCATCGAAAGCAGCATCGCCACGCTCAGCGCCAATCTCGGTAGCCTCTATCTGAGCGAAAGCGACGACCTGGTCATCGGCGACACCCTGGCGATCAGCGTCAACCGCATCGGCCGCGACGGCAGCGTCGCCAGCCAGGCGCAAGACGCCAGCCAGAGCGACCTCGTCAGCAGTGGCGAAGTCGTGCTGACGCTCGGCGGCAGCCTGCTCGACCAGGATGCCGACGGCGACAGCGACGTCGATATCAACGCCACCAGCCTGAAACTCAGCGTCGCTGACGCCATTGGCAGCAGCCTCAACCACCTGGAAATCAGCGTCACCACGCTGACCGCCAGTGCGGCGAACGGCGGCCTCTACCTGAGCGAAGCCGACGCCGTCACGGTTGGTACGGTGCAAGGCCAGAGCGGCCTCGCCAGCAGCGGCAACCTGGTCCTGGTCAGCGGCGGCAACCTGACTGGCGACGCGGCGATGAGCAGCGGCGGCAACCTGTTGCTCGACGCCGCCAGCACGCTGGACCTTAACGTCGACGTCAGCGCCGGCGGCCATATCAGCCTCCTGGCCAGCGGTGCATTGACGCAAGGCGCGGCGGGCGACATCGACGCCAGCGGCGCCGGCACGATCGACGTGCAAGCAGCCACCATCGTCATGGCGCAGGGCGCCGGCAGCACCAGCGGCAGCGGCAACATCCGCTACGTCGCAACCGGCGCCATCCAGCTCGGCGATTTGGCGACCTCGGGCAATATCAGCCTGAGTGGCAGCGCGATCAGCGATGCGTTCAGTAGCGGCACGGATACCGTCAACCTCAGCGCCAACCAACTCAAGATCAGCGCCGGCAGCGGCTTCGGCGCGGCGGACAACGCCATCGAAAGCAGCATCGCCACGCTCAGCGCTAATCTCGGCAGCCTCTATCTGAGCGAAAGCGACGACCTGAGCATCGGTGACACCCTGGCGATCAGCGTCAACCGCATCGGCCGCGACGGCAGCGTCGCCAGCCAGGCGCAAGACGCCAGCCAGAGCGACCTCGTCAGCAGTGGCGAAGTCGTGCTGACGCTCGGCGGCAGCCTGCTCGACCAGGATGCCGACGGCGACAGCGACGTCGATATCAACGCCACCAGCCTGAAACTCAGCGTCGCTGACGCCATTGGCGGCAGCCTCAACCACCTGGAAATCGGCGTTGCCATGCTGACCGCCAGTGCGGCGAACGGCGGCCTCTACCTGACCGAAGCCGACGCCATCACGGTCGCCACGGTGCAAGGCCAGAGCGGCCTCGCCAGC
>JASJPG010000086.1:0-18353 GCA_031426815.1 Hydrogenophilaceae bacterium
TCAAAACAAAGGCTTATCAATTGTGTTTCTCATGAGGCGCTCCTACGAGTGGTGTGCAAGTTGAACGGTGCGCGCGGCGCACCCTACGACTACGACGTCTTCAAATCGCCCGCAAAACCACAACCGAGCGTTCGGCGACTCGATAGATATTGCCCAGGAGCGGGGCCTCGCTGCCCGGTTCCAGATAATCGCCGGGCGCGTCGGCGGCGCTGTCGAACAGGCGCAGCCAGCCGCCGGCGGCGTTAGCCTGGACGGTGAAATCGAGCGGTTCCCACCAGGCGTTGACCAGGACGTAGAAGTCGTCGTCAGCCTCGCCCTCTGCCAAACCCTCACCCGCCAGAAAGAAGGCGAAGGCGCGGCTGTCGGGACTGAAGTCGATGCCGCCGTTGACCCCGAACCAGCGCACGTCGCCGCGCCAGAAGCCGTGCCGTGACCAGGTTGGATGGGTGCGCCGCAGGGCGATCAGGCCGCGCAGATAGCGCTGGAAGGCGGCTTCCTCGGGCAGCCGGTTCCAGGCCAGCCAGGTGGTGGGGTTGTCCTGGTTGTAGGGGTTGTTGTTGCCGCCCTGGCTGTGCAGGAATTCGTCGCCGGCCAGCCACATCGGCGTGCCGTTTGAGAGCATCAGCAGGGTGGCGAGAAAGCGCGCCTGGCGGCGGCGGAAGGTCTCCACGGCGGCCGGCGCGGGGCTGCCTTCGAAGCCGCCGTTCCAGGCATGGTTGTCGTCGCTGCCGTCTCTGTTGCCGTGGCCGTTGGCGAGATTGTGCTTGCCGTTGTGGCTGACCAGGTCGTACAGGTTGAAGCCGTCGTGGCTGACGATGTAGTTGACGCTCTGCCAGGGATGGCGCGCCTCCTCGACGCTGTCCGGGAACAGGCCGTCGCTGCCGTACAGGCCTTGCAGCATGGCGGGCAGCATGCCGGCGTCGCTCTTCACGTAGCGGCGGATGTTGTCGCGGTATTGCCCGTTCCACTGCCGCCAGGCCAGGCCGGGAAAGGCGCGGCCAAGCTGGTAGCTGGCGATGTCCCAGGCTTCGGCGATCAGGCGGCAACCGGCCAACAACGGGTCGGTACGGATCGCGCCGATGATGGGCGGGTCTTCCAGATCGAGGCTGCCGTCGGAGCGCCGGGTGAACACTGAGGCGAGGTCGAAGCGGAAGCCGTCGACGTGGTATTCGCTGACCCAGTGGCGCAGGCTGTCGAGCACCAGGGAGCGCACCGCGTGGTTGGCGGTGTGCAGGGTGTTGCCGGTGCCGGTGACGTCGATCGCCTGGCTGAAATTCCCGGGGTTGAGCAGGTAGTAGGTGCTGTTGTCGACGCCGCGAAAGCCGTAGGTCGGGCCGGAGAGGCCGCCCTCGCTGGTGTGGTTGTAGACCACGTCGAGGATCACCTCGATGCCGGCGCGGTGCAGTTCGCGCACCATCGTCTTGAACTCCTCGCCCGCGCGCGCCGGGTCGCTGGCGTAGGCCTGGTGCGGCGCGAAGAAATTCAGCGTCATGTAGCCCCAGTAATTGCCTTCCTGCGGGTCGAACTGCTGCACCGGCAGCAGCTCGACGGCGGTGATACCGAGTTCGCGCAGATAGGGAATCTTGTCCACCACGCCGAGAAAGGTGCCGCGCCGTGCCTCGGCGACGCCGGAGGAGGGATCGCGGGTGTAGCCGCGCACGTGCATCTCGTAGATCACCAGGTCGTGGGCGTGGCGGATCGGGGCGTCGCGCATTCCGTCGTCCTGCCAGTCGAAGGCGGCGGGTTTCTGCAGCACGCCCAGCGGCGCTTTTCCAGCGCTGGAGCCGGACCGGGCGCAAGCGGCGCGGGAGTAGCCGGCGGGAAAATGCACGGCCCGCGCGTAGGGGTCGAGCAGGATCTTGTCAGCGTCGAAGCGATTCCCCCGCGCCGGGTCGAACGGGCCTTCCACCCGATAGCCGTACAGCGTGCCGCCGTCGAGGTCCGCCTCGGCCACCCGGCAGTGCCACACCCGCGCGGTCTTGTTGGCGCGGGCATCGAAGCGGCGGCTGAACACCGGGTTGGTGGCGTCATCGGCCCGGTAGACATGCAGCACCACGCCCGTGGCGTGCTTGCTGTACAGCGCGAAATTCCAGGCGCCGGCGGCGGCATCGAGGTTGGCAACATAGTGGGCACCAAGCGGCAGACTGGCACCGTGGCGGCGCTCCCAGGCATCGGTCATCAGTCATACCCCCCGAACATGAACAGCGAGAGGTCGTCCTCGCCCGGATTCATCAGGCCGTGCAGCTGGCCGCCCTTGAGCATGGCGAAGTGGCCGGCGCGCAGGGTGCGCAGTTCGAAGGCGCGCTCGCGCCAGGGGCGCTGGGTCCAGTCGCCGACCACCATGTAGGCGCGGCCTTCCATCATCAGGAAGACCTCCTGGTTGTCGCGGTGGCGGTGCAGGCCGATGCCGCATTCCGGCTTGAGGATGTGCAGATCCATGTAGTCCACGGCGAGGAAGCTCTCTCCCCCGGCGGCGTGGTTCTTGTGGCCGTGCGCGTTGAAGTTCCAGACGTCGAAGTCGCGCCCGAGTTCGTTGCGTCCGGCGTAGCGGCCGTAGTTGGAGAGCAGGTTGCGGTATTCCAGGAAGCCGACGCCGCCGTGCGGGTTGGGGCTGACGCCGGCGGCGAGGAACTGGTCCCAGCCGCGCACGATCATGCTGAACTCGTAATGGTGGTTGGCGCCGTTGCGGGAGTCCCAGAAGCTGGCGCTGGCATCCGCCCAGGCGCATTCGATGTGCAGCGGCAGGATCGGGTGCATGGCGTGGTTGGGCGCGATGTCGACCAGGTAGCGGTCGTTCAGACCGTCCCGGTTGAAGTCGTCGCGGGTGCCCAGGATCAGGTCGTTGCGCACCACCAGTTCGCCACGGTCGAAGGCATCGCGGCCGCGCGCATCGAGCAGGTCGCGCGGGTTGCCGGGCGGATAGCTCCATAGCTCGATGGCATAGCGGTCGCTGGCCGGGTCGTAAGGTACGTCGAGCAGTTGGCTGACGGCGTTGGCGCCGACCTTGAGGTAGAGCTTGAGGCTGCTGCCGAGGCGGTCGCCGGAAGCGCGCGAGAGCAACGAATCGGGGCCGGCGCGGTAGCTGATGCGCAGGAACGGCACCACCAGGTCACCCGCCGCCGCGTAGCCGCGGCACAGCACCACGTCGCCCAGGCGGAAGTCGCGCAGGTTCTGTTTCTGGAAGTCGATCTTGTTGTCCTGCTGGCGGATATCGAGCTGGTCGGCATCGCCGCCGGCGGGGCCGTACAGCTCCAGGAAGTCGAACGGAAACAGGTATTCCAGCGTCTCGCCGAGATACTGCTCGCGGCCGCAGGCCAGGCCCTGGCCTTCCAGGATGGTGAGCAGGCGGATCAGGGTGTTGCCCCGGTTGTAGTCGGGTTGCGTGCCGGGAGCGACGCGGAAAACCTGGTCGGAGTGGATCAGTTCCATGATGGCTCCTTCACGCGCTGTGGTAGAGGAAGGCGACGAAGCGCAGCGGTTTCGTGCCGGGGTTGCGGATGCCGTGGATGCCGCCGCTCTTGGTGTAGATGACGTGGCCGGGTGCTACCGGCAGTTCGCGGCAGCGCGTCATGCCGATGCCGAAAGTGGCGCGCTCGACCACGGGAAAGGCCGCCAGGGCCGGGTCGTCGTTTTCGCCCATGTAGGCGATGCCTTCGCCCTCGACGATGTAGTACAGCTCCTCACTGCCGATGTGGCGGTGGGTGCCCTCGACCTTGCCGGGCGGGATGATCACCTCGTGGAAGAACACCAGGTTGGAGCCGAGTTCGCGTTGCAGGATCCAGCGCATCTCGATCACGTTGTCCTGGTGGCGGTCCGGGTTGTCGTCTTCCATCAGCGGGTTGCGGTAGCGCACCGGCGCCACGTCGGTGTTCTTGAGGTACCAGCCGCGCTGGAAGTTGATCAGGTAGTTTTCCACCACCACGGTGTTGGCGCCGGAACTCGGCTCCGGGCTGTTGGGCGCCTGGAAGTTGCGCATGTAGTTGTTGTCCCACTGCGGGTTGCCGATGCGGTAGCCAAACGGCAGATCGCGGTCGTTTTCGCGGCAGGCGATCTCCAGCCGGCGGATGCCGCGGATGTCGGCCAGCGCGGCGTCGAAGGCCGGCACCCGGGTGATCTCGCGCTGCCAGCCCATCAGATCCAGCACGGTGAAATCGTGCGGCGTGGCATCCGGGCCTTCCAGGGTGTTCCAGACTTCCACCTGATAGGCATCCACTTGGCGCGAGTAGTGCAGGCGCAACGTGGCATCCGCCGTGTTGGCGGCGTTGTCCGGCAGCAGTTTGACGTAGGCCAGGATTTCGCCCTGAGGGGTGCGGCCTTGTTCCCGCGCAAGCTCGGTCAGGCGATGGGCGCGGTATTCGATGCGCAGGAAATGGGCCATCAGGAGTTCGTCGCGGTAGACCTCGCCCTTCAGCACCGTGATGTCCACCTGGGAGCGGACTTCCATGACGTTATAGCGGTAGCGCGGGCTGCGCGTCGCCGCCAGATGCTGGGCGTGGTAGATGCGGTCCGGGTAGAACACCACCCGGAAGACGTTGTTTTCCGGCAGGTCGAGAATGTCGTTGAAGCGGCTGTCCATGGCGTGCTCCTTTGAAACAGGCTCTTAAAGTCGTGCTAGCAACAGATCCGCCACCCGCAAGGCGTTGGCCTGGATGGTCAGGGTCGGGTTGGCGCCGCCGGAGGTGGGCATGAAGCCGCCGTCGGTGACGTAGAGGTTGTCGAATTGCCAGGCGCGGCAGGACGGGTCGAGCACCGAGTCGGCGGGATCCGTGCCGAAGCGCGCGCCGCCCAGGATGTGGTTGGCGATGCGGGCGCGGGCGTTTTCCGCCTGGTAGATCGCGCCGAACTCGTTGACCGGGTAGGTGCCGACGCCGCCATCGCCGCCGAAGGCGAGGATGCGCCGGCACTGCTCGGCCAGCACGTTCATCAGGTGCATGTCGTGGCTGTGCCAGGTCTTGCGGATGTAGGCGACGCGGCGGCCCCACTTGTCGCGCACGCTGGGGTGCAGTTCGATACGGTTGTCGAACAGCGGCACCTGGTTGGCCATGAAGCTGACCGACAGGCGGGTGCCGAAGTTTGCGTCGAAGAAGGCGTTCAGCGCGTCACCGGTGAGGCCGTTGTCGTTGACGAAGGTTGTCCAGATGGTGTCCATGTCCTGGCTGCCATGGGTGCGCGCCAGCGAAATCGGCAGGGCCTGGTCGGAGGTGTTGTTGTAGATCGCGCCGCCCGCCCACAGGCCATTGCCGCGGATGAAGGCCTCACTGGCGCAGGCGTCGGTGGCCCAGTCCGAATCGAGCGAGACGCTCTTGTCGAAACGCCCCGGCATGATCGCCTCGGCGCCGCCGAAGCAGTGGGTCAGGAAGTAGCGGCCGAGCAGGCCGTTGCCGTTGATGCGGCCGGCGAAGGCGGGGTCGCGCTCGCCGGAGAGCATCAGCAGGCGCACCGATTCGATCGCCGAACAGGCCACCACCACCAGCTTGCCGGCCACTTCCACCGAACGTCCCGCCGGGTCGCGGTAGACCACCTTAGTGATGCGGTCGTTGCTGGCTTCCAGGTGGGTCACCACGCAGTTGGCGCGCAGCGTGAAATTGGCCAGGCCCATCAGTGGACGCAGCAACGCCACCCAGGTGTTGGATTTCATCCCCATGGGGTCGCCGTAGCGGTTGACGTAACCGGTCTTCGCCGGCTCCGGCCCGGCCGGCATGACACGCCCGGAAGGCGCGTGATCCTCGGTGATGACCGCCAGCGGCGTGCGATAACGCGCCATGCCGAGTGCATCCATGCCGGTGGCGACATAGGCGCTGATCGGGTTGGGCGGGTAGGGCGTCTGGTAATGGTCGTCGGAGAACGGCTTGCCCTGGTTAGCGCTGGTGCCGTTGATGCCCACCAGCCGCTCAGCCTCGCCGTAATAGGGCTCCAACGCGGCGTAATCGATGGGCCAGTCGCGCGCGCCGCGCCGCACGTCACCGTTGGGATCGTCGGCGAGGTCGTTGCGCCCGGCGTTGAAGCTGCCCAACTTGAAATCCAGTTCGGAGAAGCGCAGCGACACCGCGCCGTAGAGCTGGGTGCCGCCGCCCACCACCTGGGCCGTGTAGCCCTCGATGGTGGCCCGGTCGAGGCCGTCAGCCCCCTCGTAGATATGGGGCTCGTCGTTGAGGTCGGGCTCGACGTGGCTGCTGTAGAAGGATTCGAAACGGTTGGCGACGCCTGCCAGGTTCAGGCGTTTCTCAGGCCCGGTGGCGAACAGTTCGTCACGCTTGAAATCTGAGACACCTAGGGGATGTTCTTCCTGAGTGCGCAACAACGGTCCCTTGTCCAGCACCAGCACGGAATGCCCGGCCCGTGCCAGACGCGCGGCGATGGGCGCGCCGCCGGCGCCGCTGCCGATGATGACGATGTCAAAGTTGTCCATTTTTTCACCCCCTGTAAGCAGGATTGCGGCCCAGCGGCGGCTCGATGGCGCGGCGCCAGTCAAACAACGAGGCGGTGCCGGTCGCATCGGGATAACGTTCTTCCAGGTATTTCCAGCCCAGGGCATTGACGTTGCCGCCATGACGCGGATGGGAGAACGCACCGGTAAAGGTATGGCGACGCAGCAACTGGAGGAAAAAGCGCGGGTTGCCATAGCGGCCGTAATTCCAGCCCGGCACATTGCCGCTGCCCATCTGCGCGTACAGTTCGGCAACCATCTCGCGCGGCAACTTGCACGGCTCGGTGACCGGGTTGCGCACCCGCAGCAGCTGATCGATCAGCTCCAGGCAGATGCGGTAATCGACCAGATGGTGCGCCTCCTCCCGCGCCAGCAGCTTGTCGATGAAATTCACCGCGCCCACCGATTCATCCAGCCGGTAGGCATGTGCTGGCAGCGGCGCCGGTCGGCCATAGCCATCCCTGTCGTTATGTACCCGCTTGAAGAAATTCTGACCATCCTCCGAGTTGATCGGCAGGATGTGGCTGCAAAGACGCACCAGCAGCCGGGCCTCCCAGCGTTCCAGGCTGATGCGCCGCGTCGCCCCCCAAGTGAAGAAGCGTGACCACAGCGCGCCATTGTCCAGTTCCACCATCTGCGGATTGATCGGGTCGAGTTGCCACACCCCGTCGATGCGCATCTGGTAGTGGTGCACCTCGCTCTTGGGGAGCTTCAGCGTGAGGGTCGAATAATGGCTGTCGGCGAGCGGCGCCAGGGTCAGCGGGGCGTGCAGTTCGGCAAAGCTGCCCACCAGTTCCACCGTGTGCCCCGCCTGCCGATCCGCCGCCGCGTGGACGAAGGTGACCGCGTTGTAGCGCTGCGTGGCTTTCGGATCGGGATCGAACCAGGCATCGACCCAGGGAAAGCGCCAGGCTTCCAGAATGGCCGCGCGGGGGGTGTCGGCGAGATTGCCGTAGTCGTGGCGGGGGCTGGTGTCGTCGCGCGCCAAGTATTTGGTGATTTGGGCGAATAGGTATTCGTCGTCGACTGGGAGGATTTCCGCCATGGGTTTTCTCCTGGGTGATTTTGTTGAGGTTGATCTGATGAATTAATCGAGAGATTGAAATGCTCAATGAAATAGAGAGTGCCCCTTTGAGTTGTGAGGAAGCGGTCACGGATTCAGATACCAGTCCCAGTCAAATTGAATTCTGTGATTACCCTTCTGGTTTATGCCTACCCAAGTTGCGATGTGGCCACTATCCGTCACGCTTACCGGGTTGTCATCGATTTGTTTTAGTGCTTCATCTCCGCGTTTAAGAGATACCGATACGTTGTTAACAGGTTTGGCTGGGGGGAACCGGAATACAACTGAGATTGTTTTTGATGGGTAAGCCACGCGAGCTTGCCACCATTCCTTGCTTGGGTTTTTGAAACCAGTTGGAAATGTAAACTGGGTAGTGACGATTTCACTATGTCCTTTTGGTTGATGTCCAATTGGTAGAACATAATCGTAATGGATGCCTTTTCGGTCAGGATCGTTCTTTTGGATAAATTTTGGTCGACTGGAATAAGATAAGGGATTGTAGTCAATACGGTCCCCTGTTGTGAAAAAAGGAATTACGTAGTCAGAATCTGTGTCTGATACTTTTCGAACATAATCTGTTCGCGTAATGACTACAGGTCCGAGTGTGGTCTCAGTCCATTGGGTTAGATCAACAAGGAAAAATGTGTAATCAACAAGGTATGTTTCTGCGTCTAGGCCCTCGGGGTCTTTGGGGGGTAATAGTCTCTGGCCAATGTGGCCTGCGAAAGCAACCAAGATGGCGCCTATTAAATTGACTGCCATAAAGACGTAAATTGTTTCGATAATCCCCTTACGGGGTTCTTCCTTTCGGTCCTGTTCCCGTCGAATGAGCCAAAAAGCAAGTACAGATAAGAGGAACAATAAGCCCGACAGGCCAACACGAAGGACTTCCAATATATTCAGGCTTCCGAACACTGTGGTCATGTAGTGCCTCTCGAAAGCCTATCGCGCATCGTCCCTTGGAATGCAGGGTTAGCGAAGTAATCGGGCAAAGGCCGCAAATCGCCCGAAAGTCGCTCAGAACTATTCATGTCAAAACTATCACTTAGATTGAGAGACTTGGACAGAGTTAAAGGGGCCAGGCTCGAATTGTTTAAAATTGATCTTCATTAATTTCGACCCTGGCCCCTTTAATTACGGAACGTGTGGACGAAGTTGCACGCCCCTTCGCCGGCTGGTGTGCCCTGCGCGGGGATCGACCAGGTGCGGTGTTCGTACAGCGTGCGTTCCAGGTTCAGCGCGCGCGGCGCCAGGCCGAATGGGAATGCGCCGGTGGCCAGCGCGGCGCTTTCCAGCCGGCGCCAGTTGTCGGCCCGTGTCAGCTTCGCCCAGTCCAGCGACAAGGCGCATGGATCGGTGGCGGCGCCGCCCGAGGAGTTAAAGGGGCCAGGCTCAGGGCCAGGCTCGAATTGTTTAAAATTGATCTTCATTAATTGCGACCCTGACCCTGGCCCCTTTAATTACTGGCCCCTTTAATTACGAACCGAGTTTGGCTCCATGGATTCTGAATAAGCCAATAATACCAAAGACCACTAGTAGAAGAGTCGGTGGCTCAGGAACAGATACCCCGTGTTGAAACATTACGGCAGAAATATTTGTTGGCTCTGACGTTGGGAATGCAGTTAATTCTGCGAGTAGGAAGTCTCCTGGTTGCATTGATCCTGGGTTGAACATGAGTGACATTCCTGCATCTATCGCGAAATCTGACAGCGGTAATGTAAAGCCAGGCAAGGCGAAAGGAATCATGTCGTTGAGATCTGTTCGAGTAGTTAGAATTTGAAATGCAAGGTTTTGAATAGTGAGTTGCTGATTGGTGTCATTGTGAAGTGTAAACAATGAGTTGGAACCAATGCCTGCAGCCGTAAATCCTGGCAATATAGGCTGGGTGCCAGGTAGTTTGGTACCATTAAGTGTTGTCCAGTAAGTTTGTCCCTCCCGATATCGTGTCGAGTTACCTAGACCTCCATCATCGAACTCCCAGCCTATATGAATCGTGTTACCTGGCTGAATTGGCGATGACGGTACGCTCCAATGAAGATCAATGTCATTAGCGAGCGAGCCTGGTCCATTGGTAGCATTTCTTACTGTAAAAGGATCTTGTGAACCGGTATAAAAACGATCATCTTGCAGAATGATACTTCCACCACCGCTGACACCGACTCCGACATGAAAGTCGTTTGCAGTATTACCTGTTCTATTTGTAATGTCGGCATTAAAGCCAACAATGGCAGCGGAGGCGAGAGTAACTTGAAAAATCAAAGACAAGATAGCCAAATATTTAAACATAAGTAACTCCAGCGAGAGTAGCGACATTAGGGGGCAGACCACGGTTTTCAGCACTGTTTTTTAACGCGCTAAATCCCGTCTCAATTCATCTACAACCCAATTCACTGCATCATTTTTCGTTGCGATTCGCAAACAACTTCAGAGCCTGCCATGCCAAGTCGCCAAGCCGAACGGTTTGCAGGACGGGATTGAGATAAAACATGCTCATTTGCTGCTCCCTTGTTCGATGGTTCTTTGCTTGGCCGCGATTTGCCTGGCTGCGGTGAGCTTTGATACAAGTAGAGCAAGCAATAGGCCGACTTGAAATACGGGCTATTGCTCAATTCATTCAATGGCTTGGCGTTATTTGTAGGCGGGTTGGCGGGTCATGGCAGACCCAGATGGTCGACTTGCACGAGGCGTATTTCAGGGGAGGCGGCGAGCAAGACCCGGTCGATCTTCCTGGCGCGCTTTCAGGCGATGCAAGGGGATGTCGGCAAGGATTGCCGACCAACGACTACGGCGTTTCCGGGCTGAGCCGCAGCCATGCCGGCAGCGGGGCGGCGGCGAGGGCGGCGAGGGTGTAGCTACCGAGTCCTTCGGACAGTTCCTGTTTGATCGGTTTCCAGCTGCAATGCATGACGCAGGCGGTGTCGTCCTCGCAGGCCTTGAAGCCGAGCAGGCATTCGCGGATGACGCGGTGGCCATCGGTGAGTTGCAGGATGTCGAACAGGGTGATGGTTTTGGCTTGCGGATTGAGTTTGACGCCGCCGCCGCGTCCGCGTGCGGTGATCAGCCAGCCGGCGCGGGCCGGGGCCTGGATCAGTTTGTCCAGGTAGAACACGGGCAGGCCAAGTTCTTCCTCCATGTCTTTCACCATGACCATCTGGTCGGGCTCCAGCGGGCCAGGTAGAACATCGCTTGCAGGGTGTACTGGCTGGCGCGGCTGAGCAGCATGGCTAATTCGCCGTCATTCCCGCGTAGGCGGGAATCCAGCAGATTCGTCAGATCGGTTTGCCTCCGAGTGGATTCCAGCCTACGCGGGAATGACGGTCAAAGGTGGTGGTGCATTGCCCATCAGGCCGCATATTGCAATTACTTTAGCCAGGCTTGGTTGCGGATGGCGGCGCGCGCCTGAAGGCCGAACAGGGCGGCGTCGAGTTCCGGATAGAACTGGTCCCCCGTCTTTCAGACCGCACCGATTGCCTATCGGGCTGGAGCGTCGGATTAGGCCAGTAGCATTACTTCCTTATCACGATGTCCTTCTTCGTGCTTTCGACGATGGCCACCAGTTCACCCTGCTCCTTGGCCGGCACACCATAGTTGTTCAGTGTCCGGCGAAAGTCCTCCAGCATGGCCTGCCACTCCTTCTCGCTAATATTGAGGTGAGCGTGGGACTCCTTCATCCCGCGGCCGGTGTACTTGCACGGGCCGCCAGTCTGCTGGCAGACCAACTCGGCCACGCGATACTTCAATCCGGCCGCCGGTACCCGATCTCGCGCCGCTTTGATGGCTGGATTAGCGTTAAGCACGTCGTTCACAAGCAACAGATCGACGAAGGTGTCCACTACCACGGAGATTGGATAGATCCCTCCGAGCCGGGCATAGAGGGACTTGGGTTGCTGCATCTCGGCAGCCTGGGCTGAAACTGCGCAAAGCAGTAAAGCCAAAAGGGCTGCACGTGTGACATTTCTTGCAAATGACTGTGATTTCAGCATGACACTCTCCTTTGGTTTGACCTGACAGGTTGTGGACGGCGTGGCTTTGGTGGCCGCGTCAGCCTGGACAGCAACTCAGGCCTTAGTCGCTGCCTGATCCCGGGGAACCCGAAGAGGGTCCAGTAGATCGCGGAACCAAAGTCCGCGGAACCAAAGGGGCCAGGCTCGAATAGTCTCCGTATCTTCAAAATATCTCCATTCAGCGCATCACCCCAAACGCCCGAAATTCCCCCTCAATTCGCCGACAAACCCAATTCACCGCATCATTCTTCTTTCGATTCGCAAACAATTTCAGCGCCTGCTTCGCCAGCCAATTGTCTTTGGCGAAATGATGCGCAAACCGTCCCATGAGCTTGTCGTAGCGGTCGCCAATCTGTTCCGCTAGTACGTCGAGTTGGGCGCCGGTGTAGCGCGGCCATTCGGGTACGGCGCAGTCGGTGGCCGCCGTGCCGAGCAGGGGGATGATCGGCAGGAAGGCTTTGCCGTCTTCGACGAACTCGCAGCGGTTGCGTTGTTCCTCGTTCCAGTCGGCGAACAGCGGGTGTTGGGCGGACAGGACGAAGTGCCGGCGCAGGAAGGCTTGGCAGTTGCGGCGGCCGAGCATGAAGTCGTGGCGGCGGAAGTCTTCCGACAGGAAGCCGGAGAAGCCGCCCAGGGCGCCGCAGGCAATTGGGTAGCGCGCGTTGTCGCGGGTCGGGGCGATCAGGAAGCGGCTGTAGACATCCTCCTCCTGGGCCAGGGCGAGGTCGTCTGGCTTGAAGCGGGCCTGGTTTTTCATCGCGGTGAACAGCGCCAGGAAGGCGCCGATCAGGTCGTCCCTGGCTTCGTACTTGCCGACGTCGGTGTCCGCGCCGGGGAATGGGTCGACCATGACGATGGCGCGGGTGGCGTCTTCGGCGCCGCGCGGGTTGGCGCATTCGCCGTCGAGCATGAGGCGGCGGGCCAGGTCGAACGGTTCGTTGTTCATCACGCCGCCGTCGACGCACAGGGTGGTGTAGTCGGAATGCTGGCGCATCGATTCCGGCCAGTGCGGCGCAATCGGGTTGAACGTGTGGACGAAGCTGCACGCCCCTTCGCCGACTGGCGTGCCCTGCGCGGGGATCGACCAGGTGCGGTGTTCGTACAGCGTGCGCTCCAGGTTCAGGGCGCGCGGCGCCAGGCCGAGCGGGAATGCGCCGGTGGCCAGCGCGGCGCTTTCCAGTCGGCGCCAGTTGTCGGCCCGAGTCTGCCTTGCCCAGTCCAGCGACAAGGCGCATGGGTCAGTGGCGGCACCACCCGCACTGAGCAGGAAATGCACATGGTCGGCATGGGCGTACATCTCGTGCCCCTCCCGATATTCGCCCCGGAACGGGATGTTGTACGGCACGCCGCGCAGGTTGGAGACGGTGGTCAGCACATGCAGCGTTTCGCCGACCCAGGCGCGCGGTTGGGGTCTCGCTTTGAAGTTGAGCGCGTCGCGGGCGATGGCGTCGAGCGGCGTGGAATCGAGCAGCGCGCACACCGGCCGATTTTCGTCGGCGAGATCGGTCTGCCCGAGCAGCATGGTGATGTCGATGCGCTTGACCCAACTGTCGAACAGCTTGTTGGCCGGGTCGGGCCGGAACGGATCGGTGACGGGTTCGAAATTCGATGCCAGCGCGCCGCAGGCGATGGCCGCCGTCATGCCGCCGGCTGAGGTGCCGGCGATGACCTTGAGGCGGACTTCATGGCGCGGCGCCTGAGGGTCGGCGGCATCCTTGGCTTTCTGCCAGGCGTCCAGCGCCTGGATCAGGAAATCCATCACCCCGCCTGTGTAGGCGCCGGCGGATACGGCACCGGCCATGACCAGGCCGATTTCGAAGGGTTTGTGCATCTGTCTCCCGCAGCGTTGTGATGTTGTGATGGTTTGTTGTCGTCAGTGTCCTGGCAGCAAGGCACGAACTTTCCATTCGACCTTGTTGTCGGCTGACAGACTGCTGCAAGACATTCAGCAAGCCCCATGCCGTTCGGGGATGTTTCTGGATTCCTTATCGATTCAATAGGTTGGCGCGCCAGGTAGGTGAATTGCTTGGGTTGCGTGTGACCCGAAGCGGGCTTGTTGCCGATGGCGGTGGGGCATGAATGACCCACGTTCGGCGAATTCAGGCGATGGAGATGTGGCCGAGGTGGTTTGTGCGAATGAATTCGCACCTACGTGTTGGCGGAGTTATCGGCCGCTTGCCGGAAATTACGCCGGCAGGGGGTGACGGCCTCCCCTGGTTGGCATAGCGGCGCACGCAACGGCGGTTTGCGAGCTTCGCAGCCGGGTAGGAATCCCCCTCACTCCCCCTTTGCAAAGGGGGAAGGTGCCTGCGTCAGGCGTTGCGCTTCAAGTTTTGCAGTTCTTCGTCCGCTCCGTCCAGCAGCCATGCCGGCAGCGGGGCGGCGGCCAGGGTGGCGAGGGTGTGGCTGCCGAGGCCATCGACGAGTTCTTGTTTGATCGGCTTCCAGCTGCAATGCATGACGCAGGCGCTGTCGTCTTCGCAGGCTTTGAAGCCGAGCAGGCATTCGCGGGTGACGCGGTGGCCGTCGGTGAGTTGCAGAATGTCGACCAGGGTGATGGTTTCGGCTTGCGGGTTGAGTTTGACGCCGCCGCCGCGGCCGCGTGCGGTGATCAGCCAGCCGGCGCGGGCCGGAGCCTGGATCAGTTTGCCCAGGTAGAACACCGGCAGGCCGAGTTCTTCCGCCATGTCCTTCACCATGATCATCTGGTCGGGCGGTTGCCGGGCCAGGTAGATCAGCGCTTGCAGGGTGTATTGGCTGGCGCGGCTGAGCAGCATGGCCTCAATCCGGCTGCGGCTGTTCGGTTTGCAGCTGTTTCAGCCAGGCCTGCTGGCAGACGCGTTTGCGGCGTTGTTCCAGCATGTTGCGGATGGCGGCGCGCGCCTGGTTGAGGCTGAGTATTTGTTGTTGCTGAATGCTTTCGCACAGCAGCACGTGATAGCCCAGCGGCGATTCCAGCACGCCGCTGAGCTGGCCGGCTTGCATGGCGAACAGCGCGGCGTCGAGTTGCGGATAGAGTTGGCCTTGCGGCACATCGCCCAGCACGCCGCCCTGCATCGCGGTAGGACATTCCGAGTGCTTCAGCGCTTGTTCATCGAACCGCTTCGGATTCTTCGCCAGGCGCTCGGCAACGGCTTCGATGCGGGCGCGCGCAACCTCAGCGGTATTGTCGGGATGGTCCGGGTTGACGGTGACCAGGATGTGGCGGGCGCGCCGGGTTTCCGGGCGGCGGAACTGGTCCGGGTGGAATTGGTAGAACAGTTCGACGTCGATTTCGGACACCTGCGGCGCGCGCGTGCCGACCTTCTCAAGGATGGCTTCGACCAGCAGTTCGCGCTCAAGCGCCGCGACGAACGCTTCGGAGTCGAGGCCGTTGCGCGCCAGGTCGGCGCTGAACTCGTCTTCTTCCGGATAGCGTTTGCGGATTTCTTCGAGCGCGGCGTCCAGGCTGGCTTGCGGCACCATCGCGTCGCGTGCTTCCGGGGCGTGCAGCACGCGCGCTTCCAGTCCGTACTGCCGATCGGCCAGATTGCGCACCTTGCCGCGCTCGTCCGCGGCGAGTTCGGCCGGCGATTTGCCGAACAGGCTTTGCGCGGTTTTCAGTTCGAGGTACGCAAGTGCGGCGGGCTCAGGCATGGTTTTCCTCCGGGCTGTCGAGCAGGGTTTCCGGTACCTGCAGCATTTTTCCGCCGGGGAAATGCACGTGGTATTGCACGCCGTCCGGCAGATCGCGCAGCACTTTGAACACTTCGCCTTCGCTGCCGGCCGGGACGGCGATTTCGCCGCGGATCGACAGGGCGAGCCGGGTTCTGACTTTTTCGCGGGTCTCGAAGCGGCTTTCCACCCAGGGTTCGTCGACGCCGATCAGCTCTTCGTCGCGACAACCGACGACGCGGCCCTGGTCGAGGAAGTTGACGGTGTAGATGATCTGGTCCTGCAGGAAGGTGCCGACGTTCATCACGTAGCCGACGCTGCCGCGCTTGATCAGCAGGTTGCCCACCTCCAGGCCGGGGAAGGTGCCGTCGTTGCGCACGTTGCGCGTCAACCGGACGGCGACGCCGAAGTCGAAGCGTTGTTCCATGATCAGCTCCGCGCAGCGGCCTCGGAACTGTGGCAGGCGCCGGTGTTGCCGCAGCCGCAGCCGCCAGCGGCCGGAATTTCTGCCGCGTGCGTGGCGAAGGTGATCGAACTCAGCGGCACGAAGGCGGTTTGCGGTTCGTGCATGTGGAACACCTTGAACACCTTTTCTGTCAGCGCGTCGGAGGTGACGAAGTCCTGATAGGCGCGCGTCAGAAGGGAGGTGTAGACCTCGCGTTGCGCCGCTTCGGTTTCCGGCAGCGCGCCGGCCTTGGCCAGGTAGTTGTGATAGCGCTGCAGGATGTGCAGGCGGTTGACGTGAACCACGGCGGCGTCGAAGTCGACGCCGAAATAGTTCAGGAAGTCCTCGGCGGATTCCAGGTCTTCCAGCGCTTCGTCCAGGGTCAGGTCGTCCATGATGGTTCCTTTGGGTTGATGGGGGGATGCGGGGGGTGTGCGAATAAATTCGCACCTACGGGGTGGGCGTGGTGTTGAGGTTGCGAATTCATGCTGCTTCCTCGATGCGGGCAGCTACCGCTTCCACGATGACGTCGAGCAGCGCTTTGCCGCCGAGTCGGTCGTGGCTGTCCAGTTCGACCAGTTTCTCCAGCATGGCCTGGCCAGTGCTGGAATTGCCCATGCGCAAATGGATGTAACCGGCGGCTTTCAAGACCAGCAGATAGAAACGCAGCAGGCCCATCGAGCGCAGCACAGCATGGCCGATGTGTTCCGGGTGCAGTTGCTGCCATTTGGCGGGCAGGTCGAGGCGGCGGCCGGCGGCGTCCATGGCGCGGTCGGCGACCAGCAGGGCGTCTTCCAGGCGGTGCTGGTAGAAGTAATAGCGGTACAGCGCGACCAGCACGACGAGTTGGTCCGGCGCCAGGAAGTAGGCGCGCAGCAGCATCGCTTCCGCATCGCCGTCGCCGTAGCAGGCCGCCGCATCGAGCAGCAACGGTTCGATGCCGGGCGGCAGCGGATCGTCGAAGTAGAGCGTGGTCTGGTCGAATTGCATCAAATCCATGGGGTCCTCACATTTTTCTAATTTGATGAGCGACCTGCGCGCCGCATAAATCGTCGGCTTCGCAGATGCTGCATTGGCTGTCTACCGCCTCGCCTTGCGCGCGCAGGGTTTTCTCCAGCACTTCGATGCGTTCCATCAGACAGGCGATGGCGCGGCCGACCGGGTCGGGGATCAGGTGATGGTCGAGGTTGATACCCAGCGCTCCCGGACCTTCTTCATCGGAACGCAGCACGATGCGGCCGGGGATGCCGACCACGGTGCGATGCGCCGGCACGTCCTTGACCACTACCGAATTTGCGCCGACCCGGACGCTGTCGCCCAACTTGATGGCGCCGAGGATCTTGGCGCCGGCGCCGATCACGACGCCATTGCCCAGCGTCGGGTGGCGTTTGCCCTTGTTCCAGGTGGTGCCGCCCAGCGTGACGCCGTGATACAGCGTGACGTCGTCGCCGATCTCGGCGGTTTCGCCGATGACGACGCCGGCGCCGTGGTCGATGAAGAAGCGCCGGCCCAGCGTCGCGCCGGGATGGATGTCGATATTGGTGAACAGCCGCGCGAACCAGGACAGCAGCCGCGCCGGATAACGCAGCCCCGCTTTCCACAGTCGATGCGCCAGACGTTGCAGCAGGATCGCGTGGACGCCGGGATAAGTGGTGAGCACCTCGAAATTGGAACGGGCGGCGGGGTCGCGCTGGAAGACACAGGCGACGTCTTCTTTGAGCAAGGTGAACAGGCCGGGAGGCTGCGCGCCGGCGGCGTCGGCTTCGGCCGCGAACACGACCTTTGCGCGTACCGGTTCCGCAGTTGCATCGGCGCCGACGGTGAAGGTTTTGTCCATGTCCGTCGCCTCAATGCACCACGCCGGCGACGACGCGGCCGATCAGGCGTTGATAGAGGAACACCAGTTCATGGTCGGCCGGGGAACGCTTGGCGCGTTCGGCGAAGGCGCGGATGTCGGGCAGCAGTTCGCGCGCTTCGGCCGGACTGACGCTCAAGCCCATGCGCGCGTAGGCAGCCATGATGCCGTGCGAGCCGGAATGCTTGCCGACCACCAGTGTGTGGCTGCGGCCGACTTCGCGCGGGTCGAAGGCTTGGTAGGTGTCGGGATCTTTCAGCAGGCCGTCGACGTGGATGCCGGCTTCGTGCGTAAAGACGCCTTCGCCGACCACGCTTTTCTGCCACGACACGGGCCGCCCGGATGCCGCGGCTACCGCATCGGACAGCGCCGGGAAGAGCGACAGGTCGATGCCGGTGTGCATGCCATACAGCTTGGTCAGGCCGAGCGCGACTTCTTCCAGCGGCGCATTGCCGGCGCGTTCGCCGAGGCCGTTGACCGTGGTGTTGATGTGGGTCGCGCCTGCCTTCACCGCCGCCAGGGTATTGGCAGTGGCCAACCCGAGGTCGTTATGGGCGTGCATTTCCACTTCCATGTCGACGGTGACTCGCAGGGTGCGCAGCACTTCGTAGGTGGAGAACGGGTCCAGCACCCCCAGCGTGTCGGCAAAGCGGAAGCGGCGGGCACCGGCGTACTCGGCTGTCTCCGCCGCCTTGAGCAGAAAATCGATATCGGCGCGGGAGGCGTCTTCGGCGCCGACGCTCACCTCCATCCCCAAATCCAGGGCGGCTGGCACGAAGCGGCGTATGGACTGCAACACCCACTCTCGGTCGCGCTTCAGCTTGTGTCGAATCTGCAGGTCGGACACCGGAATCGACAGGTTGACCATGTTCACATTGCACTCTGCCGCCGCACGCAAGTCCTCG
>JASJPG010000087.1:0-38205 GCA_031426815.1 Hydrogenophilaceae bacterium
CGCAGATTCGCCGCTTCAACCTGCATACCGGCGACACCATCGAGGGCGAGATTCGTACGCCGAAGGACGGCGAGCGCTACTTCGCGCTGACCAAGCTGGACAAGGCCAACGGCGGCGCGGTCGAAGACCTCAAGCACAAGATCCTGTTCGAGAACCTGACGCCGCTGTTCCCCAACCAGCCGTTCAAGCTGGAACGCGACATCAAGGCGGAAGAAAACATGACCGGCCGCGTGATCGACATCATCTCGCCGATCGGCAAGGGCTCGCGCGGCCTCATCGTAGCGCCGCCGAAGACCGGTAAGACGGTGATGATGCAGCACATCGCGCACGCCATCACCGCCAATCATCCGGAAGCGATCCTGATCGTGCTGCTGATCGACGAGCGGCCAGAAGAAGTCACCGAAATGCAGCGCACCGTGAAGGGCGAAGTGGTCGCCTCCACCTTCGACGAACCCGCCGCGCGCCACGTCCAGGTCGCCGAAATGGTCATCGCCAAGGCCAAGCGCCTGGTCGAGCACAAGAAGGATGTGGTCATCCTGCTCGACTCCATCACCCGTCTGGCGCGCGCCTACAACACCGTGCAGCCGACCTCCGGCAAGGTGCTCACCGGCGGTGTCGACGCCAATGCGCTGCAGAAGCCGAAACGCTTCTTCGGCGCCGCGCGCAACATCGAGGAAGGCGGCAGCCTGACCATCATCGCCACCGCGCTGATCGATACCGGCAGCCGCATGGATGACGTGATCTACGAGGAATTCAAGGGCACCGGCAACATGGAAATCCATCTGGATCGCCGTATGGCCGAGAAACGGGTCTACCCGGCGATCAACGTCAACCGCTCCGGCACCCGCAAGGAAGAACTGCTGATCGAGGCGTCCATCCTGCAAAAGATCTGGGTGCTGCGCAAACTGCTCTACCCGATGGACGACATGGAAGCGATGGAATTTCTGTCCGACAAGATCCGCGCCACCAAGACCAACAACGATTTCTTCGAATCGATGCGGCGCGGCTGAGGCTTCGTTCCAGGCCCGATCTCAACGCCGTGCAGGCAACTGCACGGCGTTTTTCATTTCGGCTATTCGTTATTTCCAGTCCACCAGGATTTTCTCCAGTTCTGCCTCGTTCACCGGCAGCGTCAAGGCCGCGTCGATACGGAAGCGCGGGCGCAAGCGCTCCAGCACGTGAGCATGCGCCGATTCATACAGCACCAGCACCTTTACATCCTTGTGCGATTGCGCGGTAGCCAGCAGCGATTCCAGATTGCTGACGCGATCGCGGAAATCCGGCTGGAAATAGAAGTCGGCGACGATGACAGCCGGTTTTTCCTTGCGCAGCAGAGTGATCGCCTTGCGCACGGCGAATTCGGTCAGCACCCGATAGCCCATGCGTTCATAGAGCGGGCGCAGATTCGGATAGCCGAGCAATTCGATGACGGATAACAAGGTGGCTGGAGGGCTCATGACGGCTCCGGATTGAGATACGCGCGATCAAGCACAAAAGCAAAAGGGCCGGCAACATAGCGTGCCGGCCCCTTGTTCGCTTGCGAAGGCAAACAGGCGATTACATTTCTTCGCCGTGCTTGGCCAGGTACTCGGCGACGCCGGCAGTGGAGGGCTTCATGCCTTCGTCGCCGTTCTTCCAGCCAGCCGGGCAAACTTCGCCATGTTCCTCGACGAACTGCAGGGCATCGACCATGCGGATCATCTCGTCGATGTTGCGGCCCAGCGGCAGGTCGTTGACGACCTGGTGACGCACGACACCGTTCATGTCGATCAGGAAGGAACCGCGGAACGCGACGCCACCGTCGGCTTCCACGTCATAGGCCTTGCAGATGTCATGCTTGATGTCGGCGACCAGCGGGTACTGCACCTGACCGATACCGCCGTTGTTGATGGCGGTGTTCTTCCAGGCCAGATGCGAGAAATGCGAGTCGATGGAAACGCCGATCACTTCCACATTGCGCTTCTGGAACTCGGCCAGACGATGGTCGAAAGCCAGCAGTTCGGACGGGCAGACGAAGGTGAAGTCGAGCGGATAGAAGAAGATGACGGCGTATTTGCCCTTGGTGTAGCTGGACAGATTGAAGTTTTCGTTGAATTCGTTATTGCCCATGACGGCAACAGCGGTGAAATCGGGGGCTTGCTTACCAACCAAAACAGCCATGATTCGTGCCTTTTCGAAAAGAGTGAGGAGAAGTCGTAAATTCTTTAATCCAAATATCGGATTGGAGTCATTCTAACCCTGGTGCGCTGCAGCAATAAAGTGGTCGACCAACACAGGCCGAGCTACTTCGCGGCCGCCTTGATCGCCAACAGTTCGATCGCCTGCTCCAGTGTCACCGCATCCGGGTTCATCTCCTTCGGCAAGGTAGCGTTGAGCTTGCCGTGCTGGACGTAAGGCCCGTAGCGGCCGGACTTGAGAGTGATCGCCTTGCCGTCGGCGGGATGTACGCCGATTTCCTTGCCCGGGGCAGGTGCTGCACGCTTGCTGGCGCCCTCGCCACGCGGCTCGAACTCGAAGCTGACCTTGCCGGCCTTGTCGCGCACCAGAAAGGCGGAGAACTTGCGGCGGGTGCGGGCGGAGACGAAGCCGGTCAACAGGTCGGTCTTGCCTTCGGCGAGCAGTTTCTGCATCTGCTCGCGCTCCACCGGTTGTTGCAGGATCAGCTTGCCGCTGCGGAAATCGCACGCCTTGGCCGGCCCGACGCTGCGTTCGCAGACAAACGAATTGCCATGCTCATAGACCGCCGCGCCGCACTTGGGACACGCGCCCAGACTTTCCTGGCCGGAGAAGTCGACGGGTTCGGCTTCTTCGCCCTCGCGCGGCTGGCCGAAGTCGAATTCCGGCGACTTGTCGTCGTTGAGGCGAATCTCGGCGTCGAACGGACGTCCCATCTTGTTTCTGAAACCGGTGAGCGGACCGATCTTGCCGGTGCTCAACAGGGCTTCCATTTCCGCCACTTCGAACTGGCGGCTGGCGACAATCTTCCAGGCGCTCCAGTCGCAGGCCTGGCAGGCGAATTTCTTGTAGTTTTCCTTCACCACGCCACCACATTTCGGGCAGGGCGTCTGCAACGTGGCGAAGTCGCCCGGCACGGTGTCGGATTCGTAGCGTTTGGCGCGTTCGACGATGTCTTGCGTCAACGCGGTAATGTGGCCCATGAACTCGTCGCGCGACAGCTTGCCGCGCTCCATCTGGGCCAGCTTGTATTCCCAGCCGCCGGTCAGTTCCGGCGAAGTCAGTTCCTTGACGCCGAGGCCGCGCAGCAGGGTAATCAACGAGAATGCCTTGGCGGTGGGGATCAGATCGCGCCCTTCGCGGTGCATGTACACCTCGGAGATCAGGTTCTCGATGATCTGCGCCCGCGTCGCCGGGGTGCCGAGGCCGCGTCCGGCCATGGCCGCGCGCAATTCCTCGTCCTCGATCATCTTGCCGGCGCCTTCCATGGCGGACAGCAAGGTGGCTTCGTTGAAGCGGGCCGGCGGGCGAGTGAAGGCGGCCTTGATGTCGACCGACTTGGTGGCCAGGGTTTCGCCGGGCACGATGGGCGCCAGCGACGGGCCGCCACCGTCTTCGTCCTCGACCGCGGCTTCCTTGCCGTACACGGCCAGCCAGCCCGGATTCACCAGCACTTTGCCTTCGGTCTTGAAAGCATGTTCGGCGATGCGGGTGACCCGCGTGGTGACCGAATATTCCGCCGCGGGATAG
Organism: Hydrogenophilaceae bacterium; assembly: GCA_031426815.1. Taxonomy (GTDB): domain Bacteria; phylum Pseudomonadota; class Gammaproteobacteria; order Burkholderiales; family Thiobacillaceae; genus PFJX01. The sequence goes on from JASJPG010000087.1 coordinate 3,706, forward strand.
AACACAGCGAGGAAACGGCGGGTGACCAGGTCATACAGCTTCTGTTCGATCTCGTTGAGCGACTTTGGCGGCGTGCCGGTCGGGATGATGGCGAAGTGATCGGAAATCTTGGCGTTGTTGAAAATGCGCTTGTTCAGCGGCTTGTTCTCGCTCAGCCAGCCCTTGTCCAGGATGTTCGCGGCCAGCGGTGCGTACTCCTCGGGCAGATTGGCCAGCACTTCCTTCACGGTCGGCAGGTAATCCTCGGGCAGCGCGCGTGCGTCGGTCCGCGGATAGGTCAGCACCTTGTGCTTTTCGTAGAGCGCCTGGGCCAGACCCAACGTGGTCTTGGCAGAGAAGCCGAAGCGGCCGTTGGCTTCCCGCTGCAGACTGGTCAGATCGTACAGCAATGGCGACAGCTGGCTGGTTGGCTTGGTTTCTTCTTCTGCCTTGGCGGACTGGCCGACACAGGCGGCGCGAATCGCTTCGGCGCTCGGCTGTTGCCACAGCCGGTACGCGGTGGCGTGTTCGTCGTCGTCGATCTTTTTGAACTTCTCGTCGAACCAGCGGCCGACGTATTCGCCTTTCTGGCCGGCAAAGCGGGCTTCCAGTTCCCAATAAGCGCGCGGCACGAAGCGGCGGATACGCTCTTCGCGTTCGACCACGATGGCCAGCGTCGGCGTCTGCACGCGACCGACGGTGGTGAGATGGAAGCCGCCGGTCTTCGAGTTGAACGCCGTCATGGCACGCGTGCCATTGATGCCGATCAGCCAGTCGCTTTCCGCGCGACTGATCGCGGCGGCACGCAGGCCGGCCATTTCTTCGCCCGGGCGCAGGCTGGCGAAGCCGTCGCGAATCGCGCCCTGAGTCATCGACTGCAACCACAAACGATGCACCGGTTTCTTGCTGCCGCTGTGCTGGGCAATGTAGTTGAAGATCAGCTCGCCCTCGCGCCCCGCGTCGCAGGCGTTGATCAGGCCGTCGACGTCCTTGCGCTTGATCAGGCGGCTCAACATCTTCAGGCGGTCTTCCGTCTTCTCGACCGGCTTCAGCGCGAAGTGCGGCGGAATCACCGGCAGATGTGCGAACGACCACTTGCCGCGCTTGACCTCGTATTCCTCCGGCAAAGTCAGTTCGAGCAGATGTCCGACGGCGGAAGAAAGCACGTAATGCTCGGACTCGAAATAGTCCTTTTCTTTCTGGAAACCACCCAGGGCGCGGGCAATGTCCTGGGCGACCGAGGGTTTCTCGGCAATGATGAGTTGTTTGGACACGTATTGATCAGTGCAAAGTGGGCTGCCAGCCGCTGTAATCGTTATCGTCTTCGGCGTCGTCGTCGTTGCCGCGTACCAGGTCTTCCAGCCAGAGCACGTCGCCGGCGCCTTTCAGTTTCCACAGCGCAAGCAGGGCAATCCATTTGATGCGGTCGGCCGACACTTCGGTGTCGGGCAAGGCCAGCGCGCGCTCAATGATCCATTCGCGCGCATGCACCGGCAACAGGCCGGAGCCTTCCAGGAAAGTCAGGAAGCCGCGGCCATCGGTGGCCAGGCGGCCGATTTCGTGGGTGCTGTAGATCCGCATGGCGGGATGCGCGACATCGCTTTCGTCCACGGCCAGATCGTCGAGTGCAGCGAGCCAGTCGAGCGCTTCGCCGATGGCTTCATCCTCGAAGCCGGCAGCGGAAAGCTTGCGCGAAAGATGCTCCGGATCCGGGAAATGTTCGGACAAAAGGTAGGTGTCGTAGAGATAGAGAAGGATGTCGAACATCGTCAGAATAGTCTTTGATAAAGGCCGCCAGGCAGCTTGGCGATAGTGCCATCCATTTCGGCTGCAAGAAGCTTGACCGAGACATCCTCCACCGTCAAGCCAAGGCGGGAAGCCAGCTGATCGAGGATCAAGGGACCGCCGGCCAGTGTTGCAAGCAAGACATCGTCGGCACCGACCGGTGGTGTCTGCGGACGCGATGCCGCTGGCAACAGGCGGCCCAGTTCTTCCAGCACATCGGACGCCGATTCGACCAGTTTGGCGCCCTGCTTGATCAGCCGATGGCAGCCCTTGGCGAGCGTGGAATGTATCGAACCGGGCAACGCGAACACTTCACGCCCCTGCTCCGAGGCCAGCCGCGCGGTAATCAGCGATCCGCTTTCCAGCGCCGCCTCGATCACCAGCACGCCCAGGCTCATGCCGCTGATGATGCGATTGCGGCGCGGGAAGTGGCCGCTCTTGGGCGGTGTGCCGACCGGAAACTCGGAAACGATGGCGCCTTCCGCCGCGAGCCGGTGCGCCAGCGCCTTGTTGCGCGCCGGATAGACCCGATCCAGCCCGGTGCCGACCACCGCCACGCTGCTGGCCAGGCCGGCCAGGCCGCCGTGATGCGCGGCCGTATCGACGCCAAGCGCGAGGCCGCTGACGATGGTCAAGCCGGCTTCCGACAAGACCCGGGCGAAGGCCTCGGCATCGCGCAGTCCTTGCGGCGTGGCATGCCGGCTGCCGACGATGGCGAGCATGGGACGCGCCAGCCAGGCCGGATCGCCTTTGACGTAGAGCCAGGCGGGCGGCGCCGCCAGATCGCGCAACGCCGCCGGATAGGCCGCATCGAACCAGGTAATCAGATGGTTATCGGGCTGCGCCAGCCAATCCAGGCCGGGCTGCAACGCGGCGGCATCGACGCCTTGCGCGATGGCGCGCGCCAAAGACGAACTGACCACACGTTCCAGTTGTGCGCTGTGCGCGCCAAGGATGTTCTCCGGCCGGTCAAATGCCTGCAACAAACGCTGCGCGGCATCCGGACCGAGACCGGGGATGGCTTCTAGCGTCAGCCAGACGCCGGCATCGGCGCGTGCGGGCAATTTAGGTCTTGCGCACGATCAGGGATTACGGGCGGCGTCGCCCACCGTCACCGGCTCGATCGCCCGCATGACCAGGGCGTAAGACACCTTGTTGAAGACGCGGTAAACGAAGCCGAGACCGTTGCGCGTATCCGGCAACGCGGTTTTGTCGTTCTTGTCCTGCTTGCAATCTTCGGCATGACCGCTGCCGCCGGCCAGGAAGGCAATTTTCTCGGCGCGGATGCACTTTGGATCGGCCACCGAACGCCCGGCGCGGAACAACGCCAGGACATGGCCTTCTTCAACGCCGTCGCGCGTGCCTTTATCCAGCACCAAAGTCATCCAGGTACCGGCATATCGCGGGCCGCCCAGCGCGGAAATGACCTTGGCATTGATGGGTTTATCCGGCGCGTGCGGCATATATTGCGGCGGCGAGGCTTTCCAGGCCGGCACCAGACGATCGCGCTCCAGCACCTCCTGCTCGGTGCGGACAATCCGCACCATTTGCGGATTGCCCGGCGTTTCGGTGTGTGCGTCGGCGATATGGATCATTTCGTACGCCAACACCTCTTTCGGGTTATCCGGATTCTTCAACGCCTGGCCCAGCCGCACCACGCGCCAATCGACGGTATCGCCCTCCGCCTTGCCGGCGTAGACCCGATCGCCTGTGCCGAACATCACGCGCGCATCGCTCGAACCCAGGATCATCGGCGCATTCGCCAGATCGGAGGGATCGCCGACGCCGCCCTTGCTCAGCATGGGTGCGATGGCGCTGACTGGAATCGCCGGAATGCCCGCCTCCTTGGTGACGATGGGTTCGCCACGGATCGATGGCGACAGTTTCACCGTTTCGCCGAACTGGCGCTGCAGCGACAGGCGCGGCTGGCCGCCCTCCATGGTCAGCAACACGACATCGCCGGGATAGATCAGATGCGGGTTCTTGATCTCTTCCTTGTTGAACTGCCAGACCTCGGGCCACTTCCAGGGATCCCTCAGGAACTTCTCGGAGATATCCCACAAGGTATCGCCCTTGACCACGACATGGCGGTCGGGTGGATTGTCCTGGAGACGGATTTCGTCGGCCCGGAGCGGGGCGCTCAGGACAGAACTCAAAGCCAATGCAGCGATCAATATCAGAGTACGCATGTTCCTGCCCTTCATGGAGTTCGGCTACGAGAGACTAAAGGTCAAGCCGTTATAATTCAGATGCGAAAAAGCTTAAACCACTTTGCCCGAATTTTGCCTTCTTTAGCCCCATATTAAGCCGCCGACACTCGACATGGCCCTGCTGAAAATCCTGCACTACCCCGATCCGCGTCTGCATACCGTAGCCAAGCCAGTCGCCGAAATTACCGCGGAAATCCGCCAGCTTGCCGCCGACATGGCGGAAACCATGTATGCCGCGCCCGGTATCGGCCTGGCCGCGACACAGGTGGATCGCCACATTCGCTTGCTGGTAGTGGATATCAGCGAAGAAAAAAACCACCTGCTCGCCCTGGTCAATCCACGCATCTTGATGCTGGAAGGCGAAATCGTACATGAGGAAGGCTGTTTGTCCGTCCCCGGCATCTACGACAAAGTCACTCGCGCCGAACACATCCGCGTGCAGGCCACCAACCTCGACGGCGACACGTTCGAAATGGACGCGCACGGCCTGCTCGCCATCTGCATCCAGCACGAAATCGACCATCTTAATGGCAAGGTGTTTGTCGAATATCTGTCCCGCCTCAAGCAGGTGCGCATCAAACACAAGCTGACCAAGCAATCGCGGGAGGCGATGTGAGGTTATGTCCATGCGGCTGATCTTCGCCGGCACGCCGGAGTTTGCCGCGCTGGCGCTGCAGGCGCTGATCGATGCCGGCCACGACATCCCGCTCGTGTTGACCCAGCCCGACCGCCCGGCCGGGCGCGGCATGAAGCTGAAGATGAGCCCGGTGAAGGAAGTCGCGCTGCGAGCGGGCCTCGCTGTCGCGCAGCCGGAAAACCTGAAGACCGAAGCAGCGCGGTTGCCCATCCTCGCCGCCCAGGCCGATGTCATGGTGGTCGCCGCGTATGGCCTGATCCTGCCGCAAAGCGTGCTCGACATGCCGCTTCTGGGCTGCGTCAACATCCACGCCTCGCTGCTGCCGCGCTGGCGCGGCGCTGCGCCGATCCACCGCGCCATCGAAGCCGGCGACCTGGAAACCGGCATCACCCTGATGCAAATGGACAAGGGCCTCGACACCGGCGCGATGCTGGCGCGCGTCGCCATGCCGATCCTCGCCGACGACACCACCGGCAGCCTGCATGACCGCCTGGCCACGCTCGGCGCGCGCGAAATCGTAAGCCTGCTGCCCGAACTGGCCGCCGGCAACAGCGTCGCCACGCCGCAGGACGCCACGCAGACCACCTACGCCGCCAAGATCGGCAAGGAAGAAGCCCGGCTCGACTGGACGCGCCCGGCCGAAGAACTGGATCGAAAAATCCGCGCCTTCAATCCCTTCCCCGGCGCTTACGGAATGCTCGACGCCGCACCGCTGAAAATCTGGCAGGCCCGGCCCGTGGCCGGCAGCGGCACGCCCGGCAGCATCCTGGCGCTGGCCGATGGCACGCTGCATATCGCTTGCGGCCAGGCTGCTCTGGCGGTCGGCGAAGTGCAGAAGGCCGGCGGCAAACGTCTGCCGGTCGACGCATTCATGGCGGGTCATGCGCTCAAGGTCGGCGACAAGTTGAGCTAAAAGCCGAGATCGCGGCGAAAATCCGCAAGCCATTGTATTTGTAGGATGGGCCAAGCGCAGCGGGCCCATCACTCGGCGCGTTGATGGGCCCGCTGCGCTTGGCCCATCCTACGATCTGGTCATTCGCACAAGGTCGGTGACGGGATCGCGGCGGAATTCCGCAAGCCATTGAATTTCCGGCTCGCAAGCCTATCTAAGCGGCAGTAGAAGCCGCTCTCCGGAGGCTTGCGATGCTCAACAACTGGCTGAAAACCACGCTGCTGATGGCTGCCATCGTCGCGCTGTTCGGCGCGGTGGGAATGCTGCTCGGCGGCGCCGGCGGCATGCTGATCGCGCTGCTGCTGGGTGGCGCGATGAACCTGTGGGCCTACTGGAATTCCGACAAGATGGTCTTGCGCATCTACCACGCGCGCGAAGTCGGCCCGGTGGATGCACCCGAGTTCCACAACCTGGTGTCCGATCTGGCGCGGCGCGCCGATTTACCGATGCCCAGGGTCTACCTGATCGACGAAGCGCAGCCCAACGCCTTCGCCACCGGCCGCAACCCGGAACACGCCGCCGTCGCCGCCACCACCGGCATCCTGCGCATCCTGAATGCGCGCGAATTGCGTGGCGTCATGGCGCATGAACTGACCCACATCAAAAACCGCGACATCCTCACCTCGACCATTTCCGCCACCGTCGCCGGTGCCATCTCATCGCTGGCTCAATTCGGCATTTTCTTCGGCGGCAACCGCGACAATCCCAACCCGCTGGTGCAACTGGCACTGTTGATCCTGGCGCCGCTGGCCGCAATGCTGATCCAGATGGCGATTTCGCGCGCCCGCGAATTCGGGGCCGATCATGGCGGCGCAGAGATCAGCGGCGATCCGGAAGGGCTCGCCTCCGCGTTGCGCAAGATCGAAGCGTATACGCGCGGCACGCCGATCCACGCCGCCGAAATGCATCCGGAAACCGCCCAGATGATGATCATCAACCCGCTCTCCGGCGGCAATCTCCGCGGCCTGTTCAGCACACACCCGGCCACCGAGCAACGCGTCGCCCGATTGCTGGAGTTGGCCAAGCGTAAACGATGATGCGTGGCTGCACCGCCACACCGTTGCCCCCCACCGCCACACCCTTGACCTATGTCAACGACGCCAGAAGGGTCATGGGAGAAGCATGCATAACCTCCCCGACGCCAGCGGCAGTTCAGGCCGACGGCATGCGGCGGAGGCAACCTTCTCCCCCACTCTTCGGATCGGAAATCGCCATGCACAAACTTACTACCGGAATTCTCGCCAGCCTGCTGCTCGCCGCTGGATCAGTTCACGCCGCCCCGTCCGACGATGCTTGCGCCGCCTTGATGGAAGCACGCGGCCATCTGGTCGCGATGATCGGCTCCACCGACAAAGCCGCGCACGCCGACCTCAAACCCAAGATCCAGGCCGCCAGCGCCAAGGTCGATGCAGCGATCGGCGCGATGCAGAAGAGCTACAACGCCGGCAACGAAGCCCAGGCCAATGCCTTCAAACCGGTCTGGGAGGCATTCAAGACGACGCGCGAAAACGAGATCATTCCGGCCGTCCTCGCCGGCAAGAATGCCGATGCCAAAGCGCTGGCCACCGGCGTTCAGGCCGAACGGATGAAACAGATGCGCGGCGCGCTCAGTTGCAAATAAGCTGCAAGTAAACGCAGCGTTTCAGCGGACGGCCGTCGCCAGCACGCTCTGGCGCAGCCGTCCCAGCAGGCTCAGCATCTGGGCGCTGCTGGCGAGTTGTTCCATGCGGTTTTCCAGCAGGTCGCTGCAGGCACGATAGCGCTCGCCGCGCGCGACGATCAGATCGTTGATCGAACGCCGCGCGGCAGCAAACTGCAGGTCGTAAGCCTTCACCACCCGGTCGCTGGCGTCGACCCTTTCAGCCAATTGCGGCGCGATTTCGCGCACTTCCTGCCAGCTCGACCAACGCTGCACGATTTCGCTGCGCGCCTGCAACAGTTCGACATCCACCGCCGCCTGCGCCGCCAGTTTGCGTTCCACCGCTTCGCGTTTGCGGCTGTAGCTGGAGCCGCCCAACGGCAACTGGTAACTGAACTGCAGTTGTGTGGAACTGCGCGTGTCCACCTGCGGCACCGGATCGATCTCGGTATACAGGCGTTTGCGCAGTTCCAGATCGAAACTGGGATACAGCGCCGCCGCCGCGACGCCGACTTCCTCGCCGCGCGCCGCCGCGCGTTGCTGCGCGCCCCGCACGCGGCTGTTGCCGGCCAGCGCCTGCTGCATCAAATCTTCCAGGCTCATGCCGGCGGCACTGGCGTCGATGGCCGGTTCGCTCAACTCGCCGGGCGCAGCGCCGACCAGCAGGCGATAACGTTCCTCCGCGCCGCGCAACTGGCCGCGCAATTGCGACTGTTGCAATTGCGCCTGGATCAGACTGGCGCGCGCCTGTTCCAGGTCCGCCTGTGCGATGCGACCGGCTTCCGCGCGCTTGCGCACATCCTCGACCAGTCGCTGCTGTTCGGCAATGTATTCGGCATCCAGGTCCAGCAACTGGCGCAAACGCAGTACTTCCAGATAGGTCTGCACAACCTGCAAAGCCACCTGTTCCTGCGCGGCGTCGAGATCGGCGTTGGCGGCCAGCTGCTCGAACTCGGCCGTGCGTTTGCCAGAGCGATCGCCCAGGCCGTTGAACAGATTCCAGCGCAGGAACAGGTCGGCGCGCCTAGTGCTGCGGTCACGCTGCCCAAGGGCTGCTTCGACATCCTTGGACTCGGCAGCCGCGCCATCCATACCCAGAGTCGGGTAATAGTTGGAGCGGGCCTGCAGCAGCCTCTCCGCCGAGACATTCAGCAGCGCCTGGCTGGAGCGGATATCCGGGTGTTGCTGCAAGACCTGGCGCATCACTTCGGGCAACTCGGCCGCGCCGGCCGAGGTGCCCACCAATGCCGCGACCAGCAGGCTCGCCAGCAGCGCCAGAAGGCCGACACGGCGGCAAGAAACGGTCCGCTGCATCATCGTTCGCGCAACGATTTGTCGAGCGTCTTCACCACCGGCTTGAGCACGTATTCCATCAACGTGCGCTTGCCGGTCTGGATGCTGGCATCCGCGGTCATGCCGGGGGAAATGGTCAGGCGCTCCTCCGGCTTGCCGAGATAGTTGCGCTCGGTTTCCACATACACCTCGAAATAGGGATCGGCGCGCGGATCGTTCGGGTCCACCACCGCGTCGGCGCCGATGCGCACCACCTTGCCGCGCAGGCTGCCGAAGATCGACGAATCGTAGGCGGAGATGCGCACCTGCGCAGCCTGGCCGGGCCGCAGGAAGGCGATATCGGACGGTTTCACGCGCGCGGCGATCAGCAGCGTGTCTTTCACCGGCACCAGTTCCATGATGGTTTCGCCCGGCTTGGCGATGGCGCCGTCGGTGCTGATGATCAGGCGGTTGACGATGCCGTCCATCGGCGAGCGCAGTTCGCGCCGTTGCACCCGATCCACCTGCGCGCTGAGCTGTTCGTTCAGCGCCACCGATTTGGCGGCCAGATCGGAACGTTCGCGACTGCCTTCGGCGCGGTGGCGTGCCTGCAATTCGGCCAGGTGCGAATGCGCTTCGTCGAGCGCGGCCTGCACGCGCGGCACATTGATGCGCGCGCTGGCGAGTTCGCCTTCGAGCCGGCTGGCTTCCTGACGGGCGCGCAGGAAATCGGCGCGCGCGCCGGCGCCCTGCGCGAGCAGTTTCTCCTCGATGGCCAGCGTCTCGCGCGCCGGCCCGAGCACCTGGGTCAGCGCCTGCACGCGCGCATTCGCTTCGCTCAGTTCTTCCTGGCGCTGCGCGATCTGCTGGCGCACCACATCGAGCGCGGTGCGCAATTCGCGCTGGCGCGCTTCCCACAACTGGCGTTGCTCCGCCACCATGCCGGGCGCCTGTTGGCGCAGGCTCGCGTCGAATATCGGCGCGCCGCCCTGCAGTTCCGCATCGAGCCGGGCAATGGCGCTGCGGTAGGCATGCTGGTTCTGCTGGCCTTCGCCCAGTTCGGCGTTGTATTGCAGGTTTTCGACAAACCCGAGCAGGTCGCCGCGCTTCACCCACTGGCCTTCGCGCACCGCGAGCTTGCGCACGATGCCGCCTTCCAGGCTCTGGATGGTCTGCACGCGACTGGACGGCACCACCTTGCCGACCGCCTGCACCGAGATATCCAACTGGGCGAACGACATCCAGACCAGGGCAAGCAGCAGGAACCCGGCCAGCGAACCGAGCAGCAGCATGACCGCCCGGCGCGGACCACGGTCGAGGTCGGGATGCGTGGAAAAGGAAGCGACCGGCGGCGTGCTCATGCCGGCACTCCTTGCGCGACAGCGGCGGCCACAACGGCAGTGCCGGCCACCGCGGGCGATTGCAGGCGGCGCAGCACCTCGTCGCGCGGGCCATCCAGCACGACGCGGCCTTGATCCATTACCACCAGCCGGTCGACCAGCGGCAGCATGGCGGTGCGATGCGTGATCAGCAGCAACGTGGTGTCCTTCAGTTCGCGCAGATGTCCGATCAGTTGATGCTCGGTGGCCGGGTCCATCATGCTGCTCGGCTCGTCCAGCAACAGCAGTCGTGGCTGCTGCACCAGCGCGCGGGCGATGGCGACGGCCTGGCGCTGGCCGCCGGAGAGGCGTTCGCCGCGCTCGCCGACTTCGCTGCCGAGACCTGCCGGCAATTGCACCAGCGTCTCTTCCAGACAAGCCAGACGCACTGCGCGCAGCAGGTCGGCATCGCTGACATTGCTGCCGAGCAGGATGTTTTCGCGGATGTCGCCGTGGAACAGAACGACGTCCTGCGGCACATAGCCGATCTGGCGACGCAGGCTGAGCGGGTCGATCTGCGCCACGGACACGCGGTCGACCAGCACCGCGCCCTGTTCCGGCGTGTAGATGTTGAGCAGCAGGCGCAGCAAGGTGCTCTTGCCGGAACCGATGCGGCCGATGAAGCCGACCTTTTCACCCGGCACGATCTTCAGGTTGACGCCTTTCAGCAAGGGCTGCGCATTCGGATAGGCGAACTGCACGTCGCGCAGTTCGACCGCGCCTTGCAGCGCCGGCATGTGCACGCTGCCGGCCTGGTCGTCGGTCGGCGCGGCCATGATCTGGTCGAGCGCATGCAAGGCCAGCTTGGTCTGTTCCCAGCGAATGATCAGGCCGGCGATCTGCGCCACCGGCCCAATGGCGCGCGACGACAGCATGGTGACCGCGATGAGCTGGCCGACGGTCATTTCCTGCATCGCCACCAGCATGGCGCCGAACATCACCAGCAACACCATGTTGAGGCCGGTCAGCGTAGCCGACAGGTTGCTGCCGAACGACATGATCTCGCGCATGCGCAGGCCGTTTTCGGCCATTCGCACGGTCAGCATTTCCCAGCGCCGCCGCGCCCAGGCTTCGGCCCCGAGGCCCTTAACGGTGTCGAGGCCGTTCATCACTTCGAACAGATGCGCGGTGCGCTGCGCGCTTTCCTTCATGTTCTCGCCCAGCACCTTGGCCAGCGGCCGCCGCAGCAGCCAGGTGGCGCCCAGCATCACCGGGATGATGGCGAGCGGCACTAGCACCAGCCAGCCGCCGACCAACGCGATGATGGTCAGGAAGAACAGCATGAAGGGCAGGTCACCGAGCAGGGTCAGCGTGGTCGAGGTGAAGAAGTCGCGCACCGTCTCGAAATCCTTCACCACGTTGGCCAGCACGCCGCCGGAAGCCGGCCGGCTGGCGGCGCGCATACGCAGGCTGTGCGTGAAGATGTGCGCCGACAGCGCGACGTCGGCTTTGCGCGCCGCCGCTTCCAGCAAGTAGCCGCGCAGCAGTTTCATCAGCATGTCGAACAGCGTCACCGCCACCGCCGCCGTGGTCAGCACCCACAGGCTGTCGAGCGCGTTGTTCGGCACGACGCGGTCGTACACCGCCATCGTGTAGAACGGGATGACGATGGCGAGCAGGTTGATCAGCACGGTGCCGAGCAGCGCCCATTGATAGATGCCGCGATTCGCCTTGAACACGTCCCAGAACCAGCGGCGCGGCTGCGGCAGGTGATAGAGCAGGCTGCGCACGTCGAAATGGAACACCGGCCGCACGAAATACCATTGCCCCGGATGATCTGCCCGCAAGTGATCGAGTTCGATCCAGTGGCTGCCTTCGACGCCGGGCAGCGCGCATTCCACGCGCGAACCTTCGCGATGCAGCACGACGACGGCATCGCCATCGTCGGCGATGACCAGCGCCGGCAACATGGACGACTTGATCTTCTCCGGCGCCAGCTGGCTAGGAGTCACCGCGAGACCAGCGTTGCCGGCGCATTCCGCCAGTTCCACCGCGGTGATGCGGCCCGCCGGCAACGGTACGCCGCCGATCAGCTGGCCGGCTTCCACCGCACGACCATGGTAACGCGCCAGAAACAGCAGGCGGTCGAGCACGGCATCGGCGGGTGGCAATGAGGGGTCTGCGTCCATGCGGGGAGTTGGGTCGGACATTGTTGGATGGATCAGGGTAAGTAGAGCGGTGAGCCTGCGATAACGGTCATTTAGCCCGCAACTTGAAGGCACCAGCGAAAAAAGGGGGCGTTTCCGCCCCCTTTCCGCTACCGCCGCACGCGCCGTTAACGCACGCGCCGCCTCAGGTTCAGGCGCAGCACGCCGCGGCCTGCTCCTCGTACAACGCAGCCATCTGCTTCATGGCGTCGAGACCGGCGGTGTCGAACACATCAGCATTCGCTGGCATATCCGCCGACGCGCTGATCGCCATACCGACGCCGCCGCCGAGGCCGGCCAGCAGGCCGTCGAGACCGCTGTCGTCGCCCAGCAACTGGCCCAGGCTGGCCACGTCGACGCCGGCCGCCGCCGCAACTTCCGCGGCGACGTTGAAGTAGACGTCGGTCATGTCGACGCTGCTGCCATCGGCCAGGGTGGCGCTGCTGCGTTCCAGGTGCAGGTTGCCGTTGGCATCGACGAACGGCACTTCCGCGTAAGCCACCGCCAGGCTGGCGACACCGGCTTCGGCCAGGCCCATCAGTTCGCCGGCGTCGGTCTGGTGGTTGCCGTTGACGTCCTGCCAGATCTTCAGGCTGGCGAAGTCGCTGTCGTCGGCGTTGACGACGCCGTCGCCGTTGCTGTCGAAGCTGGCCAGCTTGGCGAAACCGTCGCCCTTGCCGAGGCCGCCGAACAGTTCGGCGATGCTGTCGACCTTGCCGTTGCCGTTGGCATCGACCGCCAGGAAGCCGTCGTCGCCGGACAACCAGCCGGAGTCGATCGCCTTGCCGGAACCGAGCAGGTCGAAGGTGCCGGTGGAATTGGCGCGCGCCACGGTCTGGATGCCGTTGCCGTTGAGGTCGATCACGATCGGGGTGATGGCGGCATCCCAGGTCATGTCGTTCTCGCCGGAAGTCAGCGTGGTGTAGTCAGTGTACGCAACGTTGTGCAAGGACACGCCATCGCCGTTGACGTCGGAATCGATGCTGTCGTTGCTGCCGATGTTCTTGCTGGCCCACTTCCACTTGGTCATCGAAATGCCGTTGTAAGTGGTGTTGGTCTTGTCGAACACCAGACGGTAGGTACCCGGATCCAGATTGGTGAACTTGTAGTTGCCGTAGGAGTTGGTGTAGGTCGTCGAGATGGTCGTGCCGCTGCTGTTCTGCAGCATGACCTTGACGTTGCCGATGCCGGGCTCGGTGGAGTCCTGGATGTCGTCGTGGTCCTTGTCTTCCCACACCTTGTCGCCAATGCTGGCCTTCTTGTACAGGCCGGCGTCCCAGCTCATGTCGTTCTCGCCGGCGACCAGGTTGGTCAACGCGGTATAGCCGGTGCTGCTCACGTCGGAATCGATGCCATCGTTGGAACCCTGGTTCTGCTTGGTGGTGTAGTAGCCGGAAGGCTTGACCACTTGCACCTTGAAGTCGCCCGGAGTCAGGTTGCTGAACAGGTACTCGCCAGCGCTGTTGGTGGTCGTGGTGGCGAGCACCGTACCGGCGGAGTTGAGCAGCTTGACGGTGACGTTGGCGATGCCCGCTTCGCCGCTGTCCTGGATGCCGTCGTAATCCAGGTCGTGCCAGACCTTGTTGCCGATGGACGCCTTGGTCGGCACCAGTTTCAGGCCGGCGTCCCAGCTCAGGTCGTTCTCGCCGCCGGCCAGGCTGGTGACGAGGGTCTTGCCGGTGCTGGTGTCGACATCGCTGTCGGTGGCATCGTTGCCGCCCAGATCCTTGCTGGTGAAGGCGTAACCGGTCGGCGCGACAACCTGAATCGCGTAATCGCCAGGGGCGAGATCGCTGAACAGGTATTCGCCGGCGCTGTCGGTGGTGGTGGTGGCCAGCACGCTACCGGCGGTATTCAACAGCTTGACGGTGACACCAACCGCGCCCGCTTCGCCGGCATCCTGCACGCCATCGCAATCGCTATCGATCCAGACCTTGTCGCCGATGCTGGCGGTCAAGCCGCAAGCCGGTGTGCAGAGCGACAGGGTTTGCAGTTTGAAGTAGTCCTCCGGCGAGATGTCGCTGGCGTCGGCGGCGATGACGATGGTGTTGCCGGCATAGTCGCCTGCATTCAGATCGGCCCAACGTGTCGTACTCAGCGTGGTGGTGTTCACTTCCATGAAGCCCATGCTGGTCAGCACCGAATCGCTCAGGGTCAGGTGGCTGTTGTACGGGTTGTTGAAGTTACCGATCCAGACCTGGACGTCGCTGTCGTTGGAAACCCAGCCGAGGAAGGCCTTGTCCAGCAGCACGGTCTTGTCGAATTCGAGCAGGATGTAGTTGTCGCGACCGCCGACGTTGTCGATGGCGTGACTCGGCGTCGCGCCGTCCTCACTGGTGTCGGTGACGCCGAGGCCGCCGCTGTAACTGGCCAGATAGGCCTTGGCCCAGGCGCCGGTCGAGTCGACGCGGCTGAACGCGCTGGCATGCACCGACAGGCCGTTCATCGTGTAGGTGCGGATGTTGCCGGCAGTGCTGCCACTGTTCGTGCCGCCGGTCAGATCCAGATCCAGGCAGGCGCCGACGGTGGTGAGGCCGGCATCCCAGGACATGTCGTTTTCACCCGAACTCAGGCTGGTGACGATGGTCTTTCCGGTCGCTTGATCGATGTCGGAATCCAGCGCGTCGTTGCCACCCCGGTCCTTCGCAGTCACGCTGTAACCAGCGGGTGTCATCACCTGGATCGCGTAGTCACCCGGGGTCAGATTGTTGAACAGGTAGTTGCCCTCGAAGTCGGTGGTGGTCGTGCCCAAGACGCTGCCCGAGCCGTCCAGCAGCTTGACGGTCACACCTTCAACGCCGATTTCGTTGGCGTCCTGGATGCCATCGCCGTCGCAATCCAGCCAGACTTTGTCTCCGATCGAAGCGGGTTGGAGCGGGCGCACGATGCCGACGTCCCAAGACATATCGTTTTCGCCGCTGGTGAGCGTGGTGTTTTCCATCACGCCCCAGGTCAACGGGATGCTGGCGGTATTGATGACATCCGAATCCAGGCCGTCGTTGTTGCCCTGGTTGGGATTGGTGAATTGATAGCCGCTCGGCAACGTCCATTCCTGAATGTCGATGTGGTAATCGCCCGGTGTCAGGTTATCGAACAGGTAGTTACCGTTCGCATCCGTCGTGGTCGTGGCCAGCACAGTGCCGCCGGCGCCGCCCGCGACGTTGGCGCGCAGTTCAACCACGACGTTCGCCACGCCGCCTTCACCGGCATCCTGAATGCCGTTCGCGTTGTCGTCATACCAGACGCGGTCGCCGATGCTGGCCAGTTTGACCAGGCCGGCATCCCAAGACAGGTCGTTCTCCCCGGCGGTGATGTTGGTGAGCACGCTCTTGCCGGTGGTCTGATCGACGTCGCTGTCATGCGTATCGTTGCCGCCCAGGTCTTTGCCGGTGATCAGATAACCGGAAGGTGCGACCACCTGAATAGCGTAATCGCCAAGCGCCAGATTGGTGAACAGATAGTTGCCGTTAGCATCCGTGGTGGCCGTGTTGACGACGCCGCCGGCACCATTCAGCAGTTTGACGCTGACCCCAGCGACGCCGGCTTCGCCGGCATCCTGCACGCCGTTGCCGTTGGCATCCAGCCAGACCAGATCGCCCAGGCTGGCGGTCAGTGCAGTGGTGGTGTAGTGCGCCGCGTCGGAGTCGTTGACGCTGCGGCTGGTCGCAGCATCGACGCCGGTGGCCGTACCGATGTTGACGTACTGCACGCCGGGCTGCACGGTTTCGGTGGCGGTGTAAGTCCAGGTTTCATTGGTATCGAGCTTACCGTCGTTATCGCTGTCGCCGCCGACAAAGGTCAGATTGGCGATGCGGTCGTCGGTCACCTGTACGTTGGACAACGCGGTTTCGCCGGTGTTGGTCACGACATAGGTGAAGATGGCCTGGCCGCCGACCGGGATCAGCGGGCCGGTCGGCGAATCGGCGTCGTAATCCGGCGTTTCGATCACCGTGCCGCCGCCGGCCGGGGTGTCCAGATCGGCACCGAGTTCATTCTGCGCGACGAACAGATCCTTGGTGGCTTCGTAGACGCCGGAAGCGAACGCGCTCTGGGTCATCGCGATGACCTGCGCCTTGCTGTATTCGTAATCCACGTTCGGATTGGACGCATTCAGCAACGCCGCCGCGGAGTGGCGCATCAACGCATTCATACCGCCGCCATTCATGCCGAGTGCATCGAGCAACGTCGGGTTGGAAGCGGCGATGCTGACGCCGAACACGCTTTCGTAGCTGTCGTCCGGGCTGTAGCCGGTTTCCGGCCAACCGGACAACGGCGCCGGGCCGTAGATGGAATGAGACTTCCAGAAGCCCGGGGTGAGGCCTTCGCCGCCGCCGGTTTCATCGGTGTAACGGCCGCGCACATATTTTTCGATGTCGATGCCAACGCTAGGCAGATACATGCCGGCATCGACGCTGCTGACGTCATCGCCGGAATTCAGCGTGTAGCAACCGGTCAGGCCGGCGCTGTTGGCGTCGCTGTCGGTGGCATCGGTGGCGACGACGGCATCCTGCGTGCTCAGCACATAGCCGTTGGGGGCGACGAACTGGACCTTGTAGGCGCCGGGCATCAGATCGCTGAAGTTGTAGTAGCCGCTGGCATTGGTGACCTGCGTGGCGACCAGCGCATCGTTGTTGTTGCAATCGAGCAGACGCACGGTGACGCCGCCGATGCCGACTTCGTTGGCATCCTGCACGCCATCGCGATCCGCGTCATTCCAGACATAGTCGCCGATGCTGGCTTTCTGATACACGCCGGCGTCCCAGGTGAGGTCGGTTTCGCCGGAGGTGAGGTTGGTGGCGACGGTCTTGCCGGTGGCGGCGTCGATATCCGAGTCGGTGGCGTCATTGCCGCCAGCATCCTTCGGAGAAACGTAGTAGCCCGCCGGGGCAACGACCTGGACACTGTAGTCGCCCGGTACCAGGTTATTGAACAGGTAGTTGCCGTTGGCGTCGGTGGTGGTGGTGCTAAGAATCACGGTGCCGGCGGCGTTCAGCAGGTTGACAGTGATCCCGCCGATGCCGGCTTCGCCCGCGTCCTGCACACCATTAGCATTCTTGTCGAGCCAGACCTTGTCGCCGATCGCGGCTTTGCGGTACAGGCCGGCGTCCCAGCTGAGGTCGTTTTCACCCGAAATGAGGGTGGTATTGATGGTCTTGCCGGTGACGGCGTCGATGTCGCTGTCCGTGGCGTCGTTGCCGCCAAGATCTTTGCCAGTCACGGTGTAGCCGGCGGGGGCGACAACCTGGATGGCGTAGTCGCCCGGGTTCAGGGCGCTGAACAGGTAGTTGCCGCTGGCGTTGGTGGTGGTGCTGCCGATCACGGCGCCGGCGGCATTCAGCAGGTTGACGGTGACGCCGCTGAGACCGGCTTCGCCCAAGTCCTGCACACCGTTGGCGTTCTTGTCGAGCCAGACGCGGTCACCGATGGAGGCTTTCTGCTGCAGGCCGGCGTCCCAGGTGCGATCGCTCTCGCCGGAGTCGAGCACGGTCTGGATGGTGGCGCCCATGGTGGAATTGGCATCGCTGTCCGTGGCATCCGCGCCCTGATCCTGGCTGGTGAAAATGTAGCCGGCGGGGGCGACGAAGGCGACCGAGTAGGTGCCGGGCGTCAGATTGGTGAACAGGTAGTTACCGTTGGCGTCGGTGCTCTGCGTGCCGACGATGTTGCCGTTGGCGTCCTTCAGGTTGACCGTTACGTTGGCCACGCCGGATTCGCCGATGTCTTGCTGGCCGTTGCCGTTGCTGTCGAGCCAGACACGGTCACCCAGTTCGGCTGTGCGATAGAGGCCGCCGTCGACGCTGAGGTCGGTCTGGCCGGAGCCGAGGGTGTAGCTGCCGGTCTGGCCACTGCCATTGATGTCGCTGTCGCTGGCGTCGTTGCCGCTGTTCTGCGCGGTGACGACATAGCCTGCCGGCGCGGTGACCAACACGCTGTAAGTGCCGGGCAGCACGTCGAAGCCATAGAGACCGTTGGCGTCGGTGCTGGTGGTGGCGATGATGTTACCGCCGACATCCTTCAACTGGACCGTGACGTTGGCAATGCCATTCTCACCGGCGTCCTGCTGGCCGTTGGCGTTGGTGTCTTCCCAGATGCGGTCGCCCAGATGCGCTTGTTGATACAGGCCGGCGTCGACGGTGGTGATGACGTCGCCCGAGTTGACGGTGTAGCAGGCGGTGATGCCGGCGCTGTTGGCGTCGGAATCGGTGCCGAGGGCTTCTGCGGTGACGTCTTGCGCGCTGTAGACGTAGCCATTCGGGGCGACAAATTCGACGTGGTAGACGCCAGGCATCAGGCCGCTGAAGCTGTAGTTGCCGTTGGCGTCGGTCGTGGTGGTGGCGATCTGCAGGTTGGTGGTGCAGTCGTACAGTTTGACGGTGACGTTGCCGAGGCCGGTCTCACCGTTGTCCTGCACGCCGTTGGCGTTGCTGTCTTCCCAGACGCGGTCGCCCAGGCTGGCGAGTTTGACCAGGCCTGCGTCCCACGACAGGTCGTTTTCGCCGGAGATCAGGGTGGTGGCGATGGTCATGCCGGTGGTTTGGTCGGCGTCGCTGTCGCTGGCGTCGTTGCCCAGGTCTTGTTGGGCCAGGGCGTAGCCGGCGGGGGCGATGAATTCGACCTTGTAGTCGCCGGGGATCAGGTTGGCGAACAGGTAGTAGCCGGGGATGCCGGCGTTGTCGGCGGTGACGGTGGTCGCCACGAAGGCGCCCGCCGCGGTGTACAGGTTGACCGTGACGCCGTTGACACCCGTGTTGCCGTCGTTCTGCTGGCCGTCGTTGTTGTTGTCCAGCCAAACGTAGTCGCCCAGGCTGGCGGTGCGGTACATCCCGGCGTCGACAGTGGTGATGACGTCGCCCGAGTTGACGGTGTAGCAGGCGGTGATGCCGGCGCTGTTGGCGTCGGAATCGGTGCCGAGGGCTTCTGCGGTGACGTCTTGCGCGCTGTAGACGTAGCCATTCGGGGCGACAAATTCGACGTGGTAGACGCCAGGCATCAGGCCGCTGAAGCTGTAGTTGCCGTTGGCGTCGGTCGTGGTGGTGGCGATCTGCAGGTTGGTGGTGCAGTCGTACAGTTTGACGGTGACGTTGCCGAGGCCGGTCTCACCGTTGTCCTGCACGCCGTTGGCGTTGCTGTCTTCCCAGACGCGGTCGCCCAGGCTGGCGAGTTTGACCAGGCCGGCGTCCCAGGACAGGTCGTTTTCGCCGGAGGTCAGCGTGGTGGCGATGGTCATGCCGGTGGTTTGGTCGGCGTCGCTGTCGCTGGCGTCGTTGCCCAGGTCTTGCTGGGCGAGGGCGTAGCCGGCGGGGGCGATGAATTCGACTTTGTAGTCGCCGGGGGTGAGGTTGGCGAACAGGTAGTAGCCGGGGATGCCGGCGTTGTCGGCGGTGACGGTGGTCGCCACGAAGGCGCCCGCCGCGGTGTACAGGTTGACCGTGACGCCGTTGACACCCGTGTTGCCGTCGTTCTGCTGGCCGTCGTTGTTGTTGTCCAGCCAAACGTAGTCGCCCAGGCTGGCGGTGCGGTACATCCCGGCGTCGACAGTGGTGATGACGTCGCCCGAGTTGACGGTGTAGCAGGCGGTGATGCCGGCGCTGTTGGCGTCGGAATCGGTGCCGAGGGCTTCTGCGGTGACGTCTTGCGCGCTGTAGACGTAGCCATTCGGGGCGACAAATTCGACGTGGTAGACGCCAGGCATCAGGCCGCTGAAGCTGTAGTTGCCGTTGGCGTCGGTCGTGGTGGTGGCGATCTGCAGGTTGGTGTTGCAGTCGTACAGTTTGACGGTGACGTTGCCGATGCCGCTCTCACCGGTGTCCTGCACGCCGTTGGCGTTGCTGTCTTCCCAGACGCGGTCGCCCAGACTGGCCAGTTTGACCAGGCCGGCATCCCACGACAGGTCGTTTTCGCCGGAGGTCAGGGTGGTGGCGATGGTCATGCCGGTGGTTTGGTCGGCGTCGCTGTCGCTGGCGTCGTTGCCCAGGTCTTGCTGGGCGAGGGCGTAGCCGGCGGGGGCGATGAATTCGACTTTGTAGTCGCCGGGGGTGAGGTTGGCGAACAGGTAGTAGCCGGGGATGCCGGCGTTGTCGGCGGTGACGGTGGTCGCCACGAAGGCGCCCGCCGCGGTGTACAGGTTGACGGTGACGCCGTTGACGCCGGTGTTGCCGTCGTTCTGCTGGCCGTCGTTGTTGTTGTCCAGCCAGACGTAGTCGCCCAGGCTGGCGGTTTGATACAGGCCGGCGTCGACCGTGGTGATGGCGTCGCCGCTGTTGACGGTGTAGCAGGCGGTGATGCCGGCGCTGTTGGCGTCGGAGTCGGTGCCGAGGGCTTCGGCGGTGACGTCTTGCGCGCTGTAGACGTAGCCATTCGGGGCGACGAATTCGACGTGGTAGACGCCAGGCATCAGGCCGCTGAAGCTGTAGTTGCCGTTGGCGTCGGTCGTGGTGGTGGCGATCTGCAGGTTGGTGTTGCAGTCGTACAGTTTGACGGTGACGTTGCCGATGCCGCTCTCACCGGTGTCCTGCACGCCGTTGGCGTTGCTGTCTTCCCAGACGCGGTCGCCCAGACTGGCCAGTTTGACCAGGCCGGCATCCCACGACAGGTCGTTTTCGCCGGAGGTCAGGGTGGTGGCGATGGTCATGCCGGTGGTTTGGTCGGCGTCGCTGTCGCTGGCGTCGTTGCCCAGGTCTTGCTGGGCGAGGGCGTAGCCGGCGGGGGCGATGAATTCGACTTTGTAGTCGCCGGGGGTGAGGTTGGCGAACAGGTAGTAGCCGGGGATGCCGGCGTTGTCGGCCGTCATGGTGGTGGCGACGAAGCTGCCGGCTGCGGTGTACAGGTTGACGGTGACGCCGTTGACGCCGGTGTTGCCGTCGTTCTGTTGGCCGTCGTTGTTGCTGTCCAGCCAGACGTAGTCGCCCAAGCTGGCGGGCGGAACCTGAGCAGGCACCAAGCCGGCATCGATGGTCTGATTCGATTCGCCCGCGGCGAGCGTGACCACCTGGCTGAAGCCCGTCGCCACATTCGCATCGCTATCGGCGGCATCCTGCGTATTGGCATTCGCGTCCTGCGTGGTGAGGAACTGGCCGGCGGGTGCGACGAACTTGACCTGATAGTCGCCGGCCTTGAGGCCGGTGAACTGGTAATAACCCTGCTCGACCGCGGCCGTGCTGAAGTCGTCGCCGGTCACGGTGCTGGCGATGAGCACGCCGTTGCCGTCGTACAGTTCGACGATGACGTGGTCGACACCAGCTTCGCCCGCGTCCTGGATGCCGTCGGCATCGGCGTCAGACCAGACGTAATTGCCGAGTTTGGCGCTCTGCAGTTGCACGATCAGCGGTTGCACGTTGCCGGACGGGTCGATCACCGTGGTGAAGAAGGCATCCGTCGGCAACACGCCGTTGCCGCTGGCGATTGCGGTCTGGGCACCGCTGATCAGGAAGTCGATATCGGCGTCGGAAACGACATTGCGGTTGTTATCGTTCAGGAAGCGATCCAGGCCGGCGCCGTCAATCTGCGCATCGGTAAAACCGATGAGCTTCCAGATCGCGGTCTGCACTTCGCCGTAGTTGAACTGGCCGGCGTATTTGGCATCGGAGGTGAAGTTCTGCGCCAACAGCCAGTTGATCTGATCGACCTGCACCTGCGTCAACGAAGCAAAACCGACCGGCGCGAAGGAAGTCAGTGTGTCGCCAGCGGAACTTTCCGCCAGATAGGAAGTGGGCGACAGCGTGATGTCGATCAGCGGATTCAGGCAGTAGGCGTCGTACACGCCGTTGACGATCAGCGGATCGGTACTGTTCGTGACGACCATATCGAGAAAGCTGGGGGCGCCGAGATCCGGTTGCTGGCCATATGCCGTACCGGCTGTATTGGTAGCGGACGAGGTGACGCGGATTGTGAATGTGCTCATGGCTTGGCTTCCTTGATTCGTTGATGTTCAGTAGTCTTGCGAATCCGCTGTTTCAGCGCATTCGTAAGACTGCTGCGATTCGTATTGCGGACACAAAAAAACGCGAAATCTCGCGTCACTCAAAGAAGGGGGGCGCTTGCTGAATGAAGCGCCCCGAACCGTTCTTACTTCTTGTTGCGGCGAACCAGCAGCATCCCGACAGCGGCGATGGCGATCAAAGCCAGCGATTCGGGTTCCGGAACGTTGAACGTGGGGGCAGCAACAGCAGGCAGAGCAGCGGACATCAGAACAGCGATAGAGAGCAGAGCACGCATAACAAACTCCTTATAGAGGGAAGGGCAAAGTTGATTGAGTGCCCAAAGGATGGACAGTCCGTAGCTGTAAAGCAATATTCATACCACGAATGCAAGCCATTGATTATCTGTGCTTATCTCCAAAGGCATAGTGACCCATCTAAAGTAATAGCCAAGGCATATGAACGAAGTGTCAAATCCATCGACAAGTCACTATTCATTGACCTGTGACAAGCCGCATAGACGCTGCATTTCCAGGTGTGATCGTTGCTAAAGGAAGTGAATTCACCGCAAGGTACGTTTGTCTGCGTTATCCGCAACGCGTCTATAAATCGCAACATTCGTTACGGATCAGTGAGTTGCGGACAATCATCAGGGCCATGGCAGGCCAAGGGCCGATCCAACTGGAAACGTATTTGGGCGCGGCGTTGAACGCGCCGACTCCCTTGGCCCAGTTCCATGCAAGAAATCTTCATACGATCTGATTGCTGTATTGCACAAGACAACGGCAGCTCTCATGCCGTCCGATGACGATGTCCTATTGCGCGGCAGGACTGGGGGAATCAGGTCGCCGAAAAGCGTAAGAAATCCCGACAACGGTCTCCTTACGCGCTAAAGCGCCAACGACTCCGCTGCACCCGCAAGGGGCACGCCGGATTCGTAAGCCGCTAAAGCGCCAACGACTCCGCTGCACCCGCAAGGGGTACGCCGGATTCGTAAGGCGCTAAAGCGCCAACGACTCCGCTGCCTGCCTATCTGCGTGGTAGCTGGAACGGACCATGGGGCCGCTGGCGACGTTCTTGAAACCCAGCGCGCGGGCGATGCGTTCGAATTCGGCGAATTGCTCGGGCGGTACGAAACGTTCCACCGGCAGGTGATGCTGGGAGGGTTGCAGATACTGGCCGATGGTCAGCATATCGACGTCATGCGCGCGCAGATCGCGCAGCACATCGATCACTTCGGCATCGGTTTCGCCCAGGCCGAGCATGATGCCGGACTTGGTCGGCACGTTGGCGACCCGCGCCTTGAAGGTCTGCAGCAGCGCCAGTGAATGCGCGTAATCGGCGCCGGGCCGGCAGGCTTTGTACAGGCGCGGCACGGTTTCCAGGTTGTGGTTCATCACATCCGGCGGCTCCAGCGCCAGGATGTCCAGCGCGAGATCGAGCCGGCCGCGGAAATCGGGTACCAGGATTTCGATGCGGGTAGCCGGCGAAACCGCCCGCGCGGCGCGGATGCAAGCGACGAAGTGCTGCGCGCCGCCGTCCTTCAGATCGTCGCGGTCGACGCTGGTGATGACCACGTAGCGCAGCCCCATCGCGGCCAGGGTTTCCGCCAGATGCTGGGGTTCTTCCGGGTCGGGCGGCAGCGGCTTGCCGTGGCCGACGTCGCAGAACGGGCAGCGCCGGGTGCACAGGTCGCCCAGGATCATGAAGGTGGCGGTACCGTGTTTGAAGCATTCGCCCAGGTTCGGGCAGGACGCCTCTTCGCACACGGTATGCAGTTTGGCATCGCGCAGGATCGCCTTGAGCTGCTGCACCTCCGGCGCGCTGGGCGCTTGCGCCTTGATCCAGGCCGGCAACTTCAGGCGCGGCTTGGGCACGATCTTGATCGGGATGCGGGCGGTTTTGGCCGCACCTTTGTGGAGTTCGGAATCAGCCATCCGTCATGCGGCCCGCAACGGGCCTACTGCGTACCGCCGACGGTCAACCCGTCGATACGCAATGTCGGTTGACCGACGCCCACCGGCACGCTCTGGCCTTCCTTGCCGCAGGTGCCGACACCGGGGTCGAGGCGCATGTCGTTGCCGATCATCGAGACGCGGGTGAGCACATCCGGGCCGTTGCCGATCAGCGTGGCGCCCTTGACCGGATAGGTGACCTTGCCGTCTTCGATCATGTAGGCCTCGGCGGCGGAGAACACGAACTTGCCGCTGGTGATGTCGACCTGGCCGCCGCCGAAATTGACCGCGTACAAGCCGTTCTTGACCGAAGCGATGATTTCTGCCGGGTCTTTGTCGCCGGCCAGCATGTAGGTATTGGTCATGCGCGGCATCGGCAGATGGGCGAAGGATTCGCGCCGCGCGTTGCCGGTCGGCGCCATGCCCATCAGACGCGCATTCATGCTGTCCTGCATGTAGCCGCGCAGGATGCCGTTTTCGATCAGCACCGTGCGCTGAGTCGGCGTGCCTTCGTCGTCGACATTGAGCGAACCACGCCGGTCGGCAATGGTGCCGTCGTCGACTACGGTGACACCGTCCGCCGCAACACGCTGGCCGATGCGGCCGGAAAAAGCGGAGGAACCCTTGCGGTTGAAATCGCCTTCCAGGCCATGGCCGATGGCTTCGTGCAGCAGGATGCCGGGCCAGCCGGAACCGAGCACCACAGTCATGCTGCCGGCCGGTGCAGGCTTGGCGTTGAGGTTGGTGAGCGCCTGATGCACGGCATGCTCGGCGTATTCGCGCAGCATCGCGTCGCTGAAATAGGCGTAATCGAAACGTCCACCGCCGCCGGCGCTGCCCTGCTCGCGGCGGCCGTCCTGCTCGACGATGACCTGCAGCGACACGCGCACCAGCGGCCGCACATCGGCGGCACTACGGCCATCCAGCCGGGTCACGAAGATCACTTCATATTCGCCGGCCAGACTGGCGACGACTTGCGTCACCCGTGCATCCAGCTTGCGAGCGTAGTCCTCCAGACGATGCAGCAAGGCGACCTTGTCCGATTCGCTCAACGAGGCCAGCGGGTCGATCGGCGCATACAGCGCACGGCCTTCGCTGCGGCTGGCGACGCGCGCCGTGGCCGACTGGCCGGCGGCGGCGATGACGCGCACCGTGGCCGCCGCCTCGCGGATGGCGGGCAGGCGAATGTCGTCGGAATAGGCGAATGCGGTCTTGTCGCCGACCACGGCGCGCACGCCGACGCCCTGATCGATATTGAAACTGCCGGATTTGACCTGGCCTTCTTCCAGGCTCCAGGCTTCGGAACGGGTGTACTGGAAATACAGGTCGGCATCGTCGACCCGATGCGCGGCGAGTTGGCCGAAGATGCCGTCGAGTTGCGCGGCATCGACCTCATTGGGGGCGAGCAGCGTGGCGTCGGCGGTGGAGAAGGGGGAGACGGAAGACATGGGCATGACCAGTTAAAAAGTAGGGTGCGCCGTGCGCACCGATATACATCGATGGCGCGTTTGTCGCACCCGATATATCAAGGTTTGATGACTTCGACTGTAATTCCGCTGGAACAATCCAGCGTGCGATGTTTCAGGGCAGGCAGGCTCTTGCGCAGACTTTCCTGGTAGGCGCGATTGACGCCGGCGACGACGACGCCGGAACCGCGCGGCAAGCGGTCGAGCACATTGCCCCAGGGGTCGACGATCATGCTGTCGCCGTGCGTTTCGCGGCCGGAGACGTGATAACCGCCCTGCGCCGGCGCGATGACGTAGGCCAGATTTTCGATGGCGCGGGCGCGGATCAGGGTTTCGAAATGCGCGCGGCCGGTGGTCGCGGTGAACGCGGCCGGCACCAGGATGATGTCGACATCGCCCATGGCGCGATACAACTCGGGGAAGCGCAGGTCGTAACACACCGACAAACCGATGCGGCCGAACGGCGACTCGACCACGACCAGCCGATTGCCGGCCTCGATGGTGGTCTGTTCCTTGTAATGCTCGTTGCCCAGATCGAGCCCGAACAGATGGATCTTGTCGTAACGCGCCACCCGCTTGCCCTTGTCGTCATAGACCAGGCAGGCGTTGCGCACTTTCTTCGGGTTGTCGCAGGCCAGCGGCACGGAACCGCCGACCAGCCAGATCGCATGCTTCTTGGCCTGGGCGGCAAGAAATTTCTGGATCGGGCCTTTACCGTCGACTTCCGCCGCCGCGACCTTGTCGGTTTCCTTCAGTCCCATGATCGCGAAGAACTCGGGTAACGCCACCAGCTTGGCGCCTGCCGCCACCGCCATGTCGATCAAACGCTCGGCTTCGGAAAGATTCGCCGCCACATTGGGGCCGGAGGCCATCTGTACGGCGGCGACACGCACGATGCCGCTGGCGTCCGGCGCCGCTTTCGGCGTAGCGCGGGATTTTGTCTTGGCGAAACTGGAAGGCTTGGTGGTGGCTGGCTTGGGGCGGGTCACTGCATGCTCCCGTGGAGACTGTGAAGATGGGTCGAGGGTACACAAGGACTCAAGGATAAAACAAGGGCCAATACCGGCTTGGCGCCATGCAGGCAACGCGCGGCGTAAAACAAGGTGTTTCGCCCGCTCATGGCGACGCTTCCACCGGCGCTTTCGGCCTGGCCATTTTGGTGATCACCGGCTCCGCCCACGGGCCGGTAATCGCATATTCGAACGACACTGCCTGGCCGATCGGATTCTGCAATACCTTGCCGGCGATGAACGCGCCGACGCCGACCAGCGGCCCGCCCAACAAGGCGCTGGCCACGGCAACCGTATCCTCCAGGCGCGGCTGGATGCTGACGCGCAGATTCTGGGTTTCGTGCGGCAGGTCGGCGACGCCGCTCATGCGCACTTTGGCGGCAGGGCCGCTCATGCGCAGATCCTTGGCATAGGCGGAGCCGCGTTCCAGATGCACGCTGCCGACGATCTCGTCGAAGGCGAAGCCTTCCGAGAAAACATCGCGGAAATCCAGCGCGATCCGGCGCGGCAAGGCTTGCAGGCTGAGGATGCCGAGCAGTTTGCCGGCGCCCGGATCGGCCTTGAGAAACTGGCCTTGCTTGAGGGTGACGTCGAGGTCGCCTTCCAGCGCGGTGAAATTGAAATCTTCCAGCCCGCCGGTCCAGCCCAATGGGCCGGCGATATGTGCCGAACCGCGTTTGACGCTGCCCGGCATGCCCAGACGATCGAGCAGTTTGCCGAGATTGGCGGATTCCAGTTCGAATTCGAGTCGCGTCGGTCGGCGTGGATGATTGGCCAGCACGCCCTTGCCGCTGAGTTGCCCGTCCGGCGTTTTCAGCAGGAAGTTGTCCAAGCGCAAACCGAGCCGGTCCGGCGACAGGCGCAGATGCAGTTCGCCCAGTTCACGTCCTTGCAAAACCGCGCTGTCGGCACTCAATTCAAGCGAAACCAGGCTCTTCGCCAGCGAGTCGGCCACGCCGGCAGCGTCGCCTGCGCCTTTCCCCTTCAGCCCGTGGTCGGACGCCCCGGGCAATGCTTCCGGCAAACTCAGGCGTTTGAAATTGGCCAACATGGCGATGCCTGCCCCGGTCGGTATCGTGACTATTTCACCGGTAATCTCGCGTCCGGCCAGCGCGATGCGCCACCCCGCGCCGGCTGGGCGCAACTTGACGTGGGTATCGTTGAGGCGGCGATTGAACAGGTGCAATGCATTGAAGGCGACGCTGGCCTCGCGCAGCGGCAACTTCGCCGCCTCCTCTGCCGATACCCCCGTGCCGCCCAGATGGATTCGCCGCCAGGCATCCAGGTCGAGCGTGCGCAACGCCCCGCTGACCCATAGCCCGGCTCCCGTCGGCGCGCTCACCTCGCCGGCGCCCAGGCGCAGATGGACTTGCGCCGGCGCCTCCCTGGGCAGCAGCGCACGCAATGCGAGCAGTTCGCCGTAGCGGGCGAACACCGCATCGGTGCCGGCCACGAATGCCGCCTCTTTGACGATATTCAATGGCATCGCCTGCGCTGCAGACTTGCCCAGAGGCGCCGGCAAATCGATTGCCAGGCCGACCAGATCCGAATTGATCGAGAGGCCGGACTTGCGCGGCGCGTCCGCTGCCGCGTTGCTCATGCCGACAGTGGCCTGCCAGCGAGTCGTGCCGCTGACGCGTCCGGCCAAGGCCGTGGGCAGATGCGGCCGCAAAGCCGCCGCATCGATTTCACCGTCGAGGCGAATGCGCACCTGGCGTTGCTCGGCACGCGCCCCCGGCGCAGCGACGCTGTCGATCGCAAGCGTCACCGGCAAGCCGAGTACCTGCGCGTTAATGTCCTTCGCCTGCAGTGTGGCCTGGGTAAAGTCGATGCTGCCGCTGACCCCGCTCAGTTCCGGCAGGTCGCCGCCCGGATCGAGCCGGTTGTCAATGAAAGTGAAACGGCCCTGCAGCGTTGTCGTATCGATCTGGCGCAACGGAATATGCAGATGCAGATCCAGGCGTCCGTCGCCGACGGCTTTGAACGGCTCGGTAAAGCGGTCGGTATGCGCGAACACCGGCGAGCGCTTGATGAAGTCCAGGAAAGCACGGGTTTCGCCCTGCGCCTGACCGTCGACGAACAGCGATTCCTCCGGCGAATAATGCAGGTCGGGGATCGATACTTTGACCGGGCCGAGACGCGTATCGAGGATACGGCCGGAGTCGGCAGTCAGCGTCATCGCCATGTCGTGGAACACCAGCATGCCGTTGACACCCTCGATGCGCGGCCAGCCCGGCGCGTAATCGAGCACGCCGTCGAGCATGCGGATGGATACCTTGAAATCGCCGCCGCCCTTGTCGAACGGAAAACGATCGAGCGGCCCCTTCAGCACCAGGCGCACGTCGTCCGACTTGCCGGAGATCAGGCCGCGCTGCAGCCAATGGTAGGCGTTATCGCCGACCTTGAAGGGCAAATAGCGATACACGGCATTGGCCTCGCCACGGCGCAGATGCGCCCCGATATCGACGTGGACCGGCCCCGTTTTGGGAAACACTAGATGGCCTTGCGCGCTGCCATCCAGGTCTGCATTGGCGACGCGTGGGACAGTGAAATTCAATTTCATGCCGGCGTCATCGAACTGCCAGTCCGCCAAGGCATCGAGCTGGCTGAAGTTCAGGTCGTGCCGAAAAATATTCGGCAAAGCCAGGTTCAAACCGCGTCCGTCCAGCCGCGCGGAACCGCCGCGCTGATTCGCCTCGATGCGGGCAGTCAGTCGATTGGCGCCGGGAAACTTGGCATAGGCATTCAGGCCGGCTTCGCGGAGCAGGAGTTTGATCGCGTAATCGCCTGTTCCCGCCCAGTGGCCAGTGCCCTCCTCGACCAGGCCGCGTGGATTCAACGACTGGATCAGATCGTGCCCCCGCTTGGGCAGCGGCAAGGCACCGGTCAACGCGGTGAGCGCTTCCAGGCGCAGATTGCGGGCGCTGACATCGACGCGTTTGAAACCGCCTGCGCTCTTGCCGTCGACGCCATCCGGCGTCAGATTGATGCGGACCGCAGCCGGCTCGCTCAGCGCGGCACCGGGCGTCTTGAAGCGCAGGCGATCGACAAAGAAAGATTGCACGTCCTTGCTGCGCGCCCAGCCGGCATGTCCGGTGAGACTGTCGAAGACCAGGTCGGGCAATGCTTTGTCGATATTGATGGCAACCTGCTCCAGGCGGACATCGCCACTCAAACCGAGCGCCTTGCCCTGTTTCAGCGTCAGCCAGAAACGCATGTCGCCGACGCCGCTACGCACCGATTCCTGCGCCCAGGGCACCCAACGTCCCCAGGATTCGAAGCGGGCACCGTCGACGCGCGCGTAGATATCGCCCGACCACCCGGCAACATCGTGCACGCTGCGCCCCTTCAGATCGCCGCGCAGTTCCAGGCGGCGGGCAGCGGCGGCGGTCGGATAGGCAAGGCCGCCGAAGCGATGGCGGCCGAAGCGGTTTTCCAGCAGAACTCGTACTCTGCCGAAGCGCAGTTCCGGCGCATCCAGCAGTTCGTCCCGCCAGGTGATTTCCGCATCCTTGATGACGATGCGTGGCTGCTGGATCAGCCAATCCGGGAATGGGCTCGGTTTGCTCGGCACGTTGACCGGTATGCCGGCCACCGTGATGACGCCGGCCGCATCGCGGCGCATGAACAGGCGGGGTCGCTCCAGATTCAGGCTGGCCAGGCGCAGATCCAGCAATGGCAATGACAACCACGAGAAAGTGGCTTCCACGCGCGGCAATACGAGCGGCGCACCAACCAGTGGCGTCATGCGCACATCGCGCAGAATCACGCGCGGATTGAAGCCGCTCCAATCCGCTTCCAGCACACCGATATCCACCGGCTGCCCGACCGCCTTGCTGGCGCTCTGTTCCAGCATGGCCTCGTAGCTGGAGATATTCGGCATCACCCAGAACTTGAACGCCAGCGCGACGACGCAGACCACGATCACCGCCCCGCCGGCAACATAGACGAGGTAATGGTAAAGACGGCGCAGAAGACGAATCAAACGGGGCGACATGGCTGGGCAGGAGTAATGCAACGATAGGTAAGCGACCAAAATCGACAGATGCGGCCGCTCACAGCATAGCCACATTATGGGGCGGCAAGCGGGCGTAAAAAAACCGGACGGTTGCCCGTCCGGTTTTGCGGCCCATCAGGCTGCCAGACGCCGAATCAGGCGTTGCGGCTTTCCACCATGCGCTCGATGATCGGGCCGAGGATGACTTCCATCGCAAAGCCCATCTTGCCGCCGGGCACGACCAGATTGTTCGGGCGCGACATGAACGAGTTCGGGATCATGTTCAGGAAGTACGGAAAATCCGCCTTCTTGGGATCGCGGAAACGCACCACCACCAGGCTCTCGTCCGGGGTCGGGATGTCGCGCGCGATGAACGGGTTGGAGGTATCCACCAGCGGCACGCGCTGGAAGTTGATGTCGGTTTGCGAGAACTGCGGCGTCACGTAGTTCACGTAATCCGGCATGCGACGCAGGATGGTGTCGACGATGACTTCGGCGGAGTAACCGCGTTCGGCGGCATCGCGGTGGATCTTCTGGATCCATTCCAGGTTGACCACCGGCACCACGCCGACGCCGAGGTCGACGTGTTGCGGCATGTTGACCTTGTCGGTCTTGACCAAACCGTGCAGACCTTCATAGAACAGGATGTCGGTGTTGGCGGGCATGTCTTCCCAGGGGGTGAACTGGCCGGGCTTCAGGTCAGTGCCCAGGCGGGCATTGAGCTGGGCGGCTTCTTCATCACTGTGGATGTAGTAGCGCTTCTTACCGGTGCCGGTCTCGCCATAGACCTTGAACATGTTGGCGAGGCCTTCAAAATCATTGGCTTCGGGGCCGAAGTGGCTAAAGGAATGGTTGCCGGCGGCTTCGGCCTTCTTCATGGCCTCCTTGAACTCGACCCGGCCCAGGCTGTGCATGCTGTCACCCTCGATGATGGCGGCGGACAGTTTCTCGCGCGTGAAGATATGCTCGAAGGCGCGTTTTACAGTCGTGGTGCCGGCGCCGGAAGAACCGGTGACCACAACGACGGGATGCTTCTTGGACATGGGAACTCCCCCTAGGACAAACGAAAAAAATCAGGCAAATCAGCCGGGCGAGTATAAACGCCGCCCCTCTACCCTGTCACCGAGTTTGCCGCGTGGGCATGGCCGGGTTTGGCCCGGGTTTGCCACGGGTTTGCCCACTTAACGCGGCTATAATCCGCCGCTTCTTCAAGCACATACGGTTTTCAGATGGACGCCAAGATGGACTCCCAATACCGCCCGGAAATCATCGAACCGGAAGCGCAGCAACACTGGGACGAGAAACAGATTTTCCGCGCCACGGAAGATTCGACCAAGCCCAAGTACTACTGTTTGTCGATGTTCCCCTACCCTTCCGGCAAGCTGCACATGGGCCATGTGCGCAACTACACCATCGGTGATGTACTGGCGCGCTACCACCGCATGAAGGGTTTCAACGTACTGCAGCCGATGGGCTGGGACGCTTTCGGCCTGCCTGCCGAGAACGCCGCGCTGGCCAACAACGTCGCCCCCGCCGGCTGGACTTACGCCAACATCGACTACATGCGCGGCCAGCTGAAGCGCCTCGGCCTGGCAGTCGATTGGCAGCGTGAAGTCGCCACCTGCAAGCCGGATTACTACCGCTGGGAACAATGGCTGTTCACCGAGCTGTTCAAGAAAGGTGTGATTTACAAGAAGACCGCCGCCGTGAACTGGGACCCGGTCGACCATACCGTTCTGGCCAATGAACAGGTCATCGACGGGCGCGGCTGGCGCTCCGGTGCGCTGGTCGAAAAGCGCGACATCCCGATGTATTTCTTCCGCATCTCGGCCTACGCCGAGGAACTGCTGTCCGAACTCGACAACCTGCCCGGCTGGCCGGAACGGGTGAAGACCATGCAGCGCAACTGGATCGGCAAGAGCTTCGGCGTCGAGATCCATTTCCCGTTGAACGAACGGCATCAGGATGGCGAGCCGGTATTGAAGGTCTTCACCACCCGCGCCGACACGCTGTTCGGCGTCACCTACGTTGCCGTCGCCGCAGAACATCCGTTGGCGACGCAGGCCGCCACGAACAATCCGGCACTGGCCGCCTTCATCGCCGAATGCAAACAGGGCAGCGTCGCCGAAGCCGACATGGCGACGATGGAAAAGAAGGGCATGGACACCGGCCTCAAGGTCTACCACCCGTTCACCAACGAAGCTGTACCGGTTTTCGTCGCCAACTATGTGCTGATGGGCTACGGCGAAGGCGCCGTGATGGCGGTGCCGGCGCATGACGAACGGGATTTCGCGTTTGCGCAAAAGTACGACTTGCCGATCAAAGCGGTGATCAAACCCGTCGATGGCGAGTTGGCCGATCCGCTGACCGAGGCCTACACGGAACAAGGCATCCTGTTCAACTCCGGCGACTTCTCCGGCCGCACCTCCGAAGATGCCATCGACAAGATCGCGCTGGTGCTGTCCAACCTGAAACTGGGCGAGAAGCGCACGACATGGCGGCTGCGCGACTGGGGCATCTCGCGCCAGCGTTACTGGGGCTGCCCGATTCCGATCATCCATTGCCCGACTTGCGGCGACGTGCCGGTGCCGGCCGACCAATTGCCGGTGGTTTTGCCGGAAGACGTCAAGATCGACATCGGTTCACCGATCAAGAAGATGCCGTCCTTCTACGAGACGACCTGCCCGACCTGCGGCGGCAAGGCGGAACGCGAGACCGACACGATGGACACCTTCGTCGAGTCGTCCTGGTATTACGCCCGCTACGCCTGCCCGGACAACGACACTGCGATGCTCGACGGCCGCGCCAACCACTGGCTGCCGGTCGATCAATACATCGGCGGCATCGAGCACGCCATCCTGCACCTGCTCTACGCCCGCTTCTTCCACAAGCTGATGCGCGATGTCGGCTTGGTGAACAGCAACGAGCCGTTCGCCAATCTGCTGACACAAGGCATGGTGATCGCCGACACCTACTATCGTGATTTAGGCGAAGGCAAGAAGCAGTGGATCAACCCGGCCGACGTGGAACAACGCGACGGTATCTGGGTATTGAAGGCCGACGGCCAGCCGGTGATCGTCGGCGGCACCGAGAAGATGTCGAAGTCGAAGAACAACGGCGTCGATCCTCAATCGCTGATCGACCAGTACGGCGCCGACACCGCGCGCCTGTTCATGATGTTCGCGGCCCCGCCGGAACAATCGCTGGAATGGTCGGATGCCGGCGTCGAAGGCGCCAACCGCTTCCTGCGCCGCTTGTGGAAGACGGTGTACGAGCATGTCGAAGCCGGCGTTTGCACCGCCTTCAGCGGTGGCGCACTGTCCGCGCAAACGCAGGACTTCCGGCGCCAGTTGCACCACACCATCGCCAAGGTCACCGACGACATCGAACGCCGCAAGCAATTCAATACCGCCATCGCAGCGATCATGGAATTGATGAACGCCATGGCCAAACTGGCAAGCGATCCGGCCACCCGCACCGTCAAGCAGGAAGCGCTGGAAGCCATCGTGCTGATGCTCGCGCCCATCGTGCCGCACATCTGCCGCAGCCTGATCAAGGCGCTGAAACCGGGCGCCTGCCTGATGGGTTCGGCCTGGCCGACAGTCGATGAAACCGCACTGGTGCGCGACGAAATCGAGCTGATGCTGCAGGTCAACGGCAAACTGCGCGGCAAGCTCACTGTCGCCGTCGATGCAAGCAAGGACGCCATCGAAGCGGCCGCGCTGGCCAGCCCGGAAGTGCAGAAGTTCATGGAAGGCAAGCCGGCGAAGAAGGTCGTCGTCGTGCCCGGGCGTTTGGTCAACGTGGTGGTCTAGGAGTCCCTATGCGAAGCAATGCACGTCGCAACGCGATCAAAACCCTGCTCGGCCTGGCCGCGGTCGCCGGCATGGCAAGCAACCTCGGCGGCTGCGGTTTCCAGTTGCGCGGTCAGGCGCTGTTGCCTTTCAGCGCCGCCTATCTCGAAGCGCCGGAAGCCTCCAACGTCGCCATCGCGCTGCGCCGGTCGTTGTCCAGCCAGGGAAAATTGGCCAGGACGCAGGCCGACGCGCCGGTCCGCATCACGCTCGACCAGGAGTCGTACAGCAAAAATATTTTGGCGCTGTCCGGCGGCGGCAAGGTGCGCGAATACCGTCTCGAATATCGCGTGCGGCTCAC
>JASJPG010000088.1:0-6745 GCA_031426815.1 Hydrogenophilaceae bacterium
TCCAGGCTGACATAGCTGAACATGCCTGTTTGCTGGGTTTCAAAGCCGCGCATTCAATTCACCGAAAATTAGGTCGCCGTTTCAGACCTCAGTTTGCCCGAACTCCCGCTGCTGGCAAGGGGCGGCGAGTTTCTCACCAGCCTGTTATAGGCCGCGCCCCTCCTACACCACCCGGCATGCGGGTCCGCACCGGGCGGTTCGAGAAGTTGAGGTCATGTAAGACGGGGTACGCCATGGCGATCGAAATACGCGATGGTCAGCACCCGTTTGATGTCGCCATCGCTGTTGCGCGAATTCGCCGCCACGCGTTTTGTAACGTGCGCCGCAGCGTTCGCCGTGATCAGCTTACGGTGGGACTTGCACCCACAAGAGTGCGCCCGTGCCGGGCGCACAAAACAAAACGGGCGCGATTTGCATCGCGCCCGTTTCAGTTCCTTACCTTTAACCGGGTTGCCCCGGCGCGGGATTAGAAGGAGTGCTTCAGACCCAGGTTCCAACCGGAGACATCACCACCGTTAGTAACGTTGGAGTCATCGTCGCCGTTAGCGTAGACAACGTAAGCAGCAGTACGCTTGGACAGGTTGTAGTCAGCGCCCAGTGCCCAGCCTTTCTGATCGGCAGCACCTGCATCAACAGCACCGTATTGAGCCTTCAGAACGATCGGGCCCATGGTGTGAGCAACGTTCACCAGCCAGGAATCGCGAGCGCTTTCGATGTCTTCGTATACGAAACCGATCTTGGTGTCGCCGAGAGTGTAGCCAACGCCAACTTTCCAAGCAGTGTCAGCAGCCGGAGCGGCAGCATCGGCATCCTGGTAGGACAGGGAAACGAACAACGGGCCGTTAGCGTAGACGCCGGTAGCGGAAATAGCGTCGACGGTGTCGGCGGTGTTCAGGACATTGGTTTGCTCACCATTGCTCATCACCACGGCGACGGCGGCATGGAAGCCACCCACGGTCGGGGAGATGTAGGCCAGAGCCTGACCATTGCGGTGATCATGGGTGTTGTTGATCAGTTGCACGCCATCGGTACGGCCCAGGTTGTAGTCACCAATGGTGTCACCGAAGATATCCAGGCTGCCGGTGCCGAGCTTGTACGGGGTGTCATGACGACCCATCAGCACGGTACCGAAGCCGCCGGCCAGGCCGACGAAGGTGTTACGGGTGCCAAGGGTGCCTTGACCAGTTGCACCGGCACCTGTGCCGCCACCAATTTGAGCGCCGTTGCCGCCCAGAGCGGATTCGATCTGCCAAATGGCTTTCATGCCGCCGCCCAGATCTTCCGAACCCTTGAAGCCGATACGGCTGGTGTTGTCCAGAATGGTCATGTCGGAGTTGGCAACGTCGGTGTCCTGGATAGCGATGTTCAACACGCCGTAGACGTCAACGTTGGAGGTAGCAGCGAAAGCGGGAGCGGAAACAACGCCAGCAACAGCCAGAGCGATCAGAGACTTTTTCATGTTTGAAACTCCTATCAAGTTGGTAAAACTTCCTGCTCTGCGCGGTGGCGAGGTTCCCCTTGCCGCCGCCCCCTTCACCTTTGAAGAGGGAGCCTTAAAACCTCTCGCGCGAGAAGTTGGATCGCATTCTGCTTATCTCTTAAGAAGAGGGGCAAATCCGGATTCACATTTCAAGTAATTTCTTAAGAGCGTTGTTGCAGGGCCGCAACAAGCTGTTACGGCCAGCAAAAATAGATGTGGCGCAGCTTGTGTCGTTGCCCATATTGCAGAAGTGGTTAGTAATTCCTTTATGCGACATTCCACCCGTTCAAGTTGCGCATTGGCCGCAGGCGCGCCTTCAATTGCAGCGAAGTCGTTGATTGTTCGAATAAATTCGCACCTACACAGCCAGGAATGCGGGCGCATGTCATCACGCCATCGCGGTTCGATACGATAATTACCGCTCCGCTTCCAGGAATGTCGCCATGCAACACGCCACTGTCGCGCATTACGCCGAAACCGATTACTTCAGGAACGAGGCAAGCTCGCTCGACAAACACGAATATGTCGCCGGCGAGGTCTTCGCCATGGCGGGCGCTTCGAAGCGGCATGGCACGCTGGCGCTCAATGTCGCCATTGCCTTGCGCCAGCATTTGCGCGGCAAGCCTTGTGCGGTATGGATGGCGGACATGAAGGTGCGGGTGAAAGCGGATGCCGCTTATTACTACCCGGATGTGGTGGCGACCTGCGCCCCGGCGGATTTGAGCCCGGATGCGCCGAATGACTTTCTCGAAGCGCCGAATCTGGTGGTGGAAGTGCTGTCGGACTCGACCGAACCGGTGGATCGGCGCGAGAAGTTGTTGTCTTATCGCCGTTTGCCCAGCCTGAGCGAGTATGTGCTGATCGACCAGAACAAAGCCTGGGTCGAAGTGTTCCGCCGCACATCGGCGGGCTGGACGCAGGATATTTATGAAGCGGGCGAGGTAGTGCAGATGTCCAGCGTCGGGCTGGATATTCCGATGGTTGAGTTGTATGCGGATACGGGCATTTAAGCCGGGAAGCACATTCTCATATTGACGCCCTCTCTCATCATCAGCCTCATGGGCCCCACCGCCAGCGGCAAGACCGATCTGGCCGTGTGGCTGTGCGAGCGGTTTCCGCTGGAAATCGTCAGCGTCGATTCGGCGCTGGTGTATCGCGACATGGATATCGGCACCGCCAAGCCGGATGCGGCCACGCTGGCGCGGGCGCCGCATCATCTGATCAATTTGTTGCCGCCGATCGAAGCCTACTCTGCCGGCCGCTTCAAGCGGGATGCGCTGGCGGCGATGGCGGCGATCCGGGCGCGCGGCAACCTGCCGCTGCTGACGGGCGGCACCATGTTGTATTTCCGCGCGCTGCGCGGTGGGCTGGACGATCTGCCGCCAGCCGACCCGGCGCTACGTGCGGAACTGGAAGCGCGGGCCGCCACATCGGGCTGGCCGGCATTGCATGCGCAACTTGCCCGCCTCGACCCGGAAACCGCCGCGCGCCTGCAACCCAACGATGCTCAACGGATACAACGTGCACTGGAACTTTGCCTGACGACTGGCGGGCCGATGTCGGCGCTGTTATCCGCCCGACCAAATTATGATCAGTCAGCCGAGCCGGAAAATACCTGGCTCGAATTCGCGCTGTTTCCCGCTGATCGCGCCTGGCTGCATCGCCGCATCAACATGCGCTTCGCACAAATGATCGACGCGGGCCTGGTCGAAGAGTTGCGTCAGTTACGCCACCGCTATCCGCTCGATTCGGGCATGCCCTCGATGCGCTGCGTCGGTTACCGGCAAGCCTGGCGCTTTCTGGATGGAGAAATCGACGCGACGACGCTATATGAACAAGGTGCCGCCGCGACGCGCCAACTGGCCAAGCGGCAACTGACCTGGCTGCGCAGTTGGGACGGCGCGATCAAACAGGAGCCGGCAGCGGCAGATATCCATGACGTGATGGCGCGACGGATCGCGCCGCTATTCTGACCTGCCGGCAAGTCGGCAAGGGATTGCCGACCTACAATCGCTCTTCCATCGCTGCCCACCACCCCCATGCTCAGCTACCGCCACGCCTTCCACGCCGGCAACCATGCCGATGTACTGAAACATTTCATTCTGGTCAGCCTGATGCGCTACCTGGCGCAGAAGGACAAACCTTACTGGTTCATCGACACGCATGCCGGCGCTGGCGCATATGGGCTCGATTCGGGTTACTCCAGCCAGAATGCAGAACACGAAGCCGGCATTGCGCGACTGTGGAACCAGCCCGATCTGCCACCCGCCTTGGCGGACTATGTGGCGCAGATTCACGCGCTGAATCCGAGCGGCAACCTGACGCTGTACCCCGGCTCGCCCTATCTGGCCGCCAAGCTGATGCGCGAGCAGGACCGCATGCGGCTGTTCGAATTGCATCCGACCGATGTCGATCTGCTCGGCAAAACCTTCCCCGATGCCGGCGGCAAGATCATTGTCACGCGTGGCGACGGCTTCGCCGGCCTGAAATCCTTGCTGCCGCCGCCGCCCCGGCGCGCGCTGGTGCTGATCGACCCGTCCTATGAAGACAAGGCCGATTACCAGCATGTGTTCCATGCGCTCACCGACAGTCTGGAGCGCTTCGCCACCGGCGTTTATGCGATCTGGTATCCGCTGCTGCAGCGCCAGGAAGCGCAACACTTGTCGGAACGCTTCAAACGCATGAAAGACGTCGCCTGGCTCGATGCCAGCCTGAGCGTCAGCGCGCCGTCGCGCGACGGATTCGGCATGTACGGTAGCGGCATGTTCATCGTCAATCCGCCCTGGAAGCTGGCGGAAACGTTAAGCGTATGCCTGCCGTATCTGGCAAAAACCCTGGGCGTTGAGGGAGGCGGCAGTTTTTCATTGCTGGAAAGCGGCGGATCAACCCGCAACGAACGCGTTCCGATGCGCAATGAAGCCCGCACGCCGCTGCGTCCACGTCGAAAGTAGCAACGCAGGCCGGCATCGGCAGTCGTTTCTGGTTCACCCTGCCCGTCACCCGGCACCCACCGAAGTCGTCGAAGCAGAGTCCGAACACCACGACCACTGCCTGGTCAGCGGCATGGACGACCACATCGAGAACCAGTTCTGCAGCGCTGGATGCCGGACTGAAAGCAGCTTGCATGGAGGGTTCAGCCGCCTGGGCACTTCATCTAGAAAGCAATTAGTTTGAGATTAAAGATGCTTGGGCGATTGTCATAATGTCAGCCCCAATGCGATGAAAGACCAGGAAACAAACGCCATGAAGCCCACTTCAAGAAATGCGGCCTGCGCCTGTGGGAGCGGCAAAAAATACAAAAGATGCTGCGGTTTGGGAGAGCAAGCCGTCGGGCCCGCGAACAGCCCAGACGCCTTGAATTTTGCGCAACTCGTGCAAAACGCCATGCGCTTGCATCAGCAAGGCGATCTGGAAATCGCAATCCGCCTGTTTGACCAAGCGCTGTCCATGCGACCGAAAGAAGCCATTGTCTATGGCTTGCGTGGCATGGTCTCCCTTGAGAAGGGGGATTTTGACGATGCAACACGCATTATTCGAGCCGGATTGAAACTTGCCCCTGGCAATCCGTACCTTCACAACTATCTGGGACAAGCACTGGGGAGGGCCGGTGACATTGCGGGCGCTGAGCAAGCGTTCACTCATGCGGTCAGACTGAATTCGGCAATGATCGAGGCCTGGTTCAATCTCGGTACCACTCAGTTGGACTCTGGTCGGCCCGCTGAGGCGATCGCTTCATACCGTCAGGTTCTCGCCCGTTCTTCCGACCATAGCCTTACGCATATCCAGTTGGCCAAAGCGCACTATTACCTGCGGGATATAGCCAGCGCGGAACAGTCGTTGCATCACGCCGAAGTACTCGGCGCCTATCCGGCAAGGGTCGGGTTGTGGCTCGCCCTGGTTTTATCGGCGCAAGGAGAAACAGCGAAATCGATAC
The DNA here is from genome assembly GCA_031426815.1 of Hydrogenophilaceae bacterium. Lineage (GTDB taxonomy): Bacteria > Pseudomonadota > Gammaproteobacteria > Burkholderiales > Thiobacillaceae > PFJX01. The sequence continues at coordinate 5,415 of JASJPG010000088.1, forward strand.
AGCGGGAAATCGAGGCCAGCAAACAGGCTAGCCAACCAGCAGAAGCCTTCAACATCTTCAACGAATTGGCTGAGGCCGAACTGCATGTCGGCAGGTTTGAACAAGCAGAAGCCTGGCTAAGGAAAGCAATCTCTTGTTCCCCCGACACCCCCGGCCCTTACTGCAAATTATCCAAGACATACAAATTCAACGCGGCAACGGATTCCGCTCTCATTGAGAAAATGGAATCTCTATTGGCGGGAGCGGCATTCAACGACAAGCGCGAACTCGAATTCTGCCTAGGGAAAATCTATTCTGACCTGGGTGACCATGATGCTGCCTTCCGTCATTACAAAGCCGGAAATGATCTGGTTCGCTCAATAATCGCCCCCAACCTTTCTGCCTATATCCGCGAGGCAGATCGGCAGATCGAAATCTTTTCGTCCGAGCGAATTGCGCAACTACCCAGCGGCAGCCAATCGGATTTGCCGATTCTGATCATCGGTTCGCCACGCTCCGGCACCACACTCGCGGAAATGCTGCTCTGCAGTCATTCCAAAGTCAGCGGTGCAGGTGAGTCGATCTTCTGGTCCCGCGCCGGGGAATCGATCATGGCAAGCTTCCCGAAGAACTACTCGCAGAAGTATGCCCAAAAAATTGCGGAGCAATACATCGCACATTTGCGTGAACACTCCGCCGTCTCGAAACATGTCGTGGACAAGATGCCGGAGAATTTTTGGTATCTTGGTTTGATCCACTCCATCATTCCGAACGCCAAAGTAATCCATTGCGTGCGCCACCCCGTTGACACCTGCCTGTCGCTCTATTTCCAGAACCTTTCCGACAGGCACGCCTACAAATGGGATATGGAAAGCCTCGCGCACTGGTATCGGCAATACCAGCGCGTGATGGAACATTGGCGGACAACGCTGCCGCCGGGCACATTTTATGAATTGGCGTACGAGGATCTGGTAGAGGATACGGAACGCGAATCACGGAAAGTACTCAATTACCTTGAACTCGACTGGGAGGAGAACCTTCTCGATTTTTACAAACTGGATCGAACCGTGTTTACTGCCAGCAAATGGCAGGTACGTCAGCAGGTTTACAAAACTTCAAAGGAACGCTGGCGGCGCTACGAAAAACACATCGGGCCGCTGCTCGAAATTCTGCAGAATTGACGGTCCTTACCGGGCTTCCAGTCAGTTTGGACCGTCGGACAACCGCTAGCCGAAAAACGCCGCTTCCGCCTCCGCCGGCAGTTTGAGCCCGGTCACCCGCGCCTTCTGCAACACTTCCCAGTAATAACGATAGGTCGCGCGGTCATGCAGTTCGCCGGCATGCTGGATCGG
>JASJPG010000089.1:0-22358 GCA_031426815.1 Hydrogenophilaceae bacterium
GTTACTCTCCAACCCATTGAATTACAAAAACAATATGCGGGGAAACCTCAGGGACGGACCTCGGTTTGTGATGCGTTCGACCGCTGGCTAAGTCACCTGCTGGACGAAGTCACCACACTATTGCTGGCGGAGTTTGATGCGGAAACACGCTTCCGCCTGCGGGCTGAACGCGGCGCGCCGGAAAGGCCGAGCGCGGTCTCGGCTTGCTGGACAAGGCTACCGGGAAATAAGTTTAATGGCCGCTTACTACCGGCTTCGTCCCGGCAGGTTGGGCCGCCAGGCGAAGTAGATGCGCGTCCAATCGCAGGTGGCGAGAAGATGTCCAGCAATTCATTCCGCTCGGCCAGGCTCAACCATTCGGATCAGCTTCGCAATTATTTCCAAGTACTAAAACGGTGCCATGCTGATCCCTACCAGGTGGACATGAGCGGCGGGTTGCCGGTGCGGGTCTGTCGGCGCTGTAGGTGCGAATTCATTCGCACAGCGCGTAGGTTGCCGATCCACCGACCCAGTGGGTGCGGGATGTCGTAGGAGCGCCTTCCAAGGCCCGAAGTCCGGGACAATCGCGCCTTGGAAGGCGCTCCTACGCGTAGTGTCACCACTCACCCGGTGGATGAGTTCGCGCCTACGATCCGAGCTGCCGCTTGGCGCTATTCCCGCGCTTTCGCCTGCACCGGCTCGCCGTCCAGCCCGGCTTGCTGGTGCAGCGCCTGCAAACGCGCCCTCAGCCGATCCACCGAGAGCAGCACGAGCATCTGGCTGTGCGGATCGTTTTCACGTTTTTTCACCATGCTGTCGGCCAGTTGGTGTTCACCGCCCATCATGGCCGAGAGCTTTTCGATCCGGTCCGCCGGCACTTCCGGAATTTCGCCCAACTGGTCCACCAGCATGCCGATGCAGGTGTCCTCCTGCACGTCCTTCATCACCACGATCTGCTTGTCGGCCAGGGCGGCCTGCGACATCGGCGCTTCGGCCCCGAGCAGTACGGCGAGATTGATCACCGGCATCACCTTGTTGCGGAACATGGCGTAGCCGAACAGATTGCGTTTCACGCCCGGCACGCTGGTCACGCCGCGCGCTTCGATGGCTTCCACCACGCAATCCGAGCCGACGCCGAGCCACTGGCCGGCGACATGGAAGGTGGCGATCTCGACGCCATCGCCGTCGCTGTTCCTGGCCATGGTCGACAGGCTCAGGCGCGTCGACGCTTCCTGTGCTGCGGCATGATGCGCTTCGTGCTTGCCCAGCGGCACGAAGATCAGCGCGCAGACCGGGTTGCGGTATGCGTCCGATGCGCTCTTGTATTCGCGGTAGCCGCGCGACGGGCAGGTGCCTACCGCGTAGTAATGTCCCTGATGGACGACGATACCCGACTGGCATTCGTTCATCTGGAAATAGCTCTCGGGAATATCCAGCAGGTCGCCCGGCGCCAGGTTCTCGTCGCTGGAGGCAACGATGCGGCGGTTGCCGCGTGCGATGACGCCGAAGCTGCCGGCCACGATCGCGCCCTGTTCGTCGCGCGGCAGGGCGTCGCTCAGCATGGCGGCGAATTGCGGGGCGGACTCGAACACGATGCCGATGCCGCCGACCACCTGCTTGCCGTCCGGCGAACGGATCGCCGCGCCATAGATATAAGTCGGGCGATTCCGGTACAGCGGCGTGGCGGCGAAATTCGACACCGCATAACTTTGTGGGTCGTGCAGATTCAGCGTCTGCTTGACCCAGTCTTCGGCCAGCGGCTGGCCCGCGAGCGCGGCGTAATCGGGGTTGGAAACGGCGACCACGTGGCCCTGCCGATCGAATACCAGCAGGTTGTCGTACACCGTGTAGAGCCCGTTGATATAGGCCAGGATCGCGGCGATGCTCTCGCCGCCGGCCGCGTCGACGCCGGCCGTCAGGCTGGTGCGGAACGCCGAGGTCTGCGCCCACCAGCGGCAGTCGTTGGCCCGCTCGTACAGGTTGCGGTCCATGATGTCGATGGCCAGCGAGGCCAGGAAACGGCTGTTCTCCAGGATGGCGGACACGACGGTTTCGTGCAAGTTGCCGATGGAGCGCTCGAACACGTCCTTGGTCTTGACGCCGGTATTGCTGATTTCCCAGAGCAATACCTTGGAAAAGGCGGGGTTGAGCGACTTGTTGTCGGCTCGATGGCGCACGTTGCCGTTCCATACCGAGCGGTTGAGCACCCGCTGAATCTGTTCGGCCTGCACCGGGATCGCTTGCAGGCCTTTGTCGAACAGCGCCGAGTTGGCCATGACGCCGGCCAGCACGGTGGGATCGATCTGCGCCAGACTGCCGCCGCCGGTATGTTCGAAGGCATGTTCCAGCGGCAGCATGACGTGGCCATACCAGCCCGGTCCGGCATAGCCCTGGTAACCCTGGCTGGCGCACGTCGCCGCGAGGTACTGGCGACCGCCGAAACGGGACACGGCCCAGTCGCCCTTGGTCACGCGTTCCACCCGCGCGCCTACCGGGACATGCCAGGCATCGCTGCTGGCAATGACGTGGCCGGCTGCGTCGAGCAGCAGGATGACCGCCCAGTCTTCCCGTTCGGAGAGTCGCTCGAAGATGCCGGCGGTCTCGTCGCGGAAGCGGAAACACAGGCAGAGCACCCCCAACGGCGCGCCGTCGGCACTGACGACCCGATAGGAGTAAATCAGCGGCGCGGCTTCGTTGGCTTGCAGGTCGCTGCGGCGAAAGGTCTCTACGTAGGCCTGGCTTGAGTTCAACGACTCGGCGATCAACGGGTCGGACGACTGGACGACTGGATTGGCGGGGTCCAGCTTGGCGACCACGCGGCCCCGTACGTCGAGCAGGATGATGTCGGAATAGACCGAATACTTGCGCACGTACTCGCGAAAATGCGCTTCGATCCCGCTCCGCGCCTCGCCGGCCGCCGCCTCGTCCACCCCCGCCGCAAGTTGGCCGAGGTAGTGCCGCACATCCTCGTCAGTGGCCAGGAAGCCGATGTCGGCGGTGCGCTCGAACAGGTTGCGGATCATGATGTCCACCGCCACCTGGGCTTTCGAGTTCATTTCCAGCACGGTTTTTTTCAGGGTCTCGCGGCCCAGGTTGTTGAGCAGGCTGCCGGTCAGATTCTGGAAGGCTTCACGCGTACCGCCCATATCGGCGCCGGTGCCGGAGAGTTGCCCGAGCAGGGACAGGTTGTCCCAGACGCCCTGCAATTGCTGCAAGGACTCGCGGTACACCTCGACGCCGGAGATATGCTGGATCAGTCCGATCAGGGACTCGTCAATTTCGACGCCTTTGTATGTCGCCATTGTTCATTTCCCCCAGGGTGGATTTCATACAAAAGCAAAATCCATACCGAAGCCAAGGTTATCTCCAAGTCGTTGAATTTATTCAAGCGTCCAGAATAACGTCGGGCCGTCATGCCCTGCTCTGGTGCGCGGCGTTGGCAGCTGCACCGGTCCGGGGCGCCGGATACAGTTGCGTCAACGCCACGGCCTGTGTTTCGCAGGCATGGCGGGTGGCCGCTTCCAGCGTGTGCAGCCAGCGCCAGGGGATAGCTGCCGGTCCGTAAATCGCGCCGGCCAGCATGCCGGCGATGGCGCCGGTGGTGTCGGCATCGCCGCCGCGGTTGACCACGTCGATCAGGCAATCCTCGAAGTTGTCGGTGTCGAACAGGGCCTGGAATACGGCCTGCAGCGTGTCGACCACGTAGCCGCTCGGGTTCATGCGTTGGCGCACGGCGCGGAAGGCGAATTCGGGGTGCTGCTGCGCCAGCGGGTGGGCGCGGCCGTGCAGCAGGTCGAGCTTGTCGGCGCCGAGCAGGGCGTCGCGCAGCATCAGCGCCAGGGTTTCGGTGGCGGCGTCGGAGAGTGGATTGTTGTGGGTGATGTGTGCCTGCATGCGGCAGGCGGCGCGCACCTCGGCTTCCGATTGGCCGAGCGTGGCCAGCGCCACCGGCAGCACGCGCATGGCGGCGCCGTTGCCGGCGTCGTGTTCGCAGGGCGGCATCTTCGGATCGCCGGTTTTGCGGAAGGCGAGCAGGCCGCGCCGCACGGTGCTGCCAATGTCTACCGGCTTGGCGCGCATCCAGGCGTCGAACGCGTGCGCCGCGGCGTAGACGTCGACCCGGCCGGCGGCCAGGATGGAATTGCCGAGGGCGAGCGCCATCGTGGTGTCGTCGGTGACCTGGCCGGGCTGCAGGCGCAGCCAGCCGCCGCCGATCATCTTGTCGTGAATCTTGTATTGCGCGGCGATCTCGCGTGGAGTCATGAATTCGACCGTGGCGCCGAGTGCATCGCCGATGGCGAGGCCGAGATAGGCGGCGACGGCGCGGGAGGTGGGCGCGTTCACCATGCGGGCTGCCCCAGGCCGTTGGCCGGGGTTGCTTCCCCCTTTGTAAAGGGGGATCGAGGGGGATTTAGCGGTGGTGGCCTATGCGGATGTCTCATAAATCCCCCCCAGCCCCCCTTTTTCAAAGGGGGGAGCAGGTACGGAGGAAAAATACCTACTCGGGGCCGAAGCACTTGGCGTAATCCACGCAGACCTCGCACGACGGCGAGCGGCAGACGTAGACGCCGGCACGGTTGCAGAGCTGTTTGTAGAGGAATTTCTTCCACTTCATGTCGCGGTCGTTGAGCGCGGTGAGGCCGGGGAAATTGCGGCTCATCAGTTGGCTGAGGTCGGCGCGTTGCCACAGACCCAGGTCTTGCCAGAGGTGGTCGCCGCCCATGCAGGCGCTGGCGACGATCAGCGCCAGCCAGGCTTCCGAGGCGTCGTTGCCGGCGCGGTATTCCAGCAGCAGAGCGAGCAATTCGTCCCATTCGGCGCTGCGTTCGCCCAGGTCGCTCGGCGTTGCCAGCCCGGCGGGCAGTGTGAAGCCGGGGAAGTGGCGCGCCATCAGGGCGCTGAAGTCGTCCGCCGCCAGGCCGAGGCCGGGCGGCAGGGCGGATTGTTGGGCGGTCTGGCTGACCAGCATGCGGGCCAGCAGATCGTCGTTCGGCAGGCCCGCCGCCCGCGCCATCAGCACGGCGTAGAGGCCGACCTGTCGGTTGGCGTGTACTGCGTTCAAAGGCACAGTGGCGGTTTCCATGACGGTCTCCAGAATTACTTGCTCGGGTACTCCACCAGGATGTCCTCGTCGCGCAAGATCATCTGGCAAGCCAGGCGCCAGGAGGTGTGCGGCACGTCGTCCACTTTCATGGCGTCGATCTCTTCCTTGGTGATCTTCTTGAGCTCTTTCAGGACGCTGATTTCCCGGTCGGTCAGCGGTCCGCCCATCGGGCCTTTGCGGGTCAGATTGGTGACCTTGATCAGACAGGTGCTGCAATCGCCTTCCTGGCAGCTGAAGTCGATCGGGATGTGGTTTTCCTTGGCCAGTTCGAGCAAGGTCTTGGTGTGGCTGCCGGCGACGGCGTAGACGGTCTTGTCCTTGTGCAAGGGGCTGGAGAAAGTGACTAGGGGCATGATGGGCTCCGGTTGGGGGTGGCGTCGGGATGACGTGGGAACACGTAGGGTGTGCCGCGCGCACCGTTTTTCGTGGCAACGGTGCGCGCGGCGCACCCTACGGATTCAATGGCTTGCATGGTGTGTTCAGCCCGGCCGCACGACGATCTCGCCGCCGAGCACCTGGGCCTGACAGGCCAGCCGATGTTTGCGGCTGGCCATGTTTTCCTGCAGCACCTTGTCTTCCAGCACGGAGCGTTCCGACATGTTTTCCATGCCGGAGACGATCTTCATCATGCAGGTGGCGCATTCGCCCTCGCGGCAGCCGTAGGTGATGCCGGCGCCGACCTTTTCCGAGATCTCGATGAGCCGGGTGCCGGCGGGGACGGTGACGGTGACGCCGATGTCTTCGAAGGTGACATTAGCCTTGGGCATGGGAGGGTTCCTTGAGTAATTCGGACATGTCGATGACGCGTCGCGTGGCGCGCCCGGTGAGGTGTTCGGCGAGTTGGCGGCCGAAGTCGTGGCAGCGTGCGAGTTCTTCCCCGGTCGGGATCAACTTGACCCGTACGCCAGCCACCGGCACGCGCAACTTGAGGCCGCGCAGGCGGTCTTCCAGCATGTTGACGGCCTCGCCGGTCCAGCCATAGGAGCCGAAGGCGGCGCCCAGCTTGTCCTTGATATTGACCACGGCGAGCGACGAGAGCAGATCCCAGATCGGTTTCACCGCGTCGCCGTTGATCGTCGGCGAGCCGAACACGATGCCGTCGGCTTCCTCGATCAGGTCGACGAAGGGCGCGACTTCGCCGCCCTGCAGGTCGTACAGGCTGGCGCGCACGCCGTCGATGGATTCGGCGCCGTCGCGCACCGCCAGCGCCATCAGCGCGGTGTTGCCGTAGCTGCTGATGTAGAAGATGACCAGCGTCTTGGCGCGGTCGGCGGCTTCGTTATGCAGCAAGGGTGCGGCCAGTTGCCGGTAGCGTTGTACGTAGCTGCGCGGCGTGTCGCGCAGGATCGGGCCGTGCGCCGGCGCGATCAGCTTCAGTTCGAGCGGTTCGATCAGGTCCAGCCCGGCCCGCACGTGATCGCGGAACGGCCGCATGATGTGCTGGTAGTAATACTCGAACGAGAAACGGAAATCGCCGACGCGGTCGTTGAACAGCCGGCTGTCGCAGAAATGGCAGCCGAACACGTCACCGGAAAACAGCAGCGCTTCTTCGTTCAGATAAGTGCACTGGGTGTCCGGCCAGTGCAGGAACGGCGTGTTGAGAAAGGTCAGCGTGCGAGCGCCGAGATCCACCGTGTCGCCGCTGTCGACTGGCGTGTAGGCCAGGTCTTCGCTCTTCAGCAGACCTTTCAGCATGGTCTGCGCCTTGACCGAGATGTACAGCCGCGCTTGCGGCGCGCGTCGCATCAATTCGGGCAACGCGCCGGTGTGATCCGGCTCCAGGTGGTTGAGCACGATGACAGTGATTTCGTCATAGCGCGCCACCTGTTCCAGACGCTCGAAAAAGGTATCGGCGAACTCCGCCTTGACCGTGTCGATCACTGCCACGCCCGACTCGCCACGCACGCAATAGGCGTTGTAGGTGGTGCCGTTGGCGGTCTTCAGGATGACGTCGAAAACCCGCAACTGCGGGTCGAGGGCGCCGATCCAGAACACGCCGGGGGCGAGGGCGACCGGTTCGTCGCTCATCCGGATGACTCCGAGCATGAAGCGGCGTGCAGCTTGCCAGTCTGGCGCGGACAGGTTTCCAGGTCTTCGCGGGGTTTGCTTAAACCGGGCGCTTTGCTGCCCAAGCCGATCCAGCGATCCACCGCGTCCTGATCGAAGCCGACGCGGCGCTGCCCATCGACTTCCATCAGCGGTCGTCGGATCAGCAACGGCTCTTTCAGCATCAGCGCAATGGCTTGTTCGCCGTTCAGTTTGTGCGGCCAGATCTCGCCGTCGCGCACGCGCGGCGCCGTGTGGTTGAACCACTCGGCCACCGGCAGATCGCCGAAAAATGCACGCAAGCGCGCCGCCGTCCACTTTTCCAGGAGCAGGTTTTTCGCCTGCACCGTATGCCCGGCGGCGGCCAACAACACCTTCTGCTTGGTGTTGTTGATGCAGCCGGGTTTCTCGTAGAACAGGACGGTGGCCATGGGGTCCGCTTAACTCGTTTTCGCGTCCAGCGCCGCCTGATAAGTCGCATCCAGCGCGGCCTGGTATTGCGCCAGCAATTCCATCGGGATGCCGGTGAGCGAGCCGATCGGGTTCACCGGATCGCCGAAGTCGTTGAGGATGGCGCCCTCGATCGGGCAGATGCTGGTGCACTGGGCATCCATGAAGTCGCCGATGCATTCGGTGCACTTGTCCGGGTTGATCAGAAAGTGTGGGCTGGCCTGATAGATCGCCTGGTTCGGGCAGAGCGGTTCGCAGGCATAGCAGTTGACGCAGGATTCGATGATTTCGTAAGCCATGATCGCCGCTCCTTATGCCGCTTTCTGTTGCACGAGCGGCTTGGCATCCAGCTTGCCGGCCGCGCCCATTTCCGCGTACACGGCCAGCACCGCGTCCTCGATGGCTTCCATCGCGTGTTCGCCGTTGGGCTGGATGCCGGCGGCTTCGAGCGGTCCCCAGGGTTCGTAGCCGACCTTGGAACAGAGCACGACTTCGCAGCCGGCCAGTTCGCGGATGGTCACGTCGAGCGCGGATTCGCCGTCGCCGCAGGTGTCGCCGCCTTCGCAGTACGGCGTCGTCTTGCGGTGGCTGATGAAGCGCACGCCGGCGGGCGACGCCTCGTAGACCAGGAACTCGCGGGCATGGCCAAAGTGTTCGTTGATCACACCGCCGCCTTTGGTGGCGACTGCCATCAACACCGGGCGGGTTTCCGCGACGGACTTCTTCAAGCCCTGGATGGCGATCAGCTCGGCCTTGGCGGCGCTGGCCTGATCCTTGATCTCCAGTTCACGGGCGATCTGGGCATGCACCTCGGCGCGCTTGATCATCGCCGCCGGGTAGTCGATTTCCATGTCTTCGATCTTGTCCAGCGTGAACTCCTGGCCGCGATCCTCGCCGAGCAGGCCGACCGCGTCGGCGCGGCACTGGCGGCAGTGGCGCATCATGTTCATGTCGCCGGAACAGGCATCCTGCAGCTTCTGCAGTTCCTCGTGGGTCGGGCTGGCCTGGCCCATGAGGCCGTAGAAAGTGCCGTGTTCCGGCTCGGCGATCAGCGGCATGACGTTGTGCAGGAAGGCGCCTTTCGCCTTGACCACCTTCGACACTTCGACCAGATGCTCGTCGTTGACGCCGGGGATCATCACCGAGTTGACCTTCACCAGGATGCCGCGTGCGGTCAGCATCTCCAGGCCCTTCTGCTGCTGCTCGATCAGGATCGCCGCACCCTCGCGGCCCATGATGCGTTTGTTGTTCCAGAAGATCCACGGGTAGATCTTGGCGCCGACATCGGGGTCGACGCAGTTGATCGTGATGGTGACGTGGTCGATGTTGTGCTTGCTCAACTCTTCGATCGACTCGGGCAGCGCGAGACCGTTGGTGGACACGCACAGCTTGATGTCCGGCGCCTTTTCCGACAGTTCGCGGAAGGTGGCGAAGGTGCGCTCCGGGTTCGCGAGCGGGTCTCCGGGTCCGGCGATGCCGAGTACCGTCATCTGCGGGATGTTGGCCGCCACCGCCATCACCTTCTTCACCGCCTGCGCCGAGGTCAGCACTTCCGACACGACGCCGGGGCGCGACTCGTTCGAGCAGTCGTATTTGCGGTTGCAGTAATGGCACTGGATGTTGCAGGCGGGGGCCACGGCGACGTGCATACGGGCGAAATAGTGATGCGCCTGCTCGGAATAGCACGGGTGGTTGTGCACTTTTTCGCGGATATGGTCCGGCAGATGGCTGAGCTGATCGCCGGTGGAACCGCAGGAGTGGGAATCGCAGCCGCCACCGGCTTCGGCAGCGGAACTGGCATTGAGTACGGGAAGGTCCACGGGTCGTCCTCCGGAAGTTGACGACCTGAGTACTGCAAGCCGCGTGCCTGACTTCGCGGTGACGTTATCTAGATGTTTTTATTGAGAATTGACGCGTTGTGCTGCGGCTTCTGTCGGAAACGGCACAGGCCGGAGCCGGTGGGTTGTGACGAAGGCGACAAATCCGAACGTCGCCGCCCGCGCGCTTATTCGTCGTGTCCGGCGGGCAGGGCGCGCAGGATCGTGGTGAGTTCCTCGATCGGCACCGGTCGCCCGAACAGGTAGCCCTGGAAGGATTTGCAACCATGTTCTTCCAGGAAGTCATGCTGTTCGCGGGTTTCCACGCCTTCGGCGATGACGTTCAGCCCGAAGGTCTTGCCCAGCGCCAGAACCGTGCGGGTGATGGTGGCGTCGTTCTCGTTGCAGAGCGAGTCGCGCACGAAGGACTGGTCGATCTTGATCTGGTCCAGTGGCAGGCGCTTCAGATAAGCCAGCGAGGAGTAGCCGGTGCCGAAGTCGTCGAGGGAAAAACCGACGCCATGTTCCTTCAGCGCCTGCATCTTGGCGATAACGTTATCGACCCCTTCCAGCATCATGCTTTCGGTCAGTTCCAGCTTCAGGCCGAGCGGATTCGCGCCGGCATGCTTCAGCGCGCCGATGACGCGTTCGACGAAATCAGCCTGGCGGAATTGGCGGGCGCTGACGTTGACCGAAATGCTCAGATGGCGGGTTGCCGTATTGGCCTGCCAGAGGGCAAGCTGGTTGCAGGCAATTTCCAGTACCTGCTGGCCCAGGTGCAGAATTAGTCCGCTCGATTCCGCGAGGGCGATGAAGGCGATCGGAGAGATCAGGCCTTGCGCGGGATGCTGCCAGCGCACCAGCGCCTCGGCGCCATGGATGCGCCCTTCGCTATCGACCTGGGGCTGATAGTAGACCAGGAATTCCTTGCGCTTCAGGCCGCTGCGGAGTTCCTTTTCCAGGCCGGCGCGGGCTTCCACGGCGGCTTGCATGGCGGGGTCGAAGAAGTTCAGGCTGTTGCGGCCGCTTGCTTTGGCTTGGTACATGGCCAGATCGGCCCGCTTGAGCAGTTCCTCGACGCTGTTGTCATGACTGTGGAACAACGTGATGCCGATGCTGGCGCTGCTGTGATGGTCGCCTTCGCCCAGTTTGTAGGGCTGGTTCAGCCCGGCCAGGATTTTTTCGCCGACGATTTCGGCCAGGACCGCAGCCTGATCGCGGTCTTCGCCGAGTTCGTCGAGCATGACGATGAACTCGTCGCCGCCCAGGCGGGCCACCGTGTCTTCTTCGCGTACGCAGGATTTCAGGCGTTCCGCGGTCTGCATCAGCAAGCGGTCGCCCATGTCGTGGCCCTGGGTGTCGTTCAGCGTCTTGAAGTTGTCCAGATCGATGAACAGCAGGGCGCCGAATTTGTTTGCCCGTGCCCGCGACAGGACCGCCTGATGCAGGCGTTCCAGCAGCAGGCGCCGGTTGGGCAGGCCGGTGAGGCCGTCGTACAGGGCCATGTATTCGATCTGCGCTTCGGCTTTCTTGCGCTGGCTGATGTCGAGGAAGGTGCCGACATAGTGGCAAACCTCGCTGGTGTCGTCGTGCACCACGGTGATGTTCAGCCACTCGGGATAAACCTCGCCGTTCTTGCGGCGGTTCCAGATTTCGCCTTGCCAATAGCCGTTGTTCTTGAGATCCCGCCACATGGCGCGATAGAAGCTGGGCTCCTGGTGACCGGACTTGAGCAGGGCGGGGGTCCGGCCGATAGCCTCCTCCGGCGTGTAACCGGTCAATTCGGTGAAGGCGTGATTGACGCGCAGGATGCGGCCATTCTCGTCGGTGATGAGCATGCCTTCCTGCGTCTCGAAAGCGACCGCGGCGACGCGCTGGTCGGCATCCTGGCGCTTGCGTTCGGTGATGTCCTGGAAGGTCACCACGACGCCGCGGACGCCGTCCTTGTCCCGCATCGGCGTGATGGAATACTGCACCGGGATGCGGGTTTCGTCGGCGCGGATGACCTGGGCTTCGCCCTCGCGCTGTTTGCCGTCGACCAGCGTGCTGCGCAGGGGGCAGGCATCGTCCCAGATATCTTTGCTGCGGCTTTCCAGGAAGTGGAACATCGGGTGCTGCACGCTGCCCTGCAATTCTTCCCGCCGGTAGCCGAGAATTTGCAGGGCCGCCTCATTGATGAAGCTGCAGTGGCCGTCTCGATTGAAGCCGCAGACGCCTTCCGCCAGGCTGCCCAGCAGCAATTCGCGGTCCTGCGCGGCCTTGGCGATCTGCCGGTTGTCGCGGCGCAGACGCCAGGCCACGCTGCCGGCCAGGATCAGCAGCAGGAGCAGGACGGTATTGATTTCCCACCAGTATTTTTCCGCCACATCGCGTGCGTCGAATTGGTCGAGCCGTCCCGGATACGCCTTCAGGCGGAGCAGGATGCCTTCCAGCGGGGTGTAGTCGCCGGGCGGCGCAAAACCGTGGAAGTTGCCGGCTTTGGCGGCAGCCGAGTCGGCCGGCAATTTCAGCAAGGCCAGCGTGACGGCCTTGGCCAGCGGTTCGGGGACGCCGCGCATGGCGGCGAAGGGCCATTCGGGGACCAGATCGGTGGAGAGAAACAGCGGGAAATTCTGCTGCGGTTGCGGGTTCAGCACCCGGATCCGGGCCAGGTCCAGCTTGCCTTCCCGCGCCATGGCTTCCAGCACGCCGGTGCGCACGAAGCCGACGCTGGACAGCCCCTGCATGACCGCCGTCACCACCCTGTCCTGCGGCTGTCCGGTAAAGGTCAGCGATTTCACATCGCCGGGCAAGCTGATGCCGGCTTTGAGCAGGGTCCACTGCTGCACGCGGTATGCGCCGAGGGAGTTTTCGTAGACGGCGGCGACCTGCTGGCCGCGTACATCCTCCAGCGAACGAATGGCTGGGTGGTCGGCGCGGGTAAAGATGACGCCGCCGAGTTCCATCAACGGCCGGTTGCCGACCAGGGTCATCAGCGTGGCCATGGCGGCAAGGCCATGGCGGTTGCGCAGGATCACATACTGTTCCGGTTGGGTCAGGACGAAATCCAGACTGCCTGCGGCGACGGCCTTGTCCAGATCGGCGTTGTGCAGCGCTACGATGCTGAAGCGATGGCCGGGAACAGCCTTGTTCAGGTATTCCGCGGTCGGATTCCAGGCGGCAGCCGTGCTGGCGATGTCGCGATAGGCGAGCACCCCGATGCGCACCGTTGCATCGGCGGCATTCGCGCCCAGCGGCAAGCAAAGCAGCCAGAGGGATATCGCTACGAGTTTGCCGAACAGGCGTTTCATCTATTTCTTCACATATGACGGCTGAATCGGAGGGCTGAAACTGTGCAGTCTCGGAACCGAAAGTGCGTGCCCCGAACGTCTGCTTGACCAAGGTCAACCAAAACCCTGTGAAGAATATAGGAATTCGGCTGCGTTAAAGCATCTTGCTGAAAGGTTCCGCGTGCCGCGCATTGCGCCACTCGCGTGGAGCGCCGGCGTCTCGCCGGCTTTTTACCCGCGAGCCGGCATGGTTGAACGACGCACAAACAGCCGGCGGGACGCCGGCGCGCCTGTGAGGGGCGGCTTACGCCAAAGGTTCAGGGTTCGGTCACAGCCGCGAGGCGTTCCTTGTCCTGGTTGGCCAGCGCCACCGGGGCGGTGCTGTTCGGCGCCTCGGCACTGTTCATCTTGGGTTTGCCGCAGTTGCTCAGGGTCAGTTGCGGCGGATCGGTTTCGAAAATGAACGGCGAGGCCTTGGACAGGGCGCTGAGCCCCAGAATGAGGCGGGTCTTGCCGGGAAAGACGGCGGCCTGCACGTCATGGATCCAGCATTCCTTGCCGATGCGCAGGGACTCGACGCGATAGACCGGGACCACCATTTCCTTGCCGTTGGCGAGCACGCCGCGCAACTGTTTCACGTAGGTGGCCTTGCCTTCGGCGGAGAGGGCCTTCAGCGCCACCTCGTTGATGGCGAGGTAGCCCGAGCCGGTGTCCACCATCATTTCCATGGCACCGAGACCGCTCATATAACTGTCGACATAGAACGTCGCCGCGCCGTTGTCGCGCATGGGAACCTTGGTGTCGAAGCGATCCGCTAGTGAGGATGCAGACATGCCAAACGCTGCAAAACCGGCAAGCAAAGTGAAGACACGCTTTCGCCGGTGGAAGTCGATCAATCGTTTCATGGTTAGCTCCTGTCCGGCGCGCATACCAAACAGGTTGCTGACCGATTACATCAATGCATTCAACACACTAAGTGCAATCCTGACATGGCAGGACTGCGCGTTTCCGTACTTGCCATCATCGTCCTGCGGCAGAAAAACTTGAGACAAAAATCGAATTTCCATCGACAAGTTTTTCGATTTCAGTAGCGCATTCGCAGTGCCAACACACCTTGCCGCGTCGGCGCGAAAAAAATAAGTGGATTGATAAATTTCAATGCACGGGCATTTGCATGCTCACAGCATTTGCGGCACCTCCATAGAGAGGAGGCTGAGCATGAACCTTACTGTAAGCGCGGGCCGGGGATGCGACATCCCCCAACAGCACGCCAATACCGCTGCAGGCGGCCATAAAAATGCAGCCGCCGCCCGCATTCCCAAATCTGAAGGAGGATTCACCATGAACAATCGTTTCAACATGATTTTCCGCATGACCACGCTGAGCGCCGCGATGACCGTGGCGTTGGCGTCTCCCGCGTTCGCGGATCAGTACCGTTCCAGTTCATCGGGTATGTCGTCGGTCGGCCAGAGTGAGAAATTCGGCCAGGCCGACCTCAATCGCGATGGGAAGCTGAGCCGGAATGAATTCCAGGTGCTGCAGCAAAGCATGCAGTCCCAGCCTGGTGCAATGGCATCGACCGATAGCGGCCTGCTGAGCAAACGCGTCAAGGACGTGGAAGGGATGGATGTCTCCAATCAGGGCGGCGCAAAAATCGGCAAAGTCAAAGAACTGGTGGCGGGCCAACATGACAACAAGCTGTATGCCGTGATTTCGGTGGGGGGCTTCCTCGGTATTGGCGATCACGTGATCACTCTGCCGCTGGATCAATTGGCTTGGCAGGATGACAAGCTGATCGCACCGACTTCGTCTTCCAAAAAAGAACTCAAGTCTCAGACAGAGCTTCCCCAAATGACTTATCGGGGACTTGATAACGATCTGGTCATTGGCAACTGGGGCGGCATGACCAGTACGCCAGGCAGTCAAATGGCTCAGTCTTTTGACACGCTGGATGCGAACAAGGATGAGCGGATCGATCGCTCCGAGTTCAGCGCTTTCGAAACCAGCGAGATGCCGGCACCGGCCAGCAGCGGTACTACCGCACCGGGTAGCAGCGATATGCGTGAAAAGGCCTACTAGACGTAAAACCAGAGAGGACATCCGCCGCAGCGGGGCGACCCGTTGCGGCGGCAGAACTGACCCGGCCAAGCCGGGCAGGTGTTTTTCCATAATGTCCAAGGAGGACGAGACATGACAATCGCAACTCCCACATTCCCCCTATCCGCGCTCGCGCTGGCCGCTTCATTGGCCTTGATACCGGTGGCATCGAGCTTGGCGGATACCAGCCAGAGCAAATGGCAGCAGTTGTTCGACCAACTCGACCAGGACCGCGACGGTGCGTTGAGCCGCTCGGAATACGAGCGTGCCGCCTCGCTGCAGGTATACGACAAGTCGGCGCAAATCCAGACCGAACCCGGCCAGAGCGCCGCCCAGGCCGGCAGTTCGCCACAGCAGCAGGCTCAGGCCCAGCAGGCCCAGCCGGGACAGAATCCCTATCTGGTCGTGCTGCCCAATCCGTACCTGAACCCACAATCCTATGGCGTGCCGCAGCAGTACGGTGGGCAACAAGCCTACAACTGGCCGCAAACCGGCTATCCGCAGATGCCCTATCTGATCCCGATCCCGAATCCGAATCCGCAGTTGGGCCAGAATCCCTTGATCTGGTCACCGAGCGGCGCTACGCAGCAATTGAGCCAGTTTTCGTTCGATGCGCTGGACCTGGACAGAAACGGTTATCTGAGCACGATCGAGGCGTTCCGATCCTATCCGCTGGTGCAGCAATGGAGCCGGGCGGATGCGAACCGAAACGGCGTCATCGAACGTTCCGAGTTCAGTGCTTTCGAGTCGAGCCTGGGGCGTTGAGCACGTTCTGAAACACGGGCCAGCCGGGTATCTGCGCTGGCCTCGTGGTCGCTATCGCCGTCGCGGATTGCGAATTTTCAATGCCGCGGCCCAATCCCCTCCTCAGCATGACCACATCGCGGCAATGACCCACGAGGTGGAACATGGCTGAGCAATACACGGTGACACTGTTGATGAGCGGTTTCGTCACGCATGACGTGAAGCGATTCATTGTCAGCCGGCCCCCCGGCTTTACTTTCCAGCCTGGACAAGGCGTCGAGCTGGCGATCAACCTTCCCGGCTGGCAGGAGCAGGGGCGGCCGTTCACGCCGACCGGCCTGGCCGACGCGCGGGTGCTGGAATTCACCATCAAGGCCTATCCCGATCACGCTGGCGTCACGCGCGAATTGCACAGCCTGGCGGCGGGTGCCGAACTGCTGCTGTCGGAGCCGTTCGGCACCATCGCCTATCGCGGGCCGGGCGTGTTTATCGCCGGCGGCGCCGGCATCACGCCGTTTCTCGCGATCCTGCGCGAGCGGGCGCGTGCCGGCGAGCTCGCGGGCAACGGCCTGATCTTCTCCAACAAGACGCCGGCCGACATCATCTGCGAGAAGGAATTGCGCCACCTGCTCGGTGCGCGCTGCATCCTGACCTGTACTGCCGGTCCGGCTGACGGTTACCTGCAGCGCCGCATTGATCAGGCGTTCCTGGCGGAGACCCTCGACGATTTCGCGCAGAACTTCTACGTCTGCGGCCCACCCGCTTTCATGGACGCGACGCTCGCCGCATTGCAGGCACTCGGGGCCGTGCCGCAGGGCTTGGTGTTCGAACACTGAAAGCGCTGAAAGGAGACCGCCATGAAAGTGCTCGTCGTGTATTACTCGATGTATGGACACATCCAGCGCATGGCCGAGGCGATTGCCGAAGGCGTCGACAGCGTCGATGGCGCCCAGGCCGAATTGCGCCGCGTTCCGGAGACGCTGACCGCCGAGGTGCTGGCCAAGATGGGCGCCACCGAAGCGCAGCAACGTCAGGCTAAGATCCCGCTCGCAACGGTCGACGATCTGGCCGCTGCGGACGCCATCGTGTTCGGCACCCCGACCCGCTTCGGCAACATGTGCGGCCAGATGCGCCAGTTCCTCGACGCCACCGGCGGGCTCTGGCTGCGCGGCGCGCTGGTCGGCAAGGTCGGCAGCGTGTTCACCAGTTCGGGCACCCAGCACGGCGGCCAGGAGTCGACCATCCTGAGCATGCATATCACGCTGCTGCACCAGGGCATGGTCATCGTCGGCCTGCCTTACGCCTTCGACGGCCAGATGCGGATCGATGAAATCACCGGCTGCTCGCCCTATGGCGCCAGCACCATCGTCGGCACCGACGGCAGCCGCCAGCCGAGCGACAACGAACTGGCCGGCGCCCGCTTCCAGGGCCGTCACGTGGCTAGCCTCGCGGCCCGGCTGGCGGCTTCCTGATTTGGGCCTACGGTTTTTGATCGGCGCTTCCCCAATAGCCAGCCCGCGTTCAGGGTTGCATCCGTCGCTGTTTATTCCATGCTTTGAAGAAAGCCGGCGGAATCGCCGATGTGGAAGGAGATGCGATGGAAGAGATCGAGATCGCGCGGAATCAATGGTGGCAGTTCTGCGAAATGTATTCGCGCCAGCACCTTGGCTGGCTGGTGGGCTTGCGTCAGCTTGCCAGCGAAAGGGTGCACGCTTTGGCGCCTGAGACAGTGCCGCTGTATCCGGGCTACCGCGCGCTGCAGGAGGTACGTGAAGGCGAGCAGGGCGAACAGGTCGAAGTGATGGTGACCGTGGCGGAAGGGACGCAGGCGACCTCCTTTCTGATTGCCGATGCGGTTGCGCTGTACATCCGCAGCATCGGCGATGCGGACCTGGGTTTGCGGATCGACAGCGGCAACGGCAAGAGCACGCTGCTCGAATTCCGCGCTGTGGCAGAGCCCGCCAGCCTGGATGGTTTCGTTGAAGCAATCGGGTAGCGAGGAAATCGGGCCATGCCGCTCACACGGTAGGGTGTGCCATGCGCACCATTCCCCGCCCAATGGTGCGCATGGTGCACCCTGCAAAAGCATTGCGAGCCGAGCCGCCCTTTGCGCCATCCCGCTAAAGCAAACGCCGGGCGGGGTGAATGAATCGGCAATTCAGGAAAACCGGGTAATGCGCCAACCTCGACCGGTCCAGCGCAGTTTCGGCGGCCGGGCGGGCCAGTGCTCTCTGCGCTGGCTCGATAACGATCAGGAGGTGTTTCATGCCGGTGCATAACCACACGGATCACGCGACGGCCGTCACGCAAGGAATTGTCATCGCCGCCGCAGATCCGATCAGTGCCGAAGAGATCGCGGCGCTACTCGGCGAGCACGATGCGAACGCGGTGCAGACGCTGCTCGCCTACGCCCGCCGTGCCACTTATCGCCCGCAGGATGTCCTGTATCACCAGGGCGAGGCGAGCGATACCGTGTTCTTCATCAGCCGCGGCCTGCTGAAACTGGTGACCTATCTGCCCAACGGCCGCGCCCGCATCGTGCGCCTGCCGCGTGCCGGCTCCGTGCTTGGCCTGAGCGGTCTGTTCGGCCAGCAGTACGAACACACCGCCGTCGCCGTGACGCCGGTTGTCGCCTTGCGGCTGCCGCTCAGCGCGGTACGCCATCTGCGCACGGAAAACATGGCCACCTACGTCAACTTGGCCGAGCGCTGGTTCGATTACCTGCAGGATGCCGATCGCTGGATCACCCAGTTCTCCACCGGTCCGATCCGCGCCCGCGTCGCCCGCCTGCTGGCCTTCCTGTCGCAGATCGAACACGACCCGGAGGCCGATGCCGACGGTCAATTGCAACTACTGACCTGCGAGGATATGGGTTCCATCCTGGGCGTGACCAACGAGAGCGTCAGCCGCATCCTGGCCGAGTTCAAACGGCGGCATATCCTGGCGCACCACGACGGCGACACGCAAAAGGTCTACGCCGCCGACTTGGCGCGCCTGCGCGATATCGCCGAGGAATGAATGACCCTACGTCCAGGTAAAGATTTCTCTAGCCTGCTTAAACATATCGATAATTTCCTCTGCGCCGCATCCCTATTAGCCTGTAGCTGCATCGGCCGGTTCGTGGCCGTCTCATGATCGGATACCGGATTGGATGTATGTATGGGCAGCCTGGTTGGAAGCGCCGTGGACAAGTCTGTTGCCTTGAACTATCCAGGCAGGGGTTCGAGGTTGCTCGCCGGCTCGGCCCAGCGCCGCATGCCGGTTTCGGCGGAGGGATATTTCGCGGCGGTGCGCAGCTACTTCGCATTGATCTGGGCGTTTCCCCAGCTGCGCAACATTTTCCTGTTTGTGCTCGGCATGGGGTTGTTGATGCCGGCGTTGGTGCAGTTCTGGGTGGTGCCCGCGTTCAATCGGCTGCTGGTGGTCCACACCGAGGAAGGCGTGCTGCTTGCCGCGACCAATCTGGCCCATGCCGTGACCGGCCAGGTCGATCGGCTGGATCGAGAGACGCTGCGCACCTCGCCGGAAGCGATCCGGTTGCTGCAGGACGGTGCGATCTTTCTGGGCGGCTACAAGCTGCGCCTGTTCGATGCCGGCGGCCGCATCGTCCATTCGACTGAAGCTGCCGAGATCGGGCAGATCAATACCGGGGCGGTATTCAGCGGCATCGTGGCCAGGGGCAAGCCCTTCAGCAAGCTGGAAGGCAAGGGCGAAGCCACGACCGATGGCGACCTCAATGTCCGTAGCGTGGTGGAAACCTATGTGCCGATCCTGCGGGAGGGGCGCTTTATCGGCGCGTTCGAGGTCTACACCGACATTACCGAGCGGGAAAGGCTCCAGAACGACCTGTTGCGGCAAAGCAGCCTGGTGTTGTCGAGCGTCGTGGTCGGGCTGCTGGCTTTTCTGGTGTTCGTGCTGGCCCGGGCGGGCCGCGCGCTGGCGCTCAAGGATGCGGCGGAGGAGAAGTTGCGCGAGACCGCGACCGTGTTCGAGGTGAGCTCCGACGCGATCCTGATCACCGATACGCAAGGCGTGATCCGCCGCGTCAACCCGGCGTTCACCGAAATGACCGGCTACACCGCCGCGGAAGCGGTGAATTCGACGCCCCGGTTGCTCAAATCCGGCCGCCATGGCGCGGATTTTTTTGAGAGTTTCTGGGCCAGCCTGCAACAGAACGGGCATTGGGAAGGCGAAGTGTTCAACCGCAACAAGGACGGCAGCGTTTACCCGCGCTGGGAAATCGTCTCCGCCCTGAAGGAAGACGACGGCAAGGTCGCCGGCTATCTGGCCCAGTACAGCGATGTGGCGCGGCGCAAGCTCACCGAAGACGAAATCCGTTATCGCGCCAACTACGACGTGCTGACCGGGTTGCCCAACCGCAATTTGCTGGTGGAACGTCTGGAGCGGGCCATCCTGGAAGCGGAGCGCGCGGTCGGACAGGTCGCGGTGCTGTTCGTCGACCTGGACAACTTCAAGCTGGTCAACGACACCCAGGGCCATCTGGCGGGCGACAGCCTGCTGCAGGAGGCCGCCGCGATTCTGCGATCCTGCGTGCGGGCGATGGACACGGTGGCACGCCAGGGCGGCGATGAATTCGTCGTCGTGCTGCCGGGCATCGATACCCGCGCCCATGCAGCCGATGTGGCGGGCAAGATTGTGGATCGCTTCCGCGAGGGGCTGCATCTCGACGGGCAACCGACGCATGTCACCGCCAGTGTCGGCGTTGCCGTCTACCCGGACGATGGCGGCGACGTGTTCACCTTGTTCCGCAATGCCGATCTCGCCATGTATCGCGCCAAGGAGCGCGGGCGCAACGGCCTCCAGTTTTACGAACCGGTGATGACCTATATGGCGGTCTATCGGCGCGCGTTCGAGATGGACCTGCGCCAGGCGCTGGCGCGCAACGAGCTGTTCATGCATTACCAGCCCATTCTGGATATGCGCACCAACGACCTGGTCGGCGTCGAGGCCTTGATGCGCTGGCGGCACCCGCAACGCGGCCTGGTGGCGCCGGACCAGTTCATCCCAATGGCGGAAGAGACCGGACTGATCACGGAAATGGGCGCCTGGGCGTTGAGCACGGTGTGCGAACAGCTCGCCGCCTGGCGCGCGCAAGGCCTCAACCTGCATGCGGCCGTCAACCTGTCCGGGCGGCAGATTCCCGGCGGCGTCGGCCCCGACTATCTGGCCGCCCTGGTTGCCCGCCATGGCCTGAAAGCGAGCGATCTGTTGCTGGAAATCACCGAAGGCGTCCTGCTGGAAAACGTGGAAAAGGCGCAAGCCTGGGTGGATGCCGTGCGTGCGCTCGGCTTCCGCGTCGCCCTGGACGACTTCGGCACCGGCTATTCCTCCCTCACCTATCTGAAGCGGTTGAATCTGGATGTGGTGAAGATCGACAAGTCCTTCGTGCGGGATATGGACGCGAACAGCAGCGATCACGCCCTGGTTCAAACCATCGTCTCGCTGGCGCATCAGCTTGGCCTGCAGGTGGTCGCCGAAGGCGTCGAGAACCGCCGCCAGTTCGACCTGCTCAAATTCATGGGCTGTGCCAGCGCGCAGGGTTTCCTGATCTCGCGTCCCTTGCCGCCGCAAGGCATCCCGGGTTTCCGTTACGTTGCCGCAAAAGTTTGTGTCTAGTGTGCTGTCTGGAACTTATGGAAACAGCTTGTAGGGCGGAAAAGCGTAGCGCACCCGCAAGGGGTACGCCGGATTCGTAAGCTGCTAAAGCAGCAACGACTCCGCTGCCTTCCGCCATTGCTCGCTGCATTCGGCGGAAGGCGCTACGCTTTTCCGCCCTACACAGGCTAAAGGCAGGCCGACCCCGTGCGCAAACAATGCACGCTGAATAGCGCGGCGTCGTCCTGCCAGACCCGCTCCGCGACATAGCCCGCCGCGGCGGCCAGGCCCTGGAATTCGGCGATGCCGTATTTGTAGGAATTCTCGGTGTGGATGCTTTCGCCGGCGGCGAAATCGTACTTGCGGCCGTTGACCCGGATGCGTTGCGCGCGGCTGGCCACCAGATGCATTTCGATGCGGCCCAGTGCCGGGTTGTAGAAGGCGCGGTGGTCGAACGCCGCCAGGTCGAAATCCGCGTCGAGTTCGTGGTTGATGCGCGCCAGCAGGTTTCGGTTGAAGGCCGCCGTGACGCCCTGGCGGTCGTTGTAGGCGGCTTGCAGCAAGGCCGTGTCCTTTTTCAGATCGACGCCGACGATGAGGCGGCCGCCCGGCGCCAGCATGTCGGCGATGCGGCGCAGCAGCGTGGCGGCCTGAGCCGGCTCGAAATTGCCGATGCTGGAGCCGGGAAAGAACGCGGCGCGGCGGTGCTGGCCCTGCACCGTCGGCAAGATCAGCGGTTGGGCGTAATCGGCACACACCGCGTGTACCGCCAGTTCCGGATGCGCTTCCGCGATCGCCGTCGCGGCGTTGAGCAGATGGGTATGCGAAATGTCGACCGGCATGTAGACGCGCGGACGCAACGCCGCGAGCAGCACGCGGATCTTTACGTCGCTGCCGCTGCCCAGTTCGATCAGCAGCACATCGTCGCCGAGCAGGCGCGCCATTTCGGCGCCATGCCGGCGCAGCAGGCCGATTTCGGTGCGCGTCGGGTAGTACTCGGGCAGCGTCGTGATGGCGTCGAACAGGTCGGAGCCGCGCGCGTCGTAGAACAGTTTCGGCGGCAGGCGTTTCGGCGTCCGGGCCAGACCGGCCAGGACGCTGGCGCGGAAATCCGCCAGCGTCGGTTGCAGATCGTGGAAATGGAGATTGGCCGGGGCGCTCATATTCATCCTATTTCGCGTAGTTGCTGGTGTCGTAGGAGCGCCTTCCAAGGCGCGAAGTCCGGAACAATCGCGC
>JASJPG010000090.1:0-14974 GCA_031426815.1 Hydrogenophilaceae bacterium
GAAATTACTCACTCACATCGTAATTGTTATACATTTATCCCTGGATACCTTGCGGGCCTCCTTTTTGTTTTCCAGACTCAGATTCAGCCCGGCAAACCCAGCGTGTCGGCCCAAACGTTCTTGGCCCAGGATTCCATGTAAGCAAATTCGAGTTCGCTTTCTTCCTTGGAAACCCCACCGCCCTTCTGGGCGACCATCGAGGCCGGCGTGACCTTGCCATCGTCGGCTTTCTTTTCCGGCGAATAACGGAACACGGTAGCCACGTGGAACGCAGTGGATCCTGTCGACGCGGAATAACACGTGTTGGTGACGACAGGTGCCGAATCCGGCTCGCGACCATTGAAGATTTCGCAGATTGCCGCTGCCGCCATCTTGCCGGTGTTGTTGGCCACCGAGCCCGATTTCGGGAAGTTGGTCAGCGTCGAGTCGCCGAGGACGTGAACGTTCTTCACGCTCTTCGATTCGAAGCTGCGGTAGTCGATCGGACACCAGGTGTTGGAGGAGTCGGTGCGGACACCGGCCATTTCGCAGATCGCGGCGGCACGCATCGGCGGCACCACGTTGATCACGTCACCCTTCACATCGTCGAATTCGGTGCCGACCATCATCTTGACCGGGTCGACCGAACGCGGCATGTTGTTCGGGCGATATTCGATCATGCTGTTGTCGGTGCCATAGCCGTAGTGCTTCTTCCACGCGGCCAGGAACAGACCTTTCTTGGAGGCGATGTCCGGGTTGCCGTCCAGAATGATGATCTTGGACTTGGGCTTGGCCTGTTTCAGATAGGTGGCAACCTGACAAGCACGCTCGTAAGGGCCGGGCGGGCAGCGGTACGGGGCCATCGGCACCGACATGACGAAGACGCCGCCGTCGGGCATGGCTTCCAGTTGCTTGCGCAGGGTAGCGGTCTGCGGACCGGCTTTCCAGGCGTGCATGATGGTCTTCTGCGCTTCTGCGTCGTAACCCTTGACCTTGTCGAACATCAGTTCGATGCCGCCGGCGAGAATCAGGCGGTCATAGCCGAAGGTCTTGCCGCCGGCGGTCTTGACGGTGCGGCCGGCGGTGTCGATACCGGTGACGGTGTCTTGCACGAAGTTGTTGACCGCCTTTTTCAGGTGGTCATAGGTGAAGGTGATGTCTTCCAGCTTGGTCAGGCCAGCCAGCACGCCGTTGGACGTGGGGCAGGAGACGAAGTTTGCGTTCGGCTCGATGATGGTGACTTCGATCTTCGGTTCCCACATTTTCAGGTAGCGGGCACAGGTGGCGCCGCCGAAACCGGCACCGACGATGACGACCTTGTAGGGGGCGCCGCTGAGAGCGGGGCTGGTGGGGCCAGAGGCGCAGCCGGTCAACGCGCCGAGGGAAGCGGCGCCGGTGACACCGGCAGAAATCTTCAGAAATTCGCGGCGATCAAATGCCATGTTGTGTCTCCTGTTATGGGTTACTTGACGGCAGAGAACCAGGCGCCCAGCGCTTCGAACTCAGCGTCGGTGTAACCCATGGCATGTTTCTGCATAACGGTGGCGGGGCGTGTGCCGTCGCGGAATGCCTTCATCTGATCGATGAAGTACTTCTTGTCCAGGCCGGCCAGGCTGGGAATGGCGCCGCGGCTCTTGCCATCGGGGCCGTGACAGTAGGCGCAGTTGGCGGCCATAAAACGGGCCTTCGTATCGATCGCTTGAGCCGATGCAGCGCTCAGCGCACCCGCCAGAAGCAGGGTGATTGCGAGGGATTTCTTCATGTGTTCCTCCAGGTTGAGACAATAAACGACGGTTTCCCATCTTCCGAGCTGAGCTACAAACCCTGGAGCGAATACTTGCTTGTTGTCATGCAGTCTTGACCAGGATCAATGCCGGGCCGGATGTTTGCATGACGCTTTTATACCAGTCAACAAGCAAACCCTAATATGGACGCGGCTTCCAGCCTGTTGTCGCGATTAGTTCTTTGCACCCAGAGCTTGTGCGAGCTGGCGTTGTTTTTCCATTGCCCTGTTTTCTTCATTGGTATTCCATGACCCGGATATCCATCCGCCCAGTTGGGTCATGGCCAGATCGGCGAGCGCGTCGATCCAGACCGGACGATCGTTCAACGCCGGGATGTAGCGATATTCGCCGCCGCCCGCGTTGAGAAAGCTGGCTTTGCCTTCCAGCGCGATTTCTTCCAGCGTTTCCAGGCAATCGGAGATGAAGCCGGGGCAGAGGATGTCGACGCGGCGGGTTTTTTTCTGACCAAGTTCTTCCAGCGTGGCGACGGTATAAGGCTGCAGCCATTCGGCACGGCCGAAGCGCGACTGGAAGCTGATGCGGTATTGCTCGGGCGCGAGATTCAGCGCTTCGGCCAGCAGACGGCCACTGCGCTGGCATTCGCAATGGTAGGGATCGCCCAGGTCGAGCGAACGGCGTGGGATGCCATGAAAACTCATGACCAGCACATCGGGCTGACCGTGTTCGGCCCAGTAGGCCTGCACGCTCTGTTTGAGCGCGGCGATGTAGCCGGGGTCGGCATGGAAATGCTTGAGTACGCGCACCTCGGGCGGATTGCGTTGATGCAACAGGCATTGCCAGGCCGCGTCGAGGGCCGAGCCGGTGCTGCTGGCCGCGTATTGCGGATACAGCGGCAGCAGCAGAATGCGGTCGACGCCTTGCGCCTTCATGGCCTGAATCTTTGCCGCAACCGAGGGTTGGCCGTAGCGCATCGCATACTCCACCACGATCGGTTGCGGACTGCGCTGCGCCAGTTCGGCCGCGAGCAATTCGGCCTGTCGCGCGGTGAAGTGCTTGAGCGGCGAACCTTCCGGGCGCCAGATCGCGGCGTATTTTTCGGCCGACTTCTTCGGCCGGGTGTTCAGGATGATGCCGTTGAGAATCAGCCACCAGAGCGGACGTGGGATTTCCACGACGCGCCGGTCCCAGAGGAACTCCTTCAGGTAGCGGCGCAACGCTTGTGCGGTCGCTGCTTCGGGCGTGCCCAGGTTGATCAGCAGAATGCCGGTGCGGGCGGTCTGGCCATGGCGGTAAGTCGGTTCCGGCAGGTAGTAGGGCATGCAGCGATCAATGATAGGTCAGCGCGTTGGACAACAATTTGGCGGTGATGTCGACGATGGGGATCACCCGCTCGTAAGCCATGCGGGTGGGACCGATGACGCCGAGGGTGCCGACCACTTCGCCATTGGCTTCGTAAGGGGCAGCGATGACGCTGCATTCGTCCAGGCTGGCGACGCCGGATTCGGCGCCGATGAACAGTTGCACGCCATTGGCGGCATGACCGACATCGAGCAGTTGCATCAATTCGGTTTTCTGCTCGAACAGTCCGAACAGTTCGCGCAGACGCACCATGTTGGAGGTGAGTTCCGGCGCGTTGATCAGGTTGCGTTCGCCGGAGAGCACGTATTCGTTGCCGACACTGAACGCATCGGTGCCGGCGGCGACCACCATTTCCATCAACTGGCTGATGTCGGACTTCAACTCCGCCAGTTCATTGGCCAGGCGCGGCTGCACCTGTTCGAACGAGAAGCCGGCGAAATGCTGGTTGTAATAATTGGCGGCGCGCACCAGCTGATTGGGCTCGTAATTGCGCTCGGTGACGATGACGCGGTTTTGCACTTCACCGTCGGCGGTCACCATGATCAGCAGGATGCGTTTGTCGGAAAGCGTAAGGAATTCGATCTGGCGCAGTCCCAGATTGCGTCGTTTCGGGATCAGCACGACGCCGGCATAGGCAGTGAGTTCGGCCAGCAGATGCGAGGCGGCGCTGACCAGTCGTTGCGGATCGTGCGGCGACAGGCCGGCTTCGATCTGACGCACTTCACCTTGCCCCAGCGGCTTCACCGTGAGCAGGGTGTCGACGAACAGGCGGTAGCCGCGTGGCGTCGGTACGCGCCCGGAGGAAGTATGCGGACTGACGATGTAACCGCCTTCTTCCAGGTCGGACATGATGTTGCGTATCGAGGCCGGCGACAGGTTCAACCCGGTGTGCTTGGAGAGCGTGCGCGAACCGACCGGTTGGCCGTCTTCGATATAACGCTCAACCAGAAACTTGAGCAGGATGCGGGCACGGTCGTTGAGCATGGCGGGCAATGATAATCCTAGAAACGGCGGAGGGCGGCGTCGCTGGCATGAAGCAGGCGGTGACGCCGGGGAAGACGATACATGCAATTTCGATGGAGTGTGCACACGGCAATTGAGCGGTAGACCGCCGTTTCTCGCAGCCTGGGATGGCTATAATTTCGCGCCATGAATGCTGATTTCAAGACTATTGCGCTGGTGGGCAAATTCAACAGCCCGGGCAATTCCAGTTCGCTGCTGCGTCTGGCCGACTATCTTCGGCGCCGTGGCCATCATGTGATGATTACCCCGCATACCGCCGACACCTGCCAGATACGCGATTTCGAGGTGGCGACCCTGAACGAGATCGGCGCCGTGGTCGATCTGGCCATCGTCATGGGCGGCGACGGCACCTTGCTGAACATTGCGCGCACGCTGGTCGATCATCGCGTGCCACTGATCGGGGTCAACCAGGGCCATCTCGGCTTTCTGGCGGACGTGTCGATCGACACCATGTTCTCGACCCTGGAAGACATGCTGTCCGGCCAGTATGTGGCGGAAGAACGCATCATGCTGGAGTCCAGCGTCGAGCGGCATGAGGATGTGCTGATTGCCTCGTTCGCGTTCAACGATGTCGTGGTGAGCAAGAGCACGACCGGCCGCCTGATCGAATTCGAGGTCTATATCGACAACCAGTTCGTCTACAGCCAGCGCGCCGACGGCCTGGTGGTCGCCTCGCCGACCGGTTCCACCGCCTATGCGCTGTCCTCCGGCGGCCCGATTCTGCATCCCACCCTGGAAGCGGTGGTGATGGTGCCGATCTGTCCGCATACGCTGTCGGCGCGGCCGATTGCAGTGAACAGCCGCTCCGAGATCGAGATCAATCTGATACACGCCGACGATGCCCGCGTGCATTTCGACGGCCAGCGCCACGCCGATCTGAAAATCGGCGACCGCGTCGTGATTCGTCGCGCCCACAACACCGTTCGCCTGCTCCACCCGGAAGGCCACAACTACTACGACACGCTGCGGCAGAAGCTGCATTGGGGCGAGAAACTCTGATCATGCTGCTTTCCCTGTCCATTTCCGATTTCGTCCTGGTCGAACACCTGTCGCTCGATTTCACCCCCGGATTTTCCGTGCTCACCGGCGAAACCGGCGCCGGCAAATCCATCCTGCTCGATGCCATCTCGCTGGTCCTGGGCGAACGGGCCGATGCCGGCGTGGTGCGCGAAGGCGCCTCCCGCGCCGAGATTGCCGCCGAGTTCGCCGTGCCGGCCGACTCAGCGCTGGTCGACTGGCTGCATGAAAACGATTTGGCCGGCGAAGACGACCTGCTGTTGATGCGCCGCGTGGTCGAGGCTTCCGGCCGCTCGCGCGCCTTCATCAACGGTCGTCCGGCCACGGCCGGGCAACTGAAGGACGCGGGTGAGTTTCTGGTCGATATTCATGGCCAGCATGCGCATTACTCGCTGCTCAAGGCGACCGAGCAACGCCGTTTGCTGGATGCCTTCGGCGGCAGCACGGAGCTTGCCGGCGAGACCGCGCGCGCCTGGCGAACCTGGCGCGAGCTAGCCGCCCGGCGCGAGGCCGCCGAGAACCATGCCGGCGAACAGGATGCCGAGCGCGAGCGTCTGGCCTGGGTCGAACAGGAACTTGCCTCACTCGATTTCAGCCAGCAGGGTTGGCAAGACCTGCAGGAAGACCATCGTCGTCTGAGCCATGCGGCGGATCTGGCGACCGGCGCGCAGGCGGCCGGCGAAACGCTGGAGGCGGAAGAGTCCGGTGTGCTCAATCGCTTGCGGACCTTGCGTGCCAGCCTGGTCGATCTGGCCGCTATCGATACCGCCCTGGCCGAGCCGCTCGGACTGCTGGAAAGCGCGACGGAAACCTTGCACGAGGCGGCGCGCGAGCTGAGCCGTTATGCCGATCGCGTCGAGCTCGATCCGGAAGCGCTGAATCTGGCCGAATTGCGCCTGATGGCGGTGCAAACCGCGGCGCGCAAGTTTCGCCTGCGGCCGGAAGAGATTCCCGAACATCTCGCCAATACGCGGGCGCAATTGGCCGAACTCGGCGCGGCAGCCGATCTGGACGGTCTGGCGCGGGCGGCAGCGGACGCCGAAGCGACCTATCAAAAGTCGGCACAGAAGCTTACCCGGCAGCGGCTCGATGCCGCCGGCAAACTCGGTCAGGCAGTCAGCGCCGCGATGCAGCAACTGTCCATGCAGGGCGGACGCTTCGAAGCCGGATTGAATCCCGGCGCGGCAGCGGCGCATGGTCTGGAGGAAGTGGAATTCCGCGTCTCGCCGCATAGCGGCCAGGGCGTCAAACCGCTTGCCAAGACCGCGTCCGGCGGTGAACTGTCGCGCATCGGCCTGGCGTTGCAAACCGTGCTTTCGGGCACCTCCGGCGCGCCGACGTTATTGTTCGACGAAGTCGATGCCGGCATCGGCGGCGGTGTCGCGGAAATCGTTGGCCGCATGCTGTCCGAGTTGGGCGGCGCCGGCGGCAACCGCCAGGTGCTGTGCGTGACGCATTTGCCGCAGGTGGCGGCGCGCGCCGCGCGGCATTACCAGGTCAGCAAGGAAAATCGCGATGGCAAGGCGGTTTCAAGCGTTGCCGTGCTGAGCCACGCCGACCGGGTCGAGGAGATTGCGCGCATGTTGGGCGGCGTCAAGCTGACCGATGCGACGCGCGCGCATGCCGAGGAAATGCTGACGGCCTGAACGCCGGATTATTCTTTCGGCTTGTCCTTGTTCCGGTTCGGGCAGTTCTCGCGTTCGCAATCCACATAAAGATGCAGCGCATGTTCCGCCAGTTTGAAGCCGTGTTTTTTCGCGATGGCATGCTGGCGGCGTTCGATTTCTTCGTCGTAGAACTCTTCCACATGGCCGCATTGCAGGCAGAGCAGATGGTCGTGGTGGGCGCCCCGGTTAAGTTCGTAAACCGCCTTGTCGTTGTCGAAATGATGCCGGATCAGAATGCCGGCATGTTCGAACTGGGTGAGGACGCGGTACACGGTGGCGAGTCCGACATCGACGCTTTCGGACAGCAACATGCGGTAAACGTCTTCCGCGGTCAGGTGGCGTTGATCGGTCTGCTCGAACAGGGCGAGTATCTTCAGGCGCGGGCCGGTGACTTTCAGGCCCAGGGTCTTGAGTTGATCGGTGCTGGTCATGGTGGCTGTCGGCTAGGAGTGGCGTGGCGATGCGCGCTATCATAACGCGGCTTTCCGACCCTTCCGTCTTTCGCTGATACCCATGCGCCTTCCCGTTTTGTTAATTCTTTCCCTGCTGGCCGGTTGCGGCAGTTGGTCCCACCCCATCGATCGGATCAAGCCGCACAAGATCGATATTCCGCAGGGCAATGTGCTGAATCAGGACGCGCTCGACAAGCTCAAGCCCGGCATGACCCAGTCGCAGGTGCGTTTCATCCTGGGCACGCCGCTGATCGTGGACCCGTTCCATGGCAACCGCTGGGATTATGTTTTCCGCCTGGAGAAAGAAGGCAGGCTGGTGGAAAACCGTCGCGTCACGGTGATCTTCGAGAATGAACGCCTGAAGGGTTTGCAGGGCGACATCGTCGCCGCGCCGGCGGAGGCGAGCAAGAAATGATCAAGGTTGCGATTGCCGGAGTCTCCGGCCGGATGGGACGGGCATTGCTCGATGCGGTCATGGCGGCGACCGATTTGCGTCTGCATGCCGCGCTGGATCGCGCCGGTAGCGCCTCGCTGGATAGCGATGCCGGAGCCCTGGTCGGTACGTCGCTGGGCGTCAAGGTTAGCGCGGATGTCGCCACCGCATTGGCCGGCGCCGATGTGCTGATCGATTTCACGCGGCCCGAAGCCACGCTGCATCACTTGCAGATCTGCGTCGAAAAGAAGGTCGGCCTGATCATCGGCACGACCGGCTTCGATGCAGCCGGCAAGGCGGCCATCGAGCAGGCGGCAAAATCGATTCCCATCGTGTTCGCGCCGAACATGAGTGTCGGCGTCAATCTGGCGCTGAAGCTGCTGGATATGGCTGCGCGCGTGCTGGACGAGGATTTCGATATCGAAATCGTCGAAGCGCATCACCGCCACAAGGTCGACGCCCCTTCCGGCACGGCGCTGCGCATGGGCGAGGTGATCGCCAACGCGCTCGGGCGCGATCTCAAGACTTGCGCCGTGTATGGGCGCGAAGGCGTGACGGGCGAGCGCGATGCGCGCACCATCGGCTTCGCAACCCTACGCGGCGGCGACATCGTCGGCGACCATACGGTGATGTTCGCAGGCATCGGCGAGCGTCTGGAAATCACCCACAAGGCGAGCAGCCGGATGACTTTCGCGCTGGGCGCCTTGCGTGCGGCGCGCTTCCTGGCCGGTAAACCCGGCGGGCTGTTCGATATGCAGGATGTGCTGGGCTTGAACTAACGGGGAATCCCGAGTGCCGTCGATATCCGGGGCAATTGCCGGAATCGGCGAGTGAAAATTAATAAAGGTGAGGTGGCTGGGTTGCGCAGGTTGGCTTGGATCCTGTTATTGCTCTTGTTTGCCCGCTTCGCCTGGGGCGTCGAGATCATTGCCAACCGTTCGGTGGGCGTGAATACCCTGTCGCTGGCCGCGGCCCGCGCCATATTCGGAATGCGTCAGGCCAAGTGGCCGGACGACGCCCGCATCCAGGTCTTCGTCCTCGCCGATAGCCACCCGACGCATGTCGCCGTGTGCAAGGAACGCCTCAATCTGTTTCCTTATCAATTGCGCCAGTCGTGGGATCGGCTGGTGTATTCCGGGATGGCGCAGGCGCCCATCGAAGTCGCTAGTGAAGAAGAACTCGTCAACAAGGTCGCCACAACGTCTGGCGCGATCGGTTATGTCAGGAAGGTAAAGCCGAATGATTCGATCAAGATCATCGCCATCCAGTAAGGCGCTGTGCGCACTCGGCGCCGGCTTGCTCGCCGCATTGGGCGTCAGCCTGGCGCAGGCGCAGGAATTGGGGCATGGCGTGCAGGCGCACGGTTTCTTCAGCCAGAGCCTGGTCTACACCAGCGATAACAATGTCGGCGGCAACAGCGATGACGCGTTGGCCTGGAATCTGCGTGAGCTGGGCGCCAATCTGTCCTGGCGCCCGAATCCGGATTGGCTGCTTTCCGGTCAGGCGCTGGCGCGCTGGGCGGGCGCGGCGGATAAAGGCGAAGTGCGCCTCGACTACGGTTTCGTCGATCGCACCTTGTTTGCCAACGGCGAAGATCAGGTCGGTGTGCGCGTCGGCAAGATCAAGAACCCGTACGGCTTCTTCAACACGACGCGCGATGTGGCGCATACCCGGCCCGGCATCATCATGCCGCAATCGATTTACCTCGATCGCATTCGCAATTTCATCCTGAGTGCGCCCGGTGCTGCCGCCTATGGCAACCATGCTGGCGGCGCTGTCGATATCGCGTGGACTTTGGGTGCTGTGCGTTTCGATGGCGACGACGAGGATCTGGAGCATCTTTTCCTGCTCTCGAATCGGGCGGGTACGCTGAAGGGCGATACCTCCTGGATCGGGCAGCTGATGGCTGAGGTCGACGGCGGCCGCTGGCGCGCCGGGTTGACCCTGGGCGACATCAAAATGCACTACGCGCCCGGCACCGATCCGTTGCTGACGGCCGGACGCAATCGCCTGACGCCGGCGGTGTTGTCGCTGGAGCACAATGCGGAAAAATTCAGCCTGACCGGCGAATACAGCCAGGTCAAACATGACAGCCGCAACTATGGAGCGAGCCCGCTGGCCATCGCCTTGCAAAGACCCAACACGCTGGAAGCCTGGTATTTGCAGGCGACCTACCGGCCGGCTCCGGATTGGCGCATCTACTTGCGGCGTGACGAGCTTTATCTCGACAAGGGCGATAAGAAGGGCGCAAACGTCCCGCCACCCTTTCCCGGATATTCCACCTTTGCCAAGGATTGGACCCTGGGTGCGCGTTACGACGTGAACGCCTGGACCCTCTCAGCCGAGTGGCACAAGGTTTACGGCTCGCTCTGGCTATCGCCGCTGGATACGCCGGTCACCAGTCAAAAAGCCAACTGGAACATGCTGCTGCTGCAAGCTGCGTGGAGATTCTGATGCCGTCCACGTCTGCCGATTCGCGGTTTTTCAGCATCCGCTTGCGCATTCTGTCGTTTGCCGGGCTGGCCCTGGTCTTCGCTACCGCCGCCTTCACCTGGCAGGCGTTGCGCCAGTTGGACGAGCGCCAGGGCGCCGCACTGGTCGAGCAACGGGCGCGTTCGATCGATCTGACCAGTCGTTTGTTTCAGCAACAATCCGCGCGTCTGCAGTCGCTCGGCACGCTGGTGGCCGATCTGCCCGGCGTGCGCGCAGCCATGCGCCGCCGCAATCCGGCCGCTTTGGCCGGCGTGTTCGATCCGTTCTGGTCTGATCTGAATCTCAACCATGGTCTCGATCGGGTTGCCTTCTTCGGTCCCGATAGCGTTCAACTGTCCGAATGGGGCATGGCCGATATCGGTGCGCGTGCAAATGAATTGGCATACGCAGCCGGCCGGATCGAAACGCCGCAATTCTGGCTCGAATGCCGCGTCAAATGCCTTTACACCACCGCGGTGCCCCTGGTCGAGGGCGGCCAATACGTGGGCGCCATCGTGTTGGCAACCGGTTTGCAGGACATGGTGCTGGATTTCCGTCGTCTATCCGGCGTCGAACTGGCATTGATCGATGTCTCTGCCGGTTCGGCTGCAATTGGCCAGACCAGTATCAGCAAGGTTCTCTCGGTCAGCGGTGGCAAGGTTTATGAAGAATTGGTGCATTCGCTGCCTGGCCAGCTCGACCAAGGCGGGGGCATCGAACTGACTCGCGACGGTCGTCACTTCCGTCTGTACAGCTTTGCTGCGCCGGCACCGGGTTCCAGCGGAGTTCGCTTCCTGGCGATTGCGGATGTCACCGCCGAATCGCAGGAATTGGATAACGCCGTGCGCTCCAGCCTCGCGCTGGGCGCACTCATCCTGGTCCTGGCGTTGGGTCTGCTCTACATCCTGCTGCGTCCGAGCATGAATCGTCTGCGCCAGGCGGTGACCGCCTTGCCGCTGCTGGGCGAAGGTCGCTATGACGACGCGCGCGGTGCGTTCCAGTTGCCGCAACAGCGTTCTTCGCATGCCTGGCTGCCGACGCGGGACGAGATCGACGATCTGGCCGAATTGACCTACGCCCTGGCCAATACCCTGGAACGGCTGCATGCCGAGTCGCGCCAATATGCCGCCTCGTTGCGGGCGCAGGCGACGCAACTGGAGCAGGAACGCGATTTTGTCGCCGGCCTGCTCGATACCGCGCCGGTCCTGATCCTGACTTATGGCCGCGATGGCCGCATCCGCCTGGCCAATGCGCATGCGGTACGCAGTTGCGGCCAGGCTGGCGGCAATCTGCAGGGCCTCTCGTTTGCCGGTGTTTTCATGAATGGTCCGCAGGGCCAGTCGCATGCCGCCTTGCTGGCCAAGCTCAAGCCTGGCGAAGTGCCGCACAGCGAAGGCAGTTTCGAACGTGCCGATGGCGTCACGCACGATGT
Organism: Hydrogenophilaceae bacterium; assembly: GCA_031426815.1. Taxonomy (GTDB): domain Bacteria; phylum Pseudomonadota; class Gammaproteobacteria; order Burkholderiales; family Thiobacillaceae; genus PFJX01. The sequence goes on from JASJPG010000090.1 coordinate 11,580, forward strand.
CATCTGGTTCCATTCGTGTCTGGAAGAAATGTCCGGCGAGCATCTGTATTTGTCGGTCGGGCTCGATGTCACCGATTACCGCAAAGTCGAACGCAATCTGCGCTTGCTCGCCGAACATGACAGCGTGACCGGCCTGTACAACCGCCGCGCGTTCAAGCGCGAACTGGATACGCTGTTGGCCGCGGGCGGGCAGGGCGTGCTGTTGCTGTTCGATATCGACGAATTCAAGTCGGTGAATGAAAGCGGTGGCCACGAGTCCGGCGATTTCGTGCTGGCCGAATGTGCCCGTTACCTTCAGGACTTGCAGCCGCGTCCACGCCTGGCGGCGCGACTGGGTGCCGACGACTTCGCGCTGGCTTTGGCCGATGTCAGCCCGGCCGAGGCCATCGTGCTGGCGCGCGGGTTGAATCACGGCTTGCCTGGCGCCAATATCGAAAATGGTGTGGCGACGCGCGGCCGCATCACGTCCAGTGTCGGCCTGGTGGTGTTTCCCGAACATGGCGGCACTGCCGATACCTTGCTGGCCAACGCCGAGATCGCGCTGTCGCAGGCGCGTGCCAAGGGGCACGGCTCCTGGCATCTGTACACGCTGGACGATCCCTATCGCGAAGTCGCCGGGCGCCGCGCGTTCTGGCGCGAAGCGGTCGAACGCGGCCTCGATGACTGCGGTTTCGTCATGCATTTCCAGCCCATTCAACACATTATCACCGGTCACATCGGCCATTATGAAGCGCTGATCCGCCTGCATGGGCAGGATGGCAAGCTGATTCCGCCCGGCATGTTCATCGAGGTCGCGGAAAGCACCGGCCTGATCCGTCGCATCGATCGCTGGGTGATCGAAACCGTGGTGGCTTTCGTCGCGCAGCAAGTACCGGACATCAAGGTGGCGCTCAATCTATCCAGCCGCAGTTTCGACGACGATGTCGCTTTCGAGACCATGCAGGCAGCGCTTGCCCGCCATCAGGTGGCCGGCAATCGCCTCTTGCTGGAAATCACCGAAACAGCCGCGTTGGCGAATCTGTCCAGCGCCATCCGCATCATGGGCAAGCTGCGCGGACTCGGCTGCGCCTTCGGCCTGGACGATTTCGGTGTCGGCTACAGTTCGTTCCAGTACCTCAAGGAGTTGCCGTTCGATTTCGTCAAGATCGACGGTTCCTTCGTCAAAGGCCTGACGCATCGGCCGGACGATGTGGTGTTCGTGAAGGCGCTCAACGACGCCGTCAAGGGCTACGGCAAATCCACCATCGCCGAGTTCGTCGAGGACGAGGCCACCCTCAACATCCTGCGCGAAATCGGCGTCGATTATGCGCAGGGCTATCTGATCGGGCGGCCTGCTCCAGAATTGCTGCCCAATGCGTAGGGCGCGCCGTGCGCACCATTTCACGTGGATCGGTGCGCATGGCGCACCCTACGTGAGCAGGCCACGTGGTCGAAATGAGTTTTACCCCTTGAACCTGCTCCACCTGGCCTCATAACCATTCCCTGTTTTCAACAAGGGAAAGTGGACATGAGCCTGAACGAAACCGATATCGTCAACGAAAACGTCAAGGAAACCCTGGGCTTTCAGGCCGAGGTGAAGCAACTCCTGCAACTGATGATTCATTCGTTGTACAGCCACAAGGAAATCTTCCTGCGTGAGCTGATCTCCAATGCCTCCGATGCCGCCGACAAACTGCGCTTCGAGGCGCTGACCGACCCGGCGCTGTTCGAAACCGACTCCGAACTGAAGATCAAGGTCAGCCTCGACAAAGACGCCAAGACCATCACGATCCGCGACAACGGCATCGGCATGAACCGGCAGGAAGTCATCGAACACATCGGCACTATCGCCAAATCCGGCACACGCGAGTTTTTCAGCAAGCTCAGCGGCGACCAGAAGAAAGATGCGCAATTGATCGGCCAGTTCGGCGTCGGCTTCTATTCCAGCTTCATCGTCGCCGACCGCGTCACGCTGACCACGCGGCGCGCCGGTTTGACGCAGGAACACGGCGTGCGCTGGGAATCGGCAGGAGAGGGCGACTACACGCTGGAGACCGTCGAGAAGGCCGATCGCGGTACCGAGATCGTGCTGCACATGAAGGACGATGAGGCCGAATTCCTCGACGCCTGGCGGCTGAAATCGGTGATACGCGAATACTCCGACCATATCGCCATCCCGGTCGAATTCATTGGTGAAAAAGGCGAGGACGGCAACGACGCAGTGGAAACCGTCAACCGCGCCAACGCATTGTGGACGCGCGCCAAGAACGACATCACGGAAGACGAATACAAGGCGTTCTACAAGCACGTCGGCCACGATTACGAAGATCCGATGGCCTGGACCCACGTCAAGGTCGAAGGCCGCCAGGACTACACCGCATTGCTGTATGTGCCGGCGCACGCGCCGTTCGACCTGTGGGATCGCGACGCCAAGGCCGGCGTCAAGCTGTACGTCAAGCGCGTGTTCATCATGGAAGACGCGCGCAAGCTGATGCCGTCCTACCTGCGCTTCATCCGGGGCGTGATCGATGCGGCCGACCTGCCGCTCAACGTTTCGCGCGAAATTCTGCAAGAGACGCGCGACATGGAAATGATCCGCGGCGGCTGCGTGCGCAAGGTGCTCGACCTGCTCGACGATCTGGCCGAAAACCGCAAGGAAGACTACGCCAAGGTGTGGGAACACTTCGGCCGCGTGCTGAAGGAAGGCGTCGGCGAGGATCAGGGCAACAAGGAACGCATCGCCAAGCTGCTGCGCTTCCGCACCACCCAGGTCGATGAAGAGACGGTGACCTTGGCCGATTACGTCGGTCGCATGAAGGAAGGCCAGGACAAGATCTATTACCTGACCGCCGAGACGCTGGCAGCCGCCAAGGCCAGTCCGCATCTGGAAGCGCTGCGCAAGAAGGGCGTCGAAGTCATTCTGCTGGCCGACCGCGTCGACGAATGGCTGGTCGGCAACCTGTTCGAGTTTGACGGCAAGTCGCTCGCCTCGGTCGCCAAGGGCCAGGTCGATCTGGCCGCGATCAAGTCGCCTGAGGGCGAAGAGGCCGTCGAAGCACCGAAAGCGGAAGAAGCCGCGCCGCTGCTGGAACGCATCAAGGCCGCTTTGACTGAACGTGCCAAGGATGTCCGCGCCAGCAATCGTCTGGTCGAATCGCCCGCCTGTCTGGTCGCCGACGAGGGCGATCTGAACGGCAATCTGGCGCGCATGCTGAAGTCGATGGGCCAGGCCGTGCCGGAAACCGCGCCGATCCTGGAAATCAATCTTTCGCATGCGCTGGTCAAGCGGCTGGAAGCGGAGGAAGGCGCGCGCTTCGACGAACTCGCCGGCTTGCTGATGGATCAGGCGGTGCTGCTCGATGGCGGCCAGTTGGCCGATCCGGCCGGCTTCGTCAAGAGGATAAACGGCCTGCTGT
>JASJPG010000091.1:0-3711 GCA_031426815.1 Hydrogenophilaceae bacterium
CAGGGCTGTCTGGCTGCGGGATCAGCGGCTTTTCGCGGAGTGCGGCGACGCCACGCTGGTCGACCAGAACCGCGACTGAACCCCGAAAAACTTGCACGGCGAGCGGGTGATAGGGTGAGAAATCGCGCGGTTCGTCAAAATATATTACCGCGACACCGTTGCGGTGCTGTTCCAGCCAATCCGGAATTTCGTGCGCGCCGAGGGCGATCAGCGGTTGTTTCAGGCGGCCGCTGAAATGGAACTGGGCGTGATATTTGCCGGCATGTGCAATCGGCTGGCCGAGTGCCTGCGCCCGCGCCAATGCCTGGCCGATGACCTGCGTGTCGAAGCTCGGCGCCAGTGGGCGAAACAGCGCGAAGAGCAAGGCCGCCATCGCCAGCAACATGCTCCAGGCCAGAGTTTGCGGCGCGCCGGTACCGGCTTTGCCGAGCGCAATGACGCCGGCCAGGACAAAGGGAAGTCCCGCCCAGGCGGGAATGCCGGCCGGCCAGTGCAAGCGCGCTTGTAGTTCGGCGTTGAGGCCGATGGCCATCAGTGCGGTGCCGAGCAATACGAGGGCCAATGCCGGCAACCAGGGTCTTCCGGTGGGTGGATAGCGCGTCAACGCGTGCGCGATGAGCAGGGCGGCGGCGGGCAATTCCGGCAGCAGGTAATGCGGTTGCTTACCGCTGATGAAGGAGAACACCAGCAACGCCGTGGCGAACCAGATCAGGCTGAAGCGCACGCCGCCATCGTGCAGGTCCGTGCGCAGCGTTTTGACCAGCGCGGCAAGCAGACGCGGCCAGAGCAGCCAGGGGAACAGAAACACCGGCAACGCGGCCAGGTACCACCAGGCCGGCCGTCGATGCGCGAAGGATTCCACCATGCGATTCGCCGTCTGCCCCCAGAAAATCGCGTTGCGATAGGTCTCGCCGCCCTGTTCGCCGGCCGGAATGGCCCAGGCTAACGCCAACGCGACGCCGAGCAGCAACCCGAAACCAACGCCGGCATACCAGCGCGACCATTTGATGTATTGATTCAGGCGGCTCGCCCACCACGGCGCGAGCAGCGCCGCCGGCAGCAGATGCAGCAGGATCGCCGGGCCTTTCGCCAGCACGCCGAGGCCGACGCTGAGGCCGAACAGTCCCCACCAGCGGCGTTGTCCGCTCAGCGCGGCTTCGACCAGCGCATTCAGTCCGATCAGGGCGCAGGTCGCGATCAGCACATCGAACATCAAAGCCTGGCTGTAGAGCAGCCAGAGCAGACTGGACAACAGCACCAACGGCGCCAGACGGGCCGTTTCCTGCGCGTGCGGCCAGAGCCGGAAGGCCAGGCGCCAGGTCATCCAGGTGCTGGCCAACGCCAGCAGAGGCGTGATCAAACGCGGCCACCAATCGTTGACGCCAGCAATCCACCAGCCGGCATGAATCAGCCAGAACAGCAGCGGCGGTTTGTGGCTGTACGCCTCGCCGTTCTTGAACGGCACCAGGAAGTCGCCGCGCTGCCACATTTCCCAGGCGACGGCGAGGTAACGCGTTTCGTCGAGCGGCAACGCAGGACGGCTCAGCAGGGCGACGCCGGTGAGCAGACTCAGCCAGAGCAGCCAGAGCCACCATTGCGGACGTGCTCGCGCGGAAGTGAAATTCATGGCTTTGGGGTCATGGTCGGCGTTTCGCCCAGCGCCGCGTCGATGTCGGCCTCCAGCGCTTCATCCGGATTGGCCGTCAACGCGGCAGGGTGCCGATGGCGACGGTACAACCAGACGCCGATCAGGCTGGAAACGACAAACAGCACGCCGGCCAGGGTCAGTCGCAAGGCAGGATCGAAGTTGACGCCGCTGCCGGCCAGCGCGAAGACCAGTGTCTGCGGCAGATAGCCGACGCCTGACCCGGCGAAGAACGGCAGGCCGCGCACGCTGGAAACGCCGGCCAGCAGATTGGTGACGGCATTGCTGCCGACCGGCAGCAGGCGGATCACCACCGCCATGCTGAACGGATGTTCGTGCAGGAAGGCGTCGATCTTGCGGATGCGGCCGGGGAAGCGGTTCTGAATCAGGCTGCGTCCGAGCCAGCGCGCATAGAAGAATGCCAGCACACAGCCCATGATGGCGGCCAATGTCGCCAGCGCGGTGCCGGCGACGAAGCCGAAGGCATAACCGCCGAGAAATGCCACGACCTGACGCGGAAAGCCGACGGCCGTGGTCAGCATGCCGGCCGCCAGAAAGATCAGATCGCCATGCCAGCCTTTGCCGCGTACTTCGGCGTCGATCCATTGTTCGGACAGCATGTTCGCCAGATAGCCATGCTTGGCGAGAAAGCCGAGCGCGGCCAGCGAGGCGATCAGCAACAGACCTTTGAGGATGCCGCGCGGCGACATGCGGATTCAGGCTTCCAGGATGACCGGCCGTTTGGCTCGGCGGATCAACCACATCACGCCGAACAGATCGACGATGCCGACCCAGAGACGATTGTTGACGCCGTATTTCGAGGTGCCGCGCTCGCGCGGGCGATGGTTCACCACGACCGACTCGACACGACCGCCGTAGCGCTGCACCAGCGCCGGCATGAAGCGGTGCATGTGATCGAAGTAGGGCAGGCGCAGGAAAGTGTCCCGGCTGAACACCTTGAGCCCGCAACCGGTGTCCGGCGTGGCGTCCTTCAGCAAACCGGAGCGCACGCGGTTGGCCACCCGTGATGAAAATTTGCGCAACCAGGTATCGCGCCGATTCGCCCGCCAACCGGCCAGCATGTGCAGATTTTCATCCGGCCGGGCCGCGCGCAGTCGCTTCAGCAAGGCCGGGATATCGGCCGGATCGTTCTGTCCATCGCCATCCAGCGTCGCGATCCAGCCGAAACGCGCCGCCTGTACGCCGGAAGTGATCGCCGTGCTCTGGCCGCAGCTGGCACGATGCCGCACCACTTTCAATTGCGGCAACTCGGCAGCAAGACGCTTGAGTTCGGTCAGACTCGCATCGGTGCTGCCGTCGTCGACATAAACGATCTCGAAATCGGCCAGGTCGGAAACCGCGGCGACGATCTCGCGGATCAACGGTTCAATGTTCTCGGCCTCGTTCTTCACAGGCACAACCACCGACAGGCGGTTATCAAAAGCGGCAGGTGGCATGGTCTCGCCAGGTTGGTTGAGATGGGTTGAAATTAAACGGCCCGCATCGAGCTAATCCGAGGCGGCAAACGTAAAGTCCGCGGATTCTAGCAGCGCGACCGAATCTGTACCCATCGTGCCTTGCCTTAGCTAGCATCGCCGTGTATTCTGCCGGGCCTTCCGGAGAGGTGGATGAGCGGTTTAAGTCGCACGCCTGGAAAGCGTGTGTAGGTTAATAGCCTACCGCGGGTTCGAATCCCGCCCTCTCCGCCAGTACAGTGTCCAAAGGACTTCCGAAGAAGTCTGTAAGCCCGCGAAAATGCGGGCTTTTTTGTTTTTGCCGCGTCCGTGGTTGTCCGAAGTGATACCCGTAAACCACAAGCCCACTGACAAGCCGGAAAAGCTGGCCGATGGTGCGGGACTCGACAGTCATGGCTCTGCTCCACTTGGGTAACGAGGCGAATTGCCTCATTACCCAACGTAGCAAACAGGACCACTACCTCCAACCACCCGCCGACGCCGGATCGGAGTGACGACTACTGCGCGAGCGGTTTAGTCCTCTTAGCCAATTACCACCCGGTAAACGACGCCATGGGTGGAGGCGACGCGCAGGGAACCATCGAGAGCGAA
>JASJPG010000092.1:0-9758 GCA_031426815.1 Hydrogenophilaceae bacterium
TTGGCCGCAACCCGCGATAGTGCTGGGGGGTGGGGAAAATGGTCACGGATTCAGGCAATCGACCACTCCTATCTCCGCACGGACCGAGCTGGAACTTCAAGCCGTTTTAAATAATAAATGTTCATCGCGAATCCATAAATGAATTAGCCATTGAATAACCGCACGCTTGGTGTGATTTTATTTGCGTCCGAGAAATGGAAAGCGCGAAAAGTTTATAAGCGCGTTTAATTGGAGAATCTGTTGCCCGTCGGAAACCCGTCATGGCGTTCTCAGAGTTCGTTTTCTTCCAGCACGTAGCCCATGCCGCGCACGGTATGGATCAGCCTGGGCTCGAACTCCTCGTCGATCTTGGCGCGCAGGCGGCGCACCGCGACATCGATCACGTTGGTGTCGGAATCGAAATTCATGTCCCAGACCTGAGAGGCGATCAAGCTGCGCGGCAGAATCTCGCCCTGGCGGCTCAGTAGCAGTTCCAGCAGGGCGAACTCCTTGGCGGTCAGGTCGATCTTCTTGCCGGCGCGGCTGGCCCGTCGGCGCAGCAGGTCGAGTTCCAGGTCGGCGACCTTGAGCATGGTCGGCTCCAGTCCGCCGCGAGCCCGGCGCAGCAGGGTACGCACGCGGGCGAGCAGTTCGGCGAAGGCGAACGGCTTGACCAGATAATCGTCGGCGCCCAGCTCCAGGCCCTTGACCCGATCCTCCACCTGATCGCGCGCGGTCAGGAACATCACCGGTGTTGCCAGGCCGGTGCGGCGCAGGCTTTCGAGCAACTGCCAGCCGTTCAGGCCGGGCAGCATGACGTCGAGGATCAGCAGGTCGTATGGCGTCGCCCGTGCCATTTCCAGCCCGTCCCAGCCGTCGCGGGCCAGGTCGACATTGAGCCCGGCCTCGGTCAGGCCCTGTTTCAGGTAGTCGCCGGTCTTGGCTTCGTCCTCGACGATCAGTATTTTCATGTTCGCATCCCCCAGGAAACACGCCGGGCGGCGTCCACCGAAAGCAGGCGACGGGGGCTGTATGCGTGTCGATGCGGGCATCCTGCCACAGGCCCATGTGCCCGGACTCAAGCTGACAATTTTGTAATCCCCCCGTCATCTAAGCGTCGCCGGCCTCGACCCAGAATGGCGCCATCGGCGGGGGGGCGATGCGCTGTCCCCCGGCGCATGACGCACTTGTAATCCCGCCATCAGGTTCCCGTTGGGCTCCGCTGCCCATACTGGAATCGGTGCCCAGTGGCCTAAAACGATGGGCAGGCTGGGCGCGTTTGGCGGGATCGAATAGGAGTCAACCATGTACGGAGTCGAACATGTCGGAATGGAATGGGGCGGTTTATGGATGGTGCTGGTTTGGGCCATTCCGATCCTTCTGATCGTCTTTTTCTTCCGCTATTTCACCGGCGGGGCGAAATCCGGGAGGTCCGCCCTGGAAATCCTGGAAGCGCGCTATGCCCGTGGCGAAATCGACCGCGATGAGTACCTGAAGCGCCGCGCCGACCTGGGCGGTTGAAGCCCGCCATGGTCGCAAACCAGCGCCGGCTTGGTCTGTGTCCGCGGCGGACCTCCGGGATGAAGCGTTCGGATGTCATCCACGAACATCAAGGAGTCGACCATGTCATCCAAATTGATGGCCGCAACGGCGGAGTACACCTGCCCGATGCATCCGGAGGTGCGCCAGATCGGTCCGGGCACCTGTCCCAAATGCGGCATGGCGCTGGAGCCGGTGCAGCCGGCGGCTGAGCCGGATGCGAATCCGGAACTCGCGGATTTCCGCCGTCGTTTCCGCTGGACCTTGCCACTGACCGTGTTGGTGGCCGCCATCGCCATGTCGGGTGGCGCGTTCGATCCGCTTCTGGGGGCGGCCCGGCCCTGGGGGGAACTGGCGCTGGCCAGCCCGGTGGTGCTGTGGGCGGGCTGGCCGTTTTTCGTGCGCGGCGCGCAGTCCATCGTTCGACGCAGCCCCAACATGTGGACGCTGATCGGCCTGGGTACCGGCGCGGCCTACCTCTACAGCGTCGCCGCCGTCGTCGCCCCCGGCCTGTTTCCCGCCTCGTTCCGCGACGGCGGCGAGGTGGCGGTGTATTTCGAGGCCGCTGCCGTGATCATCTCGCTGACCTTGTTCGGCCAGGTGCTGGAACTGAAAGCCCGTTCCGAGACCGGCGCCGCGATCCGAGCGCTGTTGGACCTGGCGCCGAAGACCGCGCGCCGCATCCGTGACGACGGCGGCGAGGAGGACGTACCGCTCGCCGAGGTCCAGCCCGGCGACCGTCTGCGGGTGCGGCCGGGCGAAAAGGTGCCGGTCGACGGTGCGGTTCTGGAAGGCGCCAGCGCGGTGGACGAGTCCATGCTCACCGGCGAGGCCATCCCGGTTTCCAAGGCGCCCGGCGACAAAGTGATCGGCGCCACCTTCAACACCAGCGGCGCCTTGGTGATGCGCGCCGACAAGGTGGGTTCGGCAACGGTGCTGGCGCAAATCGTGCAGATGGTCAGCGAGGCCCAGCGTTCGCGCGCGCCGATGCAGCGCCTGGCCGATGTGGTGGCGGGTTGGTTCGTGGTCGGCGTGGCGGCCGTGGCGCTGCTGACCCTGTTCGCCTGGGGTCTGTTCGGACCGGAGCCGAGTTGGGCGCATGGCGTCGTCAACGCCGTCGCGGTGCTGATCATCGCCTGCCCGTGCGCGCTTGGCCTGGCCACGCCGATGACGGTCATGGTCGCCACCGGCAAGGCCGCCCGCCATGGCATCCTGTTCCGCGACGCGGCGGCGATCGAGTCGCTGCGCCGGGTCGACAGCCTGATCGTCGACAAGACCGGCACGCTGACCGAGGGCCACCCCGCCTTCCATGCCGTGGCCGCTGCGTCCGGCCGGGACGAGACGGAAGTGCTGCGCCTGGCCGCCAGCCTCGACCAGGGCAGCGAACATCCGCTGGCCCAGGCCATCGTCGCCGAGGCGCGCCGGCGCGGTCTGGCGCTCGATGCGGCGGAGTCCTTCGAGTCCGCCTCCGGCATCGGCGTCACCGGCATCGTGTCCGGGCAGGCGCTGGCGCTGGGCAACACCAAGCTGATGGAGGCGCAAGGCGTCGATTGGCGGCCGCTCGGCGAGCGGGCCGAGGCCCTGCGCCAGGCAGGGGCGAGCGTCATGATCCTGGCGGTGGCGGGCGAGGCGGCGGGGCTGGTCGCCCTGGCCGACCCGGTCAAGGCCGCCACGCCGGAGGCTCTGACCACGCTGCGCGAGAGCGGCCTGCGCATCGTCATGGCCACCGGCGACGGTCTTACCACCGCTCGCGCTGTCGGCCGCGCGCTGGGTATCGACGAGACTCACGGCGAGGTCAAACCGAAGGACAAGGACGACCTGGTCGCCCGGCTTCAGGCTGAGGGACGCGTCGTCGCGATGGCCGGCGACGGCATCAACGACGCCCCGGCGCTGGCACGCGCCGACGTCGGCATTGCCATGGGCACCGGCGCCGACGTGGCCATGTCGAGCGCTCAGGTCACCCTGGTCAAGGGCGACCTGCGCGGCATCGCCGCCGCCCGCCGCCTGTCCGAGGCGTCGGTGCGCAACATGCGCCAGAACCTGGCCTTCGCCTTCCTCTACAACGCGCTCGGCGTGCCCATCGCGGCCGGCGTGCTGTACCCGTTCTTCGGTTTGCTGCTGTCGCCCATGATCGCCGCGCTGGCGATGAGCTTCAGTTCGGTTTCGGTGGTGTCCAACGCCCTGCGGCTGCGCCGGGTGAAGATCTGAAGCGTTCCACACCATGACGTATTTGTAACCCCGCCGTCAGGCTCCCGTTGCAATCCGTTGCCGATACTGGAATCGACGCCACAGAACGAGGCGCCGCATTCCAACCTCGATACAGGAGTCAATCATGAAAATGCTCATTTCCCTCGCAGTTCTGGCCTTGGCGGCCCCTTCCGCTTTCGCCCGCCACTGGGACGGCAACATCGATTTGCAGCAAAGCGTCCTCAACGACCATGCCAGCGCTTATGTGGGAACCAGCTTCTCTCCCGGCGAAGTCGAACGGGGCAGCGGCGAGACCTATGGCTGGATCGTGCTCGACGTGCAGGCCGGCGAACAGCATACGCCGCACCAGGCCGGCGACGGCTATGGCCATGGGCCGGAGAAAGGCGTCGGCGATGGTTACGGTTCCGTGTTGAACGACCTGCGCAGGTAGGGGCCGAGCCCGCCCATGGGCGGGGACAGGCCGATGCGAATCCCATCCCTCCCCGGGATGGCGTTCAGGTGAAGGAGAACGAAATGAAACGCCCGCTACTGCTTTTACCGCTATTGCTGGCCGGTTGCGCCTCGAATGCCGCGCAGGATACCGTCGCTCGCCCTCCGGCCGCGGCGGCCTTGTCGTTGACCTGGTTGCAACCGCGTTCGCTGGAGGTGGCGCTCGACGGCAAACGCTACGCGGGCGAATGGACCGGCGCGCCTTGCCTGAATGAATACTGCCGGGGCGTTTACCGCAACGTCTCGAAATACCATCGCCGCCATATCGACAAGGGCAGCGCTACCTTGCAATCGCGCGATGGCGAGCGGCTGGTCTGTACCTGGGTCAGCCACCTGCCCGAAGTTCGGGGGACTTGCAGTGCGCCGGATGGACGCCAGTTCAGGTTGACGGCGGGCTGAGCGTGCGCGGCGCTTAAATGAAAAGTCCGGCGGGCTACTGGTCGCGCAGCGTCCAATGGTCCAGCAGCAGGGCGGTAAACAGCAGGGAGAGATAGACAATCGACCAGTTGAAGGTGAGGCGCGCCCGGCACGGGTCGCCGTCGCGGTACAGCCGCCAGGCGTGCGCCAGGAAGACGGCGTTGAGACAGGTTGCCGCGAGGGCGTAGAGGCTGCCGCTCATGTCGGTCGCCAGCGGCAGCGCGGTCGCGGCGGCGAGCAGCACGGTATAGAACAGGATGCACAGGCGGGTGAAATCCTCGCCATGCGTCACCGGCAGCATGGGCAGGCCGACGCGCGCGTATTCCGCCTTGCGGTACAAGGCGAGCGACCAGAAATGCGGCGGCGTCCAGACGAAAACGATGAGGAACAGCAGCAGCGCCTCGTGGCCGACCTGCCCGGTCATCGCCGCCCAGCCCAGCACCGGCGGCATCGCGCCGGAAGCGCCGCCGATGACGATGTTCTGCGGCGTCGCCGGCTTCAGCAGGACGGTATAGATCAGCGCATAGCCGATGAAGGTGGCAAAGGTCAGCCATGCCGTGAGCGGATTGACGTAGTGGTAGAGCAGGAACAGGCCGAGCCCGGACAGGACGCCGGCGAGGACCAGGGCTTCCGCCGAGGTGACGCCGCCACGCGGCAACGGACGCGTGCGGGTGCGCGCCATTTCGCCGTCGATGCGCTGTTCGAGCAGGCAGTTGCAGGCTGCCGCGCCCGCCGCCGCGAGGCCGATGCCGAGGCTGGCGATCAGGAAGCGGCCCGTCTCCGGCAATTCCGGCTGCGCCAGCGCCATGCCGATCATGGCGGTGAACACGATCAGGCCGACCACCTTCGGCTTGCAAAGGTCCAGGTAGGCCTGGCCGCGCCGGGCCGACCAGTGCAATACGGCAGTGGTCATCGCAGTCTCCTCAATTTCACGTTGAGCTGGACCAGGCTGGCCAGCAGCACGGCCGCGCCCAGGGTGTGGGCGACCGCCACCACCAGGGGCAGGCCGGCCAGGACATTGAGCACGCCGAGACCCAGTTGAACAAACAGCAGGGCCAACAGGTATCCGCCGTTGGCGAAGAAGCCGGGTATGCCCAACAGGCGCCAGGCCAGCGCGGCTACGCTCAGCATGACCAGCAGCGCGCCGAGCCGGTGCGCCCAGTGCATGGCGACCCGGGCTGCGGCATCCGCTTCCGGATTCGGCACATGATCGATGCGGAAGGCGTTCGCCCAGTCGACTTGCGGCCACCAGGCGCCGCCGCAGGTCGGAAAATCGCTGCAGGCCAGGCCGGCAAAGTGGCTACTCACCCAGCCGCCGAGGCCGATCTGCACGCCAACCACGGCCAGCGACAGCGCGGCCAGACCGCGCGGCGCCGTCGCCACACCGAGGCGAATCGGCGGCCGCTTGCTCTGGCGCGATGCCAGCCAGACCAGTCCGGCCAGCGTCGCCATGCCGCCGAGCAGGTGGGCGCTGACGATGACCGGCCGCAACGACAGCGTCACCGTCCACATGCCGAGCAGTCCCTGCAGCAGCACCAGGCCCGCCAGTGCCAGCGCCAGGCCGCGATTGAGGCCGCGTTCGCGCCGCCAGGCGAGGCCGGCGATGAGCAGGATCGCTAGGCCGAGCAGCGCGGCGAGATATCGGTGCAGCATTTCCTTCCAGGCCTTGTCCGGCGACACCGGGCCGTCGGGTTGCAGGGCTTGTGCGGCGGCAATGGCTTCAGCGGCATGGTGCGGCGAGACGGCGCCGTAGCAGCCCGGCCAGTCCGGGCAACCGAGGCCGGCATCGGACAGGCGCACGTAGGCGCCCAGGCCGATCACCGCGAGGGTGAGCAGGGCGGCGGCGAACACCAGTGTGCGGGACAAGGGCCGGGTCGTTGTCATGGCGTCAGCTGCGTTGCGAAGCCTGCAGCAGGCGGTGCAGGTCGCGGATCACCCGCTCGCCGTCGGCGTGTTGCGGGAAACGCAACATCAGGTTGCCCATCGGGTCGACCAGGAACAGGCCGCCTCGCGCCAACGCTTCGCTCGGTTGGGCCAGGACGGCGCGATAGACCTCGTTGCCATACGGCCAGTTCATCTCGGCTTGCGTGCTCAGGAAAACCCGCTCGATGCGGTCGCGTTCGCGGCCTTGCGCCAGGCGCACCTGGCGCGCCAACCAGGCGGCATGGCTGCAATCGGCATCGCACCCGGCCGGCGCCACCACCAGCAATACCCACTTGCCGCGCAGCTCGGCCCAGGCCCGGGTTTGCCCGCCGGGTGCGGTCAATACGGGCAGGCGCAAGGGTTTCGGCGGCAGCAACTCGCCATAATTGGCCAGCCGTTGCGGTGTCCAGTAGCTGGCGGCGAGCCAGGCGGCCAGGATCGGTGCGGCGAACAGCGCCAGCAGCGCGAGCAGTTTCATCTGGCTGCGCGTCATGATTTTTCCGGGCGCAGCAGCATGAAATTCAGCCACAGGCCAAGGCTCATGGCGCACAGCAGGAACCACTGCACGGCATAGGTGCGATGTTTTTCCGCACCCACATCCGGCAGGGGCCAGTCGCGCACCAGGCCATCGCTGGCGGGCGAAGTCTGCAACAGTAGCCAGTCCGGCAACTGCGCATCGAACCAGGCGCGGTAGCGGGCCAAGTCGAGGTTCTGCCAGACCTGTTCCGTTTGCGTTCCGGCGGCCAGTTCCAGGTAGCGGCTCTGCGCGCGCACCAGAATGCCTTCCACGCTTTGCCGCGCCGCCGGCGTGGCCAACGTCGGCAGCCGGCTGCGGTCCGCTGCGGCGGCATGCCAGCCGCGGTTGACCAGCAGGCTGGCGCCGCGGTCGAGGCGCAACGGCGTCACCACGTGATAGCCGGCGCGGCCGCCCTGGACGCGGTTATCCAGCCAGATCTGGAACGGCGGCACGAACTTGCCGTCGACGCGCACCCGGCGATACAGCGCGGACTCGCCCAAAGCCTGGACCTGTGCCCAGTCCAGCGGCGGCAAGCGGTGGGCGAGGCTGAAGTTGGCGCGCAAGGCCAGCTTGCGCTCCGCTTTCTGCCATTGCCACTGGCCCAGGCCGGCGGTCAGTGCGGCGCACAGCAACGCCGCCAGGGAGGGCAACCAGTGCGGGCGAAAACGTGGCATGGTCAGTCCACCGGATGGCTACACTGGAGCATCGCAACGCTCTCTTCGACGCACATGAAAATCCTCGTCATCCTGGTTGTGCTGGTCATCGTCGGCAGCCTGCTGCTGGCCCTGTTTCATCTGCTGCGCGAGCGCGGCAGCGGCGACAACACGGTGCGCGCGCTGACCTGGCGCATCGGCCTGTCCATCGCCCTGTTTGTCGGGCTGATGGCGTCGTTCTGGCTGGGCTGGATTCCGTTGCATGGCCAACCTTCACAGCCAGTACACGAACAGAAACAGCACTAGCCAGACCACATCGACGAAGTGCCAGTACCAGGACACCGCTTCGAAGGCGAAATGGTTGTCCGGTTGGAAATGACCGCGCAGGCAGCGCCCCAGAATGACCAGCAGCATCAGCGTGCCGATGCTGACGTGGAGGCCGTGGAAGCCGGTCAGCATGAAGAAGGTGGCGCCGTACACGCCGGCGCCCAGGGTCAGGCCCATGTGCTGGTAAGCCTCGACATATTCGTGCGCCTGAAAGCCGACGAAGGTCGCGCCGAGCGCGACGGTGAGGGCCAGGCCGAGATTGAGCTGTCGACGCTGGCCGCGCTTCAGCGCCCAGTGCGCCCAGGTCACGCTGGCCCCGGAACTGAGCAGGATGGCGGTGTTCAGCGCGGGAATGCCCCACGGCGCCATCGGCGTGAAGGCATGCTTCAGACCCGGCCCGACCGTCGGCCAGGCGGCCTGGAAACCGGGCCAGAGCAGGGCGTTGTCGGGGCTGGCCAGATCCGGTACGGAAATGACCCGGGTGAAGAACAGCGCGCCGAAGAAGGCGGCGAAGAACATCACCTCGGAGAAGATGAACCAGGCCATGCCCCAGCGGTAGGAGACATCCACCTGGGCGTTGTAGAGGCCGCTCTGGCTTTCGCCGATGACCTTGCCGAACCAGCCGAGCAACATGGCGACCAGCGTGGCGCTGCCGGCGCCGAGCAGATAGGCGCCGCCGGACAGGTCGTGGATCGCCAGGGTCGCGCCCAGCGCCAGCAACAGCAATGCCAGCGAACCGACGATGGGCCAGTACGACGGTGCCGGCAGGTAATAGGACGTAGCGGGTGTGCTCATCATGTTCGCTCCTCTCGCCTCATGTCTGCACCAGCCGGAAGAAGGCATAGGACAGCGTCACCGTGCCCATGTCGTAGGGAATCTGGCGGTCCAGCACGAACATCACCGGCAGGCGGACCTTCTCGTGCGGCGCCAGGTGCTGCTCGCGGAAGCAGAAACACTCGATCTTGCGGAAATATCGTGCCGCCGCCGCCGGCGCGTAACTCGGTACGGCGCGCCCGGTAACGGCCCGATCGGTCAGGTTTTCCAGTTCGAATTCGACCTGGACCAGTTCGCCCGGATGCGCCGGAATGGCTGCGGCCGGCGCGGTGAGGCGCCAGGGACCGGCGTCTTCCACCTGTGCCAGCAACTGCACCCAGACCAGGCGGCTGGCATCGACCTGGCTATTGCCGGCGAGCACCTGGGCATCGTCGCGGTTGAGTCCGGTCGTTTCGCAGAACACGCGGTAGAGCGGCACCAGCGCGAACGCGAAGCCGAACATGGCCGCGGCCAGCCAGAGCAAATGGCGTCGCATGCGGGCATTGGCGGCCAGGTTCATTTCACCTCCGGCGGTATCGCGAAGGAGTGATACGGCGGCGGCGACGGCAACGTCCATTCCAGGCCCTCTGCGCCTTCCCAGGCCTGCGCCGGTGCTTTTTCGCCGCCGCGGATGCACTTGACAATGACCACCAGCAACAGAATCTGGCTGGCGCCGAAGACGAAGCCGCCGAGCGAGGCGATGCGGTTGAAATCGGCGAACTGCAGCGCGTAATCCGGGATGCGCCGCGGCATGCCGGCAAGGCCGAGGAAGTGCATCGGGAAGAACAGCACATTGACCGAAATGGCGGACAGCCAGAAATGCCAGCGCCCCCAGCGTTCGTCGATCATGTGGCCGGTCCACTTGGGCAGCCAGTAATAGACGCCGGCGAAGA
>JASJPG010000093.1:0-19758 GCA_031426815.1 Hydrogenophilaceae bacterium
TCTCGAACACGGATTTGTTCCACTCGGCCGCAAACACCGCGCCCGGCTTCAACAGGCCCGCAGCGATCGCCACGCTCACCGCGCTGGCTGCGCCGGCGCCCTTCAGTACATTTCTACGCAGAATGTTCATGTGCACTCCTATGTCAATTCGGATGATTAAAGGCTATGGATAAAGTCGACGACCTTATCGATTTCTTCCTCGCTCAGCGCTTGGTGCTTACCGAACGGCGGCATGAAAGTCGTGGGGTTGGATGCAGTGGCATCCCAGATCTTGGCGCGCAGAACGGCCTTGTCGGGGTAGCGAGCCTGCATGGCAATCAGCGGCGGGCCGCCGTTGCCGGTTTGTTCCGCATCGGGCAGGGTCGGCATGCCGTGGCAAGCCAGGCAGTTACCCTTGGAGCGGTTATAAGCGATGTCCTTGCCGGTTTCGCCCTTATTAGGCTGTTGTGCGAAGGCGGTCGTGGCGAGCAGGGTTGCGAGAACCCCGGTGATTACGGCGGTGCGTTTCCGCATGACGTCTCCTTCCTCTATCGAATGCAATCTGGCTATGCCATCCGGCCTATGTCCAAATACATAGTCCGGATGGATGGACCCGTGTTGGGGGCGACGAAGAATATTCGCAAGACAAGCAGCGGCACAAGGTCGAAACGGGCCAGTTAGTACGATATTTGTCGCTCTGGGTATGTAAATACCAAGTGCCGCGGAGCCGCAGTTAACGGGCATGAATGAGACCCGTCGCAGAGGATGGAAGGCGCGCCATGCCCGTTCCCCTCACCCCCAACCCCTCTCCCGCAAGCGGGAGAGGGGAGCGTCGAGCGTCGCTGCCGCGACGTGCGCGTTATCGGGCTTCCTTGGGCGACGATTCCTTCAGCTGGCGCTCGCGCAGATCGCGCAGGCGGGCATCGACGATCGACAACGTATAGAAATCGGCCTTGCCCGATTTCTGCGCCATCAGCAGTTGCTCGATCGCCGCACCGGTGCGGTCTTCCAGCACATAGGCTTCCGCTTGCGCCAGGTATGACTGAGCCGGTTGACCGAGCGCCTGATAGGCCTGCGCCTTGAGCGCGTACAGCGCGCCATCGGAAGCCCAGATGCGCTGCCGTTCGCTGACGAAATCCAGCGCCTGACGCGGTTGCTTCGCGTGCAGCAACGCCTTGGCATGCAGATAGGCCAGCGGTCGGTAAGCGCTGTTGTCGACCAGGGCCGCCGCGGACACCTTCACCGCCGTATCGACACCCGCAAGGGGTACGCCGGATTCGTAAGCGCTAAAGCGCGACGACTCCGCTGCCTGGCCGCGCGCCAGGGCAAGTTCCACCCGCGCCAGATCCAGCAAGGGCGACGGCGTCGACAAAGCGATCGCGGCATCCAGCGCCCGCGCCGCCTGATCCATGTTGCCGACGCGCAGGTGCGCTTGCGCCAACCCGTACCAGGTCGCGGCGGTCGGCTGTTCTTGCGTCTTCGCCTCGAACTCGCGTACGGCGTCGCGCGCTTCGCCGGCCGCTGCCTGGACGCGCGCACGTACCAGGGTGAACTCCTGGCTGTCCGAAAATTGCCGGTAGGGAATGCTGGAGAGCCGATTCTGGATATCGGCGATGCGTTCGTAGGTGAGCGGGTGCGTGCGCAGATAGGCCGGCGCATTGTTCTCGTACAAGCGGCCTTGCGCCTGCAAGCGCTCGAAGAAGGTGCCCATGCCCTGCGGCGAAAAACCCGCCGACGACAAGGTCTGCAGGCCGACGCGATCGGCCTCGCGCTCGTGTTCGCGCGTGAAGTCGAGCTGATTCTGAATGCTCATCGCTTGCGCGGTGACGATGGCGGCCTGCGAGGCGTCTGAATTCGAGCGCGCCGCCAGGATCGCGATGGCCAACGCCACCAGCGAGGCCAGGCCGGCGGATTTCTGGGCGTCGACGATGCGCGCGATATGGTTCTGGGTGACGTGCGCGATTTCGTGCGCCAGCACGCCGGCCAGTTCCGATTCGTTGCGCACGGCGGAAATCAGGCCGGTGTGGACGCCGACAAAACCGCCCGGCAAGGCGAACGCATTGATGCTCGCATCGCGCACCGGAAAAAACTCGAAGTGACGGCCCGGCTCGGGCGATGCGCCGGCCAGACGCTCACCCAGCGAATTGAGGTATTCGGCCAGCACCGGGTCATCCAGATAATCGCTGCTGTCGCGGATCTGCCGCATGATTTCGCGACCGATGCCGGCTTCGCGCGTCTCGCTCAAAGCGACGCGAGAGACTTCACCCAGATCGGGCAATTCCAGCGCATGCGCCGGCAAAGAAAAAGCGAGGATCGACGCAAGGGCAAGGGGGCGGATTTTCAGCATCGGGCTATGATACTTGCCCCTACTCACCAGTTCCTTACGCGATGAACGACTTTACGCATTTTGACGAACAGGGCCGTGCGCTGATGGTCGGCGTCGGCGAAAAAGCCGAAACCCGCCGTGTCGCCGTGGTCGCCGGCCGCATTGCGATGCAGCCGACCACGCTGGCGATGATCCGCGATGGCGCCGCCAAGAAAGGCGACGTTCTCGGCGTCGCGCGACTGGCCGGCATCATGGCTTCGAAACGCACCGCCGACCTGATCCCGCTGTGCCACCCGATCGCGCTGACCAAGGTCACCGTCGACTTCACGCTGGACGAATCCGCCCACGCCATCGACTGCCGCGCAATGGCCGAAACGGTCAGCCGCACCGGTGTCGAAATGGAAGCGCTTACCGCCGCCAGCGTCGCCCTGCTCACCATCTACGACATGTGCAAAGCGGTGGATCGCGGCATGGTGATCGAATCGGTGCGCCTGATCGAAAAGCTCGGCGGCAAGTCGGGCCACTGGACGGCGTGACGGCAACATGAATTCGAGCGACAACCTGCCCCCCTTCGTACACGACCTCAGCCCTGTCCAACTGCGCGCCCTGCAGGAAAAAGCCGCGCATGAGGCCGGCCTCGGCGTCCAGTTTCAGGATGCTCTGGCGGACGGCGTTGCCGGCCCGGAACTGGCGGTCGTTCCGGCCGGCGCCTTCACGCAAGGCAATCCCGATGCGCGGCGCGACTTCGGCGAACTCGCCGCGCGCCATGCCACGGTCGAACGCGCCTTCGCGATCGGACGCTACTGCGTCACCGCCGACGAATTCCAGCGCTATGTCGCTGCGCGCGGGCATCGTTGGCCGGACCATCTGGTGCGCACCGAAGCGCGCCAACCGGTGACCAATGTCAGCCGCGCCGACGCCGCCGGCTATCTCGCCTGGCTGTCGGAACAAAGCGGCCAGACCTATCGCTTGCCGAGCGAAACCGAATGGGAATATGCCGCCCGCGCCGGCAGCGCACGCCGTTATTGTTTCGGCGACGACCTCGGCTGCAGCGAAGCCAACACCGGCTCGTTTCAGATCGTCGGTCGCAGCGTGAGCGGTTGGCGTCGCTTCCTGCCGTTCTGCGCGCCGATGAACCAGGCGCTCGACGTCGGCCTTTACCCCGCCAACATCTGGGGCCTGCACGACATGCACGGCAACGTCTGGGAGTTCACCAGCGACCGCTGGGACGGCCAGGCCGACCCGAACAGCCCGGGCAAGACCGGCAAGTGGTATGTCACCAAAGGCGGTTCGTGGTTCGAGTCGGCCTGGCAGGCTCGTTCCGCGGCTCGCAAGCCACGCTGGTTCGACGAACTCGATGTCAACCTGGGGTTTCGGGTGGTGCGCGAGATTCCTGTGGATCGCTGAAGGCGCTCCTACGGGGCGCGCTGCCTACCCCAGATAGTTGAACAACGACAACCCCGAAGTCAGCGAGTAGGCGCGACTGATCGCTTCCAGCGAGGTTTGCCGGCTTTGCAGTTCGACGATGGCGGCCGCTTTATCGACCTGGGTCAGGTCGCTCAAGGCATTCTTTTCCGCCAGCAGCAGCGATTCCGTGGAGCCGCGTACGTCCTTGATCTCGGTCAGCGCTCCAGCAATGCGGTGCTGGATCAAGCTGAGCTTCTCCAGCGCGACATCGAGCATCTTCCGATAGCTTTGCAGGTCCGCTTCGGTCACCGCGCCGGGCAAATTGACGATGGCATGCGCCAGGTTTTGCAGCAGGTCATGCCGGGTAGCCGCGGGATCCGCCGCATCGGTCAGCGTGAGGCCGGCCTCCGCATCGGTGAAACTCAACACGTTGGCGAGACTGTCGGTGACCTGGACTTGATGATCGACCGCGATCTCGATCTCGCGCGTCGCCGACAATTCAGCCGGCCCGGGCGGGACGGCGCCATCGAATGTGGTCGCCTGCACGGTTGCCGGAACGGTGCTCAGACTGGAGTTGGCATACGGCCGCACATTCGTGGCGGAACCGCCGAAGATGTAATCGCCGGCCGGGTTGCGCGTATTGACCAGGTCGAGCACATGGTTGAAGACGCCCTTCAACTGCTCGGCATGCACATTGCGCAGCGATGCCGACTGCGACGGGCTGATGCTGGTCAGCAAGGAACGAACCTGGTTCAGGGAGTCGCTCAGCTCATCCGTCACCACGGTTTCGTAGTTCAGATTGAGCTCCGCCTTGTCCTGATTCGCCGCGTACTGGCTGCGCACGGCGATACGGTTGCCGAGTTCCATCGCCTTCACTGCCGAAACCGGATCGTCCTTGGCCGCATTCATGGTCAGGCCGGTGGCGATCTGCTGGTTCAGCCGCGCGATGGCGGACTGATTGCTCTGCAGGCCGGCCAGAGAGGTATTGAGATAGGTTAAAGAATCGATACGCATCGCGTCACTCCTTCACGTGCAGCTTAGCCCAGGACGCCGATCAGATCATTGAACAGGCTGGAAGAAATCTGCAGCGCCTTCGCCGAGGCCTGATAAGCCTGTTGAAAACGGATCAGATTGGCCGCCTCCTCGTCCAGATTGACGCCCGAGATCGATTGCTGCGCCGCCTTCGACTGGCTGGTCAGCGTCTCGTAAGCCGAAACGTTGATATCCGCCTCCGAGGCCAGCGTGGCGGTTCGCGCCACCAGTTGAGCATAGGCACTGGAAAAGGTATCGGTGCCGTTGATCGTGGTCGACGCGGTCTGCAGATTGGCCAGCAGCAACGCAGTATTGTTGTCGCCCGGACTGCCCGCAGCGCTCGCGGATGCGGCGACTTGGTTCGGATCGTTGATCAGCGCAGCGATCGAGCCGGCCGCGCCATGACTCGGCCGAATCAACCAGCGGTCGCCGGCCTGTGGCACGCCGGCGCCCGTCGCCAGCGTGAAGCCCTGCGCCACGCCGTTGATGGTGGCCACTGCCGCCGCCGGGCTGCTGGCGCCGTCCGACAAACGCGTCAGCGTGTAGGCGGCACCGTCGTAGGACAGTTCGTAATCGCTCGCCTGGATTTGACTGGCATCCGACAGCGTCGCGCTGACCGTCTGCGTGCCGGTGTTGCCGGGATAGGCGGCGGGCTGAATGTATTGCGACAGCGTGGCGGTGGCGGTAAAGAAATCGCCGCCGGCATTACCCTGCTTGTCGAAGCCGGCCACATGCAGGGTATTGAATTGCGCCGCGAAAGCGAGCGCCAGGCGGTCCAGATCCTGCATTGCCGGCAGCAACACTTCCTCGCGCGCCGCCATCAGGCCGCCCAGACTGCCGCCGGTCGCCATCGACGCATCCAGCGCCTGGGTCACGCCGCCCGCCAGATTCAGCGCCGGCACGCTGAATTCGGGATTGCGCGCATCGGCGATGGTAGTCAGCGTCGATACGCTCGAACCCACGACCAGCGGCTGACCATTGCCGACGAACAGATTGAAGGCGCCGTCGCCCTGCTGCACCGGCGTCACATTGATCAGCTTGTTCAGATCGGAGACCAGTTGATCGCGCTGGTCGCGCAGATCGTTGGCCGGCTGGCCGCTGCCGGCTTCGGCGCGCGCGATATTGCCGCTCAAATCGGCAATCTGGCTGGCCAGGGTATTGATGCGCGTCACCGTCGCGGCAACCTCGCGATTGGAATCGACGCGGATATCGTTGAACGCCGCCGAAAGGTTATTGAAGCGCGAGGCCAGATTGCGCCCGGACGACAACATCACCTGACGCGCCGCATTCGAGGTCGGATCGCTCGCGACCGCCTGAGTGGCATCGAAAAAGGCATCCATCGCGGAGGTCATGCCGCTATCGGTGTCCCCCGCCAGCGTGTCGATCTGGCTAGCCTGGGTGGCATACGCCTGGCTGCGCGAAAGTTGCGCCTGATCGACCAGTACCTGGCTGTCCTGGAATTGGCTGTAGAGACTGCGCACCGTGCTGACGCCGACACCGGCGCCGAAGAAGGCGGTGCCCAGAAAACTGGGATTCAGCGCCGTGTAGCCGACTTCCTGACGCCGAAACCCCGCCGTATTGATGTTGGAAATATTGTGCTGGGTGGTGCGTATGCCAGCCTGCGCAGCACTCAAGCCGGTCAGTGCGATTCCGAGTGAACCTGATGCCATGGCAACCTCCTGTTACCTTGAGAAACGGCCTTCTGCCGTAGGATGATCAACCGCCCGCCATCGCCACACTGGCGATGACCGACTTCAATTTGCCGGCATAAGCCGGATCGGTGGCATAGCCGCCAGCGGCGAGGCCGTTGGCGAATGCCGTGCTGTCCGTACCTGCCGCCAGCGCGGCGCCGTAACGCGACTTCAGCAAATTCGCGTAATCGGTGAAACCGGCGCTGTAGTCGTCGTAGGCGCGGAAGGTCTGGCTCAATTTCATCGGCACGCCCTGGCGGTACTCGGTGGTCAACGTTTCCACCGTGCCGCCCGACCAGCTGCCGCCGGCCTTGATGCCGAACAGGTTGTGGCTGGCCTCGCCGTTCTGGCCGCGAATCTCGCGCTCGCCCCAGCCGGACTCCAGCGCCGCTTGCGCCAGGATGAAGCGGGCCGGCACACCGGTGGCGGCGGCGGCGGCATCGGCATGCGGTTTCATGGTGTCGAGGAAGGTCTGCTTGCGGCTGCCGGCCGAGGCTGGCTGGTCGACAACTTCGTAGGATGGGCGAAGCGCAGCGCGCCCATCGGATGCCACCGCGACGGGAACGGTCGCATCGGGCGCAGTCGCCATGCCACGGCCTTCCATCGCCTTCACCATCATTTCAGCGAAGCCGAGACCGCGGCCGTTGGAGATTTTCGCGGCCCATTGCTGATCGAGCAGTTCGCGGTACAGCTTGACGCTCTCGCCGCCGGTCATCGGATCGTCTTCCTCGCTGAAGCTGGTGCTGCGCATGGTTTTCAGCATCTGCGCCACCAGCAGCGATTCGAACTGGCGCGCCGCCGCACGCAGCGCCTCGGGGTCGCCGGAAACCGCGCGCGCCTTCAGCGCCTGGGCATCGGCGACATCGACGGCGAGACGTTCGGCGCCTGCGATCATCAGATCACTTCCAACTCGGCCTTCAACGCGCCGGAGGCCTTCATCGCCTGCAGGATGGCGAGCAGATCCTGCGGCGTCGCGCCGATGGCGTTGAGCGCCTGCACGACGTCGCCCAGCGTGGCGGAGGACGGCAGCACGACGAGTTCGCCCTGGTCGCTCTTGACCTGCACATCGGTGTTTTGCGTCACCACGGTCTGGCCGCCGGAGAGCGGGTTGGGCTGCGACACCTGGCTGTCGGTGTTGATGGTGACGGACAGATTGCCGTGCGCGATGGCGCACTTCTCGACGCTGACCAGCTGGTTCATGACGATGGAGCCGGTACGCGGATTGATGATCACGCGCGGCATCGGCGAGCCCGGATTGAGACTGATGTTCTCCAACTGGGACAGGAACATCACGCGGGCACCGGATTCGGCTGGCGCTTTCACGCGCACCACGCGGCTATCCAGCGCCACTGCCGAGCCTTTGCCGAAAGCGCGCTCCACCGCATCCATCAGACGGCTGGCCGTGGTGAAGTCGGAGTCGCGCAATTCCAGGTGCACGAAATCGCCTTGCCCGAGCGCCGTCGGCACGCCGCGCTCCACCGTCGCGCCAGACGGGATGCGGCCGGCGGACAAATGATTCACCACGGTACCGCCGCCGGGGCCACTGGCGCCGGCGCCGCCGACCAGCAGATTGCCCTGGGCGAGCGCGTAGATCTGGCCATCGGCACCTTTCAGCGGGCTCATCACCAGGGTGCCGCCGCGCAGACTCTTGGCATTGCCCAGGCTGGACACGGTGACGTCGAGCTGCTGGCCCGGCCGCGCATACGGCGGCATCACGGCGGTCAGCATCACCGCCGCGACGTTCTTCGATTTGATCGCGGCGGCATCCTGCTGCAGGCCCAACTGGCCGAGCAGCGTGGCCATGCTCTGGTTGGTCATCTGCAGGCTGGAATCGCCGGTACCGTCGAGGCCGACCACGACGCCGTAGCCGATCAGCGGATTGGAGCGCACACCGGCCAGCGTGGCGATGTCCTTGACGCGCTCGGACCAGGCGGGTTGCGCCAGCAGGGCGAGCAACAGCAGCGGCAGCGGCAGCAAACGTTTCATGGCGCGCTCCTAGAACGGCAGGATGGTCAGGAAAAAGCGCGCCAGCATGCTGCCGACCTGCGCCTTGTCGAGACTCTGCGAGTTCTTCGACTCCAGCTGCGCGTTGGCCAGCTGGGTCGAATTGATGCTGTTGGCGCTGCTGATCTGGCTCGGATTGACCACGCCGGCCAGGCGGATGTATTCGGTGTCGCTGTTGATCGCCAGCTGCTTCTCGCCCGCCACCACCAGATGGCCGTTGGCCAGCACTTCCACCACGGTGACGGTGATCGAGCCGGTGAAGCTGTTCGAGTTGGTCTCGTTGTCCTTCAGCTCCTGCTTGTTGCTGGCGGCGGCTTCCCACGTCGTCGCGCCGATGCCGCGCGTGCTGCCGAGAATGTTCGGTGCGGGAATATCGAACGAGCCGTTGGCCTTGCGTTCATCGGTGGTTTCCGATTTGCGCTTGGCCTCGGATTTCTCGACCAGATTGACGGTCAGGGTATCGCCGACATAACGCGCCTTGCGGTCCTCGAACAGGCTGATGCCGGGGCGCGCCTGGCTGGGGCCGGGCTGAAAGATGGCGCCGTTGTTGGCCGGCGCGGCGGCGACCGGTTCGGGCCGGATGCTGAGCGGCTGCTTGATCGCGGTCGACGGCGGTGTGGCGCAACCGGCCAGCAGGAATACGGCCGCAAACATGCCCCGTAGGGCGGAAAAGCGCAGCGCCTTCCGCCATCCGTACGTCGCACATCCGGCGGAAGGCGCTTCGCTTTTCCGCCCTACTTTATTGAATCGGTTCATATCAATCTCCAATCACGGCTCAAAGCTGCGTCAGGCGCTGCAGCATCTGGTCGGACGTGGTGATCGCGCGCGAATTCAGCTCGAAGGCGCGCTGCGCGATGATCATGTTGACCAGCTCCTCCGCCACATTGACGTTGGAGGTTTCGATGAAACTCTGGTTGAGCACGCCGAGGCCGTTGGTGCCCGGGTTGTTGATCTGCGGCGCACCCGACGCGGCGGTTTCGATGTACAGGTTCTCGCCCTGGCTCTGCAGGCCACCGGTGTTGACGAAGGTCGCCAACTGCAACTGGCCGAGTTGCGTCACCGTGTTCGGACTGCCCGGCTGCGTCACGCTGACGATACCGTCGCGGGCGATGCTGACCACCAGCGCATCGTTGGGAATCTGCATGGCCGGCTGCACGGCATAACCGCTGGCGGTGACCAGGGTGCCCTGGCTATCGACCTGGAAAGAACCGTCGCGCGTATAAGCCGTGCCGCCATCCGGCATCTGGATCTGGAAGAAACCGCGTCCGTTGATCGCCACATCGAGCTGGTTGCTGGTCTGCTGCAAGCTGCCCTGTTGATGGATGCGTTCGGTCGCCACGGTGCGTGAACCGACGCCGAGCTGGAAGCCGGACGGCAACTGGGTCTGCTGCGACGACTGCGCGCCGGGCTGGCGGATGGTCTGGTAGAGCAGATCCTCGAAGATTGCGCGGCCCTTCTTGAAGCCGGTGGTGGAGACGTTGGCCAGGTTGTTGGAGACCACGTCGAGCTGGGTTTGCTGCGTCTCCAGACCGGTACGGGCGATGTGCAGGGAACGGAGCATTTCAGTCCTTAACGTGAACGTGCAGGTGCTGTAGGTGCGAATTCATTCGCACGGGGTCGGTTGCGGCGCGAGCTGTGCGAATGAATTCGC
The DNA here is from genome assembly GCA_031426815.1 of Hydrogenophilaceae bacterium. Classification (GTDB taxonomy): domain Bacteria; phylum Pseudomonadota; class Gammaproteobacteria; order Burkholderiales; family Thiobacillaceae; genus PFJX01. The sequence continues at coordinate 10,091 of JASJPG010000093.1, forward strand.
ACCTACGGGGCTTGGGTTTCGCGAGGTTCATGACCATCCCCGTCATGTCGCGGACAGCACTTTGTCGGCGCTGCGATTGTTGTCTTCGGCGGCACGCAGAACGCGCATCTGCATTTCGAACTGGCGCGCCAGGCTGACCATGCTGACCATCGCTTCAGCCGGATTGACGTTGCTGGTTTCCAGCGCGCCGGAGATCAGCGAGACATTCGCATCCGCATCCGCCGGCTGGCCGGAGGTCTGCCGGAACAGGCCATCCTCGCCGCGTACCAGATCGGTTTCGGCCGGATTGACCAGCTTGATGCGTCCGGCAATCGCCACCGCATTCAGGCCGAGGCCGATCGGTACGGTGGAAACCGTGCCGTCCTTGGCGATCAGGATGTCCTGATCCGGCGGCACCGCCAGCGGGCCGGCATCGCCCATCACGTTGAGACCGCCGGCGGTCTGCATGATGCCGTTCTGGCTGACCTGCAGATGGCCCATGCGGGTGTAGGCCTCCTGGCCGCCGGCATCCTGCACCGCGATCCAGCCCGCTCCGCGCAACGCGACGTCGAGCGGCTGGCCGGTCTGCTGAATGGTGCCCGACGAGAAATCGCTGCGCGGCGTGGTTTCCAGCACGAAAGCGCGCGTCTTGGCGCCTTCGCCCACCACCGGCAAGGCACGGAACACATTGAGTTCCTGCTTGAAGCCATGCGTGGAGACGTTGGCCAGGTTGTGCGAGACCGCAGCCTGCTGGCGAGTCACCTCGCGGGCACCGGTCATCGCGACGTAGATTACGCGGTCCATTCAGCTGCCCGGGTTAACGCAGGTTCACCAAGGTCTGCAGGATCTGATCCTGCGCCTTGATGGTCTGGGCGTTGGCCTGGTACATGCGCTGAGCGATGATCAGGTTGACCAGTTCGGCGGTGAGGTCGACGTTCGACTCTTCCACCGCACCGGATTGAATCAGGCCGAGCAGGCCGGAATTGGGTTGCTGCGTATTGGCCGTGCCGGCATCCGGCGTCGCGATCCAGTGGTTGTCGCCGACCGACAGCATGCCGTTCGGATTGATGAAGCTGGTCAACGACAACTGGCCGATGGTGAGCGCCTCGCCGTTGGTGTACTGGGCCTGCACGATGCCGTCCTTGGTCACCGCCAGACCGGCCAGATCGCCCGTGGAAAAGCCGTCCTGGGTCAACGAGTTGACGCCGAAATCGTCGGCAAACATGCTGGTGCCGGTCAGATCCAGATCGATGCTGAAAGGCGAACTGACGCCACCCACCGAGAAGTTGCCGGTCACCGTGTGCGCCGTCGTAGCCGGAGTCAGCTGACCGGTCGCCACCGGGAAAGTCAAAGCGCCGGGCGACCCGACCGCCAGGTTGGTCGGGGCGCCATCCATGTAGGCAAACATTTCCCAGCCCATGTCCGCGCCGGCCGCGACATCCTTGCGGTAATACAGGCCCAAGGTATGTTCGCCGCCCAGCGAGTCGAACACGTTGACCGAAGTCGTATGGTTGAAGCCGGTGGGCGGTGTCGCGTCGGCGAATGCGGCGGGCGTGATGGCGTCGGCGTTGACATTGAGGGAGAGGGCCACATTGGCGGTCGCCGAGGGCTTGCCGGTCGTGATAACGACCTGCAGATCGGAACCCGGCGAAGTCGCCAGTACGCCGTTCGTCGCAGAGTAACCCTGCACGCGCGCCAGCGAGCTGTCGACGAGAAAGCCCTGGTCATCGAGGTGGAACTGGCCATTGCGGGTGTAAGAAGTGACCCCGCCCTTGGAAACCTGGAAGAAACCTTCGCCGGTGAGGGCCAGATCGAGCGTATTGCCGGTCGCGCTGATATTGCCCTGGGTGAACGATTGCGCGACATCGGCGATCTTGGCGCCGATACCGACCTGCAAGCCGCCGACACCGAACAGCGAGGTGGCATAGACATCGGCGAATTGCGCCTGGCTCGACTTGAAGCCCACGGTCGAGGTATTGGCGATGTTGTGGCCGATCACATCGAGGTTCCTGGCCGCGCCGTTGAGTCCGCTCAAACCTTGTTGAAAGCTCATTTCACCCGCTCCTTAGTTTCAATCCACGCCCAACGTGCCGCCGGGCGATACCTGCAATTTAGAAAATCTGGCGAATCTGATTGAGGCCGAGAGCGCCCAGACCGGACACCTCGACGTCCATATCGGTCTCGTTGAGCGAAACGCTCAACACGCTGCCCAGGGCATAAGTCGTGTTCGACACGGCCTTGCCGTCGGCGCTGGCTTCGACCTTGAAGCTGTAATCCCCCGTTGCCAGACTCGCCCCGCCGCTGTCCTTGCCGTCCCACACGAAACGCACCAGGCCTTGTTCCTGCTCGCCCAGATCGAGCGTCTTCACCACCACGTTGTTGCTGTCCAGCACCTTGACCTTGACGCTGTCGGCAGCCGCAGCGAGATCGAAGCCGCCCGCCGCGCCGGAATCGGACAACGACAGCCGATCGCCTTCGCCGAGCACCTGGCGACCGACCAGCGCCGCGCCCTGCATGACCTGATTCGACTTGAACTGCGACACCAGACCGTCAAGCGTCGTATTGAGCTTGTTGACGCCTTCCACCGTCGACATCTGTGCCAACTGCGTGGTCAGTTCGGCGTTTTCCATCGGATTCATCGGATCCTGATTCTTCAACTGCGTAACCAGCAGCGTCAGAAAACGGTCGGACAGCTCGGCGGTCGAGCCGGTCGCGGCCTTCGCACCGGTCGCGCTCGACGAGGTTCCGTTCAGGCGGGCGTAAACGCTCGCGGCGGCTTCATTCTGTACAGCGGCTATGGCCATGATTCAGCTCTCCTAACCTTGCGCAATCGCCAAGGTGCGCTGCAGCAGCGACTTGGTGGTCGCCATCACTTCGGCGTTGGTCTGATAAGAACGCGAGGCGGAGATCATGTTGACCATCTCCTCCACCGCATCCACGTTGGGGTAAGCGACATAACCTTTCGGGTCGGCCAGCGGATGTTTCGGGTCGTACACCATGCGTGGCGGCGTCTTGTCCTCCACCACTTCCGTCATCCGCACACCCTGCGCCCAGGGAGCCGCCTTGTTGATCGCCGTCGCCTGGAACACCACCTGTTTGGCCTTGTAGCCCTCGCCGGTGGAGGCATGCGCGGAGTCGGCATTGGCCAGATTGGAAGCCACCGCGTTCAGTCGCATGGATTGCGCGGTGAGCGCGGAAGCGGCGATCTGGAAGACGTTGGTGAGCGACATCAGGACACCTCTTTACTGACCCGAACCCAGCGCCTGACCCATCGTCTTGAAGGTCGCGGCGGCGCGGTCGAGCAGGAACTGGTAATGCAACGAGTTTTCGGTGAAATGCGCGCGCTCCACATCGGGATCGACGGTATTGCCGTCCAGACTGGGCTGCACGCTGGAGCGATATTTGAGATGACCGCCCGCCGTCGTCGCGCCGACGCCTTCGAGATGCGTACCGGCGGTACGCGCCAACTTGAGCGGACCGCCATCGGCCCCCATCGCGCTCTTCAGCGCAGCGGAAAAGTCCAGGTCGCGCGCTTTGAAGTTGGGCGTGTCCGAGTTGGCGATATTGCCCGCCAATATTTCCTGCCGCCGCGCTCTCAGGTCGAGGGCGGACTGGACGAAGGCGAGCTCGGTGTCGATTTTGCTTAGCATGTGGGGTCTCCGCCTCTGATATAGCAAGCGCCATGCCAATCCACGAGAAAGCGGCAACAGCTTGATTGCAGATGGATTTCAGCCCGGCCCGAGCGGCTTGCCGGTCGCCACCCGGCAAGGCTCGCCGGGGGCGGCAAGTTCTGCCGGCAACTAGGGTCTGCCATCATTCCCACGAAGGACGCTACATATGAAGAGTTTTTCTGGCATCACCCACCGGGTGAGTGGCGACACCACGCGTAGGATCGCTTTCCAAGGCGCGAATGTTCCGGACTTCGCGCCTTGGAAGGCGCTCCTACGACACCAGAAACTGCGCGAAAGATGTTTACGCCAGCGCTGCTGCCATCCGCAGCAACGCCGTTTCGATCACCGCTCTTGGCGCGCCGATGTTCATCCGCATGAAGCCGGCACCGCCGGTGCCGAACACCGTGCCGGGGTTCATGCCGACTTTCGCCTGTTCGACGCAGAACCGCTTCAACGCCAGGTCATTCCAGCCGCGTGCCGCGCACAGTTCGCGGCAATCCAGCCAGAGCAGATAAGTCCCTTCCGGCTCGATCACGCGGATGCCGGGCAGATTGCGTTCGGCGAAATCGCTGACGAAATCGCGCGTCCGCGCCAGATAGGCCATCAGCGCATCAAGCCAGGCGGCGCCATGTCGGTAGCCGGCGGCAAAGGCGACGCTGCTGAACGGGTTGTAATTGCCGGCGTGCAGCAGATCGAACGCCTTGGCGAGCGCCGCGCGCCGCGCCGGGTCCGGCACGATCAGCACGGACAGGCCGAGGCCGGGAATGTTGAAGGTCTTGCTCGGCGCGGCGGCGGTGACCACGCGGGCGGGATCGATGGCCAATTCATCGGCCAGCGTTGCCAGCACCGGATGGCGCTGGCCCGGATAGATCAGATCGTGATGAATTTCGTCCGACAGCACGACCAGATCGTGGCGTTCTGCGATGTCCAGCACGCGTGCCAGTTCTTCCCGCGTCCAGACGCGGCCGACCGGGTTGTGCGGCGAGCAGAGCAGGAGCAGTCGCGCGTCCTTGGCGCAGCTTTCCAGGTGCGCGAAATCCATTTCATAGCGCCCGTCCTGCAGTTGCAGAGGGTTTTCGATCAGCCGACGCCCGGTCGCGGTGACCGCCGAGAAGAACGGGAAATACACCGGCGGCTGCACGATGACGCCCTCGCCCGCCGCGGCGAATGCCAGCACGGCGGCATGCAGCGACGGCACCACGCCGGGCGCCGGCATGATCCAGTCGCGCTCGACCGCCCAGCCGTGGCGCACGCGCATCCAGTCGAGCAAGGCGGTGAACATGGCTTCCGGATAGCGGCTGTAGCCGTAGACCGGATGCGCCGCGCGCGCCAGCAAGGCCTGCGTGACGGCTTCCGGCGCGGCGAAATCCATGTCGGCGACCCACAGCGGCAACACGTCCGCCGTGCCAAAGTAATCGGCGCGGCCGTCGTGCTTAACCGAGTCGGTGCCGTCGCGCGCGATCGGCGTATCGAAGTCAAAACTCACGCGATGCGTTCCCAGATCGTCACTTCCGACAATGTGTGCTGGAACTTGCGCTTCGTTTCGCGCAGCACGAACGGCACGTCGAGCGGCCCTTCGATCAGCCGAAAATGCGCGCCCAGCCGGACTTTCAGGCCGTCCAGCGTGGTGAAGTTCTCGCCGTCTTGCTTGAAGCCGCCGATCCATTCCGCGCGCGGCGTGTGTTCTTCCAGCCAGGTGCAGGGTGTGGCAATCAGCAGCAGGCCACCGGGATTGAGGCGTTCATGCAGCGTGTCGAGCAACCTGGCCGGGCTGTACAGGCGGTCGATCAGGTTGGCGGCGAGGATCAGGTCGTAGCCGGTGAAATTCGGCTTCAGGTTACAGGCATCGCCCTGGCAGAACGCGACCTTGCCGCGCACCGCGTCGAGGTCCAGATCGGCCAGGCGGCGTTCGTGGTAGCTGACCAGTTCGCCCTCTTCGGCGAAGGTGTAGCGCAGCCGGCCCTGCTCAGCCATCTGCACACCCAAACCGATGAAGCGCGCCGAGAAGTCGATGCCGGTGACCTGTTCGAAATGCCGCGCCAGCTCGAAACTGGCGCGACCGGCGGCGCAGCCGAGATCGAGCGCATGCCGAGCAGGACGCGAGCCCATGGCGCGAATCGCCAGATCGGCCAGCGCCTTGGGGAAGTTCTCGACGCCAAAATGCGTGTCGCCGTAATGGAACTCGGCGTATTCGGACAACAGCTTGTCGCTTTCGTATTGCGAAGCGGGCACGGCGGTCTCACTTGCAGCAACGGGTTCGCCGACGACATAGCGAAATCCCGCGTGTTGAAAGAAATGACGGCGGAAAGCGTAGCGGGCAGAACGGCGGCTTTCGTTGCCGGTGCTGATCCAGGAACCGCCCTTGAACAGGTTATGGCGGCCGTCGTAGGTCGGCGTCGTGAAGTCGTCGTAGAGCGGATGCACGCGGAAACCGTCGAACGGATAAATCGGCGTCTGCACCCATTGCCAGACATTGCCGACCACATCGAACAATTCGCCGTGGCGGAAGGTATCCACCGGACAGGGCGAGGCGGCATGGTCGAGATGCAGATTGGCCGGTGCCGTGGCGTTTTGCGGGACTTCGGCAAGGCCGGCAACGTCGTACAGCCGCGCCCATTCGTCCTCGCTCGGCAGCCGCACCGGCAAACCGGTCTGTGCCGCGTTTTTTGCTGATTTCCAGGCGCAGAACGCCGCCGCTTCCAGGCAATTCACCTCGACCGGCCAGTTCCACGGCATCGCCACTTCCTCCAGCATCAGGCGCAAACGCCAAGCGGCAGGGTTGTCAACCTCGTCGGCGATCCAGAAGCTCGGATGGCGCGCTTGCGCGTAGGCCTTCCAGGCGCGCCCTTCCGCGTCCCACCAGGCCTCTTCGGCATAGCCGCCGGCGTTGACAAATTCGAGAAACTCGCCATTGCTGACCAGATGCCGGCCGGCCTGGAATGCCGGCACGAAAACGTCATGGCGGCCGTATTCGTTGTCCCAGCCGTAGCTGGCGTCGGTCTTGCCGAGGCTGAACGCGCCGGCGGGAATGTCGACCAGCGCATTGGCAGGAGCCACGCCGCTCCCGCGCCATGGCTGCCAGGCCGGGTGCGGCCGCACATGCCTGAGCGCGTGCTGGCGGATCAGTACCGAGGAGGTTTCCAGATGGATGCGTTCATGTTCGATGCCCATCAGCACCACCCAGGCCGGCGCATCCCAATCGATCGGCAGCGTCAGCGGCATGATTGCGATCACCCCGTCGACCGCGTCGCGCACTTGCCGGCGATAGGCGCGCACGGCATCGACGCGCGGCCAGTCGTAATTTGCGGCATCGAGGTCGTCCCAGCTCATCTCGTCGACACCGACTGCGAACATCGATTCGAAGCGCGGCTCGATGCGCGCCGGCAACAAGCCGGCTAGCACTAGTTTGTTGATGAAGAAGGTGGCGGTATGGCCGAAGTAGAAGATCAGCGGATGCCGCAGCGGAATCGGCTTCTCATAGAACGCGGCGTCGCTGGCCAGCACTTCGAACAACTGCTCGTAGCGGTCGAAGGTGGCATGGAAATAGGCGCGGATTTCCTCGCGCTTGGCGGCAGCGTCGGCGCCGGACAGGGATGGCGTGCGCGGAAATGGAACGGAAGACATGAGCAAGCGGAGCTGAGATTCGGTGGGTTATTTGTATAGGTCGGCACCGGGCCTGGCAAGCGCGGCGCGAGGTCGATGCATCGCCAGACCGTGCTCTGGGGGGGCGTTAAGAATATTCCTAAAGTGCTATAGGAATATTCCTAAAGATATATGTCGGCGAGCCGATAGTGGACTGATTTTGTCAAACACCTATCCCACTTATAGGTTGAGGTTATGCAATGAAAAACAACCAGCCGGTGACCGGCCAGGAATACCCGATCCGCAACAACGCCGCCTTCATCACGCATACCGACGAAAAGGGGCGCATCACCCGCGCCAACGACGAGTTCGTCGAAGCGAGCGGCTTCACGCGCGAGGAACTGATCGGCCAGTCGCACAACATCGTGCGCCATCCGGACATGCCGGTGGAAGCGTTCCGCGATCTGTGGGCGACGCTGCAACGCGGCCGGCCGTGGACCGGGCTGGTCAAGAACCGACGCAAGAACGGCGATCATTACTGGGTGCGCGCCAATGTTTCGCCAGCCGCCGAGGGCGGCTACACCTCGGTGCGTGGCAAGCCGTCGCGCCAGGAAGTCGACGCGGCCGAGCGCCTGTACCGCGACATGCGCAACGATGCCGGCATCAAGCTGTCTGGCGGCGCCGTCGTGCCCACCGGTGCGGCCGGGCTGGTGCGGCGGCTGTTCGGCCGCTTGCGCATCGCGCAGCGGCTCTGGCTGATGTGCGCCATCTCCCTGCTGCTGTTCGTCGCCGCCGTGGCGATCGGCTGGCAGGGCCTGAACGATGCCCGCACGTCGCTCAAATCGGTCTACGAGGACCGCGCCGTGCCGCTGCACGATCTGTCCAAATTCAACTCGCTGATCAAGGAAAACTACGCCGAGATCCTGCGCGGCTTCCAGCACGACCCGAGCGGCTCGTTTCACGCCGCGCACGACCATCCGGCCAGCCAGCATATCGAGGCAGTGCAGAACCGCCGCGCCGAACTGGATGCGCTGTGGAACAAATACATGGCGACCTACCTGACCCCGGAGGAGAAGGTGCTGGCCGCCGATTTCCTGGAAAAGCGCAAGGTCTGGACCGACCAACTCGGCATCGCCCTGGCGGCGCTGCAGGCCAACGACTATTCGCCGGCGGTGATGGCGGCCTTCCTCAAGGCCGGCCGCGAGGATGGCCGCGCCGCCGAGGCGGCGATGGACAAGTTGATGGAATACCAGGTGAGCGAGGCCAAACGGCTCTTCGAGGCGGCCGAAGCGACTTATCAAAAAGACATGATGATTTTCGGCCTGCTGCTGGCGTTCGGCCTGATCGGCGTGCTGTCGCAGTCGCTGCTGACCGTCGGCCATATCACCCGCTCGCTCTACGCGGCGGGCGAGTTCGCCAAGGCCATCGCGGCGGGCGACCTGACCCGGCCGATGCCGCATGCCGGCGACGACGAGATCGGCGACCTGATGGCCAAGCTCGGCGTCATGCGCAACACGCTGCACGAACTGATCGCCTCGATCAGCCAGAACATGCAGGGCCTCAACCAGGCTGCCGGCGAACTCGCCAGTTCTGCGTCCAGCAGCGCGCGCACCACCGAGATGCAGGCCGAGGCGGCATCCAGCATGGCGGCGTCGGTGGAACAACTGTCGGTGTCGATCGATCAGGTCGAGGAACACGCCAGAGAGGCGCGCAACGTGACGCAGGCTTCCAGTGCGCAATCGAGCGAGAGCGGCCATATCATTCACGAGGCAGCGGCGGAAATGGGCCATATCGCCGATGCGGTCAACGGCACGGCCTGCACTATCAAGGAACTGGAAGGCTATTCCGACCAGATTTCCAGCATCGTCCAGGTGATCAAGGACATCGCCGACCAGACCAACCTGCTCGCGCTCAACGCCGCCATCGAAGCGGCCCGAGCTGGCGAACAGGGCCGCGGCTTCGCCGTGGTGGCCGACGAGGTGCGCAAACTGGCCGAGCGGACCGGCAATTCCACGCAGGAAATCGGCGGCATGATCGGCAAGATCCAGCAGGGCACGCAACGCGCCGTGCAGGAGATGCAAGCCGGCGTCAAGCGGGTCGGCGACGGCGTCACGCTGGCGCACAAGGCCGGCGATTCGGTCACCGGCATCCGCGACAGCGCCGAACGCACCACGCGCGCGGTGGACGACATCAACCTGGCGCTGAAGGAACAGGCCGTAGCGGCGCGCGACATCGCGCAGAAGGTGGAACGCATCGCGCAGGGTTCCGAGGAAAACAGCGCGGCCGTGGCGCAAACGGCGGCCGCGGCGCAACGCCTGGAACAACTGGCCGGCGAGTTGAGCGGCTTGGCGGCGCGCTTCCGCGTGGCCTGAGCGACCTCACCTAACAGGCTGGTGAGAAACCCCCTATGAACCCCGGATTCCCAAGAGCCAGGAA
>JASJPG010000094.1:0-38825 GCA_031426815.1 Hydrogenophilaceae bacterium
ACAGGCTCGCCAGGTCGGCCGTTTCCAGTTTGGCGATCTGCGCCGTGGTCATCGCTGCGACCTGGGCGGAGGTCAGCGCGGCGGCCTGGGCGGTGGTCAATGCCACGATCTGCGCGGTGGACATGGTCTGGATGTCCGCCGTTTCCAGCTTGGCGATCTGCGCCGTGGTCAGCGCGGCAATCTGGCCGGTGGTCAGCACGGCGACCTGGGTCGGCACCAGCGCAACGATATCGCCGGTTTCCAGCGCCTGGATCTGGGTCGTGGTCAACACGGGAATCTGATCCGTGGTCAACGCCGCGACCTGCGCGGTTGTCATGCCGGTGATGGCGGCGGCGGACAGCACCACGAGATCGACCGTTTCCAGCGCCTGAATCTGGCTGGTGCTCATCGCTGCGACATGAATCGGCAGCAGTGCCGATGCCTGCGTCGTGGTCAGCGCGGCAATCTGCGCCGTGGTCAGCGCGGCAATCTGCGCCGTGGTCCACAGCATGGCAGCGCGGATTTCCTGTTGCGTTGCCGAGAGCGGTGAGGTCAGGGCGGCGATCTGCGCCGTGGTCAGGGCGGCGATCTGCGGATTGGTCAGGGCGGCAACCTGGGTTGCGTTCAGCGCGGCGATATCGGCCGTTTCAATCTTGACGATCTGCGCGGTGGTCAGCACGGGGATCTGGTCGGAAGTCAGCGCGGCGACCTGGGCGGTGGTCAGTGCAATGATTTGCGCGGTGCTGAGACCGCGCAGGGCGGCGGTGGAAAGATGCGCGATATCCGCCGTTTCCATGGCAACGAGTTGCGCGGTGGACAACGTGGCGAGCTGGGACGATGTTATGGCGCCGGCTTGCGCCGTGGTGATGGCGACGATCTGTGCCGTGGTCAGGCCCGGCATGGCGCCGACGGCCAGTTTGGCGAAGTCGGCGGTTTCAATGGCGGCGACCTGCGCCGTGGTCATTTTGGACATCTGCGTCAGCGACAGTGAACCGGCTTGCGCAGTGGTCAGCGCGGCGATCTGCGCGGTGGTCAACGCTTGCAGGTCGTCGGTGGCGATGGCAGTGATCTGGGCGGCACTCAGGGCGGCAATCTGTGCCGTCGTAAGTGCGGCGGCTTGCGCGGTGGTCAACGCCCCGACTTGCGGGCTGGACAGGCCGCGCAGGGCGATGGTGGTCAGATTGACCAGATCCGCCGTCTCCAGCGCGGCAATCTGCGCGGTGGTCAGCGTGGAAACCTGGGAGGAACTCATTGCGGCGGCCTGGCCGGTGCTGAGAGCGACGATCTGCGCGGTGGTCAGGCCCGGCATGGCGGCGGCGGCCAGTTTGGCGAAATCGGCGGTTTCAATCGCGGCGATCTGCGCCGTGGTCATTTTGGAGAGTTGCGTCGCGCTCAGATATCCGGCCTGCGCGGTGGTCAGCGCGGCGACCTGCGCCGTGCTGAGCGCCTGGATATCGTCGGTGGCGAGGACCGCGATCTGGCCGCCGCTGAGCGCGGCGATTTGCGCCGTGGTCATGTTGGCGACCTGCGCCGTGGTCAGCGCAACGATCTGGGTGGCCGTCAAGCCTTTGACGGCGCTGGAGGTCAACGCGGCGAAATCGGCGGTTTCCATCGCGGCGATCTGCGCCGTGGTCAAGGTGGCGAGTTGGCTGGAGGAGAGCGCGGCGGCCTGCGCGGTGGTCAGCGCCACGATCTGCGCGGTGGTCAGGCCGGGCAATGCCGTGCCGGAAAGCTTGGCGACATCGGCGGTTTCCATCGCGGCGATCTGCGCCGTGGTCATGGCGCTCAGCTGCGCCAGGGTCAACGCGGCGGCCTGGGCGGTGGTCAGGGCGACGACCTGCGCGGTGGTCAGCGCCTGGACATCATCGGTCGCCAAGGCCTTGATCTGGATTGCCGTGAGCGCGGCGATCTGGTCGGTGGCGAACGCGGCGACCTGGCCGGTGCTCAATGCCACGATCTGCGCGGTGGTCAGCCCCTTCAAGGCGGAGGTGGAGAGATTGGCCAGATCGGCGGTTTCCATCGCGGCGATCTGCGCCGTGGTCAAGGCGGCGATCTGGGTCGAGGTCAATGCGCCGGTTTGCGCGCTGGTCAGCGCAACGACCTGCGCCGTGGTGAGGCCGGGCAGCGCCGTGGCGGAGAGTTTGGCGACATCGGCGGTTTCGATCGCGGCGATCTGCGCCGTGGTCATATTGGACAGTTGCGTCGAGGTCAGCGCCCCGGCTTGCGCGATGGTCAGCGCGGCGACTTGGGCGGTGGTGAGTGCCTGGATGTCGTCCGTGGCGATGGCGGCGATCTGGACCGCCGAAAGCGCGGCAATTTGCGCGGTGGTCAGCGCGGCGACCTGGCCGGTGGTCAACGCGACGATCTGGGCCGAAATCAGGCCGGGCAGGGCGGTGGTGGCCAGTTTGGCTACGTCGGCGGTTTCCAGCGCGGCGATCTGGGCGGTGCTGAATTTGGCGAGCTGCGCCTGGGTCAGCGCGCCGGCCTGGGCGGTGGTCAGGGCAACGACCTGCGCCGTGCTCAGCCCGGCCAGCGCGGCGGTGGAGATGCCGGCGACATCGGCAGTTTCCAGCGCGGCGATCTGCGCCGTGGTCATGGCGGCGATTTGCGCCGAAGTCAGGGCGGCAGCTTGGGTCGGGGTCAATGCGGCGATTTGCGCGGTGCCGAGGGCCTGCACGTCATCGGTGGCCAGCGCGGCGATCTGCACGCCGGTCAGCTTGGAGAATTGCGCGGTGGTCAGGGCGGCGGCTTGCGCCGTGCTCAATGCGACGATCTGGGCGGTGCTCAGGCCGGCCAAGGCGGCAGTGGACAGGGCGGCGATGTCGGCGGTTTCCAGCGCGGCGATCTGCGCCGTGGTAAGCCCGGTAATCTGCGCGGCGGTGAGCGCGGCGGCCTGCGCCGTGCCGAAGGCGACAACCTGGGCGGTAGTCATGCCTTGCAGCGCGGCGGTCGTGATGTTGTCGACATCTGTGGCGTCGATGGCGGCGATCTGCGCCGTGGTCATGTTGGCGATCTGCGCCGAGGTCAGCGCAGCTGTCTGGGTCGAGGTCAAGGCGGCGATCTGCGCCGTGGTCAAGGCCTGTACATCGTCAGTTGCCAGCGCGGCGATCTGGGTAACAGTCAACTTGCTGATCTGGTCGGTGGTCAAGGCGGCGGCTTGCGCCGTGGTTAAAGCCACGATCTGGGCGCTGGTCAGGCCTTGTACAGCCGTTGTGGTCAGCTTGGCGACATCCGCCGTTTCCAGCGCGGCGATCTGCGCCGTGGTCATCTTGGAAAGCTGGGTCACGGTCAGCGCCGCCGCCTGCGAAGTGGTCAAGGCGACGATCTGCGCGGTGCCGAGCATCTGCAGATCTTCGGTGGCGATGGCGGCGATTTGCGCCGTGGTCAGCGCCGCGACTTGCGCCGTGGTCAGCGCGGCGGCCTGGGCGGTGGTCAAGGCGGCGATGCCGCCCACGGTAAGTCCCTGGATAGCCGTCGTGGTCAGTGCGGCGACATCTGCGGTTTCCAGCGCGGCAACCTGCACCAGGCTCAGCCTGGCGAGTTGCGCCGAGGTCAATGCGGCGGCCTGGGCGGTGGTCAGCGCCGCGATCTGCGCAGTAGTCAAGCCGGCGAGAGCGGCGGTGGACACGGCGGCGACATCGGCCGTCTCGATGGCGGCGAGTTGCGCCGTCGTCAGTTTGGCGATCTGCGCCGAAGTCAGCGCGCCGGCTTGCGCGGTTGTCAGGGCAACGATCTGGGCGGTGCTGAGCACCGGTACGTCGTCGGTGGCCAGCGCGGCGATCTGCGCGGTGGTCAAGGCGGCGATCTGGCCGGTGGTCAGCGCGACGACCTGGCCGGTGGTCAATGCCGCCACCTGGGGCGAGGTGAGACCCTGCAGGGCTGTGGTGGACAGGTTGGCGAGATCCGCCGTTTCAAGGGCGGCGATCTGAGCGGTGGACAGCTTGGCGATTTGCGTTGAGGTCAGCGCGCCGGCTTGCGCCGTGGTCAATGCCGCGATTTGCGCGGTGGTGAGCCCGAGCACGGCCGAGGTGGACAAGCTGGCGACATCGGCGGTTTCCATTGCCGCAATCTGCGCCGTGCCCAATTTGGCGATTTGCGTCGAGGTCAGCGCGCCGGCTTGCGCGGTAGTCAATGCGGCAATCTGCGCCGTGGTCAGCACTGCGACGTCATCGGTGGCGATGGCGGCAATCTGGGTGGTGGTCAGCGCGGCAATCTGGGCGGTGGTGAGACCGGCGGTCTGCGCCGTGGTCAGGGCCGGAACCTGTGCCGTGGTGAGGCCTTGCAAGGCAGCGGTAGACAGGCTGGCAAGGTCCGCGGTTTCCAGCGCGGCGAGTTGGGCGGTGGACAGTTTGGCGATTTGCGTCGAGGTCAGCGCACCGGCTTGCGCGGTAGTCAATGCGGCGATTTGCGCGGTGCTCAGGCCGAGCAGGGCCGAGGTGGACAGTTTGGCGACATCCGCCGTCTCCAGCGCGGCGATCTGCGTGGTGCTCAAACTGGCGATCTGGGCTGAAGTCAGCGCGCCAGCCTGGGTCGTGGTCAAGGCGACGACCTGGGCGGTGGTCAAGCCGTCGAGGGCGGCGGTGGCGAGGTTGTCGATGTCGTCGGTCTCGATGGCGGCAATCTGCGCCGTCGTCATGTTGGCGACCTGCGTCGAGGTCAGCGCGCCGACTTGCGCGGAGGTCAGCGCGACGATCTGCGCCGTGGTCAGCACCGCGATGTCGTCGGTGGCGATGGCCGCGATCTGGGTTGCGGTCATCTTCGCCAGGTCGGCGGTTTCGATCGCGACGATCTGGCCGGTGGTCAGCGCGGCGATCTGCGCCGTGGTGAACGAGGGAAACTGCGAGGTGGAGAAAGCGGCAATGCTCTCGGTCGCGAACGCCGGCACCTGCGCCGTGGTCAGCGCCGTGATCTGCGTGACGGAGAAAGCCGCAATATCTTCCGTGGTCAGCGCCGCGATCTGTGCCGTGGTCAGCGCCGCGATCTGCGCTGTGGTAAGGCCAGTGATAAAGCTGCTCATGTTAATCTCCAGTTACGTATCTCAATTGATCAATGCCGTGGCCGCAGACCGACTTGTACACAATCCGTCGACCTTAAACGTCGACACTCTATCGGCACTCGAGGAAGAAAACCTTAGCCCCATCCGAGTAATTTCCTTCTCGATGTCTCCCTCGCGGGAAATTGCTCTGTTGGACATGCAGGCGGCGGCGTGAGGCAGTTGCTCAACCCGGCGCGCGAGATCGATGCCGCGCTGCTGCAATACCGGCGGATTTTCGGTAGCCTGGCGTTGTTCAGCGGCGTCATCAATATATTGATGCTCGCCCCGTCCATTTACATGATGCAGATCTTCGACCGGGTGTTGACCAGCCGGAATGAAACGACGTTGTTGATGCTGAGCCTGATCGTGCTTGGGCTGTTCATGCTCAGCAGTGTGCTCGACTGGGTGCGCGGTCAAGTCATGGTCAGAATGAGCGCGGGTTTCGATGCAAGACTGGGCGAACGTGTCTTTGCCGCGGCATTCGAACGCAATCTGCGCGATCGCCATGCCAATCCGGCCCAGGTGTTGAATGACCTGTCGACGCTACGCCAATTCATCACCGGGCCGGGATTGATCGCATTCCTCGATGCGCCCTGGCTGCCCATCTATCTGGCGGCCTGCTTTCTGTTCCATACCTGGCTGGGGGTATTCGCGTTGCTGGGCTCGGTCATCCTGGTTGTGCTGGCGATCTGGAACGAATACGCGACGCATTGGTACATGCAGGAAGCCAATCAGCGCTCCATGGCCGGTTCGTCCTATATCAACGCGACGCTGCAGAATGCCGAGGTCATTCATGCGCTGGGCATGCTCGCGGCTTTGCGCGGACGCTGGGCCGCGCTGCAAAACCGCGCGCTGGCGGCGCAGGCCTCCGCCAGCAGGCGCGGATTGGCGATTTCCGGCGCCACCCGCTTCATTCGGACCAGTTGGCAGTCGCTCTCGTTGGCGCTTGGCGCCTATCTCGTGCTTGAAAACGAAATATCCTCCGGCGCGATGATCGCCGCTTCGATCCTGCTTGGGCGCGCAATGGCGCCGGTCGAGTTGGCGATTGGGTCCTGGAAGCAGTTTGATTCCGCCAAGAGCGCTTACCGGCGCCTGAGCGAATTGCTCGCCATTCATCCGGCAACGGCGCCACGGATGTCGTTACCGCCGCCTTCCGGCGCGGTCAGGGTGGAAAATCTGGTCGTCATTCCGCCCGGCGCCGAATTGCCGGTTGTCAATGGCGTGAATTTCTCGCTTGAGAAGGGCGAGGCGCTCGCTGTCATCGGGCCGAGCGCTTCCGGCAAATCCTCGCTGTTGCGCGCATTGGCCGGCATCTGGCCGGCGACGCACGGCACGGTCAGGCTGGACGGCGCCGATATCGGCAGCTGGCCGCGTGACGAAATCGGTCCGTACCTGGGGTTTCTGCCGCAGGACATCGAACTGTTCGATGGCTCGGTGGCGGAGAACATTGCGCGATTCGGGATGCTGGCGGCCGAACAGGTTATCGATGCCGCGCGTCTGGCCGGGATACATGAAATGGTGCTGCGCTTCCCGCATGGTTATGAAACGGTGTTGGGCGCGGGCGCGTTCAAGCTTTCCGGCGGGCAGAAGCAGCGCATTGGACTTGCGCGCGCGTTGTACGGTCGACCGCCTCTGGTCGTGCTGGACGAGCCTAATTCGAATCTGGACGAAGCTGGCGAACTGGCCTTGACCGAGGCGCTGAAAATCCTGAAGGAAGCCGGTTGCAGCGTTGTGCTGGTGACGCATCGCTCCAATGCATTGGCCGTGACGGACAAGATGTTGCTGCTCAAAGATGGCGTCCAGCATCTCTATGGGACGCGGGAT
This sequence comes from Hydrogenophilaceae bacterium, assembly GCA_031426815.1. Classification (GTDB taxonomy): domain Bacteria; phylum Pseudomonadota; class Gammaproteobacteria; order Burkholderiales; family Thiobacillaceae; genus PFJX01. Next base: position 6,839 of record JASJPG010000094.1, read on the forward strand.
CAGGTGTTGAAAGCCTTGACTGCGGTTGTTCCGCTTCCTGTCGTTTGAACCTTGAAACAGCAGTTGACCGCTTCTTATCCCTCGTGAGGCCTCATGCAGACTGATGTTTTGCGCTTCGGTAGTGCTCATCCATGGGGTGAGTCCGCTACCCGCCCGCTGTCGGGGTGGAGAAACCGTCCGGCAGCGTTGCTCCTCCTCGCCATGCCTAGGCATGACTCGTCGTCGCGCCTTGCCAGCCGGCTTCTCCACCCCGCCCTCGGACGGGTTCAACTGCTGTTTCAAGGTTGAAGCCAAGATGAAGCCTGAATTGAAATCGCCGTTGCCGGATGCGCGATCCGAGCCATTGAATACTGACGCCGCATCCATTGCGCGCCTCGGGGGTTGGGTGCTGCTGCTTGGTTTTGGCGGTTTCATGCTTTGGGCCGGTTTTGCGCCGCTCGATCAGGGTATGGCCGGGTCGGGCACGGTGGTGGTGGCCGGAGAGAAAAAGACTGTCCAGTCGCTTGCATCCGGTGTTGTCGAGGCGATTTTGGTCAAAGAAGGCGATCGGGTCGCGCAAGGGCAGGTTCTGCTGCGGCTGAATTCGGTCCAGGCGCTGGCGCAACTCGATACTGCAACAGGTCAGTGGATTCATGCGCGATGCCAGGAGGCGCGGCTGCGCGCGGAGCAATCCGGTCTGGGCGGCATCGTCTGGCCCGAGGAGTTGCTGGCGCGCAAGTCGGATGCGCGCGTCGGCGCGACAATGGAATTGCACACGCGGCTGTTCGAGACGCGCAGAAAGGAACTCGATATCCGGTTGCGCATCGTTCGCCATGAACTTGCCGCGCTGAAAAGCCAGTTGACCGGATTCATCGATATCCGACGACATCAGGAATCCCGTGTGGCGGCGCAGGACAAGGAGCTGGAGAGTTACCGGACGTTGGTGGGCCAGGGCTTCATCTCCTGGAATCGCGTGCATGAAGTGGAACGCGACCGGGGCGAATTGAGCGTCGATCTGGCGACCGCCATTGCCGACATCGGCCGTACCCAGCAGGCGATCCACGAGAGCGAACTGAAAGAGCTTCAAGTCGTGCAGGCCTATCGGAGCGAGGTCGAGGCGCAATTGGCGCTGGTGACTCCCGAGGCAGCCGCGCTGGCCGAGCGAATCAAGGCGCTGGAGTTCGAGGCGAGTAACGCGGTCGTCCGCGCGCCGGCAAGCGGTCAGGTCATGGAAATGGCCATCCATACCGTGGGCGGCGTGGTTCAGTCCGGGCAACGCTTGATGGATGTCGTTCCCCAGCAGTCATCCTGGATCGTCAAGGCGCGCTTTCCCACGATGGCGGCGGATCGTCTGAAACCTGGCCTGCCGGTCTCGATCCGGTTCTCTTCGTTGCAGAGAGTCCGCACGCCGGTGCTGACCGGCAAGGTGACGACCGTTTCCGCCGATCAGATCGTCGATCCAAATTCCCGGCTGCCCTATTACCAGGCAGAGGTGGTGCTTGATCAGGCTGCGCAGAGCACGCTTGGGCGCGTCGGACTCGACGTCAAGCCCGGAATGGAGGTGGAAGTGCTCGCCAACACCGGTGAGCGCACGTTGTTGAACTACCTGGTGCGCCCCGTGGTTGAACGCATGTCCGGCGCCTTGTTGGAGGAATGATCCCGCGCCGGATGGCATGCCGCCTTGCCCTGAAATGCGGGCGCGGCAGATGCCGGAAATAATTTTTCAAAATTTCCTAAAGTTTTTTTACGCCGAGCCGTAGTTCGGTTCGTACGAAGCGGATAGGCTTCGTACTGAAGGCAGAAGTCCTTCATCAATCGACCCTAGAAAAGGAGTTTTATCATGGCAATCGGCGATATCGGCCTAACCTCGTCAATGCGTAGCAATCTGGTCAGCCTGCAAACTACCGCAAGGCTGCTGGGCTCGACGGAAGAAAAGCTCGCAACCGGCAAGCGTGTCAACTCTGCTGTAGACAACCCTGCCAACTTTTTCGCGGCGCAAAGCCACAACACCCGCGCCAATCTGCTTACCGGTCTCAAGGACGGCATCAGTGAGGCAATTCAAACCGTCAAGGCTGCCGATTCGGGTATCAAGGGTGTGCTGACCCTGATCGAATCCATGCGCGGTATCGTTACCCAGGCGCGTTCGGCCAACAACGATAGCGTCAACAGCGCGGTAACCCTCGACGGCACCGCCGATGGATCTTCCGCCGGCGCCAGTGGTCTGGTCGGTCAGTACAACCGCCTGGTCGAGCAGTTGAACAATCTGGTGGTCGACTCAAGCTACAAGGGAACGAACTTCCTGATGAGCGGCGACGTCACCCTGACAGCGAACTTCAACGAGAACGCCACGACGAAAATCGTGATGTCGGGTTTCAACTCCAGCGCAAGCGGTCTGGGGATTTCCGGTGGCGGCACGACGATGAGCGCTTCCGGCGCCGGCGCCGGCGCAACTGCCAGTGGTAGCCTGATGTCCGGTGATCTGGTCGGGGTAACCAGCCTCAATAGCATTGAAGCCGCGCTCAACACCGCACTCGCGACCTTGCAGACCCGGGCTTCGGAGTTGTCAGCCAACCTTTCGACATTGACCGCGCGTCAGTCGTTCATTACCGAAATGGTTAATACGTTGGTCGTGGGTTCAACCAAGTTGACCGAGGCAGATTCCAATGAGGAAGGGGCCAATCTTCTGTCGTTGCAAACCAAGCAACAGTTGGGCACCACCGCGCTGAGCATCTCGTCACAGGCTGAGCAGTCGATCTTGAGACTGTTCTAATTCCCGTGATGCTTGGTAACTTGTCCCGCATGAGCTTTCCGGTTCATGCGGGAGGAGGGTGAGAAAATGGTCACTGATATTACAGGGGTTGGTCTAAGTAGTTCGCTGGTTGCTCAAACAGGTACGGCAGTCACGTCTCGCGTGGCGGAAGCTTCGCTCCCGGTTTCGTTGGGTGCGAAGGTTGCGGAAGCCCGCAATAGTTTGGTTTCTTCCGCTTCGCAGGTAACTGGAGCCTATGGACAGTTGCGGACACGTCAGGAAGCGCTGAATCAGGCGGCTTCTGTGGTACGCGCCGTCGACGATACGGTGGAAAAGGCGGATGAGTTGCTGAGCGGGATGGAGAACGAGTTGGGCGCGGTCGTGAAAATGTACCCGCCTTATCCGATCGACAATCCTGAACGGATTTCAATGCTCAACAGCTTTGCCGGGTTGCGTAGGCAAATCGATGCGCTGACCTTTCCGCCGCCGGCGACACTTGAAGCCGTTGGGCGTGTATTGAGTTCGCGTGATGAAGCCGAATCCAGCGATCCGGCTGAGTCTAAAAACCTGTCCGTGGCAGCACTGGTCAAGGAGCCGATGTGGGATATCCCCACACTGGACCCCTCGACCGCAAGCGACGACGAAGTCGATCAGGCGCTGGAGCAAGTCAAGGCCATGAAATCAGTCCTGGAGGAATTGGACGCCGGGATGTGGAAAGATGTGGTCAGCTTCGTGAAACAGGCGGAAACGCCCGTTTCTGAAAGCGATGGCGCTACGGTGCGCGATCAATTGTCCAGTCTTGGCGATGACAAGGGTGGCATTGGTCGTAACGCCGCCCAGCTCGAAGCCGCGGCTGAATCGCACTGACAAGAGCAAGGCTGAATGCCTCTTAAGCTCGATCTGCGGCCCCACGAGAAATTGTTTCTCGGTGGGGCCGTCCTCGTTAATGGGGATAGTCGTTGTCAGTTGACTGTCCTGAATGATGTGCCGGTATTACGCGAGAAGGATATCCTCAAAGAAGAAGATGCCGACACGCCATGCAAGCGCATCTACCTCGCCGTGCAAATGATGTATATGGATGCCTCTAATCTTCCGCGTTATCACCAGTTCTTCTGGGAACAGGTGCGCTCGGTGGTCGATGTCGCCCCAAGCACGACCGGATTGATCGAGAAGATCAGCAATTTCGTGCTTGATGGTCACTATTACCCAGCGCTCAAGGCCGCGCGAGAACTGATACGTTATGAACAGGAGTTGGTCAGCAATGCCCGCAAACCCGCTTGATGCCTATCGCAGTGTCGAAAAGGCCACGTTGTCGCAGCGTGATATGGAGGCGACAGTCCTGAGCAAGTCGGCCATGCAGTTGAAGGCGGTGCAGGAAAACTGGTCCAAGGAAGGACACGATTTGGAACTGGAAGAAGCACTCAACTACAACCAGCGAGTATGGTCTTTTTTTCAGGCTGAACTGTCGATGCAGGACAATCCCTTGCCGGACGAGATCAAACGCAATTTGATGGCACTGAGTCTGTTTGTCGACCGTCGTACCTTTGAGGCTCTGGCCTATCCCGCGCCGGACAAACTCAATGCGCTGATCAATATCAACCTCAATATTGCCTCTGGTTTGCGCGAATCCGGAACCTGAACCGCCTCGGTTTGCGATGCAAGGCGGCATAATCGGCCTTCATCTTCATCAAGCGGGCCGATATGTCCATGTTCGAAAACAAATCCATTCTGGTGACCGGCGGCACCGGTTCGTTCGGCAAGCTTTATATCCGCACGTTGTTGGCGTACCACAATCCGCGCCGGCTGGTGGTTTATTCGCGCGACGAACTCAAACAGTTCGAGATGCAACAGGTGTTCGACGATCCGCGCATGCGTTATTTCATCGGCGACGTGCGCGATGCCGAGCGGCTCAGCCAGGCCATGAACGGCATCGATTACGTCATTCATGCTGCAGCGCTGAAGCAGGTGCCGGCGGCGGAATACAACCCGATGGAGTGCATCAAGACCAACATCCACGGCGCCGAGAACGTCATCAAGGCCGCATTGGCCAACAATGTCGACAAGGTCATTGCGCTGTCCACCGACAAGGCCGCCAATCCAATCAATCTCTACGGCGCAACCAAGCTTGCGTCGGACAAACTGTTTGTCGCCGCCAATAACATGGCCGGCAGTTCGCGTACCCGCTTTGCCGTTGTGCGCTACGGCAACGTGGTCGGCTCACGCGGTTCCGTCGTGCCTTTTTTCGCCAAGTTGATCGCCGACGGCGCTACCAGTTTGCCGATCACCGATCCGCGCATGACCCGTTTCTGGATCACCCTGCAGGAAGGCGTCGACTTCGTCTTGAACAATTTCCAGCGCATGCGGGGCGGCGAAATTTTCGTGCCGCGCATTCCGTCCGTACGCATCACCGATTTGGCCGCCGCGATGGCGCCGCAACTTGCCACGCATGTGGTCGGCATTCGTCCCGGTGAAAAACTGCACGAAATCATGTGTCCGTCCGACGACTCGCATCTCACGCTGGAGTTTTCCGATCACTTCGTCATCCAGCCGTCGATCCGCTTCATCGGCCAGGACATGGATTACCGCCTCAACGCGCTGGGCGAAGAGGGCCAGCCGGTTGCACAAGGATTTGAATACAACTCGGGCAGCAATTCGCATTTTCTCGATGTCGAGGAAATCGTCGCGATGAACCAGGCCATTGCCTGAGCGCCATGCGCGTCGTCCTCGTCAATCAGGCCCGCATGACCTCGACCCGGTTGCCGGGCAAGGTGCTCAAACCGGTACTTGGCAAAGCCTTGCTGGCTTACCAGCTGGACCGATTGCGTCGCGCCCAGCGGGTCGATGAATGCGTGGTGGCGACGACGCGCAATGCAGCGGATGACCCGATCGCGGCGTTGTGCGGCGAAATGGGGGTGAGCGTATATCGTGGCGAAGAGCTTGATGTTCTCGACCGCTATTACCACGCTGCCAGGGAGCACGCCGCCGATGTCGTGGTGCGCGTCACCTCGGATTGTCCGGTGATCGATCCGGTTCTGGTCGATCAGGTCATCGAGGCCTTCGCCCAGGGGGACTACGACTATGTTTCGAACACCCGCGAACGCACCTTTCCGCGCGGCATGGATACCGAAGTCTTTTCCATGCGCGCGCTGGAAGAAGCCTGGCGCGAGGGACGTCTGCCGTATGAACGCGAGCATGTCACCCCATTCCTCTATCAGCATCCGCAACGCTATGCCATCGGTAACGTGGCATCGGGCCGCGATCTGGGCATGCATCGCTGGACCGTGGACACACCGGAGGATTTCGATCTGATCCAGCGCATCATTACCGCGCTGTATCCGACGCAGCCGGAATTCGGTCTGGACGACATCCTGGCCCAGTTTGAACTGCATCCCGATTGGATCGGCATCAACCAGCACATTCGCCAGAAAGAGCTGGGGCAATAGATTTGGCGATGCCCGCTCGGCTGCTGATCCTCGGTGCGTCCGGCATGCTGGGACAAGCGTTGGTTTCCGAGTGCCGCCGACGCGGCATCGCGGCGGTCGGCATTGCCCGCCGCGCGCATGCCGGTGTCGATCTGACGCTGGATGTGCTCGACGATGCAGCGCTGGTGCGCGCCGTCGGCGAGATTCGACCGGACGCGGTGATCAACGCCGCCGCCCAGGTCAACCTTGCCGCCTGCGAAGCGCAGCCGGGGGATGCCTGGCTGATCAACGGCAGATTGCCGGCAGTGCTGGCGGCGTTGGCAATCGATCAGGGTTTTCATCTGGTGCAGGTTTCCACCGATCATTACTACGCAGGGGCGGGCGCGCGATTGCATGCCGAAAGCGATCCGGTGCTGCTACTCAACGAGTATGCCCGCACCAAATACGCCGGCGAGGCCGGCGCGCTGACCGCGCCAGGGGCTTGGGTCGTGCGCACCAATCTGGTCGGCTTTCGCGGCGATGCGGCGCAAGCGACCTTCGTCGAATGGGCGCTTTCCAGCCTGGCCGCGCGCCAGCCGGTGACGCTGTTCGACGACTATTTCACCTCCAGCATCAGCGTGCGCCTGTTCGCCGGCCTTCTGCTCGACGCCTTGCCGTTGCATCCGGCCGGATTGTGCAATCTTGCCGGCCGCGAGGCGGTGAGCAAACGTGATTTCGTGCTGGCGCTGGCGCGCGGCGCCAGGCTGGAGACTGATCTCTGCCGGACCGGCAGCGTCGCCGCGCTGTCGGGCGCGCGTAGGGCTGACAGCCTGGGGTTGGATGTGCGTCGCGCCGAGGCTTTGCTGGGGCGGCCCATGCCCGGCCTGTCGGATACCATTGCATCGTTGTTGACCGAATTCGAGGAGAGGCCGTCATGCGCTACAACAGCGTCCTGAACATCAACGGACGCGAAATCTCGCTTACCGCGCCGACCTATTTCATCGCCGACATCGCCGCCAATCACGACGGCGATCTCGGTCGCGCCAAGGATCTGATTCGTCGCGCCCGCGACGCCGGTGCCGATGCGGTCAAATTCCAGCACTTCAAGGCTGAGAAAATCGTCAGCGACCGCGGCTTCCGCGATCTGGGCGCGCAACTGGGGCATCAGGCGGCCTGGAACAAACCGGTATTCGAGATTTATCGCCAGTACGAATGCAACCGCGACTGGAATCTCGAACTGGCTGAAACCGCGCGCGCGGCCGAAGTGGATTTCATGACCACGCCGTACGATCTGGAAGCGGCGGAAATGCTCGATCCGTTCGTGCCGGCGTACAAAATCGGCTCCGGCGACATCACCTGGACCGATTTCCTGGCGCGCATCGCGGCGCGCGGCAAACCGGTCATCCTGGCCACCGGTGCGGCCGACATGCGCGATGTCGAACGCGCAGTCGACGCCGTGTTGGCACATTCGCCCAATCTGGCGCTGCTGCAGTGCAATACCAACTACACCGGTTCGCTGGAGAACTTCCGCCACGTCAACCTGCGCGTGCTCGCCGCCTATGCGCTGCATTATCCCAGCCTGGTGCTCGGCCTGTCCGACCACACGCCGAGCCATGCCGCCGCGCTGGGCGCGATTGCTTTGGGCGCGCGCATCGTCGAAAAGCACTTCACCGACGACGCGACGCGCATCGGCCCGGATCACGCCTTTTCCATGACGCCGGCAACCTGGCGCGAAATGATTGACCGGGCGCGCGAGCTTGAGGCAGCGCTGGGCGATGGCGTCAAGCGCGTCGAAGCCAACGAGCGCGAAACCATCGTGCTGCAGCGCCGCTGCCTGCGCCTGGCGCGCGACCTCCCTGCCGGCAGCGTGCTGCGCGCCGACGATCTGGAAGCGCTGCGCCCGGCACCGTCCGGCGCATTTGAACCGCACCAGCAAGATCGGGCGATCGGCCGCCGGCTCGGTCGCGCCAAACAGGCCGGCGAAGCGCTGTATGCAAACGATCTGGAGGGCTTGCCATGCTGAACGGAGATCTGGTCGGTTTGCGCGCGATCGAACGCGCCGACCTGCCGCAACTGCGCGACTGGCGCAATCGGCCTGAACTGCGCCGGTTTTTCCGGGAATACCGGGAGATCGGCCAGGACCAACAGAATGCCTGGTATGAGAACAGCGTGCTGAAAGACGCCTCGACGCGCATGTTCAGCATTGTCGAACGCGACAGCGGACGGCTGCTTGGCGCCTGCGGCCTGTGCTACATCAATTGGGTCGATCGCAATGCCGATTTTTCGATTTATCTCGGCGCCGACGATCTGTACATCGACGACCGCCTCGCGCCGGATGCGGCGCGCGTGCTGATCCGCTACGGCTTCGATGAACTCGGTCTGCATCGTTTGTGGAGCGAGATTTATGCCTTCGATACCCCCAAGCAGCAACTGTTCGACAGCCTGGGATTTCAACGCGAAGCCCGCTTCCGGCAAAGCCACTGGAGCGAAGGCGCATGGCATGACGCGCTGATCTACGCATTGCTGGCCGGCGACCCGGCCTCGCTACCGGCGGCGTAAGCGATGGCCGGCATACTGATCCGCCACGGCAAATCGAGCGATGGCCTGCTCAAGCACAAGACCGCGATGTTCGATTCGAACGCGAATCTGCTGCGTCGGAATGACGACATCGCGGCGGTCTATCTGCGTCAGCCGGCGCGCGTCGCATGCAAGAACTGCGCGGCCGGATTGCCGCCGGAGCCGACTTTCGTCAGTCACGGCGTCGGCTACAAGGTTTGCTCGGTATGCGGCCATCTCAACGGCGCCCACGAGGAAACCGCGGCGTTCTGCGATTTCCTCTATACCGGCGACGACGGCAAGGCGTATGCCCAGGCCTATGCCGCGCAAAGCGAGGTGCAATACCAGTCGCGCGTGCGCGATATCTATCTGCCCAAGGCCGCTTTTCTGGCCGAGGCGCTGGCCGGGCGAGGCGTCGATTTCAGTAGTTGCACTGTGGCGGACATTGGCGCCGGCTCTGGTTACTTCGTCGCTGCTTTGTCGGCGCACGGTTTCGGCCGGGCCGAGGGGCTTGAGGTTTCCGCCGATCAGGTCGCACTCGGCAACCGCATGATTCCCGGTGCACCGTTGCGCCGTTTCGCGGCGGCAGACACCGTGCAGACGCTTGCGCAATTGCAAACCGGCATCGTCAGTCTGATCGGCGTGCTGGAGCATCTGCAGTCGCCGCGCGAAGCGCTGGCCGCGATCCGCGCCAATCCGCAGATCGAGTACCTGTATCTGTCGGTGCCGCTGTTCAGTCCCAGCGTCGCCATTGAGGCGGTGTTTCCCGCCGTGTTCAACCGGCATCTGGGCGGCGCCCATACGCATCTGTATTCGGAACGCTCGATTCGGCATTTTTCCGCAGAATTCAGTTTCGAAGCCGTGGCCGAGTGGTGGTTCGGCCTCGATATGACCGACCTGTTCCGAAGTCTGTACGTCACGCTGGCGGGCGAACCGCGCACCGCCGCACTGGCTGAATTCGCCGCCACCACGCTGGGTCGCAACGTCGATGCGCTGCAATCGCAGCTCGACGCAGCCGGCTGCGCCTCGGAAGTGCATATGCTGCTGCGCAAGTGCGCATGGGAGACAACATGCAACAAGACCTGATCGACTGGAAAACCGCCGCCTGGAAGAACCCGGAGATGGTTGCCTGGTATCACCAGCGCATGGTCGAAAAGCGGGGCACCAGCCGGCTGAAGAATCTGGTCGAAGTCGAGCTGTGCGAACGCTACGCGGTCGGCCCGAATCTGCTCGATGTCGGCATCGGCACCGGCCGCGGTTCCCTGCCGCTGGCGCAGGCCGGATTCAACGTCACCGGCGTGGACAGTTCCGAGGCGATGCTGGCGCAGACGCGGACACTGGCGGGCGCCACGCCGATACGCCTGCAACAGGGCGATCTGGCCGACCTGAAATTCGCCGATGGCGATTTCGATACGGTCATGTCGCTCAACGTGCTGGTGCATTTCCCGAACTGGCGCGACATCCTGGCCGAATGGCGGCGGGTGACGCGCGCGGGCGGACGCATCGTGTTCGACATCCATTCGCAGGATCATGAAGACGCAGCCTGCGCCGCGCGCGGCTTGCCGGTGCGCCCGGCGGAAGAGTCGGAAGCCGATTTCGCCGGTTACATGAGCCGGCTGCGTGTCGCCGAACTGGTGGAAACCGCCGACCGGCTGGGACTGCGCATCGTCGCAGTGACGCCTTATGCCGGCGTGTTCGCCGGCGGCAATCTCAACCTCTGGCTGCAGAACACGCTGGCCGACGGCACGCGCTACGACCGCATTCTGTCCTGGCTGGTGTCGGATCAGAACCTGCTCGAATTTGCGCTGTTTCTCGAACAGGATGTATTCGCGCATCTGACTTCCCGCATCACCGGCCGCATGATGATCGTGCTCGAAAACGCGCCGGATGCAGCGGCGAACGGCGCCTGGCTGGAGCGCGATGCACGCCTGAATGCCGCGCTGGCGGAGTCGGTCGACGTCGGCCTCGCCGCATTGATCCCCGCCTTCGATGCTGCTTGGCGCGAACAACTGAATCGTCTGCTGAATCACCCGCGCAATCGCGTGCTGATGCATTTTCTGCTCTCGGCCTGGCGGGAGTTTCCCGGCCGGCTGGATTTGTCGGCGTTTCTCGATGCATCGCATGCCGAAACGCTTGCCGCCTGGCAGCGACAGGATGCACTCGACCGCTTGGCGACGCAGACCCCGCGCAGCCTGGCGCAACTGCCGCAAGTCGCCACCATCCTCAGCCACAGGGATGTGCCGTTGATCGGCGGCATTGAATACGAGCTGACCCGCAACCTGCTGCAAAAAACCCTGCACGCTTTCGACTGAGCGCACCCATGAGCCAGACGGCACTGATTTCCCTGCTTTGGAGCAAGAACCTCCACGTCCTGCATTACTACCTGAACAACCGGCCCCGACTGGTGCTGGCGATGTCGCAATCCTGCACGCCGGCGATGCATGCCCTGGTGGAGGGTGCGGGCAGCCAGTTGATGGCGATCGAATCGCTGGTCACGCCGGAACGGCGCGCGGCGATCCAGGCGGAAGCCGCCAGCAAGGTCGAGCAGTTGGGCAACGTCCGCGCGCAAGCGGCCTGGGCCGAATTTCTGGCCGATCTCGGCATGTCGGCCGCCGATTTCGATCTCGCGCTGGATGAAGACCTGGCGGCGCGCCTGTCCGATTCGATGCTGCTGATCGAAGCGCTCGATGCGGCTGCGGAACGACTGCATATCGAGCTGGTACTGCTCAACGAGGATCTGATGCGCGCCGGCCGCATGATCTGCGAATGGGCGCGCGCGCGCGGTGTGCCCAGCCTGCATCTGGCGCATGCCCTGGCGCTGGCCACGCCCTACACTGTGCATGCCGCGCTCAACGCCGACCGTCTGGCGGTATTCGGCGAACGCGGCGGCGAGGGCTACCGCGACATCGGCATTCCGCAAGAACGCATGTGCATCACCGGCAACCCGGCCTGGGACATCTATTTCGGCCTCAAACAGGAAAAGCCGCGCATACGCGACACGGTCTACGCCAAATACCTGTTGAAGAAAGGCGCCCCGCTGCTGGTATTCGGCACGACCTGGGCGGCATTTCTCAACGCCGGCTCCTATGCCGCGATCTACGAGGAAACGCTGAGCGCGTTTCTGCGCGCCTGCCGCGAACTGATGGATGCCGGCCGCAGCGTCAATATCGTGGTCAAAGACCGTCCCTCCAACGCCGACTATGGCCGTCAGACGGTCAGTCGCCTGGCGACGGAAGCCGGCCTGATGCCTTGGCATTACGTCTACACCGAGGAAGACACCAGCCTGCTGGTGACTGCGGCCGACGTGCTGGTTTCGCTGGACTCCAATCTGACGGTCGAGGCCATGCTGGCCGCCACGCCGGCGATCAACCTGATGCACGAACTCGGCCAACGCATGGGGCCGAGTTTCGACGCCGAATCCGGCATTCTGGAAGTCGTGCCGGCCGAACTGGCGATGTATCTCGATCTGCTGCTGTCGGATGCGGAGTTGAGTGCCGGCCTGGTCGAACTGATGGCGCTGAAAGCGGCGCACTACAACGTCAGCGTCGACGGCTCCGCTGCCGAGCGAGTGGCGCAACTGATGGTCGAAATGGCACGCGGGCAAGCGCGTCCGGTGCAGGCGCCGAGCGTGCGCCCCGAGGGCGGTTATGTCTGGGAGCGCCTGTCGGATCTGGAAGACGCCGAATTGATGGGGCTTTATCACGACCGGCCGCGCACCGATCTGCTCGCCCTGATGGAACGTGCGCCCTGTCGCGTGCTCGATATCGGTTGTGCAGCCGGCGCTACCGGGCGTTACATCAAGGAACGCTTCCCAGACGCCTGGGTGGCCGGCATCGAACTTTCTGCGCCGGCCGCCGCGCTGGCGCGCGAGCGCATCGACATGGTGCTGGAACAGAAGCTGGAGGAGGTCGATTTCTCAGCCAACGGCATCCAGCCGGGCAGCATCGATACGGTGATCGTCGCCGACGTGCTGGAGCATCTGTACGACCCCTGGCATGCCCTGGTCTGCCTGCGCCCCTTGCTCAGCCCGGATGCGCAGGTGCTGGCCAGCATTCCGAATGCGCGCAATCTCGGTCTGATGAACGATCTGGCCAAGGGCCGCTTCGGCTATGCTGCCGAAGGCCTGCTCGACATCACCCATATCCGCTTTTTCACGCGCGCCGAAATGGAGCGGATGTTCAGCGAAACCGGCTACCGCGTGCTGCGCACCGAGCGCACCGCCAGCGCCGGCTTGCAGAATCTCTCCCGCCCGGCGGGATCGCGCCATGTCGAGACGGACAAACTCATCCTCAAGGATGTAGACGACGAGGAATTCGAAGACCTCAAGGCGCTGCAATTCCTGATGCTGGTCAAACCCGATCTGGAGCAGGGCCAGCCGGCCAGCGGACAGGACTTCTACCCGCTCTGGCAACTCAGCCACTCCTACCGCACGCGCGATGCGTTGTGGATGGCGGAACGCATGCAGGCCATGCCGGTGCGGCCGCGTTTCCACCTCGCGCTGATCGTGCCGGAAGGGGGCGAGGAGCGGCTGGCCAACAACATCAAATCCCTCGGCCACCAGTTCCATACCGAATGGCGCCTCAGCATCGTCGCCGGTGGCGTGATGCCGGTGGAAATGGCGGGCGTCCCGGCCATCGACTGGATTCGCGCCGAGCCGGAGGATCAGCTTGCAGCGGCGAATCGCGCGTTGCTGGAAACGCTGGCGGATTGGGTCGGCATGTGGGAGGCGGGCGACAAGTTGGTGCCGCATGCCTTGTTCAGCTTTGCCGAGAAAATCTCGCTGCATCCGGAATATCGCGTGCTTTACAGCGACGAAGACCGGGTCACGGTCGACGACACACACGACACGCCGTTCTTCAAGACCGATTTCAATCTGGAAATGCTGCGCGCCGCGCCCTTCGCGGTTGGCGGTCTGTTGCTGATCGAACATGCGCTGTTCAGTGCGCTGGGCGGATTCGATGCGGCGATGGAAGGTGTCGAGTATTTCGATCTCACCTTGCGCGCCTGCGAGCAGGTCGGCCGCGGCGGCATCGGCCATATCGCCGATATCCTCTACCACCGGCATGCCGAGGGCGGCCATGCCAGGCGCGATGCCGAAGCCGTGCAGGCGGCGCATCGAACCTCGCTGCAAGCACATCTGGCGCGCATCGGGTGCGCCGCCGAACTGGCAGAAGGTCTGCTGCCAGGCACCTTGCATCTGCGCTATCCGGTACTCGGCGAACCGCTGGTTTCCATCCTGATTCCCGGCAAGAACCAAGTGGACATGTTGAAGCGGTGTCTGACTTCGTTGATCGAAGGCACCGGCTATGCCAATTGCGAAATCCTGGTGCTGGACAACGGCAGCGATGAAGCCGAAGCCATCGCCTATCTGGACGAACTTCGCGCGCTGAATTCGCCGCGACTGCGCGTACTCGACTGCGCCGGACCGTTCAATTTCTCCGCCATCAACAATCGTGGCGCGCGCGAGGCGCAGGGCGAGTATCTGGTCCTGCTGAACAACGATACGGCGGTGCTGCATGAGGAATGGCTAGAGGAGATGCTGGGCATCGCCGGCCAGGCGGACGTCGGCGCGGTGGGCGCGAAACTGCATTACCCGGATGGCCGGGTGCAGCATGCCGGCGTCATCCTGGGCATGGGCGATGCGCCGGCGGAGCATCCCTGCCTTGGCCACGCCGCTGACGACGACGGCTATTTCGGCCGGCTCAAGCTGACCCAGGAATATTCTGCGGTTACCGCCGCCTGCATGCTGGTTCGGAAATCGCTTTATCTCGAACTCGGCGGACTCGATGAAACCCGCTATCAGGTCTCCTACAACGATGTCGATTTCTGTCAGCGTCTGCGCCAAAAGGGATTGCGCGTGGTGTTCACGCCGCATGCTCGGCTGCTGCATGAGGGCTCGGTCAGTCAGAAGGCGGATGTAGAGGACAGTGCGCAGGCGGCCAAGCAGGCCCGTTTCACCGAGGAACAAAACCGCTTTTATGACGACTGGCGGCATGAGGTCGCGTTCGACCCGTATTTCAACCGCAATTTTTCGACGCACGGCCGCGATTTCCTGATCGAAATCTCGCCGCAACTCACCGCCGATCCGGAGTGGCGTCCGCGGCCGCGCGTGCTGGCGCATCCGGCCGACCGTTTCGGCTGCGGCGAGTACCGCATCATTGCGCCGATGCGCGCGATGAACGAGGCCGGCCGCATCCTCGGCTACGAGACCGGCGGCTACCTGTCCCTGCCGGAACTGTTCCGCTTCGAGCCGGACGCCATCATTCTGCAACGCCAGGTCGACCCACATCAGCACGCGTTGATCGAACGCTATATCCGGCACAGCAAGGCTTTCCGCGTGTTCGAGATCGACGATCTGATCACCAACATCCCGATCAAGAGCATCCGCAAGAAACAGTTCGTCGAACAGAAAGACCTGCACAAGCGCTTCCGCAAGGGCATCTCGCTGTGCGACCGTTTCGTTGTGTCGACCGAATATCTGGCCGAGGCGTACCGCGGCTATATCGACGATATCGTCGTCGTGCCGAACTACATCGAGCGGGCCGTCTGGGGCGATTTGAAGCCGAAACGCCGCCAGGGCGCCAAGCCACGTGTCGGTTGGGCCGGCAGCGTCACGCATGACGGCGATCTGGCGGTCATTTTCGACGTGGTCAAGGCGACCGCTCAGGAAGTGGATTGGGTGTTCATGGGCATGTGTCCGGACGCCATCCGTCCCCTGGTTGCCGAGTTCAATCCCGGTGTCGGCCTGGACGCGTATCCGGCCGCACTGGCCGCGCTCGACCTCGATCTTGCCGTCGCGCCGCTGGAAGACGTGCCGTTCAACCATGGCAAGAGCCATTTGCGCCTGCTGGAATACGGTGTGCTCGGCTACCCGGTGATCTGCACCGACATCACGCCGTATCGCGGCGACTATCCGGTGACCCGCGTCGGCAACCGCTTCAAGGACTGGGTCGACGCGATCCGCAGCCACATCGCCGACCGGGATGAGTTGGCCCGCCGTGGTGATGCCCTGCGCGAGTACATCAATGCCAAGTGGATGCTGGAAGACAATCTGGATGTCTGGACCCGGGCCTGGTTACCCTGATCGCTAGCAGCCTGTCGCTGCTGGGGTAACCCAGCAGGCCGACAGGTTCGAACCGATGTCCCGGCTCGAACTCGGAAGACGGCCTCGTCGGTCTTACTCGACCTTGGCGGTGGCGCGCAGTTCCTGCACGAATTTACGCAGCTGATGTTGCTGCATCTGGCTGGCGATGCGGTTTTTCAGTTTGTCGAAGGTGGGGAAGTCCAGTTTCCGGGTGTCTTCCAGGCGAATGACATGCCAACCGAACTTGGTCTGCACCGGTTCCTTGCTGACTTCGCCCTTCTTTAGTTTGACCATGGCGTTGGCAAATTCCGGCACCAGATTGGCCGGCAAGGTCCAGCCCAGATCGCCGCCATTGCCAGCTGAACTGTCTTTCGATGCTTTCTTGGCCAGATCTTCGAACTTGGCCTTCTTGCCGGCCGTGAGTTTGGCGATCAGGTCTTTTGCCTCTTTCTCGCTGTTCACCAGAATGTGGCGGGCGCGATATTCGCTATCGCCGGCCTTGGCTTTGGCTTTGTCATATTCGGCCTTGACGGCGTCATCGTCGATCGGGTGGTTGCGCACGAAGTCTTCGATCAATGCCTGGCTCAGCATTTCCTTTTTCTGAAACTCCATGGCGGCAAGCAACGTCGGGCCTTTATCCAGCCCTTTGCGCAGCGCTTCCTGGGACATCAGTTCCGCGGTGACGACGGCCTCGCGAATCGAGTCTTCGCTCAACGTGTCCGGTGCACCACCCCGGTTCAAGCGGCTCTGGCGCACGAAGTTGCCGTAAATCTGCGGCAGCGCGACGCCGTTGACCACTGCCAAGGGTTTGGGGGCTTCTGCAACGGCAGCCTCGGGCGCCGCGGCTGGGCTGACGGCGGCGGCCGGTTCGGCGGCGTTTGCTGCGGCAGGCAGAATCAGACAGGCGGAAAGGGTGGCGATCAGGAGTTTAAGTTTCATTGCATTTCCAGGTAGTTGGCAGGGCCAAATTAGGTGAATGTATCGACGACGAGTTCCCAAGATGAGAAATCAAAGTTCTTCCGGAGAGTAAGCGGTAATCGACAGAGCGTGCACGCGCGTGCTCATCAAGTCGCCCAATGCCTGGTAGATCGCACGGTGGCGGGCGACGATGTTCTGGCCGCTGAACGCGGGCGAAACGATGGTGAGTTGGTAATGGCCGCCGCCCGACTTGGCACCGGCGTGACCGGCGTGCAGCGCAGATTCGTCGATGATCTCGACATGCTGAGGCGACAGTGCCGCCAGGCGTGCCTTGATTTCGGCAATGGTATCGTTCATGGCAATACTCGCTTGAAAGGTTTCACGCTGACCCGAGAGTAAACCCCGGCAGCGACATAAGGATCCGCGTCAGCCCAGGCTTGCGCCGCCGCCAGACTGTCGAACGCGGCGACGATCAGACTGCCGCTGAAGCCGGCCGGACCGGGGTCGGGGCTATCGATGGCGGGGTAGGGGCCGGCCAGCAGCAGGCGGCCTTCGTCTTTCAACTGATTCAAACGGGCCAGATGGGCAGGACGCGCCGCAAGCCGTTGTTGCAGGCTATCGGCCACATCGGTGCCTTCGATGGCATAAAACAAATTCATGGCTCTTCCTTGATATGGCGAGATAGGTAGACGGTCTGGCCGATGATGAACAGCAGCATCAGGCCCAGCGTGCCGAACATCTTGAAATTGACCCATGCATCGGTGGAAAAATTCATCGCCACCCACAGATTGGCGATCCCCATCAGCGTGAAGAAAGCGGCCCAGGCCAGATTCAGACGGGTCCAGATGGCATCCGGCAACGACATGTTCTTTTCCATCATCAGACGGATCAGGTTGCGCTCGAACAGCATCGGCGCCAGCCCGAGCGACAGCGCGAACAGCCAATAGAGCACGGTCGGTTTCCACTTGATGAAGGTTTCGTCATGCAGCAACAGGGTTGCGCCGCCGAACACCACGATCAAGGCGAGCGAAACCCAGAGCATCGTGTCCACCTTGCGATGCTTGATCCAGACCCAGCCGATCTGCAGGAAGGTCGCCACAATAGCGACGAGCGTACCGAGGAAAACGCCGGGTTTCGCGCCGCTGTCCAGCACGATGCCGAGCGCTGCCAGCCAGGTGGTAGCGATGGCCGGATGCGACGCGCCATATTGATACGCGGCAAAAAACAGAATGATGGGAAACAGGTCGAAAAGGATTTTCAATGGCGCACCGCAGTCAGCGGTCTCCGGGGAATGTGGGTTAAGGAGGTATGGGCGACGGGCATTTTGCTATGATTCCCGGCTTGGGCTCAACCTGGACGCCTAATAACCTAGCGTATTCACTTCTTTCCCAGGTTTATCTCCTTCATGACCATTTACGATCTCCATTGCCACTCTACCGCTTCCGACGGCGTACTTTCCCCGCACGAGTTGGTGCAGCGCGCCAACGAAAAGGGCGTGCATGTGCTGGCATTGACCGATCACGATGAGTTGAGCGGCCAGGCCGAAGCCGGCGAGGCGGCACGCGAAGTAGGGATGCGCTTGATCCACGGCGTGGAAATTTCGGTGAGCTGGGGCAATGTGACGCTGCATGTGGTCGGACTCAATGTCGATCCACTCGACCCGGTCTTGTTGCATGGCCTGGCGCGCAATCGCGGCGGCCGTACCGAACGCGCTCGCCGCATCGGCGAGGAACTGGCGCGGATCGGTATCGCCGGTGCCTTCGAAGGTGCCAGCGCGCTGGCGGGGAACAAGGAACTCATCAGCCGCACGCATTTCGCTCGCTTTCTGATCGTTAGCGGCGTCGCAAAGAACATGAAAGCAGTTTTCAAGAAATTCCTGGTCAAGGGCAAACCCGGCTATGTCGCGCACGAATGGGCCAGCCTGGACGATGCCTTGACCTGGATCCACGCCGCTGGCGGCGTCGCTGTGTTGGCGCATCCGGGGCGTTATCAGATTGGGCGCGAAAAAATGCGTTTACTGCTAAGCGAATTCAAATACCTGGGCGGTGCCGGCATCGAAGTGGTGACCGGCAGCCACACGCCGGATCAGGTGCCGCTGTATGCCGACCTGGCTGTGGAATTCGACCTGATGGCTTCGCTCGGATCGGATTTTCATGCCCCTGGCGAAGGCGGTCGCGAACTCGGCCGTTTGACTGCCTTGCCGGAACGTTGCCGCCCGATCTGGCAAGCGTGGAACTGAAATGAGCCAGCATTTCAATTTGCACCCAGACAATCCTCAACCGCGCCTGATCCGCGAGGCGGTGAAACTGCTCAGAGCGGGCGGCGTCATGGTTTACCCGACCGATTCCTGCTACGCCATCGGCTGCATGATCGGCAACAAGGACGGCATGGAGCGCATCCGCGCGATTCGCGGCGTCGACGACAAACACCTGTTCACGCTGATCTGCCGCGATTTGTCCGAAATCGCCCGTTTCGCCCGCGTCGACAACAAGCAGTACCGCATGCTCAAGGCCGCCACGCCGGGCGGCTATACGTTTATCCTCGAAGCCACCAAAGAAGTGCCACGCCGCTTGCAGCACCCGAAGCGCAGCACCATCGGTCTGCGCGTGCCGGAACATGCCGTGGTGGCCGCTTTGCTGGCCGAACTGGATGAGCCGATTCTGTCGATGACGCTGCAACTGCCCGACGAGGAATATCCGCTCAACGACCCGGAAGACATCCTGGATCGCCTCGGCAACCGCATCGATGTACTGATTGATACGGGGTTCTGCGGCATCGAGTCGACCACCATCGTCGACCTGACCGGCGCACTACCGGAACTGATCCGACGTGGTACAGGCGATGTTCGGCAATTGGGCCTTGAATGACTTGTGCTTCATAAACAATGGGTAAACAGTGGAACTTAATCTAATACAAAAGATATCAGTGTTTGCCTTGCCGGTGGTTCTCGCCATCACGCTGCACGAAGCCGCACACGGTTACGCCGCCTTGCGCTTTGGCGACCGCACTGCCGAACTGGAAGGCCGCATCAGCCTGAACCCGATACGGCATTTCGATTTGATGGGTACGCTGATCGTGCCGCTAGCCATTCTGATCATCTCCAAACTCTCCGGCGGCGCCGGCATTCTGTTCGGCTGGGCCAAACCGGTGCCGGTCAACTTCCGCAATTTGCGTCATCCCAAGCAGGACATGCTATGGGTGGCGGCCGCCGGTCCCGCCGCCAATCTGCTGATGGCGCTGATCTGGGCGGGCATGATCAAGCTGGCGCTGACCATGCCCGCCAGCGCGTTTGCGATGCCGCTGGCGCTGATGGGCGCCGCCGGCATCTTCATCAATGCCGTGTTGATGGCGTTGAACCTGATTCCGCTGCCGCCGCTGGATGGCGGCCGCATCGCGGTCAGCCTGTTGCCGCAACGCCTGGCCTACGGCTTGGCGCGCATCGAACCCTACGGTATTTTCATCCTGCTCGGCCTGATGTTCATGGGCCTGCTCGGCGTCTTCATGTGGCCGCTGATTCAAGCCCTGATTCAGCTCGCGGCCTTCATCTTCGCCATCAACCCGGTCGAATTGCTGGCCCTTATCCAAATCGTTTTGAACTGACGGAACCTTCCATGTACGCAGATCGCGTTCTTTCCGGCATGCGCCCCACCGGCAGCCTGCATCTCGGCCACTACCATGGCGTCCTCAAGAACTGGGTCAAGCTGCAGCACGAATACGAATGCCTGTTCTTCGTCGCCGACTGGCACGCGCTGACCACGCATTACGACAACCCGCTCGGCATCGAACAGGCCACCTGGGAAATGGTGATCGACTGGCTCGCCGCCGGCGTCGATCCGTCCAAAGCCACTTTGTTCATCCAGTCGCAGGTCATCGAGCACGCCGAACTGCATCTGCTGCTGTCGATGATGACGCCGCTGGGCTGGCTGGAGCGCGTGCCGACCTACAAGGATCAGCAGGAAAAACTGTCGGAGAAGGATCTGTCGACTTACGGCTTCCTCGGCTACCCGCTGCTGCAAAGCGCCGACATCCTGATCTACCGCGCCAACCAGGTGCCGGTGGGCGAAGACCAGGTGCCGCATATCGAGTTCTCGCGCGAGATCGCGCGCCGCTTCAACCATCTCTATGGCAAGGAAGCGGGCTACGAAGAGAAAGCCGAAGCCGCGGTGAAAAAGCTGGGCGGCAAGAAGGCCAAGCTGTATCAGGAACTGCGCACGCGCTACCAGCAAGCCGGCGAAGACGAAGCGCTGGAATCGGCGCGCGCGATGCTGGGCGAAACCCAGAACCTGTCGCTGGGCGACAAGGAACGCCTCTACGGTTACCTGGAAGGCGGCGGCAAGATGATCCTGACCGAGCCGCAAGCCTTGCTGACTGCGGCGTCACGGATGCCGGGCCTGGACGGGCAAAAAATGTCCAAGTCGTACCACAACACCATTTCGCTGCGCGAAGAGCCGGATGCGGTAACCCGGAAGATCCGCACCATGCCGACCGATCCCGCCCGCGTGCGCCGCACCGACCCGGGTTCTCCCGACAAGTGCCCGGTCTGGCAGTTGCACCAGGTGTACAGCGGCAACGATGTGCAAGCCTGGGTCACGCAGGGTTGCACCAGCGCGGGCATCGGCTGCATCGAGTGCAAGCAGCCGGTGATCGATGCCGTGCTGAAGGAACTGGGGCCGATTCAGGAACGCGCCCGCGCCTATACAGAGGATCCGGATACCGTGAAGAACATCATCGACGACGGCTGCGAAAAGGCGCGTGACCTGGCCCGCGAAACGATGCGCGATGTCCGCGAAGCGATGGGTTTGAGTTACGGTTGAAGCGGCTACGGCAACGAAAAAGGGCGACCGCTTGGTCGCCCTTTTTCGTTGCGTCACCCATCGGGTGAGTGGCGACACCACGCGTAGGAGCGCCTTCCAAGGCGCGATTGTTTCGGACTTCGCGCCTTGGAAGGCGCTCCTACAACACCGGCTGCGCGAATATTAGAAGCGCAGACCCAGTTTTGCGCTGTAAGTCATGTTGTCGCCGGTTTTGTCGGCTTCAATGGCCAGATTGCCCAGCGCGATATTGAAATTCAGTCCGGCGAAGATTTTCGAGGACTTGATGCTTTCAGAGATCCAGCCGGTCGAAGCATCCGGGGTGCTGTCGGCCCAGACATAACCGACGCCGGCGAAAGGCGTGAACATCGCAAAACCTTTCGAAATCGAGATGTCGACGCTCTTGGTTTCAAAGTCCAGCATCGAAACGCCGTCGAGTTTGGTGTAAGCGCCGCGTATGGCCAGCGCTGGGGTCAACGTGCTGCCGGCGAGGATGGCGTAGCTGGCTTCCGCACCCCACAGTTTGATGTTGCTGTCCGGCACCTGGGTATAGAAGCCGCCGACATTGATGTCGAACGGAAGGCCTTTGCTGATATGCAGTTTGGGCACCGGCAACCAGTCGTTACTGCCTCCGGTAGCCGTCTTCCAGGCCTGGCTCTTCATTTCGGTGGCGCCCAGCTCAATGCCGATGTCGAAACCGGTGATGCCCATCGCCTCTGCCGGTTGCACCGCTTTGTAGCTCAATGCGCCGGTCATGTCTTCCGACAGGCTTCTGAATTCGGCCTGGGAAATCAGCATCGACAAAGTGATGTCATCTGCTTGAACGGCAGTGGAAAACGTCAGGGAACACAGCAGGGGGCAGAGAACACGTTTCATGGCGAGGCTCACGGTAGTAGGGTTTGGCAGTATAACCAACGCTGTTCCGCTGGAAGTATTGTGGCGCTTGAAATTCGGCACTCTGGCCGCACCACTAAACCCTGCCTGATGACGGAAAATTGGAATGAACGAAGAAAATAACAACACGCCTATCGAGGGTGAAATCGTCGAACCAGGTGACACGGGAGGCGCGCAGCCCACGCTGAATCTGCCGGCGCAGACCCTGCCGGGGACCATTTACATCCTGCCGCTGACCGAGAAGCCCTTTTTCCCGGCGCAAACCCTGCCGCTGATCATGAACGAGGGGCCGTGGATGGAGACGGTCAAACGCATCGGCGATGCCGGCCACCATCTGGTCGGTCTGATCATGGTGCACGGCGATATCTCCGACGATGCGCGGCCGGAGGATTTCTACGGCACCGGCACACTGGTGCGCATGCATCACCCGCTTCGTTCGGACGGCAAGATCCAGTTCATCGCCGAAGGCATCACCCGCTTCAAGGTCGCGGAATGGCTGTCCGGCAAAGCGCCGTATTTCGCCCGCGTCGAATACCCGGCGGAAACGCGGGCGGCCACCAGCGGCGAGGAAATCAAGGCCTACGCATTGGCGATCATCAATTCGATCAAGGACTTGCTGCCGCTCAACCCGCTCTACAGCGAAGAGCTGAAGTTCTTCCTGAACCGTTTCTCGCCCAACGAGCCGGCCTTGCTGGCCGATTTCGCCGCCAGCCTGACCACTGCGCCGAAGGAAAAGCTGCAGGAGGTGCTGGAAGCACTGAATCTGCGCAAGCGCATGCAGAAGGTGCTGTTGCTGATCAAGAAGGAACTGGAAGTCGCCAAGCTGCAAACCCACATCCAGGAAAAAGTCGAAGAAAAGATGACCCAGCAACAGCGGGAATTCTTTTTGCGCGAACAGTTGAAGGCGATTCAGAAGGAACTCGGCATCGCCAAGGACGACCGCACCGCCGACCTGGAGCTGTACCAGGGGCGTATCAAGAAATTGAAGCTGCCGGCGCACGCGGGCAAGAAGATCGGCGAGGAGATGGACAAGCTGTCCGGCCTCGAACACGGCTCGCCGGAATACACCGTCACGCGCAACTATCTCGACTGGCTGACCAACCTGCCCTGGGGCAAGTACACCAAGGACAAGCTCGACCTGGTGCGCGCGCGCAAGATCCTCGACGCCGACCATGACGGCCTCGACGATGTGAAGGAACGCATCATCGAATTCCTCGCCGTCGGCACGATGAAGGGCGAAGTCGCCGGCTCGATCCTGTTGCTGGTCGGCCCGCCCGGCGTCGGCAAGACCTCCATCGGCCGCTCGGTGGCGCGCGCGCTGGGCCGCAAGTTCTACCGCTTTTCGGTCGGCGGCATGCGCGACGAAGCCGAGATCAAGGGCCACCGCCGCACCTACATCGGCGCCATGCCCGGCAAGTTCGTCCAGGCGATCAAGGAAGTCGAATCGCAAAACCCGATCATCATGCTCGACGAGGTCGACAAGATCGGCGCCAGCTACCAGGGCGACCCGGCCTCGGCGTTGCTGGAAGTGCTCGACCCGGAACAGAACGGGGAATTCCTCGACCATTACCTCGACGTCCGCTTCGACCTGTCGAAAACGCTGTTCATCTGCACCGCCAATCAGCTCGACACCATTCCTGCGCCGCTGCTCGACCGGATGGAAGTCATCCGCCTGTCCGGCTATCTGATGGAAGAAAAACTGGCCATCGCGAAGCATCACCTGTGGCCCAAGCAGATCAAGAAAGCCGGCCTCAAGCGCGGCCAGGTCAGCATCACCGAAGCCGCCGTGCGCCACATCGTCGACGGCTATGCGCGCGAAGCCGGCGTGCGGCAACTGGAAATGAACCTGGGCAAGGTGGTGCGCAAAAGCGTGGTCAAGATCGTCCGCCACGAAGCCGAGAAACTGCACGTCACCGCCGACAACCTGGCCGATTTCATCAACGAGCCGCCCTACATCCCGGAAAAACCGATGGCCGGCATCGGCGTCGTCACCGGACTGGCCTGGACCGCGCTGGGCGGCGCCACGCTGACCATCGAAGCGACCAAGGTGCACACGCTGAACCGTGGCTTCAAGCTCACCGGCAAGCTGGGCGACGTGATGAAGGAATCGGCCGAGATCGCCTACAGCTACATCTCCAGCCACCTCAAGCTGTACAAGGCCGACCCCAAGTTCTTCGACGAAGCCTTCGTGCACCTGCACGTGCCGGAAGGCGCCACGCCGAAGGACGGCCCTTCTGCCGGCATCACCATGGCCACCGCGCTGTTGTCGCTGGCGCGCAACGAAAAAATTCCGCGCCCGCTGGCGATGACCGGCGAATTGACCCTGACCGGGCAAGTGCTGCCGGTCGGCGGCATCCGCGAAAAAGTCATCGCCGCCAAGCGCGTCGGCTTGCACGAACTGATCCTGCCCAACGCCAACCAGCCCGACTTCGACCGCCTGCCGGATTACGTCAAAGCCGGCCTCTCGGTCAGCTTCGTCAAGCATTACAAGGATGTGGCGAAGTTGGTGTTCGGCGGCTGATGCTGCTGCACCCCAGCGGCGGCCTCAACTATCATCTGCGCGCCTGGCGCTGGCGTCGCACGCGCTGGCTGCCGTTTCATAGCGAAGTCGCGCGTTGGCTGGATGCCTGGCGTCCCGAAACGGCTGAACTGGTGCTGATCGGCCCCAGTGGCGGCTACGCGCTGAATGCCCGTTTCCTGGCCCGATTCCAGCGCATTACCGTGCTGGAACCGGACGCGTTGGCGCGCCATCTGCTACGCAAGCGTTTCGCGGATTTCGCATTCGAATTCGCCGATTCGGCCTGGTTGGCGCAAGCGGACGGCCCCGCCATCCTGGCGCAACGCTATCCGAATGCAGCCTTGCTGTTCTGCAACCTGCTCGGCCAGAAGCTGAGCGGGCAGGGGGCCTGGCATGATCGGCAAGCCTGGCTGACCGGTCTGCAACATGCTTTGCAGGGAAGGCACTGGGCCAGCTGGCACGACCTCGCTTCAACCACTCGTCGCCCGGACCGCTTCGTCACGCGCTCGCTTACGCAGGTGGGATCATTGGACGATCTGCTGGCCCAATTCTGGCTGGGCGGCGAGCTGGAAATCCACGATCACGAATGCGCCGGCATGCTTCCCGAATCGATCCGGCAATACGCCATCTGGCAACTCGCGCCAAACAGGTTTCATCTGGTGGAATGGCTGCACGGGTGACAGAAGATGCAGAGAACCGCTGTCAGTCAGCCAAATCTACGCGCCATTTTCCCTCGTTTTCCAGGCGTTGAACTCGGAAGGCTTCAGGCCGTAGCGAGCAAGAACGCCCTCGTGCAGCCGTCTGAGTTCTTCCACGATCAAGGCTTGTACACTGTCTTGCTCGCTCGCAGGGATGCGCGCTTTGACGGCTTGTTGAATGAAGTCCATCGCTTCGCGATCAGGCCGCGCCACAACGTCATGGATGATGCGCTTGATAAAGTCGCGCCAAGCCAGGCGTAGGGGGTCGGGTTCGACCAGATCCTGTTTGATGGCCAGATATTCCTGCGTCGAGCGTTCATAGGCCCAGACATAGAGGTCGCGCAGCAGCTCCACCCGGGTCATTTCGTACACGCCAAGAATGGCGCGGCTGTATGCGTGTTCCGGCACGTCCAGGAAGGTCAAGGGACAGAGATTGGCCCGGAACAGCGGCAAGTTGGCAGCCAGACGGGATGTGCGTTTGTTGATGTCGGCAAAAGGCTGCAGATACGGCAGATGCACCATCATGAAAAAGGACTGCTCGAATGGGTCGGCAATCTGGTTGGCCTTGCCGAGCAGCGCGTCCAGCGCATCGTTGATTTTCTGCGGCGTCGACAACGGGTGATAAACGCTCCTGCCGATATCCACGGCATGTTGGCGAACCCGTCCTTCGTCGGCGGGGTTGGGCAATAGATTCTCCGCCAAGGCACTATGCAGGTTCATCAAGGTATATCGATTGAATTCAGCGCTTCCGATGTTTTCGACCAGCAGTTCAATCGCCGTCTTGTGGTTCAAAATCATCTGAGTTTCGATGGCGGCCTTACCGCGCGCCGCCTTGCCCTGCTCGATGAGCTCAAGCGTATCAAGCCGGGAATAGGTGTTTCCCTCCAGATGGCTCGACGCCCAGGACAAATCGATCAACAGCCGGTTCAGGATGGCGTGGCTGTAGGTGCCTGCCGGCGCCTCCGTTTGCGGTGTGCGTCCGGTCTTGTGCAGTTGCCTTCTCAGCGGCTCAGACAGATACCAGGTCTTGTTCGGTTGGTAGGCATCCAGAAAATCGGGCTGATAGCCCACAGGTTTGCGTGCCTCAGGTGGCTGATCGATATAGGCCAGAATGTCCTTGCTGTCGGCAGATAGCGGGATGAAATCTGGAAATCGATCTGTCCCTGTGACTTCGGCGCCGGTATGGGTTGGCCCGTCACGCTTGGAATAGTAGCGACGTGCGCGTCCTTCACCGCGCGCGGAGATCTCTCCCCCGCCGATCATTTGGCTGATCAATCGCTGGGCTGTACGGCGTGCAACCTGCGGGTGGCGCGCCAACAACTCGGCAAGCGTCAGCCCCGCCGGGGTCGCGTGGATGCTCTGTTGAAGTTCGTTGATCGTCGACATGGTTGATGAAGCGCAGTTGATCTGGCGCCATTGTGGCGCTGTTTCTATTACTGCGCCATTTTTGGCGCGGTTCAATGGCGTCATGGGCAAAACTGCGCCACCAGTCGCGTTGAGGGCCTTACAGCCTGCAGCAACCCAAGCCCCCTCAGCAGCACTCTTCCTCAAGCTGCAACAACATTGCCAGCGCCGCTGCGTCGCCGCATTCCTCGAATAACTCGCGTATCTGGTTGATGTGCGAATGCACGAGGAAGAGATCGTCCGGCGCGGGGCCGCTGCGCGGCGTGCGTTTGGCCATGAAGTAAGGCCAGAAGGGCGCGTCCTGTTGGCTGGCCGCGACGTTGCGTTCGATGCACGCCATGACACGTTGGGCGCCGGCCTCGCATTCGATGCCTTCGAAGGTCATGTAGCGGTCGTTTTTCTTGTGGCAGCCGCAGTCGGTCTCGGGTATCTGATTTCCATCCATGGCAAGCTCCTTGTATAGGCGAAGGCGGTCGCTTTCGGCGACGCCGATCAACATGAAAATATTGCCAATACTATCGTTTTGGCCGGCGCTGGATTGCGTAGTATCGCCCCGTCAAGCGAGGCCACCATCCGTCTGGCGACAAAACGAAACTGAACGAAACTGAACGAAACTGAAGAGAATGAAGATGAATAACGAAGAAGTGCTCGCCGCGATGCGGCTGTGGGTCGAAAAGGCGGTGATCGGTCTTAATCTGTGCCCGTTCGCGAAATCGGTCTACGTCAAGAACCAAGTGCGTTTCGTGATCAGCGAGGCCAAACATCTGGATGCTTTTCTTGAAGATCTGGACCGCGAACTGGACCTGCTGGCAGAGAGCGATCCGGCGGAAATCGACACGACCTTGCTGATCCATCCGACCTTGCTGCCGGATTTCATCGATTTCAACGATTTCACGATCATCGCCGAGGCGGCGGTCGAGGAGCATGGTCTGGAAGGCATCATCCAGGTGGCCAGCTTCCATCCGCAATTCCAGTTTGCCGATACGGCGCCGGACGACATCGGCAACTACACCAATCGGGCGCCATATCCGACCTTGCATCTGATTC
The DNA here is from genome assembly GCA_031426815.1 of Hydrogenophilaceae bacterium. Taxonomy (GTDB): domain Bacteria; phylum Pseudomonadota; class Gammaproteobacteria; order Burkholderiales; family Thiobacillaceae; genus PFJX01. The sequence continues at coordinate 34,898 of JASJPG010000094.1, forward strand.
GGGAAGCGAGCATCGCGCGAGCGGTGGAGGCGGTTCCGGATGCCGAGGAGATTTTCGGGCGCAATATCGAAACCCTGAACAAGCTGGGTCTGGCCGGCTGGCGTGCGCTGGGGTTTTCCGGTCCCGGAAAGGAACCGGCGGAATGAGTCCAGGGTTGGCGAAGTAATGGACCCATGCCACTGTAGGGTGCGCCATGCGCACCCTACTGAATCAATGAGTTGCAGCGTGTTGTTTGAGAAGTTGCGCTGTACGCACCCTCGCAGGATTAGTCTGGCGTCGGCGAGGAAGCCGAATCAGCCGCATCTTCAACCGTGGACTCGCTTTCCATCTCCGCGTCGGCACCTTCCGGCTCGGCTTCGTGGCTGCCGGCGGCTTTGCGCTGTTCCAGTTTTTCCTGTTTCTTTTGTTTCTTAGCCAGTTCCTTCTGGCGTTTTTCGAATGCGTAGTTGGGTTTTGCCATGAGCGGTCCGTTTCAGGGTGCGTGTAATGTAGGCGCGAGCGTACCGCGAAGCAGGCAATCCAAGCGCATCGTTTTTTGAGGTAGGCATGGCTGACAAGAAAGCTCAACGCAATGAACGGGTTATTCCGGTCTCTGCTCCCGCGCCGGAAATCAAACCCGGCCAATCCGTCGAACTGTTGCAGGAACTGCATATCCTGACCCGCGACGGCAAGCTGAATCAGGACAGCCGGCGCAAGCTGAAGCAGGTCTATCACCTGTATCACTTCATCGAACCGCTGCTGGCAGAAGTCATGGCCGCGCAAGGCGATCTGACCCTGGCCGACCATGGCGCCGGCAAGTCCTACCTCGGCTTCATCCTGTACGACCTGTTTCTGAAGGATCGGCAGAGCGGCCATATTTACGGCATCGAAACGCGTCCGGAACTGGTCGAAAAATCGCAGGAACTGGCGACGCGCCTGGAATTCCAGCGCATGTCGTTCCTCAATTTGTCGGTCGAGGAATCGATCGCCTCAACAGCGCTGCCGGAAAAGATCGATATCGTCACCGCGCTGCATGCCTGCAATACCGCGACCGACGACGCCATCCGCTTCGCGCTGCAAAAGCAGGCCGAATTCATCGTGCTGGTGCCGTGTTGCCAGGCCGAGGTCGCGACAGTGTTGCGCAAGAACAAGAACGCTTCGTTCGCGAAAACGCCGCTGTCCGAGCTATGGCGCCACCCGATCCACTCGCGCGAATTCGGCAGCCACCTGACCAATGTGTTTCGCTGTCTGCTGCTGGAATCGCACGGCTATCAGGTCACCGTGACGGAACTGGTCGGTTGGGAACACTCGATGAAGAACGAGTTGATCGTCGCCCGCCGCCACGGCGGTGCGCCGCGTGGCAATGCACGGGAACGCCTGGAGGCGATGCTGCGGGAACTGAATTTGGAAGAACTCAAACCGCGCTTTGCTTATTGACCCAGGCCGACCTGCGTGCTGCGGCGCCTTGGCGCCCATTGATAAAGATCAATTTAGTAAGATAAATAATCGACCGATTTTCGCCATAGGTGCGATTGGCTATGGTGGCCGTCTGCTTTTACAGGGTGACCGTGTGTTGCCTAGGGAAGCGCCGGTTGCCCAGCCCTTCGGCGTCGGGACGCATCTACAAGCCGTTTGCACGGGGGAGAGCATGCTGCAAACCATCAAGTGTTTTTTCGAGAAGCACACTTTCCAGTCACTGGGCAAGATCAACCAGGACGAGATATTTGTCTGCAGCCGCTGCGGCAGACGCCACACACAGTTCTACACCCTGAAAATCGACCGGCTGGGCTTGCGGCGGGCCGCATCGGCCGGAGCCGCGATGGGGATGTCGAACTCAGTGGGGCGGAAAAGCGAAGCGTCTTCCGTCGAATGCCATTGATCCTGGAAACCTCAGTTGGTCGGTTGTCGCACCCGCGCGTGGTCAACTGACGGCAGTTGGCGCTGGTTTTTCCGATCACCGGCGCAAAAACTCAGATCGATGACATCGTGCAGTACCATCGGTGAACGCATGCTCCCGTGAAGTAGACATAGAGCCTAACTGTCGCGTCCGCTGGATCGGCAATCGGTATGGCGTCGTCAGCGTGCCAACCCCAAATCCAGCGCCAGATCGCGTGCCGGGTAATGGAAGTGCACCGGGCCGTCTTCCTCGCCGTGCACGAATTGATGCACGAAGGGGTGCGTCGATTGCGGCATCTCCTTGGCCGGGCCTTCGGCGACGACGACGCCGTTGTCGATGAAGATGGCGTAGTCGGCGATCTTCAGCGATTCGGCCACGTCGTAACTGACCACGATGGAGGTCAGGCCGAGGGCGTCGCTCAGGCGGCGGATGATGTTGGCGATGACGTCGAGCGAGATCGGGTCGAGGCCGGCGAAGGGTTCGTCGTACATGGTCAGCATCGGGTCGAGCGCGACAGTGCGCGCCAGCGCGACGCGGCGCTGCATACCGCCGGAAAGTTCGCCGGTCATCAGTTTCTGGGCGCCGCGCAGGCCGACGGCATGCAGTTTCATCAGCACCAGGTCGCGAATCATCGCTTCCGGCAGGTCGGTGTGTTCGCGCATCGGGAAGGCAACGTTGTCGAACACCGACAGGTCGCTGAACAGGCCGCCGGCCTGGAACATCATGCCCATCTTGCGGCGCAACTTGTAGAGATCGTCGTTGCCGAGTGCGTGCACCACTTCACCGGCGACCTTGACGTAACCGGCGGCCGGCTGCAGTTGCCCGCCGATCAGACGCATCAGCGTGGTTTTGCCGCAGCCGCTGGAACCCAGGATCGCCACCACCTTGCCTTGCGGGATGTTGAGATTGAGGCCCTTGAGCACTTCCCGCTCGCCATAGGAAAAGCGCAAGTCTTTGATTTCGATAAGAGGTTCGGACGACAACGGATAATCTCCAGGCTGAGCTACGGCTGGATTATCGCGGAATCGATGCAATGACGTTGGCGCGCGGCAACAGGGGCTTGAATTGGCGCGCATCGTCCCCAGAACCAGTCGGGTTTTTTAGAAATGGACGCGCCATGTCAGACGAAATCAATACCGAAATCAATACCGAAATCAACGCTGAAAATATCGCCGAGATCGAAAGCGGCGGACTTGAAAAAGATGTCATTCCCAGCCTGGAAGATCAGTTGCGCCAGGCCAAATTGAATGCGCAGGAACACCACGATGCCTGGTTGCGCGCCAAGGCCGACGCCGAAAATGCACGGCGGCGCGCGCTAGACGAGATCGACAAGGCGCGCCGCTTTGCGCTCGACAAGTTCGCCGCCGAACTGCTGCCGGTGAAAGACAGTCTGGAAGCCGCGCTGGCCACCGGCGACAGCGCCAGCATCGAGAGCCTGAAGAGTGGCGTCGAGCTGACGCTGAAGCAGCTTGCCGGCGTGTTCGAGAAGAACAGCATCAAGGAAATCAATCCCTTGGGCGACAAATTCGATCCGAATTATCACCAGGCCATTGCGATGGTGCCGGGCGAGGGCGACGCCAATACGGTGGCGACGGTGCTGCAGAAGGGCTACGCGCTGAACGAGCGCGTGATGCGGCCGGCGCTGGTCACGGTGATCCAGCCGAAGTGATCGCGCAATAACCGTTTTCGCCGACTTGAAATCGGCCATCTCAATCCCACTTGGCAATCACGTTTAATACATTCAGAGGAACATAAAAATGGGCAAGATTATCGGTATCGACCTGGGCACCACCAATTCCTGCGTGGCAATCATGGAAAGCGGCAAACCCAAGGTCATCGAAAACTCCGAGGGCGCGCGCACCACGCCGTCCATCATCGCTTATGCCGAAGACGGCGAGATCCTGGCCGGTGCGCCGGCCAAGCGTCAGGCCGTCACCAACCCGAGGAACACGCTGTACGCGATCAAGCGTCTGATCGGCCGCCGCTTCGAGGAAAAAGAAGTACAGAAGGACATCGCGCTGATGCCCTACAAGATCATCAAGGCCGACAACG
>JASJPG010000095.1:0-12531 GCA_031426815.1 Hydrogenophilaceae bacterium
TTGCCCGAATTCCCGCTGCCAGCAAGGGGCGGCGAGTTTCTCACCAGCCTGCTAACCCTCCAGAGAGTTTCGTAGGATGGGCGAAGCGCAGCGCGCCCATCTACGACTCCGGGGAGACGGCCAGGGTGAAGGGCCACCGGATGTCATACTGCAGACACATCCATCCGGTAAAAGCCCCGCGCATGCAGGAATACCAAACCCTCGCCGCCATCGATCTCGGCTCCAACTCCTTCCATATGCAGGTTGGCCGCGTCGAAGGCGAGCAACTGTTCTACCTCGACTCGATCAAGGAACCGGTGCGCCTGGCCAGCGGCCTCACCGCCCTGAAGCATCTCGACGCCGCCGCGCAACGGCGCGCGCTGAACTGCCTGGCGCGTATCGGCGAACGCCTGCAAGGCATGCCGGCCGGCGCAGTGCGTGCGGTCGGCACGTCGGCACTGCGGGTGGCCAAGAACGCACCCGAATTCCTGGAAAAGGCGCGCGCCGCACTCGGCTTCGAAATCGAAATCGTCGCCGGCCGCGAAGAGGCCCGCCTGATCTACCTGGGCGTGTCGCACAGCCTGCCGCTGACCCAGACGCCGCGACTGGTGGTCGATATCGGCGGCGGCTCCACCGAGTGCATCATCGGCGCCGGCTACGATCCGCAAGAACGCGAAAGCCTGCGCATGGGCTGCGTCGTGTTCAGCAAACAATTCTTTCCCGGCGGCGAAATGGACAAAACTGCGCTGCACGCTGCCGACACCGCCGCCCGCGTCGAAATCCAGCTGGTCGCCCGTCAATTCCGCGCCAGTGCCGCCATGCCGGCCTGGCAGGAAGCCGTCGGCTCCTCCGGCACGGCGCGGGCGCTGGGCGAACTCTGCCGGCTGAATGGGCATTCCGACGGCGCCATCACGCTAAATGGCCTGCACTGGCTGCGCGAGCGGATGCTCAAGGCCGGCCGCATCGAACAACTCGAACTGGCCGGACTCAAGCCGGACCGTCGCCCGGTCATCGTCGGCGGCCTCTGCATCATGCTGGCGCTGTTCGAAGAACTCGGCATCGAGAACATGACCGTGGCGCAGGGCGCCATGCGCGAAGGCATCCTGTGGGATCTGCTCGGCCGCGTGCACGACCGCGACATGCGCGACATCACCGTCAGCCAGTTCCAGCGCCGCTATCACGTCGACGGCAAACAGGCGCGCCGGGTCGGTGACCTGTCGCGCCAACTGGCGCAGGGGCTCTCGCCGCCGCTCGCCGACGATGCCATGCGCTGCCTGGCCTGGGCCGCATTGCTGCATGAAATCGGCATTTCCATCGCGCATTCCGGCTTCCACAAACACGGCGCCTACATTCTGGAAAACGCCGACATGCCCGGCTTCTCGCGGCGCGACCAGATCCGCCTCGCCGCCCTGGTGCGCGCCAGCCGCGGCGGTCTCGGCAAGCTCGGCTTCAGCCGCGCCGACCCGAACTGGCCGCTGATCCTGTGCCTGCGTCTGGCGGTCCTGTTCAACAGCGGCCGCAACAACCTGACCCTGCCGAAAATGCAACTCGCCTGCCGCGACGGCGCCTGCGAACTGCATCTGCCGGCGACCTGGCTGAACGCCAACCCGTTGACGCAAGCCGCCCTGGACGACGAATTGAAAGCCTGGCGCGATGTCGCGCCCAGCATCGGCCTGGCGACGCTGCTCGCCACCTGAGCCCAGCGCTCGCGTAGCGCGACGCCGTTACCGTGCCAATGCGGCGCAATTACCGTGTATCCCGCATTACCGCGGCCCCGCCGGCCGTGGTCCAGTTCATCTGCGGCGCAACACGCCAGACAGTGCCAGGTAACGAGGCTCGGCCGAACTTCATCGACTGAAGTGCAATCTCAGCAGAACCCGCTGTGATCGGCTGAACCGGGAAAACGGGATGGCAATGTTTTTGTGTAACGCATGAAAGCTTTGCCGAGAATGGAAACCGGGAGTTACACATGGAATTTCTTGCTGGATTGCGTACGTATTTCACCAGGTCGCCGGCAAAAACTGCACGTGCGCCAAGCGTCAGCAGACGCATGGCACCGTCGAATCGGCGCAAAAAACCGCGGATCGATGCACGCAAAGGCACCCGCGTTCTGATCATCGATGACTCGCCCACCGTGCTGACCGTGCTGCGCAAGGTCTTCAGTTCGGCGGGCTATCTGCCGCTGGTCGCCGCCAATGCCGAGCGCGGCCTGCAAATGGCGCGCACGGAGCATCCGGATCTGGTCTTCCTCGATGTGCTGTTGCCGGGCATGAACGGCTTTGCCGCGTTGCGGCAGATTCGACGCGACCCCGCGGTACAGCATCTGCCCGTGATCATGATGAGCGGCAATCAGCAGCTCGGCGAACAAATGTATGTAAGGCGGATCGGCGCCGATGGCTTCATCCAGAAACCGTTCTCGCGCTTCGACATCTTCAACCCCATCGAGAAGATGCTGGACGCCAACCGGGTGCCGCGCCGCATGACGAACTGAGTGCCGGACTAGCAGCCTGTCGGACTTTGGAATCGTCGGCTGCAAACCGACCGCGACGGCCCCTTTTCCGCCGGCTTCTTGCCCCATGGAACAACCATGCGGCTGCAAATCCGGCAAAAAATGGGCTCGCCGGGGCCGATTTTCGCTATCGACGCCCAAAGTCCGACAGGCTGCTAGACCTTCGCGCCCAACGCGCTCATCAGGAAGGTTTGCGCATCGAAGCCCTTGCCGCGCCGGGTGCGGCGGCGGAAAGAGCCGTCCGGCAACATTTCCCAGGAGCGCTGGTTGTCCTTCAGACAGGCTTTGAGGCCTTCGTTGATGACGCGGCGCTTGAGCTTGGGGTCGAGCAGCGGGAAGCCGGTTTCGATGCGGCGGAAGAAGTTGCGATCCATCCAGTCGGCGCTGGCCAGCCAGACGTCTTCCTGGCCGCCGTTGAGGAAATAGAAGATGCGGTGATGTTCGAGAAAGCGGCCGATCAGCGAGCGCACCCGGATGTTGTCGGACACGCCTGGAATGCCCGGCCGCAGCGCGCAGACGCCGCGCACGATCAGATCGACCTGGACGCCGGCCTGCGAGGCTTCGTACAGCGCCGCGATGATGCGCGGTTCGAGCAGCGCGTTCATCTTGGCGATGATCGCAGCCTTCTCGCCCCGGCGCGCCTTTTCCGTCTCGTTGCCGATCGCCTGCATCATGCGGGCGTGCATCGAGAACGGCGACTGCAGCAGCAGCGTATGTTCGTGCGCCTTGCCCAGGCCGGTCAGCTGCATGAACACGTCGTTGACGTCCTGGCACATGTCCGGCTGGCAGGTGAGCAGGCCGAAATCGGTGTACATGCGGGCGGTGCGCGGGTGGTAGTTGCCAGTCCCGAGATGCGCATATCTCTTGAGTTTTCCACTCTCGCGCCTCACCACCAGCGCCAGCTTGGCGTGCGTCTTGTAGCCGACGACGCCGTAGACGACATGCGCACCGGCTTTTTCCAGTTGTTCCGCCCAGTTGATGTTGGCTTCCTCGTCGAAGCGCGCCATCAGTTCGACCACGGTGGTGACTTCCTTGCCGCGCTGGGCGGCGGAAATCAGTTGCCGCATCAGTTCAGAATCGGTGCCGGTGCGGTAGACCGTCTGCCGGATGGCCAGCACGTTGGGATCTTCGGCAGCCTGGCGGATGAAGTCGATCACCGGCTGGAAGGATTGATACGGGTGATGCAACAGGATGTCGCCGGCGGAAATCGCCTGGAACATGTCGGGCTGCTTGAGCAGCACGCCGGGCAGTCCGGGCGTGAACGGGGAAAACTTCAGATCGGGCCGCTCAACCTTTTCCGGCACGCCCATCAGGCGCACCAGATTAACCGGGCCGAGCACCTGGAACAGGTCTTCGCGACCGAGGCCGAACTGTTCCAGCAAGAAGGCGGTCATCTCCGGCGAGCAGTTGTCGGCCACTTCCAGCCGCACGGCATCGCCGAAATGGCGGTGCGGCAATTCGCCCTGCAGTTGTTCGCGCAGGTTCTTGTTTTCTTCGTCGTCGACGAACAGGTCGGAATTGCGCGTGACGCGGAACTGGTAGCAGCCGCGCACTTCCATGCCGGCGAACAGTTCGCCGACGTGCGCGTGCAGGATGGATGACAGGAAGACGAAGCCGAATTCGCAGCCGGCAAGTTCGGTCGGCAACTGGATCACCCGCGGCAGTGCGCGCGGCGCCTGCACCACGGCGCGGTCCGAGTTGCGGCCGAAGGCATCCTTGCCGGACAGCTCGATTGCGAAATTCAGACTCTTGTTGAGCACGTTCGGAAACGGATGCGCCGGGTCGAGTCCGATCGGCGTCAGCACCGGCATCAACTCGTTGAAGAAGTAATTGCGGATCCATTCCGCCTGTTCCACGCTCCAGTGCGTGCGGCGCAGAAAGCGGATGTCCTGCTGCGCCAGCGCCGGCAACACGTCCTTGTTGAACAGGTCGTACTGGCGCGCGACCAGTTCGTGCGCGGTCTTCGCCACCTGCTTGTAGATCTGGCGGGCGGTGAGGCCGTCGGCGCCGATCAGGTGCGGGTTGAACTTGAGCTGCTCTTTCAGGCCGGCGCCGCGAATCTCGAAGAATTCGTCCATGTTGCTGGAGAAAATGCAGAGAAAACGCAGCCGTTCCAGCAACGGCGTCGAAGTATCTTCCGCCTGGGCAAGTACGCGGCGGTTGAACTCCAGAATGCCAAGTTCACGATTGATCAACTGTTCGGGGGCGGGCAGCGGGCTCATGGGCGGTGTAACACGAAGCAAGGCCATGGATGCTAACCTCAATGGGGGATTGCCTTCTATCGCGGCATTGTTGAGACACGGGAAGTTGCATGGAAATCGAACTGAAACTGGCTTTGCTGCCGCGCCATGCCGCGCGCATCCGACGGCATCCTGTGCTGGACGGAATCAAGCCGCAGCGGCGCGCTTTGCTAAGCATCTATTTCGACACGCCGGAATTCGCCCTGATGCGGCGTGGCATCGCGCTGCGCGTGCGGCGGGTCGGCTATCACTGGGTGCAAACCTTGAAGGCCGAGTCACGCGCCGTCGGCGCCCTGTCGAGCCGGCCGGAATGGGAGATGGCGGTTGCCGGCGGCGCCAGCCCGGATTTCGCCGTGCTGCCCAAGGCGGCGCTGGATTTGCTGGCCGGGATCGACCTGCAGCGCATTGCCCCGGCCTTCGTCACCGAATTTCAGCGCACCACCTGGCAAATCGAACGCGGCGAGGACAAGGCCGAACTCGCACTCGATCTCGGCAAAATCCGCGCCGGCGACTCGCACCAGGACATTTCCGAGGTGGAGATCGAACTGAAGGCCGGCGCGCCCGAATCTTTGTTCGAACTGGCGATGCAATTACTCGAACAGACGCCGCTGCTCATCGAACCGCGCAGCAAGGCGGAGCGCGGCTACGCTCTGAGCGGCGCGTTCGTCCCCGCTCCGGTCAAGGCATCGCGCCCGGCCATCGGCCCGCAGCAGAGCGCCGGCGAAGCCTGGAATGCCATGATGCAGGCGGCGCTGATGCAATTGGTCGCCAACGTGCCCGGCTTTCTGGAAAACGCGCACGACACCGAATATCTGCACCAGCTTCGCATCGCGTTGCGCCGCCTGCGCACCGGCGTATCGCTGGCAAAAGCGTTGGGCCAGGCCATGCCGGCGTGGGATGCATCGCTACGCGACACCTTGCGCGCACTCAACCCGGCGCGCGACTGGGATGTGTTCCTGCATGAAACCCTGCCCAAGACCCTGGCGGCGCTGGGCGTAGCCTCCGGCAATGCGGCGGTCGACGACGCCGTGCTCGCCCTGGTACGCGACGTTGCCGCGCACACCCGCCTGCAGGCGCAGGCGCTGCTGCGGTCGCCCGCCTTCACCCGCCTGGTGCTCGCCATCGGCCGCAGCCTGCTGACCCCGCCTGACGACGAACACCGGCTGGATGCCACGGCATGGGCGGCAAAGATTCTGGAAAAACGCTGGCAGACGCTGCGCAAACGTTGCCGCGGCTTCGCCAAACTGGACCCGGCCGAGCGCCACATGGCGCGCATCGCGGCCAAGAAACTGCGCTACGCGGCCGATGCCCTGGCCCCCCTCTACGGTAAGCGCGGCAACCATTTCATCGCGGCCCTGGCGACATTGCAGAACGGACTCGGCAGTGCCAACGACGCGCATGTCGGTGCGCTGTTGCTGCGCACCTTGCCGAAGAAATCCGCCGCGCTCAGTTTCGACCTCGGCCGCATCGATGGCGCCCTGGAATTCGAGGTCGCGCGGCATGCCCACCTGTCCGGCACGATCTGGCGGCGACTGGCGCAAGCGAGACTGTTCTGGCGCTGACAGATATATCCCTCGCCCAGCGGCATCACACAGGCGCGTCGCTTTAGTTTATAAGCGATGCGCAGATCCTAATATAATTTGAGCAGAACACTGAATAGCGGAGGTGCGCACTGTAGTTCGCCTTGTACGGCAATTTCCGGCCCATGCCGCCGGAACAGTACGATTATTCAAATACAAAAATTTCAGGGAAGAAACCATGCACTCATTGCTGCGTCGCAACGCCACTTCTATCGAAATTCGCCACGAAATTGCATCCAATTCGCTGAAAGAAATCGTCCACAACCTCGAGCACGACAACATCGAGGACAAGTCCCACGCGCTGACCCGCATGGCGCACGACCACTCGATACTGGCGCTGCATGCCTGGCAGGTTCACCGGAATGCCTCGCATTTCCGCCAGCATATGTACCTCTCCAGTCAGCTCAATCTCGCATGCCTGGAAAGCGATCCGGCAATCTCGTTCAAGCCGCAGGAAAACATCGTCTTTGCGCTGTTCTCCGACCACGACGAAACGATACAACGCTATGCCAACCTGCGAACTGGACAACTTTCGTTCGACGCACAGTTGCTGCAACTTGCGCTCAACGATGACTACATCACGCTCGACCAGTTGCTCGGCAACTCCGTTTCGCACCCGCCCGGCACAAACTTGACGCCCGACGCCCCGCTTCCGCAGCGCGCCTTCTACGGGCACCTGACCCGCGCGAACAAGCAGTCACTGGAAACGGACATCCTCATCCATGCGGAGCACATCCTCGTCAATGCGGAAAGAAAGTCGCATCACAGTGAGGAAGCGCTGATTCCCGTCTGTGCGCTCAAGGCGAAGCTGTGCTTGATGAAAGGAATCCCCATCGAAATCGACCACCCGCTGGTACCACCGGCACTGACCCGGATTGCGCCGCTCGCACGCTATGAGATGCCCTATACGTTCTTGCGCAAACGGCATTGGCCGCAAGGCATCATGCACAAACTTGCCCACTGGCTGCCCAAGGGAAGGGGCGGATCGCAGCGCTGAGCCGCTATCCGGCATGCCGGGACGCCTCTGTGCAGATCGCGCGGACGCGAGGTGAAACCCCGACGGGCAGGGTGAAATTGTCACTTTACCCCGTTAGACTTCCAGCACTGGCGCAGCCTTCGGAATCCTCCCTTTTTTAGATGAACTTTACATGACCATTTACCCCGTCATCCTGTCCGGCGGTTCCGGCACCCGTCTCTGGCCCCTGTCGCGCGCGGCCTTACCCAAACAATTGCTGCCGCTGGCGTCGGACCTGACCATGGTGCAGGAAACCGTGCAGCGCCTGGCCGGGCTGCCGGATGTCGGGCAACCGCTGATCGTGTGCAACAACGACCACCGTTTTCTGATCGCCGAGCAGATGCGCGAAATCGGTGTCGCGCCGCTCGGCATCTACCTGGAACCGGTCGGCCGCAATACCGCGCCGGCCGCAGCCGTGGCTGCGTTGACGCTGCTCAAGAACGATCCGGATGCCGTCATGTTGTTGCTGCCGGCCGACCACCTGATCCGCGATGTGGGCGCATTCCATGCCGCCATCAACGAGGGCCTGGATGCGGTACGCGCCGGCTTTCTGGTCACCTTCGGCATCGTCCCGGACGCGCCGGAAACCGGCTACGGCTACATCCAGCGCGGCGACGCCCTGCCTGCCAGCAGCACGCATCGGGTCAAACGTTTCGTGGAAAAACCGCATCTGGAAAACGCTGAAAAATTCCTCGCAGCTGGCGATTACTACTGGAACAGCGGCATGTTCCTGTTCAGTTGCCGACAGTTTCTGGAAGAACTGGAACACACGCGGCCGGACATCCTCACCGCGTGCGAGGAATCGCTGGCGCAGGGCCAGCACGACCTGGATTTCTGCCGTCTGGACAAGACCGCGTTCGCCGGTTGCCCGTCCGATTCGATCGACTACGCGGTGATGGAGCACACGCAGCACGCTGCCGTGGTGCCGACCGATATCGGCTGGAACGATATCGGTGCCTGGTCGGCGTTATGGGATGTCGGCGCCAAGGATGCCAACGGCAACGTGCTGCGCGGCGATGTCTATCTGGATGGCGTCAACGACAGCCTGATACGCGCCGAATCGCGCATGGTGGCGGCCATCGGCGTATCGAACCTGCTCATCGTGGAAACCGCCGATGCGGTGCTGGTAGCGGACAAGAGCCGGGCACAGGACGTCAAGAAAGTCGTCGATTACCTGAAGGCCAGCGGCCGCAGCGAACATGAATTCCATACCCGCGTGTTCCGACCCTGGGGCTGGTACGAAGGCATCGACATGGGTGAGCGTTTCCAGGTCAAACGCATCATGGTCAAGCCGGGCGAGAAGCTTTCGCTGCAGATGCACCATCACCGCGCCGAGCACTGGGTGGTGGTCTCCGGCACGGCGCGGGTGACGCGCGACGGCGTCGAGGAACTGTTGACCGAAAACCAGTCCACCTACATTCCGCTCGGCACTACGCATCGCCTGGAAAACCCCGGTCGCATGCCGCTGCACCTGATCGAAGTGCAATCCGGCAGCTATCTCGGCGAAGACGATATCGTGCGCTTCGAGGATATTTACCAGCGTAGTTGAGGTGTAGGGTGCGCCGTGCATACCCTACGAAAATCGTCAGGTTCGCGTCAGCTTTTGCGGTGCACAATGAAATTCGCCAGCCATAGGAGGAGACACCATGGATTACCAGGCGTTTTATCGTCGTTCCATCGACGATCCGGACGGATTTTGGGGTGATCAGGCCAAGCTGATCGATTGGCATAAGCCGCCGCAACAGATCCTCGATGACTCGAATCCACCCTTCCGCAAATGGTTCGTCGGCGGCGAAACCAACCTGTGTCACAACGCGGTCGACCGGCATCTCGCCACGCGCGCCGACCAGCCCGCGCTGATCTATCTGTCCAGCGAGACCGGCGAAGAGAGGCAATACACCTACGCCGAACTGCACCGAGAGGTAAATCGTTGCGCCGCCGTGCTGCAAAGTCTGGGCGTGGCGAAGGGCGAACGGGTGGTGATCTACATGCCGATGATCGCCGAAGCGGTGTTCTGCATGCTCGCCTGCGCCCGCCTCGGCGCGGTGCATTCCGTGGTGTTCGGCGGCTTCGCGGCGCACAACCTGGCGCTGCGCATCGACGACGCAAAACCCTGTCTGCTGATCTGTGCCGATGCCGGTATGCGCGGCGGCAAGGCGGTGCCGTACAAGCATCTGGTCGACGATGCGATCAAGGAAGCGAAATTCCCGCCGCCGCACGTGCTGATCGTCGACCGCGGCCTCGACCCCGACATGCAATGGCTGGATGGCCGCGACGTCGATTACTGGGATGCACGCGACGAGTTCCGCGACGCAGAAGTGCCGGTGACCTGGCTGGAGTCCAACGAACCCAGCTACATCCTGTACACCAGCGGTACTACCGGCAAGCCCAAGGGCGTGCAGCGCGATGTCGGCGGCTACTGTGTGGCGCTGGCTTCGACCATGAAGTACGTCTACAACGCCCAACCCGGCGAAACCATGTTCACCACCTCGGACATCGGCTGGGTGGTCGGCCACAGCTACATCGTCTATGGCCCGCTGATCCACGGCATGACCAGCATCGTCTACGAGGGCCTGCCGATCCGGCCCGACGCCGGCATCTGGTGGAAGATCGTGCAGGACCACAAGGTCACTACGATGTTCTCGTCGCCGACCGCGATCCGCGTGCTGAAGAAGCAGGACCCGGCCTGGCTGAAGAAGTACGACTTGTCTTCGCTGCGTTACCTGTTCCTGGCCGGCGAGCCGCTCGACGAGACCACTTCGCGCTGGATTTCCGACGGCCTCGGCGTGCCGGTGCTGGACCATTACTGGCAGACCGAAACCGGCTGGGCGATGCTGAGTTACCTGCCCGGCGTCGAGCTGAAACCGAACCGCTTCGGCTCGCCCGGCTTTCCGGCCTACGGCTTCAACATCCGCATCGTCAACGACCTGACCGGCGCCGACTGCGGCCCCAATGAGAAGGGTGTACTGACTGTCGTGCCGCCGCTGCCGCCGGGCTGTTTAAGCACCGTCTGGGGCGACGACCAGCGTTACGTCAACAGTTACTTCGGCCAGTTCGAGAAGGAACTGCTGTATTCGTCCTCCGACTGGGCATTGCGCGATACCGACGGCTATACCTTCATCCTCGGCCGCACCGACGACGTCATCAACACCGCCGGCCACCGCCTCGGCACGCGCGAAATCGAGGAAGCCCTGCAAGCGCATCCGGCCATCGCCGAAGTCGCCGTGGTGGGCCTGCACGACGAACTCAAAGGCCAGGTGCCGGTCGGCTTCTGCACGGTGAAAGACCCGGCGCTGATCGCCGACGCGGCCGGCCGCGAAGCGCTGGAGAAATCCTGCATCGCCAAGGTGGCGGAACTGCTCGGTGCGGTCGCCAAGCCGTACAAGCTGTACTTCGTCACCACTTTGCCGAAAACCCGCTCCGGCAAGCTGCTGCGGCGCTCGATCCAGGCCTTGGCGGAAGGCCGCGAAACCGGAGATCTGTCGACGCTGGACGACCCCAATGCGCTGGAAGAAATCCGCAAGGCAGTGGGACGATGACGTTTTTCTTTCCCCTTTGAAAAAGGGGGACCGAGGGGGATTTAGCAACGTTTCCGGTATGCAAACCTCAGCGAAATCCCCCCTAGCCCCCCTTTTTCAAAGGGGGGAACAGGACAAACAAGGACATGACATGACTCAACCCGCATCCCCAGGCGCGAAATTCCGCGCCGCCGTCGCCGCCGAACACCCGTTGCAAGTCGTGGGCGCGATCAACGCCTACACCGCGCTGCTCGCCGAACACTCCGGCTTCAAGGCGCTGTATCTCTCTGGCGGCGGTGTCGCAGCCAGCTCCTGCGGCATTCCCGACCTCGGCATCACGACGCTGGAGGACGTGCTGATTGATGCGCGCCGCATTACCGACGTCACCCCCCTGCCCTTGCTGGTCGACATCGACACCGGCTGGGGTGGCGCCTTCAACATCGCCCGCGCCGTGCGGGCGCTGACCCGCGCCGGCGTCGCTGCGGTGCATATCGAAGACCAGGTCATGCAGAAACGCTGCGGCCATCGGCCGGGCAAGGCCATCGTCACACAAGCCGAAATGGTCGACCGCGTGAAGGCGGCGGTGGACGCCAAGATCGATTCGGAATTCGTCGTCATGGCGCGTACCGATGCGCTGCAGGCGGAAGGCCTGCAAGCCGCCATCGACCGTGCCGGCGCCTGCGTCGAAGCCGGCGCCGACATGATCTTTCCGGAAGCGATGACCGAACTGGCGCAGTACGAAGCGTTCAGCAAGGCGGTCAAGGTGCCGATCCTGGCCAACATCACCGAATTCGGCGCGACACCGCTGTTCACCGTCGAGCAACTGCGCGGCGTCGGCGTCGGCCTGGTGCTGTATCCGCTGTCGGCGTTCCGCGCAATGAGCCAGGCGGCGCTGAAGGTCTACGGTGCGATCCGCCAGGACGGCACGCAACAGAACGCGCTCGACAGCATGCAGACGCGCATGGAGCTGTACGACCACCTCGGCTACCACGGCTTCGAGCAGAAGCTGGATGCGCTGTTCGCGGAAGGCAAGTAGGAGCGCCGGCGCTCCACCCCATTCAGAATCCAGGAGACGATATGAGCGATACCCAACCCACCGCCCCCGGCATCAAACCGAAGAAGTCCGTCGCCCTGTCCGGCGTCGTCGCCGGTAATTCGGCGCTGTGTACGGTCGGCCGCACCGGCAACGATCTGCACTATCGCGGCTACGACATTCTCGATATCGCCGATGTCTGCGAATTCGAGGAAGTCGCGCATCTGCTGGTGCACGGCCACTTTCCCAACCGGGAAGAACTCAAGGCCTACAAGACCAAGTTGCAATCGCTGCGCGGCCTGCCGGCGGTGCTGAAGACCGTGCTGGAGCAACTGCCCGCCGCCGCGCATCCGATGGACGTCATGCGCACCGCGGTTTCCACGCTGGGCTGCATCCTGCCGGAGGACGAGAAGCAACCGATCCTGGGCGCGCGCAACATCGCCGACCGCCTGATCGCCGGCCTCGGTTCGGCGCTGCTGTACTGGTACCACTTCAGCCATAACGGTCGCCGCATCGAAACGGAAACCGACGACGATTCCATCGGCGGCCATTTCCTGCATCTGCTGCACGGTGAGGCACCGCCGGAGATCTGGGTGCGCGCCATGCACACCTCGCTGATCCTCTACGCCGAGCACGAATTCAACGCCTCCACCTTCA
>JASJPG010000096.1:0-55766 GCA_031426815.1 Hydrogenophilaceae bacterium
CGGCCGCGCCGGCCAACCGCTGCTCAGCTTCCGCGCGCAGCGGCGCGAGCAGTTTGGCTGAACTTGGCTTGGGCTTCATGCGTTCAAACGGTGCGCAGCAGATCGAGCGTCACCTCCGCCATCAGACGCATTTCCGCCTCTTCGATCACGTAAGGCGGCATGAAGTAAACCGTGTTGCCGATCGGGCGGATGAACAGGCCCTGGGCGAGCGCGTGTCGATGAAAGTTGGCGCTGAATCCGGGCGCGGCGTCGTGCACGTCGAATGCCCAGATCATGCCGGTATGGCGCATGTGCCTGACGCGCGGATGCGCCGCGAGGGGCGCGAGCAGTTGGCTGAAGCGCAGCGCCTTGACGCGATTCTCGGCCAGCACATCGTCGGTCTCGAAGATATCCAGCACCGCCAGCGCGGCGCGGCAGGCGAGCGGATTGCCGGTGTAGGAATGCGAATGCAGGAAGCCGCGCGCGGTCGCATCGGCATAGAACGCGGCGTAGATTTCGTCGCGCGTGAGCACGCACGACAACGGCAGATAGCCGCCGGTGATGCCTTTCGACAGGCACAGGAAATCGGGCCGGATGCCGGCCTGCTCGCAGGCGAACATGGTGCCGGTGCGGCCGAAGCCGACTGCGATCTCGTCGGCGATCAGATGCACTTCGAACTTGTCGCACAGTTCGCGCAGCCGAGTCAGGTAGATCGGGTGATACATGGCCATGCCGGCGGCCCCCTGCACCAGCGGTTCGACGATGACCGCGGCGGTGCTATCGGCGCATTCGGACAGGAAGTCTTCCATCTGCGCGATGACGCGCCAGGCATAGCCTTCCGCCGACTCGTCGGGGTCGGCCAAACGCCAGTCCGGGCTGGCCACCTGATGCGACTGGCGCAACAGCGGCGCATAGGTGTCCTTGAACAGCGCGACATCGGTGACCGACAACGCGCCCAGCGTTTCGCCGTGATAGCCGTTCTGCAGGCTGACGAAACCGGTCTTGTGCGGGCGGCCGCGGTTGCGCCAGAAATGGAAGCTCATCTTCAGCGCGATTTCCGTGGCGCTGGCGCCGTCCGAGCCGTAGAAGGCGTGCGACAAGCCACTCAGGCGGGCGAGCCGTTCCGACAGTTCGACCACCGGCGCATGCGTGCAGCCGGCCAGCATGACGTGCTCGATGCGGCCGAGCTGGTCGACGATGGCCGCGTTGATGCGCGGGTTGGCATGGCCGAACAGGTTGACCCACCAGGAAGAGATCGCGTCGAGATAGCGGCGGCCGTCGTGGTCGATCAGCCAGGCGCCTTCGCCGCGTGCGACGGCCAACGGCGGCGCCTGTTCCAGATGTTTCATCTGCGTGCACGGATGCCAGACGCTTGCGCGCGTGCGGGCGAGCCAGTCGGCGTTGCTCATGCTGGCAGGACAGACAACTTACTGGAAAAAACCTTTGGACAGCAGTTCCATGCTCAGCAGGCGATAGTCGTGCGCGCCGGGCGAATCGGCGGAATAGGCGAAGATGTCCATGCCATGCGCTGGACTTTCCGACAGTGCGGGATCTTCCGGAATGCGCGTGTCGCACAAATTCTCGCCATAGCGGCTCTTCAGATTGGCCAGCGCTTCGCGGCATTGCGGCTTGGCTTCGTCGAAGCGGGTCAGCACGACGCGGCGTTGGATGCGCCGCTTGAGCGGACCTTCCAGCACGTTGAGGGCCAGGTCGAGCCGGTTCAGGCCCTGGATCGCCAGGTAATCGGCGGTGACCGGAATCAGCACGCGATCCGCCGCGCACAGCGCGTTGAGCGACAGCACGCCCAGCGCCGGCGCGCAGTCGATCAGGATGGGCGCATCTTCCCAGGCCAGCGCGGCATCCAGGCCATGCTTGAGGGTGCCGGCGACGCCCGGCGTGGAACCGAGCAAGGCATCGATCTTGGACAGGTCGGGGTGGCCCGGCAGCAAGCGGATCTGATTCGCCAAGCGCCGCATGATGCGGTCGAGCGGGACTTTGTCGCGGAAGAACGCCGCCGTGGTCGCATTACTCTGCAGATTCCTGACCCCCAGCGCCAGGCTGACATGCGCCTGCGGATCGAGATCGATCACCACCGGACTACGTTCCAGCAAGGCCAGGGAGGCAGCCACGTTGAGCGTGGTGGTGGTCTTGCCGACACCACCTTTTTGATTGAATACCGCGATGACTGCCATGTAGGGATTACTCCAACGGAGGGTTATTCCACGGTGACCGATTTGGCGAGATTGCGGGGCTGGTCTACATCGGTGCCTTTGAGAATGGCGACATGATAGGCCAGCAATTGCAGCGGGATGCTGTAGACGATGGGCGCGGTGCCGGGATAGATATCTGCCAGCGTCAGATTCTGGAAGCGGTCGAGTTCGATCTTGACGTTGTGGTCGGAGAACAGGAACAGCTCGCCGCCGCGCGCGCGGACTTCCTGCAGGTTGGACAGCACCTTGTCGAGCAGCGGGTCGTCCGGCAGCGCGCAGATCACCGGCATGTCGGCATCCACCAGCGCCAGCGGGCCGTGCTTCAACTCGCCGGCGGGATAAGCCTCGGCGTGGATGTAGGAGATTTCCTTCAGCTTCAAGGCACCTTCCAGCGCGATCGGGTAGAACGGACCGCGGCCGAGGAACAGCGCGTGCTGCTTGTCGGCGAAGGCCGCCGCCATGTCCTTGATGGCATCGGACAGCGCCAGCACGACTTCGACCTGGCGCGGCAACGCGTGCAGTTCATCCACCATCCGCTTTTCATCCTCGACCGACAAACCGCGCCGCCGCGCCAGGGCGACGGTGAGCAAGCGCAACGCGGTGAGTTGCGTGGTGAACGCCTTGGTCGAGGCGACGCCGATTTCCGGGCCGGCGCGGGTCATCAACGCGACATCGGATTCACGCGTCAGCGACGATTCCGGCACGTTGCAGATGGTCAGCGAGCCGATGTAGCCGGCCTGCTTGGCGAAGCGCAACGCGGCCAGCGTATCGGCGGTTTCGCCGGACTGGGATATCGACAGGAACAAGGTATCCGGCGGCACCACGACTTTGCGGTAGCGGTATTCGCTGGCGACTTCGACGCTGCATGGGATGCCGATTTCTTCCAGCCAGTAACGCGCCACCAGGCCGGCGTGGTAACTGGTGCCGCAGGCGATGATGTGGACGCCGCGCGTCTTGTCGAACAGCGTCTTGGCTTCATGGCCGAAGCTCTCTTCCAGCAGACGGCCCTTGTGGATGCGGCCTTCCAGCGTTTCGGCGATGACCGAAGGCTGCTCGAAGATTTCCTTCAGCATGTAATGCTTGTACGGCCCCTTGTCGGTGGTGGAGGCGGAAAGCTGCGACAGGCGTTCTCGCCGCTCGACCGGGTTGCCGGCGACATCGAACACGCGCACGCCGTCGCGGCGAATCTCGGCGACATCGCCCTCTTCCAGGAAGATGAAGCGTTGCGTCACCGGCAACAGCGCGAAGACGTCGGAAGCGATGAAGTTCTCGCCGATGCCGAGACCGATCACCAGCGGACTGCCGGCGCGCGCGACGATCAGGCGATCCGCGTCGCCCGGCGTCGCCACGGCGAGGCCATAGGCGCCGACCAGTTGCGTGATCGCTTTCTGCACGGCGCGCAGCAGATCGGGCTCTGCTTCCTGCAAATGCGCGAGCAGGTGGGCGATGACTTCGGTATCGGTTTCCGAGGTGAAGAAATAGCCCTTGGCCTGCAGTTCGGCGCGCAATTCGGCGTGGTTTTCGATGATGCCGTTATGCACCACGGCAACTTTTTCGCCGCTCATGTGCGGGTGCGCGTTGCGCTCCGCCGGCATGCCGTGCGTCGCCCAACGGGTGTGGGCGATGCCGAGATTGCCGGCGATCGGATTGGCTTCCACCAACTGCCGCAACATGGCGACCTTGCCGACCGCGCGGATGCGCCCGAGGCTGCCATCGGCCTGGCGCACGGCGATGCCGGCCGAGTCGTAACCGCGATATTCCAGGCGTTGCAATCCTTCGATCAGGATGGGCACAACATTGCGCTGGGCTACTGCACCGACGATGCCGCACATAGTTCTTCTCCGAATATTTCTTAGGGTTGTTTCTTTTTGACCGGCCGTTGCCAGCCGGAAAGAGTGACTTGCTTGGCGCGCGACAGCGTCAACTGTCCGGCCGGGGCATCTTTGGTCAACGTGGTGCCGGCCCCCAGGGTCGCGCCCTTGCCGACAGTGACCGGGGCAACCAGTTGCGTATCGGAACCGATGAAGGCATCGTCCTCGATGATCGTACGGTGCTTGTTGGCGCCGTCGTAATTGCAGGTGATGGTGCCGGCGCCGATGTTGACCTTGCGGCCGACGGTGGCATCGCCAACATAAGACAGATGGTTGATTTTCGAGTTGAAGCCGACCTGGGCATTTTTTAGCTCGACGAAGTTGCCGATATGGGTTTCCTCGGCCAACTCGGTGCCGGGTCGCAAGCGCGCATACGGACCGATCACCGCATAGGCGCCAACGCGTGCGCCGTCCAGATGGCAGAACGGCTTGAGCTGGACGCCCGCCGCCAGTTCGACGTTCTTCAACACGCAGTTGGCGCCGATCTGGACGCCGTCGCCGAGCACCACATCGCCTTCGAACACGGCGTTGATGTCGATCAGCACATCGCGCCCGCACGTCAGCTTGCCGCGTATATCGATCCGGCTCGGGTCGATCAGCGTGACGCCATCGGTCATCAACCGGCTGGCCTGGTTGCTCTGATGCAATCGTTCCAGCTCGGCCAACTGAGCGCGGCTATTGATACCGAGCACTTCCCATTCCGCCGCCGGGTGGCAGGGAATTACGCGTTCGCCCTCGGCGGCGGCCATGCCGATGACATCGGTCAGGTAGTACTCGCCCTGCGCATTGTTGTTGTTCAAGCGCGCCAGCCAGCCCGCCAGCTTGCCGGCGGGCAGACACAGGATGCCGGTATTCACCTCGTTGATCTGCAGTTCTTCCGGGCTGGCATCCTTCTGTTCGACGATGCGCTCGACCTGACCGCGCGCATTGCGCACGATGCGGCCATAGCCGCTCGGATTGGCCAGATGCACCGTCAGCAGGGCGATGGCGCCGTCGCGCGCGATCAGGGTCATTTCCTGCAAGGTTTCCGCGCGAGTCAACGGCACATCGCCATACAGAATCAGGCACAGCGCCGCCGGGTCGAGATGCGGTACAGCCTGTTGCACGGCATGGCCGGTACCGAGTTGCGGTTCCTGCTTGGCCCAGGCCAGGTCGGCGCGCGCGATCGTTTGCGGCAAGGTTTCGCCGCCATGGCCGTAGATGATGCAGATGGAAGTCGGCGCCAGTTGGTCGGCGGCGGCCAGCACGTGTGAGATGAGCGGTTTTCCCGCCAGGGGATGCAACACCTTGGGCAGGTCGGATTTCATCCGGGTGCCCTTGCCGGCGGCAAGGATGACGATATTGAGCGGTGGATTCATGGGTAAGGGCGGGGCGCGATCGGCCTGAAACGCGCGTAAGTATAAACAGCGCCTCCGCTCTTTGTCTGGCGCGCCCGGAAAGAAAAACGGCAGCGTCAGGCTGCCGTTTTTGATCCGGTAAAACCGTTCAGCCTTTGATTTTGCGCAGCTTCTGAATCGCCGCCAGTTGCGCCACAGCTTCAGCCAATTCGGCCTGGGCACGTGCGTAATCCATCGACGAGGTGCGGTTCTTCATCGCTTCTTCGGCCTGCCGTTTGGCTTCGATCGCACGCGCCTCGTCAAGATCGGCGCCACGCGCGGCGGTGTCGGACAAAATCGTGATGACGCCCGGCTGCACTTCGAGTATGCCGCCGGAAACGTAGATCAAGTCCTCTTCTGTCCGGTCCGGCGATTTGATGCGCACCGAGCCCGGTTTCAGGCGGGTGAGCAACGGCGTGTGGCGAGGATAAATCCCGACCTCGCCCATTTCGGCAGGTGCGATCACATACTCGGCCAAGCCCGAGTAGATGGCGGCCTCCGCGCTGACGATGTCGACATGTAAGGTCATGGGCATGACGTTGCCTCCTTATCGGTTGCGGCCTTTGCAGGCAGCTTCCTCATTGAATGGTCTTTGCCTTTTCGACCGCTTCGTCAACCGTGCCGACCATGTAGAAGGCCTGTTCCGGCAGATGGTCGTATTCGCCGTTGACGATCGCCTTGAAGTTGGCGATGGTGTCTTTCAGCGAAACGTACTTGCCGGCTGCACCGGTAAACACTTCGGCCACGAAGAAGGGCTGCGACAGGAAGCGCTGGATCTTGCGCGCACGCGCTACCGACAGCTTGTCCTCCGGTGACAGCTCGTCCATACCGAGAATGGCGATGATGTCGCGCAATTCCTTGTAGCGCTGCAGGGTGGCCTGCACCGAACGCGCCACCGAGTAGTGCTCTTCGCCGACGACCAGCGGGTCGAGCTGGCGCGAAGTGGAATCGAGCGGATCGACCGCCGGGTAGATGCCCAGTTCGGCGACCTGACGGCTCAACACCAACGTGGCATCCAGGTGGGCGAAGGTCGTCGCAGGCGACGGGTCGGTCAAGTCGTCGGCAGGCACGTAGACGGCCTGGAACGACGTGATCGAGCCGGTGCGGGTAGATGTAATGCGTTCCTGCAGCGCGCCCATTTCCGATGCCAGCGTCGGCTGGTAACCCACGGCGGAAGGCATCCGGCCGAGCAGTGCGGAGACTTCGGTACCGGCCAGCGTGTAACGATAGATGTTGTCGACGAAGAACAGCACATCGCGGCCCTCGTCACGGAAGAACTCGGCCATGGTCAGGCCGGTCAGCGCAACGCGCAGTCGGTTGCCCGGCGGCTCGCTCATCTGGCCGTAGACCAGCGCCACCTTGTCGAGCACGCCGCCATCTTTCATCTCGTGATAGAAGTCGTTGCCTTCCCGGGTCCGCTCGCCGACGCCGGCGAAGACCGAGTAGCCGCTGTGTTCCACCGCGATGTTACGGATCAACTCCATCAGGGTGACGGTCTTGCCGACGCCGGCACCACCGAACAGGCCGACCTTGCCGCCCTTTGCGATCGGCATGATCAGATCGATGACCTTGATGCCGGTTTCGAGAATTTCCACTGAAGCAGCCTGATCGGCGTAGGCCGGTGCCTTGCGATGAATCGGCATGCGCGTTTCGGCGCCGACCGGTCCGGCTTCGTCTACCGGCTCACCCAGCACATCCATGATGCGGCCGAGCGTGGCCTTGCCGACCGGCACCGAGATGGCGGCACCGGTATTGCGTGTTACCGCACCGCGCTTCAGTCCATCGGTGGAGCCCATCGCGATGGTGCGCACGATGCCGTCGCCCAATTGTTGCTGCACCTCGAAAGTGAGGGGAGGCGTATCCATCTTGATCGCGTCATAGACCTTGGGCAGCGCTCCCCGCGGGAACTCCATGTCTACCACCGCGCCGATGATCTGTACGATTTTTCCTTCGGTCATGGCATTCATTCCTAGCAAATTTCGAATCTGTTAAACGGCGGATGCGCCTGCGACGATTTCGGAGATTTCCTGCGTAATCGCGGCTTGACGGGTTTTGTTGTAAACCAGCTTGAGCTCGTTGACGACATCCTTGGCGTTGTCCGATGCGGCCTTCATGGCCACCATGCGGGCGGATTGCTCGCAGGCCAGGTTCTCCGCCACGGCCTGATAAATCAATGCCTCGATGTAACGCACCATCAGGCTGTCCACCACACTCCTGGCTTCCGGCTCGTACAGGTAATCCCAGTGATGTTCGGCCTTCTCGACTGCCTCTGCGGCATTGAGCGGCAACAGCTGTTTGAACGAAGGCTCTTGCTTCATGGTGGAAACGAAACGGCTGTAGACCAGATACAGCGCGTCGATGCGGCCTTCCTTGAAAGCGTCCAGCATGACCTGCACGGGCCCGATCAAACGCTCCATATGCGGCGTATCGCCCAGCCCAGTCACCTGGGAAGCGACATTGGCACCTAGCCGTTGCATAAAACCGAGGCCTTTGTTGCCGACTACGCAAACATCGATTTCGAGTTTCTGCTCATCCCAGGCTTTCATCTTGCCCAACGCCAGACGCAATGCATTGGTGTTGAGTCCACCGCACAAGCCTTTGTCGGTGGTGACCAGAATCATGCCGACGCGCTTGATGGTTTCACGTGAAACCACGAAGGGATGGCGATACTCGGGATGAGCCTGGCTGAAATGCGCGGCGACGCGGCCGATTTTCTCGGCATACGGACGCGCATGTCGCATCCGTTCCTGCGCCTTGCGCATCTTGGCGGCGGCGACCATTTCCATGGCGCGAGTGATCTTGCGCGTGTTCTCTACGCTTTTGATCTTGCTGCGAATTTCCTTGCCGGCGGCCATGCTTTTTCTCGTCCGTCAGTGATTGATCAGTAAGCCGCGCTGGCCTTGAAGTCGTCGATAGCGGCGGAAAGCTGCTTCTCGGCTTCGCCATCCAGGTCGCCGCTCGTCTGGATTTTGTCCATCATCGCCGCGTATTTGCCTTTCATGAAGGACTGCAACGAGGCTTCAAAAGCCAGTACGCGCTTCACTTCGACGTCATCCATATAGCCACGGTTGACGGCAAACAGCGTGACCGCCATTTCCGCCACGTTCATCGGCGAATACTGGAACTGCTTCATCAACTCGGTGACCAGCTTGCCGCGCTCAAGCTGCTTGCGCGTGGCTTCGTCCAGGTCGGAAGCGAACTGGGCAAATGCGGCTAGTTCGCGATATTGGGCCAGGGCCAGACGAATACCGCCGCCCAGCTTCTTGATCACCTTGGTTTGCGCGGCGCCGCCGACACGGGACACGGACAGACCGGCGTTGATGGCGGGACGAATACCGGCATTGAACAGATCGGATTCCAGGAAGATCTGGCCGTCGGTGATCGAAATCACGTTGGTCGGCACGAATGCGGAAACGTCACCGGCCTGGGTTTCGATAATCGGCAACGCGGTCAGCGAACCGGTCTGCCCCTTAACGGCGCCATTGGTTTTTTTCTCGACGAAGTCGGCGTTGACGCGGGCGGAACGTTCGAGCAGACGCGAGTGCAGATAGAACACATCGCCAGGGTAGGCTTCGCGACCCGGCGGGCGGCGCAGCAACAGGGAAATCTGACGATAGGCCCAGGCTTGCTTGGTCAAGTCGTCATAAACGATCAAGGCATCGCGGCCGCTGTCGCGGAAGAATTCGCCCATCGTGCAACCGGCATAAGGTGCAATGAATTGCATCGCGGCGGGATCGGAAGCGGTAGCGGCGACGACGATGGTGTGCGCCATGGCGCCATGCTCTTCCAGCTTGCGCACGACGTTGGCGATGCTGGATGCCTTCTGGCCGACTGCGACGTAGATACAGAGGACGCCGGTACCCTTCTGATTGATGATCGCGTCGACGGCGACTGCAGTCTTGCCGGTCTGGCGGTCGCCGATGATCAGTTCGCGCTGGCCGCGTCCCACCGGCACCATGGCATCGATCGCCTTGAGACCGGTCTGCATCGGCTGCG
The DNA here is from genome assembly GCA_031426815.1 of Hydrogenophilaceae bacterium. Classification (GTDB taxonomy): domain Bacteria; phylum Pseudomonadota; class Gammaproteobacteria; order Burkholderiales; family Thiobacillaceae; genus PFJX01. Next base: position 9,433 of record JASJPG010000096.1, read on the forward strand.
ACACCGACTGACGCGCAATCACGCCCGGGGCGATCTGTTCGATCGGAGCGGTTTGCGGGCAATCGACCGGGCCTTTGCCGTCAATCGGCTGACCCAGCGCATTCACTACGCGGCCCAGCAGCGCTTCGCCGACCGGCACTTCCAGAATGCGGCCGGTGCACTTCACCGTGTCGCCTTCGGTGATGTGTTCGTACTCGCCCAGAACGACGGCGCCGACCGAGTCACGCTCCAGGTTCAACGCCATGCCGAAGACATTGCCGGGGAACTCCAGCATTTCGCCTTGCATGACTTCGGCGAGTCCGTGCACGCGCACGATGCCGTCGGTGACGGAGACCACGGTCCCCTGGGTACGCAGTTCAGAACCCGCTTCCAGATTCTGGATACGGCTCTTGATCAGCTCGCTGATTTCAGACGGATTGAGTTGCATGAGAACTCCAAATTTCTTGATTAAGCTTTCAGGGTGACGGCCAGGGCTTCGAGCCCGCCGCGCACCGACGCATCCATGACTTCGTCGCCGACCTGGATCACGACGCCGCCAATCAGCGCGTCATCCAAGGATTGGGTGGCGGTAACCTTGCGACCGAACTTCGCTTCGAGTTTGGCGACCAGACCGGCCATCTGCTCGGCAGCCAGCGAAAAAGCACTCGTGATGTGAGCGGTCAGCTCACCCTCTTGTTCGGACTTCAGCACTTCGAACAGGCTGACGATTTCCGGCAAAAGAACCAGGCGCTTGTTTTCTGCCAACAAGCTGACCAGATTGACCCCCTCTGGCCCCAGTTCTTCACCGCATACGGCCTGAATGAGTTCAGCGATCCGGGCGTGGGGAACCGCTGGATTGCCGGCCAGATCCTGAACCTGGGCATCGCCGGCTACAGCGGCAAGCAAAGCCAGTCGTTCCGACCAGAGACTCCAGGCTGCACCCGCGCCAGCCAGTTTGGCGATCGCTTCGGCATAGGGGCGAGCTAAGGTTGCGCGTTCCATATCAGAGCTCGTTCTTGATGGCTTCCAGGAGATCGGCGTGGGCTTGGGCGTTGACTTCACGACGCAGCACCTTGCCGGCTCCGGCCACAACCAGCGCAGCCACTTCACCACGCAACGCTTCGCGCGCACGGTGCGATTCCTGCTCGATTTCAGCCTTGGCCGAAGCAATCATGCGATCGCCCTCGTCCTTGGCGGTGCCCTTCGCTTCTTCGACGATCTGCACTGCACGCTTTTCCGCCTGCGCAATGATGTCCGATGCTTTCAGCTTGGCCTCGTGCATGGTTTCGCTGGCGCGTTTGGCAGCCAGTTCCAGCTCATGCTTGCCGCGATCCGCTGCCGCCAGGCCATCGGCAATCAGCTTCTTGCGGGCTTCCAATGCACTGACTATGGGCGGCCACACGAACTTCATGCAGAACCATACGAATATGGCGAAGGTGATGGACTGCCCAATCAGGGTCATATTGATGTTCATGACCGCTCCTCTTGCGGGTTATTGCGGTTGGAAATCAGGCCGCAACAGCGAAGAGGACATACATGGCCAGACCCACAGCGATCATCGGCACCGCATCGACCAGACCCATGACGATGAAGAACTGCGTACGCAGCATCGGGATCAGTTCCGGCTGACGTGCGGCACCTTCGAGAAAGCGGCCACCGAGGATGCCGATGCCGATGGATGCGCCTAGCGCGCCCAGACCCATCATGATGGCGCCGGCGATGAACAGCAGAGCTTGAACTTCGGTCATTTGGTTACTCCTGTTTCAACAAGTCAAAAAATTTTTAATGATGTTCCTGATGCGCCATGTCGAGATAGACGATGGTCAACGTCATGAAGATGAAGGCCTGCAAGGTAATGATCAGAATGTGGAACACCGCCCACGCCCACTGCAGCACACCGCCCGTCACGGCGAGCACGGCTCCGCCGGAGAACATGATTGCGATCAGGATGAAGATCATTTCGCCGGCATACATGTTGCCGAACAAACGCAAAGCGAGCGAAACAGGCTTGGCGATTAGATTGACGCCTTCGAGCAGCAGATTGGCGGGCATGCCCCACTTGCCGAACGGCTGCAAGGTCAGTTCGCCGGCGAAGCCGCCGAGGCCTTTCATCTTGACGCTGTAATAGAGCACCAGGCCGAATACGGTGAGCGACATGCCGAAGGTGGCATTCGGGTCGGTGGAGGCCACCACTTTCATGAACGGCAGACCCAAGGCACCCGCTACGCCGGGCAACCAGTCGATCGGCAGCAGATCCATCAGATTCATCAGGAAAATCCAGATGAAGATGGTCAGCGCGAGCGGTGCGACCATGGGGTTGCGCGCCGTGAAGGAACCCTTCACGCTGGAATCGACGAACTCGACCACCCATTCGACAAAATTCTGCAAGCCGCCCGGTACACCGGTAGCGGCTGACTTGGCGACCATGCGGAAAAAGAACAGGAAGAGCGCACCGAGAAGGATGGAAAAGCCCATCGTATCCACGTTGATCGCCATGAAGCCCATGTCCCGGGCCTCTTGTGCGGTATGCGCCAGCCCCCATGTCCCGTCGGCGTGTTGGCCATAGGTCAGGTTCTGCAGGTGATGCTTGATGTATTCCGTTGAGGTGTGCGCTTCCGCGGACATGGCTCTAACTCTTTGTTTTGCCCAAGGCTTGACCCTCGGGCTTCAATCTGTATTCAGAACAATCGGCGCGCAAGCATGACTGCAAATGCCCAGGCCAACTGCCCCACTATAAAACCCGTCAGCATCGCTTGCGGCCCTAGATCCAGAGGTCCGAATCCTACAGCCAGCAAACTGCCGACAACAAAAAACCGTTCCAGACTGGAACGGTGGAATGACTTCAGGTGACGCTCGCCGTTGCAATGGTAGTCGTCAAGACCGATGTACCAGCGCCCCACCAGCAATCCGGAATTCGCCAGCGCGATTACCGCGCCGTAGGCCATCGCTTGCGCAACGGCCAACCCCAACCAGACCCAGGCGGCTGCTACAACCAGCAAAATGACCATGCACTGGAGCAACAACGCAAAAAACATTAGCGGAAGATAATATATGAATTAGTGGGGCTAATGCAATCATCAATGAGTTTGATGAATTCGAAAAGCGATATACACCGCATATTTTGCCCGGTTACTTGATGCGGCGCAGCAATTCGTCCAGTTGCTCAAGACTTTCGAACTGGATCGAAATCCTGCCGGCCCCCTTTTTGTTGGCGCCGATCTTCACGCCGGCCCCCAGACGCTCGGAGAGTTCCTCTTCGAGCCGCGCCACATCGCGATCCTTGCGTACAAAGGCCTGCTCGACCGGCTTCGCCATGCGTGCGGCCAAACGCTCCGCCTCGCGCACCGACATGCCTTTCCGGGCCACTTCATGCGCTGCATCGACCTGCTTGGCATGGCTCAGCGGCAGCAGCGCACGCGCATGCCCCATGTCCAGTTCGCCATTCATCAACATGCTCTGCACCGGCTTGGCCAGATGCAGCAATCGCAACAGATTCGAAACCGCGACGCGGGAACGACCGACGGACTCGGCTGCGGTCTGATGCGTCATGGTGAACTCCTGGATCAGGCGATGTATCCCTTGCGCCTCTTCGAGCGGATTCAAGTTCTCGCGTTGAATGTTTTCGATCAGCGCCATCTTCAACGCGGCCTCATCCTCGACCACGCGGACCAGTACCGGCACTTCTTTCAAACCCGCCAACTGGCTGGCACGCCAACGTCGTTCGCCCGCGATGATTTCGAACTGACCGCCCGGGATCGCCCGCGCCAAGATCGGCTGCATCAGACCCTGCGACTTGATCGAGGCCGCCAACTCCGCCAGTGCAGCTTCATCCATATGCGTGCGCGGCTGATATTTCCCGGGCACCAGGCTCTCCACCGGCAGCGTCAGCAAGCGCTCGCCATCGTTGGTATCTCCCTCGCCCAGCAACGCGTCCAGACCGCGACCCAACCCCTTCAATCTAGCCACGTGCGACTCCTTCTTTACCCGCCTGACCGGCCTGCTTGCCGACCAATTCCTGCGCCATCTGTAGATAAGCCTGCGCCCCTTTCGAGGCGCGGTCGTATTGCAAAACCGCCAGACCATGACTCGGCGCTTCCGCCAAGCGCACGTTGCGCGGCACCACGGTATCGAACACCTTGGCGCCGAAATGTGCCTTGAGTTGGTCGGAAACGTGCTGTGCCAGGGTATTGCGGTTGTCGAACATCACCCGCACGACGCCATCGATGACCAGCCCCGGATTCAGTCGCGCCTTGATTTTCTTGATGGTATTGACCAGATCGGCGAGGCCCTCGATGGCGAAATACTCGCATTGCATCGGGATCAGCACGGCATGCGCGCAAGTCAGCGCGTTGACGGTCAGCAGATTCAAGGCAGGCGGGCAGTCGATCAGAATGAAATCGTAAGCTGCCGCGGCCTTGTCCAGCGCGGTCTTGAGGCGGTACTCGCGCTGTTTTTGCTCGACCAGCTCGACCTCGGCCCCGACCAGATCGCGATTGGCCGGCACCAAATCGAAACCGCCCGCTTCGGAGCGCAAGCGGACCGCCTCATAGCTGTCCGTTCCCAACAGCAGGTGATAGACCGTTTTGCTCAAACCCAGCTTCTCGGCGCCGCTACCGGTGGTGGCATTGCCTTGCGGATCGAGATCGACCAACAACACCCGCTTGCCGAGGCTGGCCAGACTGGCCGCGAGATTGACCGCGGTCGTCGTTTTTCCGACCCCGCCTTTTTGATTGGTGATTGCGAGTATGCGGGCCATCAGACGGGTTCCATAACAATCAGGTTCCGTTCGGCATTCAGCCCGGGAACCTGCAGTGGCAAGGTGCGCACCACGCGCGCCGCCTTGAGTTGATCGATCTCGGCCTGCGGATAGACGCCCTTCATCGCCAACCAGACGCCGCCCGGTGCCAGCAAATGCGCGCTGAGCCGCACAAACTCGGCAAGATCGGAAAAAGCGCGCGAAACGATCTGCGTATAGGGCCGCGACGCGCGATAGGCCTCGACGCGAGCATGAACCACGGTGACATTGGTCAAGCCCAACTCGATCGCCGCCTGCTGCATGAAACCGCATTTCTTCTGGCTTGCATCCATCACGGTGACCGCCAGTTCGGGGCGCACGATGGCCAGCGGAATGCCGGGAAATCCGGCGCCGCTGCCGACATCCAGCAGCGTTCCCTCGGTTACATACGGCGTCAGCGCCAGGCTATCCAGGATATGGTGCGTCAGCATGCGCTCCGGCTCATGAATTGCGGTCAGGTTAAAGGTCTTGTTCCATTTGCCGAGCAGCGCCAGGTAACTCAGCAAGGCGGTCTTTTGCTGCGCCGGCAAGACGAGCTGCAGGCCTGCCAATCCAGCGTCGAGCGATTCCGGCAGATTCATGCCTTAGGCCCCGTCCGTTCATGGCGCGCGCCCAACTCGCCGCGCTTCAGGTAGACCATCAAGACCGAAATCGCCGCCGGCGTCACGCCGGCAACGCGCGATGCCTGGCCCAGCGTGGCCGGACGCGCCTGATTAAGCTTCTGCCGAACCTCGATCGAAAGACTGGTCAGACTCATATAGTCGAAATCGAGCGGCAAGGCTTGTTCCTCCTGGCCACGCTGACGTTCGATTTCGTCGCGCTGGCGGGTGACATAGCCGGCATATTTGGCCTCGATCTCAACCTGCTCCGCCGCTTCCTGATCGGCCAGTCCAGGCCCGGCGCCCGGCAAGTTCATCAAGTTGGCGTAAGTCACCTCGGGACGGCGCAACAGATCGAACAGACAATATTCATGCTCGATGGACTTGCCCAACAACATGCGGGCATCCGCATCGGCCAGATTATTGGGGTTCACCCAGGTCGACTTGAGGCGTTCGCTCTCGCGCGCCATCGCCTCACGCTTGGCTTCGAAATGCTGCCATTGCGCGTCTTCCACCAACCCCAGGCGACGTCCGGTTTCGGTCAGGCGCTGATCGGCATTGTCCTCGCGCAACGACAAGCGATATTCGGCGCGGCTGGTAAACATCCGATACGGTTCGAGCACGCCGCGGGTGGTCAGATCGTCGACCATGACGCCCAGATAAGCCTGGTCGCGGCGCGGCCACCAGGCAGGCTGTTCCTTGACCTGCAAGCCGGCATTCAATCCGGCCAGCAGGCCCTGCGCGGCAGCTTCCTCATAACCGGTGGTGCCATTGATCTGGCCCGCGAAGAACAGACCGGATATGGCCTTGGTTTGCAGGCTCGGCAGCAGGCCGCGCGGATCGTAATAGTCATATTCGATGGCATAGCCCGGGCGCAGCAGATGCGCGTTTTCCAGGCCACGGATCGAGCGCACCAGATTCACCTGGACATCGAACGGCAAGCTGGTGGAGATGCCGTTTGGATAAAACTCGTGGGTCGTCAGACCTTCCGGTTCCAGAAACACATTGTGCCCGGACTTGTCGGCGAAGCGCGAAATCTTGTCTTCGATCGATGGGCAATAGCGTGGGCCGACCCCTTCGATGACACCGGTATAGAGCGGCGAGCGATCCAGGCCCTGGCGGATGATTTCATGCGTCTGCTCATTGGTGGCTGTAATCCAGCAAGGCAGTTGTTGCGGATGCATTTCGCGCCGCCCCATGAACGAGAAAACCGGCGATGGAGCGTCGCCAGGCTGTTCCTGCATCACGGAAAAATCGATGCTGCGTCCGTCGATACGCGGCGGTGTTCCGGTCTTCAGCCTGCCGACGGGCAAACTCAACTCGCGCAAACGCGAAGCAAGGGAGACGGCGGGAGGATCGCCCATGCGTCCGGCCTGAAAATTGGCCAGGCCGACATGAACCAGGCCGGCTAGAAATGTGCCTGTCGTCAACACCACAGCGCGGGCCTTGAACACGATGCCGAGCTGAGTGCGTACACCAGCGATCCGATCGCCCTCCAGAATCAGATCGTCCACTGCCTGTTGAAACAAGGTGAGATTGGCCTGATTTTCCAGGCGGCTGCGTATCGCTTGCTTATAAAGCAGGCGATCTGCCTGGGCGCGTGTCGCACGCACCGCCGGCCCCTTCGATGAATTGAGAATGCGGAACTGGATGCCGGCTTCGTCGGTGGCAATCGCCATCGCACCGCCCAAAGCATCCACTTCCTTGACCAGATGCCCCTTGCCGATACCGCCGATGGAAGGATTGCACGACATCGCCCCCAGCGTTTCGATGTTATGCGTGAGCAGCAGGGTTTTCACCCCCATGCGCGCCGCGGCGAGAGCCGCCTCGCTTCCCGCGTGGCCGCCGCCAACCACAATGACATCAAAAATATCGGGGAAAATCATGGTGTTATTTGCACTTCGGGCGGTCTGACAGGCGGCGGATTCTACGCCATGCCAGCACGCCTTTCATGCGATGTTTCACGTGAAACATGCCTCAGGCATGCGCATAAAGTTGGCGATAAAGGCCGCCGCGCTGCATCAGGCTGTCGTGCACGCCCTCTTCCACGATGCGTCCGTTTTCGAATACCAGTATTCGATCGGCCTGACGAACAGCGGAAAGCCGGTGCGCAATGATCAATGTCGTTCGCTTTTCCAGAAACTTCGCCATCGCCAGGTGCAGTTCACGCTCGGTTGCACTATCCAGAGCCGACGTCGCCTCGTCGAGGATGACCACACTCGGACGTCCCAACACAACGCGCGCGACTGCCAGACGCTGGCGCTGACCACCAGATAAACGCACGCCATTCTTGCCGACAATGCTATCCAGGCCCGCGTCAAGATTCGTGATGAATGACTTCAGCTGAGCGATCTCCAGTGCATGCCACAAATCTGCATCGGCATATTCGCGCCCCATGGTCAGGTTTTCACGAACGCTGGCATTGAACAGAACCGGATGCTGCAAAACGACGCCGACGTTTTCTCTCACTGTATCCCAGCCAATTTCAGCGACATCGACGCCGCCATAACGAATCGCCCCGCTGCGCAACGGATACAGGCCAAGCAAAGCCTGCACCAGAGTCGACTTGCCGCCGCCTGACGCACCAACCAGCGCCACCTTCTCCCCGGGTGCAATGGCGAGGTTGACCCCATCCAGTACTGTCTCGCCTTCAGCGTAGGAAAACGTCACATTCTCCAGTTGCAGTCCGATTGACTTGGCCGAAGCGAATGGATTCAGGTTGCTCTCGCCGGTTTGCGCAGGTTTCATAGCCAGCATGCTGTTGATGCGGGTAAGCGCTGCATTGGCGGCATACCATGCATATTGAATATTGATGATCTCCTGCACCGGCGACATCATGAACCAGAGATAACCGAACACCGCCAGCATCTGCCCGATGGTCAGATCGGAAAAAACCACCATCAGCATTGCACCGGCACGGAATGCGTCGAAACCGGACAGAAAAATGAAGAAGGAAACGCGATTCATGGCGTCGGATTTCCAGGCATAGGCTGCTGCATGACGACGGATATTTGCAGCCTTGTCGCGAACACGCGCCAGATAGTGCTCCTCACGATTCATCGCGCGAATCTGGTTGAGGGCATCCAGTGTTTCACCCAATGCTTCCTGGAAGGCTTCGAAGGCGAAGTTTTCCCGCTTCTTGAGTTCCTTCACCTTCTTGCCAAGCCGGGTCGAAAATCCAATCACCAGCGGATTCAGCAAGAGGATGAACAACGCCAGCTGCCAGTTCATCCAGAGCAGCACGCCCGCTACACCGGCCAGGGACAGCAAAGCCACCAGAAAGCCGGAAATGGATGCGCCCAGGAAGCCATCGACCGCATTCAGATCGGTTATGAAATGCGAAGTAACGCGCCCGGATCCGAGTGTTTCGTACTCGGACAAAGCAATTCGCGACAACCGATCCAACATCCGCGCACGAATACGAAAAACAACTTCCTTGGAAATGAGCGAAAAGGTGCGCGATTGCCAAACATTGAGCAAGATGGACGCCAATCTCAAGCCAAGGGTGACGACCAGAGCGATCGAGATAAACAACACCGGACCATGCCAGCCGCTGGGAAACCAGGGCGAGAAAAATGCGATGAATCCGCCCGGTTGCTTCAGCAGCACTTCATCTACCAGTACCGGCAGGAACAGCGGTACCGGAACCGCACAGGCAACGGCAAGCAAAGCAATGAGATTGCCGCGTAACAACGCTCTGCGGTGCCTGCGCAGCTCAGTGAAAATCGTCTGCCAGGTCAGAGGGGTCGAGACTGAGTGCTGAATCGTCATAATTTCGTCATGCCTGTCGAGAACGGCTCGGTTCGGCAGCATCAAACTGCATACGGGGGCCGCGGAAATGCATTGTCCTTCGATTTTTCAGGCAAAAAACCACCAAATTCAATGGCATGGGAATTGCTTTGTATAGATACATACATCTATTGGAGCGTGACCATGCTCACCACCAGCGTCACCCCCCCTACCAGCCCGCGCACCAGCCGAGCCAATGGCTGGGACGATATTTCCGCCATCGAAACGCGTTTTTTACGCATCGCGAACGAGCTCACCAGCCTTTGGGCCAGCAAAGACATCGATCGTTACATCGACAGCCTTCTGCTTGATGATCGTGGCGATCGCATCGGGTTCCCCATCGATGTTCTGGATGAACTGATGTTTCTTGCCGGCATTCGTTGGCACCTGAATCATCTCTGTGGCACCTTGATCGAGAATACTCGTCCCGAGGAATTCAACTACGCAGGCAACAGAGCCGAACTCTGCAGCAGCAACCCGGGTGGCTGGGTGCTGCTTTAGTTCATCCTTTCGGGCTGACCAGCTGGCTCGTATGCACCTTGGGTGAACACGGTTGCCGGCAACCGTGTTTCACGTGAAACACGAGTTCACTTGCCAATGCAGAACTGGCTGAAGATGACACCCAACAGATCATCCGATCCGAATTCGCCCGTAATTTCCGCAAGCGCTTCCTGAGCCAGTCGCAGTTCTTCGGCAAAGAATTCCAGTTGCTGGCCAGCTTTACGCGCATTTTCCAGAGCAGAGCCTGCCCGCCGCAATGCATCCAGATGACGAGCGCGTGCGATGAAAACCCCCTCGCCGCCTGCGCCGTGCCAACCAGCCAATTCCAGCAGTTGCCGACGCAATAACTCGATGCCGGCGCCCGATTTTGCCGACAACCAGATTTCATTCGCAGCCGGAACTACGCGTGGCGTTTCGCCAGCCAGATCGATCTTGTTATGCACGGTGAGGCGTGGAATCTGCGGCAAACGCCCCAGAATTTCAGCTTCCTGCTGGCCGACTCCGTGCGTGGCATCGACCAGCAGCACAGCGATATCGGCTTTTTCGAGCACTGCCCAGGTGCGCGCGATTCCCAAACGCTCGACCGGGTCTTCGGTTTCCCGCAATCCTGCGGTATCGATCAGATGGATCGGGATGCCATCGATCTGAATGGCTTCACGCAGCGTATCGCGCGTGGTCCCGGCATATTCGGTGACGATGGCGGCATCGTAGCCGGCCAGTTGATTCATCAGGCTTGATTTGCCGACATTCGGCTGGCCGATCAGAACGACATTGAGTCCTTCGCGCAGCAATGCGCCCTGGCGGGCTTGCGTCATGACCCCGGCGAGACTGGCTTGCAGTGCCGACAATTTTCCCCAAGCATCGGCCTGTTCGAGGAAATCGATATCCTCCTCGGGAAAATCCAGCGTCGCTTCCACCAGCATGCGCAGTTGAATCAAGCCATCGCGCAGCAGATTGATCTTGCGGGAAAACTCTCCATCCAGTGTACGTAGCGCCGATCGCGCAGCCTCCCTGCTACCGGCATCGATCAGATCGGCAATCGCCTCGGCCTGAGCCAAGTCCAGTTTTCCATTGAGAAATGCGCGCCGGCTGAATTCACCGGGCTGAGCCAGGCGCGCCCCCAGCTGCAGGCAGCGCTCCAGAACCAGTTGCAGAACGTGCGGGCCACCATGGCCTTGCAGTTCCAGAACATGTTCGCCGGTAAAGGAGTGGGGTGCCGGAAAGTAGAGCGCGATGCCGTCGTCCAGCGTTTCCCCAGCGCCACCCAGAAAGTGCACATGGCTGGCATGTCTGGGTTGCAGCGCTTTTCCGGTCAAGCCGATCTGGTAAGCAGAAAGGTCGGGACCGGAAATTCGCACCACGCCAATGCCGCCCCGGCCTGGCGCGGTGGCGATGGCGGCGATAATGTCGCTGCTGCTCATCTCAAGCGGCCTTGCTCACCTGGCCAAGCGCCAAACTGACGCTCAGTGCTTGCTGTCGTTGGCTGCCTTGCCGCCGGCTTCAATAACCTTGTTGATGCGCCATTGCTGCAGGATGGAAAGGACGTTGTTGACCAGCCAGTAAAGTACCAGGCCAGCCGGGAAGAACAGGAACATGACCGAGAAGATGATCGGCATCGCCATCATCACCTTCTGCTGCACCGGATCGGGCGAGGCGGGCGATAGCTTGACCTGGATGAACGAAGTAATCGCCATGATCACCGGCAAGACGTAGAACGGATCCGGCTTGGAGAGATCCTGAATCCAGAGCGCAAAAGGCGCCTGACGCAGTTCTACGGCGCCCAGCAGCACCCAGTACAACGCGATGAAGACCGGAATCTGAACCAGGATGGGCAAACATCCGCCCATCGGATTGATCTTTTCTTCCTGGTAAATCTTCATCATCCCTTCATGCAGTTTCTGGCGGTCGTCGCCATAACGCTCTTTCAGGGTTTGCAAACGCGGTGCCAGCTTGCGCATCTTGGCCATCGACTTGTAGCCGGCAGCGGACAGCGGATAGAACACCATCTTGATCAAGACTGTGAGCAGGATGATGGAAACGCCCCAATTCACGACCAGCTTGTTGATCCAGTTGAGCAACACGAAGATCGGGTAGGCCAGCACGGTCAGCCAGCCGTAATCGACCACCAGATCGAGACCTGGCGCCAGCGACTTGATCTTTTCCAACTCCTGCGGACCCGCATACAGGCGCATGGAAACAGTTTTCTCCTCGCCGGGGTTCAACTTGACGGCAGGGAAAATCATGCCCGCGCTGAACTCATCATTGCCGATCGCCCGCGTATAGAACTCGCGCGGACTTGCATCGGCGGGATCGAGCGTCATCCAGGCCGAGACAAAGTGGTGTTGCACCAAGCCGATCCAACCGTCCTTGGCCTCTTTGACGTGCTCGGTCTTACCCTTGCTGATGTCCTCGAAGGAGACTTTCTGGAACTTGCCCACATCGGTATAAATGGCCGGGCCGGTGAAAGTCTGCATGAGGGCCGATTCGCCCTCGGGTGCCTGGCCGTTGCGCAGAATCTGGTAGTAGGGAAAGCCTTCCACGGCGGCTGTGCCCCGATTGACGATATGCGTAGTCACATCGACCACATAGCTGCCGCGCTGGAACGTATAGGTACGTAGCACTTCCGCACCGTTGACGTTTGCCTTCAGGCCAATCTTGAGTTCGTTCTGGCCTTCCTTCAGGCGATATTCACCCGGAACCAGTTCGAACACTGTTTTATGTGTAGGCAGAGCGTTGCCGACAAAACCCATCTGCGCAAAGTAGTTGCGTCCAGGCTGCTCCTCCAGCAACAGGAAAGGCTGTTCATTCTGGCGGTAGCGGCTGAGCACCAGCTTGCGCAAATCCCCGCCGTTGGCATCGATTTCGGCATCCAGCACATCGGTGACGATCCTGGCTCGCGCACCGCGCGCCACCTGACCACTTTCGGCAATCGCAGAATTCGGCTTCAGGCCCTGTCCCGGTACCGGCAGGTCGGCAGTTGCGGGCTGAACCTGCGCTTTCCCCTTGTCCGCCTGGATTTGAACAGTCGGCTGGGGATTGTTGTAGTTCTGCCAGGATTCCCACAGCAGCAGCAGAGAAAACGAAAAAACGATGAACGCGATGATGCGTTGGGTATCCATGATGTCGGCAGATTCTGGTTGATGGCAGTAAGTAAACCGCTATGTCTTAGCGGAATTGACAGCTTGAACGGAGGACTTGAGGCGCGCTGTGACGGTTGCCTTGCATTGTGTCAGACCTGTTTGCAAAGCCTGCTTCAGCCTGACATCTTCCGGCTTCGATTTGATACGCGCCACCACATCGAGTCCGGCCAATTCAGCCTGATTCAGGCGAAAAGCCTCGCGAATCAGACGCTTGACGCGATTACGCGCCACCGCCGTGGCGATGATTTTCTTCGGCACGATCATACCCAGACGCGAATAATCCAGACCATTCGGCGCAGCCAGTAGATCAAAACCCGGTAGGGTTCGAACGCACCTGAAACGAAAAACGGATGAAAACTCATCCGTTTTGCGCATTTTTTTATCGCCCCCAAAGGTGTAAACCACACTTGGTGCGATGGGCGGCGAGCCCGGATCAGACATCAAATCACTGACTCAAACTGCAAGACGCTTGCGGCCTTTGGCGCGACGGGCATTGATGACGGCGCGGCCGCCGACAGTTTTCATGCGCGCGCGAAAGCCATGGGTGCGCTTGCGGCGAACTACGGAAGGTTGATAGGTGCGTTTCATTATGGGTACCTCAGGAGGGAAGAGTCGACTTCAAAAAAGCAGCGCATTAGACCGCTAGCCCCCTGATTTGTCAAACATTTCCGGGTCATTCCGGGGCGGTGATAGAATCCTCGGCCTTCCCTCCTACCGCTCGCTGCCACGCTGCTCATGCACGAATTCTGGAGCCATTGCATTGCCCACTTCGCGCGTACGTTGAACGCACAGCAGCTCAACACCTGGATAAAACCGTTGAGCGTCGAGGTCAGCCCGGAACAGATTCTGGTCAATGCACCGAATCGTTTTGTCGCTCAATGGGTACGCGAGAAATTTCTGCACGACATCGATTTACTTGCGCGCGAATATTTCGACAAGCCGCCTGCGATCCAGTTGGCGATATCCGACACCCGCACCCAAACGGCGCCGCCCGAGCAAGCCGCATCCGTCGACGACGCGGCCAGCAATAACAAACTCGAACTCGCACCGATCCCGGAACCCGAGACAAGCAAAGCCAAGTCGACCAAGACGACAAAAGCCGTCAAGCAAGACAAGCCCTCGCCGCTTGACGAGAGCCGGCTCAATCCATTGTTCAATTTCGATTCTTTCGTACCCGGTAAAGCAAACGATCTGGCGCGTGCCGCGGCACTGCAAGTCGCCGACAACCCGGGCGCCGGTTACAACCCGCTGTTCGTCTATGGCGGCGTCGGTCTCGGCAAGACGCATCTGGTGCAAGCCATCGGCAACCGCATGATCCAGCTCGATCCGAAAGCGCGGGTCCGCTACATCCATGCCGACCGTTACGTATCCGATGTCGTGCGTGCCGTGCGCACCAATTCCTATGACGATTTCAAGCGTCGGTATGACACCCTGGATCTGCTGCTGATCGACGACATTCAGTTTTTTGCCGGCAAGGAAGGCACTCAGCAACAGTTCTTCTACACCTTCAACACGCTGATCGAAGAACACAAGCAAGTCATCATCACCAGCGATACCTTTCCGAAAAATATGGAAGGCATCGAAGAACGCCTGAAATCCCGCTTCAGCTGGGGTCTCACCGTGATGCTGGAACCGCCCGAGCTGGAGATGCGCGTAGCGATCCTGCTCGACAAGGCGCGCATCGACAAAGCCGATCTGGATGAAGGCACCGCCTTTTTCATCGCCAAACAGGTTCGCTCCAACGTACGCGAACTGGAGGGCGCATTGAAACGGGTGATTGCTTATGCCCGCTTCAGCAAATTGCCGATTTCGGTCGAGCTTGCCAAGGAAGCGTTGAAAGACTTGCTGGCGGTACAGAACCGGCAGATTTCCATCGAAAACATTCAGAAAACGGTGGCTGATTATTTCAAGATCAAAGTTGCCGACATGTATTCCAAGAAGCGCACCCGTGTCCTGGCCAGACCGCGCCAGATGGCCATGTACCTGGCGCGCGAACTGACCAACCTGTCATACCCCGAGATCGGGCTTTCCTTCGGCGGAAGGGACCACACCACCGTATTGCATGCCTGCGCCAAAATCGAAGAGTTGAAGGCCAGCGACCAGACCCTGCGCAAGGACTACAACTTGTTGATTCAGGTGCTGACCGGATGAAATCGGATAGCCTGAACATGGCCGCAAGGTTGGTGATAACCATGTGGATAGAGCCTGGATACTTTGTGGATAAGCCATGCAAAAACCAAATCGAAAAAAGTTACCCACAATCCGTACCAGGCCGGTACACAGGCTTATCAGCCCATTTTTACACAGGTTAAGCCGATGATTTTGATACACTTTATTGGCTTATCCCAAGAAACTGCCATCACCTATTACTACCATCAGGAATATATATAAATGCTTGTACTTAAATCTTCCAAGGACGCCTTGCTCAAACCCCTGCAAGCAGTGGCCGGGGTGGTTGAACGCAAGCACACGTTGCCTATTCTTTCCAATGTCTTGTTGGAAGTTGTCGGTGGACGCGTCGCCTTCATCGCCACCGATCTCGAACTGCAGATCACCACATGGGCCGAAGACCAGGGCACGTCCGATGCGGCCTTCACTGTTTCCGCCCGCAAATTGCTGGACATCAGCAGATCGTTGCAGGATGTCGAAGCCATCTCGCTCGACCTAAACAACGATCAGCTCAAGGTGCAATCCGGCCGCAGTCGCTTCAATCTGCAGACGCTGCCGGCGCGTGATTTCCCCAAGCTGCAAATTCCTGAAGGCCAGGGACTCACCTTCAGCCTGCCGCAAGGACTGGTCAAACAACTGCTGTCGCGCGTGCAATACGCCATGGCAGTACAAGACATCCGCTACTACCTGAACGGCATGCTGTTCTCGGTGCAGGGCAAGCGTTTGACCGTGGCGGCTACCGATGGCCATCGCCTGGCGGTGGATGGCACCGACATGGAAGAGGAAGTCGAACAAGGCGTCGATGTGATCCTGCCGCGCAAGACGGTGCTGGAGTTGGGCAAACTGTTGAGCGATGGCGATGACCCGATCCACATCCAGGTCAATCAGAATCAGGTGGTCTTCCGGCGTCCCGATTTCGAATTGCGCAGCAAAGTCGTCGATGGAAAATTCCCGGATTGGCAACGCGTAGTGCCGGTTGGGCATGACAAGAGCTTCGCCATCCAGCGTCAGCGCCTGTCGCAGTCGCTCAATCGCGCAGCGATTCTGACCAACGACAAATATCGCGGTGTGCGCATCGCCTTGACCCCTGCAAGTTTGCGCATCGCCTGCAGCAACAACGAACAGGAAGAAGCGCAGGAAGAACTGGATATCGACTACAGCGGCGATCCGCTCGATATCGGATTCAACATTCAGTATCTGCAGGATGTGCTGAACAACGTCGCAGTCGAAGCGGTGTTGTGCTCATTCGGCGATCCCACCAGTTCGTTGCTGATTACCGTGCCGGGAGAAGAACACTTCCGCTACGTTGTCATGCCGATGCGTATTTAAGCAGTTCATTCGAGCCGAAAGAGTGGCCTGGCAATGCCGCTCGCAGCACTCGATCAATCAATAGAAAAGGTTTCACGTGGAACATCCAAGCGGTAACGGCGGCTACGACGAGGACAGCATTCAGCAACTGGAAGGCCTGGAGGCGGTACGTAAACGTCCCGGCATGTACATCGGCGATACCTCGGACGGCTCCGGTCTGCACCACATGGTGTTCGAGGTGCTCGACAACGCCATCGACGAAGCGCTGGCCGGCTACTGCGACGACATCAAGGTCATCATCCATCCGGACAACTCGATTTCCGTGTCCGACAACGGCCGCGGCATCCCGGTTGGCGTCAAGATGGACGACAAGCACGAACCGAAACGCTCCGCTGCCGAGATCGTCATGGTCGTGCTGCACGCCGGCGGCAAGTTCAACCAGAACAGCTACAAGGTGTCCGGCGGCTTGCACGGTGTCGGCGTGTCCTGCGTCAATGCCTTGTCGAAGTGGTTACGTCTGACCGTTCACCGCGACGGCAAGAAACACTTCATGGAATTCCATCGCGGTGCGCCGATCAACCGCTTGATCGAAGTCCACAACGGCATCGAAGTTTCGCCGCTGAAAGTGATCGGTGACAGCGTGCGGCGCGGCACCGAATTGCATTTCTCCGCCGACGAGGAAATCTTCGGCCATGTCGATTTCCACTACGACGTGCTGTCCAAGCGCATCCGCGAACTCTCCTTCCTGAACAACGGCGTCAAGATCGAACTGATCGACGAACGCGATGGCCGCACCGAGAACTTCGCCTTCTCCGGCGGCGTGAAGGGTTTCGTCGAGTACATCAATCGTGCCAAGACAGTGCTGCATCCCAACGTGTTCTACGCCACCGGCGAATCCAAGGTGGGTGATAGCGGCGTCATGATCAGCAGTGAAGTCGCCATGCAATGGAACAGCGGCTACCAGGAACAGGTGCTCTGCTTCACCAACAATATCCCGCAATCCGATGGCGGCACCCACCTGACCGGTCTGCGTGCCGCAATGACCCGGGTGATCAACAAATACATCGAAGAACACGAAATCGCCAAGAAGGCGAAGGTGGAAATCACCGGCGACGACATGCGCGAAGGCCTCGCCTGCGTGTTGTCGGTGAAGATGCCCGACCCGAAATTCGGCTCGCAGACCAAGATGAAACTGGTCTCCTCGGAAGCGCGTCCGGCGGTGGAAGAAACCGTGTCGCAGAAACTTTCGGAATACCTGCAGGAACGCCCGGCCGACGCCAAGCTGATCTGCGCCAAGATCGTCGAAGCCGCACGCGCGCGCGAAGCCGCACGCAAAGCGCGCGACATGACTCGACGCAAGGGCGTGCTCGATTCCGCCGGCCTGCCCGGCAAGCTGGCCGACTGCCAGGAAAAAGATCCCGCCTTGTGCGAGCTTTACCTGGTCGAGGGTGATTCCGCCGGCGGCTCCGCCAAACAGGGTCGCGACCGTAAATTCCAGGCCATCCTGCCGCTGAAGGGCAAGATCCTCAACGTCGAGAAAGCCCGCTTCGACAAGATGCTGTCATCGCAGGAAGTCGTCACGCTGATCACCGCGCTTGGCACCGGCATCGGCACCGGCCTCGGCAAGGACGACTACAACCCGGCCAATCTGCGTTACCACCGCATCATCATCATGACCGACGCGGACGTCGACGGCTCGCACATTCGCACCCTGCTGCTGACCTTCTTCTATCGGCAGATGCCAGAACTGGTCGAACGTGGCCACATCTACATCGCCCAGCCGCCGCTGTACAAGGTCAAGCAAGGCAAGCGCGAGACCTATCTGAAGGACGACTACGAATTCAAGCAATACCTGCTGCGCGAAGCGCTCAACGGCGCCGAACTGATCCCGGCCGCCGGCGCCGAAGCGTTGACCAAGGAAACCTTCGAACGCATCGCGCGCGAATTCCTGCTGGCCGATGCCATGATCGAACGCCTCGCCCGCCGCATCGACCCGGACGTGTTGTACAGCCTGCTGAAGATATCCAGCATCAGTCTGAACACGGAAGCGGATGCCCAGGCCACCGCGCAACAACTGACCACGCAACTGAGCAAGCTCGGCCCGGTCAAGATCAACCCGATGCAATACGAAGGCGACCTCGGCTGGCGGCTGGAAATCATCCGCAGCAAACATGGCATCGGCCACACCAGCTACCTCGACTACAACTTCGTCGAAGGCGGCGATTACGACCAACTCCGCCGCACAGCAGAAATCCTGGTCGGCCTGCTGCTGCCCGGCGCCGAAATCCGCCGCGGCGAAGCCCGCGCCCCGGCCTACGACTTCAAGCAGGCGCTCGACTGGCTGCTCAACGAGGTCAAGAAAAACCTCGGCGTGCAGCGATACAAAGGTCTAGGCGAAATGAACCCGGAACAACTCTGGGAAACCACGATGGACCCGCAAGTCCGTCGCCTGCTGCGCGTACAGATCGAAGACGCCATCGCCGCAGATGGCATCTTCACCACGCTGATGGGCGAAGAAGTGGAGCCGCGCCGGCAGTTCATCGAGACGAATGCGTTGGGGGTAAGAAATCTGGATGTCTAAACCGTTTTCGGTAGGGTTGTATATATTCAGTCGTTCTTCGACATGACCTCCGCGACGATCAAGCTGTTTCTACCCCACGGAGATGCGAAGCGTCTCCGTGTCGGAGAAGTCTCCAATTGGACGGGCAAGGCGCTAGCAGCGCCCCGGACCGAGTTGGAAGATCTACTTGCCCGAGAAGAACTCGAAAGCTCAGGCGTTTACTTCTTGCTAGGTGTTAACCCAGATACAGGCACGCCACTGGTGTATATCGGTGAGGCCGAGGTTATTCGAGAAAGACTGAAGCAACATAAGGCAAAAGATTTCTGGAACGCGGTTGTTGTTTTTGTAAGCAAAGATGAGAACCTCACGAAGGCACACATTCGTTTTCTGGAGAACCGTCTACTCCAAGAGGCGAAGTTGATCGGCCGCTACGCCCTTGAGAACACGAACTCAAGTAACCCGAAATTACCCGAGTCCGATCGCGAAGACATGGAGGTTTACCTCTCACGTATCCGACAGGTGTTGCCGGTGCTTGGGTCTGATCTTCTTTCACCGATATCCGGTTCCACCAAACCTGCGAAACAACAGGCGCAACTTCTCTGCAAGATCAAGAATGCATTAGCGCGTGGAAGGAGAACAGAAGGGGGCTTTGTGATTTTCAAGGACTCAACAGCAGTGAGAGCATTGCGGCCTTCTGCAGAAACACAGCATCCTTTTGTTGTTTCGCTGCGCGAAAAGTTAGTTCAAGACGGCTCGCTGATTGAGAAAGATGGCTTGTATGTCTTCACCAAGGATACCGAGTTCACCAGCCCAAGTGCAGCAGCAGCTGTTGTACACGGAGGTGGTGCAAATGGACTTACAGCTTGGAAGGACGAGGGTGGTAAGTTCCTGAAGGAACTTGAGGAGAGCTAATTCCAAGTTAGAGAGAGCAAGCAGCCAATCATCTTGCCTCCCAAGCCCCTCCCTCATGGTCGACAACCACTGACGAGAGATGCTGCTCTACCTCCTCCGCCACGGCGAAAGCGAAGCGAATGTCGGTGGCTTCATCAACGATGATCCGACTCGGCAGGTGATGCTGACTACCAAGGGACGCGCACAGGCAGCAACGGCCTCACAAGCTCTAAGCGGCATCAGTTTCAGCCATGCCTATGCCTCGCAGTTCCCGCGCGCACGGCAGACCGCCGAGATAGTCCTGGCGGGACGCAATATGGTGCTGACCATAGATGCTCGCTTGAACGAACGTCGCTCAGGCCTGGATGGCCAGCCGGTCGAGGCGTTCAACGGCTTGGTGCGGCCCGATCCGGTGCGGATCAAGCCAGAAAATGGCGAGTCGTTTCTGGAGCAGATGCAGCGGTTAGGCGACTTTCTCGATGAAATTGCACAGCTACATCCCGAAGGAATCGCGCTCGTGGTTTCACATGAAAACCCAATTCAGGCCGCTGCCGCACTGGCCGGACAGGATGTGGAAGCGGCTGCGCGCGGCAGTATCGCCAATTGCGAGTGGCTGCGGCTGGAATGGCCGCATCAGCAACCTACTTTCTGCGCAGGTGGCTGATTTTCAGGCTCAACACCAGCCCGGCCAACACCAGTGTGACGCAGTTGGCGAGGATGATTGGCCAGCTTTGCAAGACGATTCCGTATAGCAGCCACAGCGCCACGCCCAGCGTGAACAGGCTGTACATGCTCAGCGAAACCCCGGAAAGATCTCGGCTGCTCCAGGATTTGAGCGCTTGCGGTACGAATGCAGCGGTGGTCAGGATGGCTGCGCCGTAGCCGATAAAGTCAGGCGACATCGTCAGCCCTGACCAAGCAAACGCACTTCCCGTTGCGGGAATGGAATGGCGATACCGCCCGCGCGGAAGCTTTCCAGCACGGCTTTGTTGATATCGCCGGCTGCGCTGGGAAAGTCTTGCACCGACACCCAGGGTCGGATGCCGATGCTGACTGATGAGTCGGCCAGGGTGGCGACCTGCACCAGCGGTGCCGGTTCCCGCAGTACTTTCGGATTTGATGCGAGGAGCGCGTCGATGCGGCTCAGCGCGGCGCTTAAATCGGTGTCGTAGGCCACGCCCACGCTCAAATTCACCTGTCTGACCTGGCCATAGTTATGCAGGATTTCGCCGGCGATCTTGCGGTTCGGGATGATGACGCGGGACAGGTCGGGGTGGCTCAGGATGGTGTTGAACAGGCTGATCACTTCGACCTGTCCTTCTTCGCCGACGATGGAGATGTATTCGCCCACTTTGAATGGTCGCGTGAAGATGATGGTCAGTCCGGCCGCCAGGTTGGACAGGACGCCCTGCATGGCTAGCGCGAGGCCGGCGCCGGCGACGCCGAGGCCGGCGATCAGCGGCAGCAGTTCCACGCCCAGATTCTGCAGCGCGAGAATGGCGAACATGCCGAGAACGATCAAGCGCGCCAGACGCACCAGCAAGATGCGGACGGTAATGTCGAGGTCCAGTTTGACCAGAAGTCCGGCCAGCATGCGACCGGCCCAGCGGCCGACGAAATAGCCCGCCAGCAGGATCAGACAGGCGACCAGCAACTTCGGACCGAATTGCATGCCCAGGTTGATGGCCGTGCTCTGCACCTGATCCAGAGCAGCGAGGTTCTTGCCAATTTCGTGGCCGATGGGGTTGCTCATGGCGATTCTTCCAGGATGCGAACGCCCGGATTCTAAGCCGGAGCGGGATAAAATCCGGGCCTCGATGACCACCCCAGACGCACCTGGCTCATGGCCGGGTGGGTGCACCATGTTGCGATTAACCGAAGTCAAACTTCCGCTCGATCATGCCGAATCGGCGCTACATACCGCCATTCTGAAACGTCTGGCGATTGCGCCGGATCAGTTGCTGCGCGTTGAAATCCACCGGCGCGGTTACGACGCCCGCAAGCGCGCCGCGATTGCGCTGATCTACACGCTGGATGTCGAGGTGAAG
This sequence comes from Hydrogenophilaceae bacterium, assembly GCA_031426815.1. Lineage (GTDB taxonomy): Bacteria > Pseudomonadota > Gammaproteobacteria > Burkholderiales > Thiobacillaceae > PFJX01. Next base: position 31,212 of record JASJPG010000096.1, read on the forward strand.
CACGAGGCGGCGCTGTTGAAGCGTCTGCGCGGCGATAAACATGTGATGCCGACGCCGGATATGGCCTATCGCTATGTCGCGCAGGCGCCGGAACAACTCCACTCGCGGCCGCTGGTGATCGGTGCCGGGCCGTGTGGTCTGCTGGCTGCGCTGTTGCTGGCGCAGATGGGCTTCAAGCCGATCGTGCTGGAGCGCGGCAAGGCGGTGCGCGAACGCACCAAGGACACCTGGGGCCTGTGGCGCAAAGGCGAGTTGAATCCGGAATCGAACGTGCAATTCGGCGAGGGTGGCGCCGGCACATTTTCCGACGGCAAGCTGTACAGCCAGATCAAGGATCCGCAGCATCACGGCCGCAAGGTGCTGCAGGAGTTCGTCAAGGCCGGTGCGCCGGAGGAAATCCTATACGTCAGCAAGCCGCATATCGGCACCTTCAAGCTGGTCACCATGGTCGAGCACATGCGCGAGTCGATCACCCAAATGGGCGGCGAGATTCGCTTCCAGAGCCGCGTGGTCGATCTCGACATCGAAACCGGTCAGGTCAAAGGGGTGGTGTTGGCGGATGGCGAGCGGATCGCCGCCGATCATGTCGTGCTGGCGCTCGGCCACAGCGCGCGCGATACCTTCCGCATGCTGTTCGAGCGTGGCGTACACATCGAGCCGAAGCCGTTCTCGGTCGGCTTCCGCATCGAACATCCACAGTCGCTGATCGACCAGTGCCGTTTCGGCGATTTCGCCGGCAACCCGGTGCTTGGCGCAGCCGACTACAAGCTGGTCTATCACGCCGGCAATGGCCGCTCGGCCTACAGCTTCTGCATGTGTCCAGGCGGAACGGTGGTCGCCGCCACATCGGAGGCGGGTCGCGTGGTGACCAACGGCATGAGCCAGTATTCACGCAACGAGCGCAACGCCAATGCCGCCATCGTGGTCGGCATCGAACCGCAGGATTTCCCCGGCGACGTGAGCCTCAATCCGCTCGCCGGCATGGATTTCCAGCGCCGCTGGGAAGAGGCCGCCTTTGTCGCCGGCGGCGGCAATTACTGCGCGCCGGCGCAGAAGGTCGGCGATTTTCTGGCCGGGCGGCCTTCAACCGAGCCTGGCAGCGTGCTTCCCTCGTACACGCCGGGGGTGCACTGGACCGATTTGTCCAGCTGCCTGCCCGACTACGTCATCGCCACGATCCGCGAGGCGTTGCCTGCCTTCGACAAGCAGATCAAGGGATTCGCAATGGACGATGCGGTGCTGACCGGCGTCGAAACGCGCACGTCGTCGCCGATCCGCATCACGCGCGGCGAGGATTGCCAGAGTCTGAATACGCGCGGCCTCTACCCGGCCGGCGAAGGCGCCGGTTATGCCGGCGGCATCCTGTCCGCCGCCGTCGATGGCATCAAGGTCGCCGAAGCGGTGGCGCTGAGTCTGGTTTCGTAGCGATCGCTTAGAAACTGGCTGCTTCGATTTCCAGATAGGCCTTGCTGATGTTGCCGCCCATCTGTTCGTCGAAATGCGCCAGGTTCTTCCATTCGGTCAGGTTCAGCTTGTTGCGGATCTCGCTGTCGGTCAGGCCTGCCTTGACGCCCGCTTCGATGCCCGCATACAGGCTGGCCATACGCTGGTGCATGGCGGCGGCGTCTTGTTTGCTCATCAGCGGGCCGTGGCCGGGGACGATGCTCTTCACCGGCAGGCTTTGCACTTGCGCCAGCGCGCTGATCCATTCCTTCAGATTGCCGTCGCGGAAATTGGGCGTGACCTGGTTGACCATGACGTCGCCGGACAGCAGGACCTGATCGTCCGGCAACCAGATCATCAGGTCGCCGAGGGTGTGCGCGGCTTGCGGAATCCAGAACACCATCTTGACGCCGGCCAGCGTCAGTTCGGTTTTGCTGTTCTGCGGGTAGGTGGTCTCGGCGGTGACGACCTTGGTGTTGGGGAATTTGCGTCCGGCGGCAGCTTCAATGATGGTTATCCACTCGGCGCCCTGTTCCAGCGCAAGCTTGCGGCATTGCTCGGAACTGAGGATTTTGGCTTTGGGGAAGGCGGCGTTGCCCAAACTGTGGTCGCCGTGATGGTGCGTGTTGATGACGTGGGTGATCGGTTTGCCGGTCAGTTTGGCGGCCTGTTTGGCCAGCATGGTGCCGATTTCATCGGTGAAGCCGGTATCGACGATGATGCTGCCGCTGTCGCCGACGATCAGGATGCTGTTGACCATGTAACCCTGGTTCATCTTGTTCGGCAATTCCATCGGGCCGAGCAGGGCATAAATGCGCTCGTTGACCTTGACCACCTTGGGCGCAGGTAATGCGGCCGTAACCGGGGCGGCAACGGAAAACGCCAGGATCAGGCTGGCCAGAATCGAAAATATGTGTCGCATCGATAACTCCTGTTTATGACTGGGTTGAGGGGGGTAGAGCGTGGGGCGAGTCGATGCAAGGACGTGACTGCAATGCGGCGAGGTCTTCCGACTCCAGCCACTTCCAGGCGCCAACGGCCAGATCGTCCGGCAACGCATAGCCGCCAATGGCAGAGCGGTGCAGCGATTCGACGCGATTGCCGGCGGCTGCGATCATGCGTTTGACTTGGTGGTATTTGCCTTCCTCGATGACCAGTTCGAGCTGCTGCTCCGACAATGCGCGGCTTTGCCGGGCGCGGATCGGGGCGGGTTCGTCGTGCAACTGCACGCCGTTCAGCAACTGGTCGATCAGATCCTGCGTGTACGGATGTTTGCAGGTGACCCGATAGGTCTTGCCGATCTGTTTCTTCGGCGAAGTATGGTCATGGATGAAGTGGCCGTCGTCGGAGAACAGCAACAGGCCGGTGGTGTCCTGGTCCAAGCGGCCGACGCATTGCACGCCGCGCCGCAGCATCGCTTCCGGCAGCAATGAAAACACGCTGCGATGGTCGCGCGGCTGGCGCGAGCATTCGTAGCCGGCCGGCTTGTGCAGAGCCAGGTAAACATATTGGCGGTAGCGATACGGCTGGCCATCGACGCTGAATGTGAGGCCATCGCAGGCAAACTCCTGCTCGGGGTCGGTCACCAGCACGCCTTCGAACAGCACACGCTGGCGCCGCATCAGGTCGCGGCAATCGCGCCGGCTACCGAAGCCCTGCGACTGCAGAATGCGATAGGCCTGCATCGTCTCGCTCACTGCGGCAGAACCGCTGACAACGGGATGGTTACGCTGGGTGCGACAGACATGGCGCTATATCTCGCGGGATGGGGGAGCGAAGGTTGCATGTTTCCAGCCCGCGCGGGAAGGGGATGGATGGACTAGCACGCCGCTCCGGGCATGCAGGAAACATAAATACATTGCATAACGAGCGCGTACGCGCGGCACCATAATCGTCACTTTTGTCGCACCGAGAGAGACTATGGCCGAGACCAAACGCAGCGCAAAACCCGCAACCGCCCCTCGTCGTCGCGCCTCCGCCGCGAAAGTCATGCCGGCAGCGCCGGCCGATCAACCGCCCGGCGAGCAAACCGCCGGCGCGGCGTTGAATGTCGTCGACGCTGCCGCCAATTATCCGAATCCGAAAGCTGCGGCGGAAATCGAGGCGGTGAGTCACGATCCGGTCGCGCTGACGGTGGCGCATGCGCCGGCCGGCAGCAACGAGGACAGCGATTACGCCGCCTTGCCGATCAGCTATCCGTATCGCACCCGGTTGCGCCGGGCCGACTACGAAGCGCAGAAGGAGATGCTGCAGATCGAGTTGTTGAAGGTGCAAAGCTGGGTGCGCGATAGCGGCCAGAAAATCGTCGTGTTGTTCGAAGGCCGCGATGCGGCCGGCAAGGGCGGCACCATCAAACGCTACATGGAACACCTGAACCCGCGCGGCGCGCGTGTCGTCGCACTCGACAAGCCGTCGGACCGCGAACGCGGCCAGTGGTATTTCCAGCGATACGTGCAGCATCTGCCCACCGCCGGCGAAATGGTCTTCTTCGACCGCTCCTGGTACAACCGCGCCGGCGTCGAGCGGGTCATGGGCTTCTGTACGCCGCACGAATACCTGGAATTCATGCGGCAGACGCCGCAATTCGAGCGCATGTTGGCGAATAGCGGCGTGCAGCTATACAAATACTGGTTTTCGGTCAGCCGGGAAGAGCAGTTGCGCCGCTTCGTCTCGCGCCGCGACGATCCGCTCAAGCACTGGAAATTGTCGCCGATCGACATCAAATCGCTCGACATGTGGGATGCCTATACCGAAGCGAAGAACGCGATGTTCTTCCACACCGACACGGCGGATGCGCCCTGGGTGGTGATCAAATCGGACGACAAGAAACGCGCGCGGCTGAATTGCATGCGCCATTTCCTGCATACCCTGCCCTATCCGGACAAGAACCTGCATGTCGCGCACCAGCCGGACAACCTGCTGGTCGGGTCCGGCGCGCAGGTCCTGGCGGGCGAGGAAAACATCCTCACCCGATTCTGAACAAGAAAGGAACTAGATCGCGATCAGGCCGAGCAGACCTAGAACCAGCATGACGACACCGCCAGTGACCACGTTGGCGTTAGGTTCCTGCAGGTTCTGGCGCACTTCCAGACGCATTTTCTCGACCTGCATGGTCGGTTCCGAGGCCGGCGCGACATCCACCTGATAGTTGCCGGCCTGCACCACCTGCATGAACAACAGGTGTTCCTTGAAGAGTTGATTGCCGTTGGCCGAGTTGGAGGCTTTCAACGTGATTGTCAGCGGTTTTGCCGACTCGCCCTGTTTCGACAGGATGACGTTGTAGCGGTCCATCGGCGGTTGATGATCGGCCATATTGGGCGAAAAGCTGGTATCCACATGCAGCACCAGGCCCACCGGCGCCATCTCCGGTTGTAAATCGAAGGTCGGCGAGCGCCATTTCTCGGCCGCTCCTTCCGCCTTGGCCAGCGTCAGCATGGCGGTTTGTTTGCCGGTATAGAACTTGGCATAGATCCAGTAGGCCGGGGCCAGGATCAGGCCGGCGACAAGCAGAAGCAAAGAAATGGTTTTCATGGTTCGGAACGGTTTGTGGAAGATGGCGAGCCGGCAGGATCGGCCAGCAGATGAGAAAGAAAGGCGCGCAGTTTGGCTGGTTTGATCGGTTTGTGCAGCACCGGCAAATGGCTGGCCTGAATTGCCTGGATGGTATCCGTCGCGGTATCGCCGGTCAGCAGGGCAGCCGGGATGTCGGCGCCGAAGGCATCGCGCAGCAGCTGCACCGCTTCGACGCCGGTATGGCCGTCGCGCAAGCGGTAATCGCACAGGATCAGATCGGGCGCGCGGCCGAGTGCCTGCAATTCGGCGCGCACCTGTTCGGCATCCTCGCCGGCAGCCAGCGCCACATTCCAGTGGTCGAACACCTCGACCATGGCAGCCAGAATGGCTTCGTCGTCGTCGATGAAGGCCACCAGCGAATTTTCCAGCGGCAGCAAGAAGGTGGCCGGCGCCACGGCAGTTTCTGCGGGAATCGGCGCGGCTTCGCAACGCGCCAGCTGAAACGCGAAACAGGAGCCGCGGCCGGGTACGGACCGCACCTGCACACGGCTGCCGAGCAGGCGCGCGAGGCGGGAGACGATGGCGAGGCCGAGGCCGAGGCCCTTGTCGCGGTGGCGTTCCGGGTTTTCGAGTTGAAAGTACTCCTCGAAAATGCGCGCCTGAAATTCGGGCGGGATGCCCTTGCCGGTATCCAGCACCTCGAAGCGCAGCCAGTCCTTGCCGACCCGGCGCACCCCCACCAGGACGCGGCCGCGCTCGGTATAGCGCAGCGCGTTGGAGACCAGGTTGGCGACCACGCGCTCGACCAGGGCCGGGTCCGAATACCCCCACAGACCGCTGGCGGCGAAGTTCAGGCGGATGCCGCGCGCCTGTGCCACCGGCAGAAACTGGCTGGCGACCTGATTGAGCACCTTGTTGACCGGGAAGCAGACTGGGCGGGCTTCCACTACGCCGGCATCCAGTTTCGACAAATCCAGCAGCGCGTTGAGCAGACTTTCCATGGCCGAAGCGGAGGCTTCGATGTGGCGCGCGAGACGCCCTGCTTCGCCGTCGGCAACCTGCTCGCGCAGCGCGGCGACAAGCAGCGTCAGCGCATGCAGCGGTTGGCGCAGGTCATGGCTGGCAGCGGCGAGAAAACGCGATTTGGCACGCACGGCTGCTTCCGCAGCCAGCTTCTGGCCGAGCAATTCGGCCGTCGCATCGTGCACCCGCAGCGTCAGGTTGCGCTGATTCTCTTCCAGCGCCTGTGCCATGCGATTGACGCCGCGTTCGAGCAGGCCGATTTCGCCCTGCGAGGTTTCCGGCGTGCGCTCGGTCAGCTTGCCGTTGGCCAGATGCGCCACCGTGTTGGTGATGTTCACCAGCGGCCGGCTGACGCCGCCGGACAGGCGCCAGGCCAGCAACAGTGCGAACAGGATGGTGATCAGCGCGGTGCCGCCGGCAGCCAGACCGACTTGCGAACGGGTCAGTTCGACCGGACCGCGGCTCAGGCTGACTACCAGATAATTCGCCGGGCGGTTTGCCTCCGGCGGGGCGAGATAAGGGTCCGATTCTCTGGGGGCCGGTAGCTGCACGGTCTGCGCGAAGTACAGCATCGGGCCATTGCGCCAGAAAGGGGGCGGCGCCTTCCCTGTCAGCGCCGGCAAGGCTTTCGATTTGCCGCTGATTAGCAGCCAATGCGCGCCATCGGTGACCGCGGCTACCTCGATACGGCGAAAGTTGCGCTCGTAGTCGAGCAGGCGTTTGACCGGCGGCAGATTTCCGGAAAACAGGTCGAAGGCGATTGCATCGGCCAGGTGGTTGGCGCTATCCCGCCCCAAGTGCGCCAGCGAGGTTTCCATTTCGTTGACGCTGCGCTGCGTGAAATAGACCGCAAACAGGCCGACGGCAAACAATAGCGGCATCAGTGCGACGGCAAGAATGCGCAACCGCAGGGTCAAAGAGGGTCGGAAACTGCTCATGGCAAGCGTCTGGCGCCACTACCTCGCAAGAGAAACGCTGGATCCTATTTCTTGTGCATACCCATTTTCTGGGCCACCAACACCGCTTCGGTGCGGTTGTTGACCTTCAGCAGCCGAAAGATCGCCGCCACATGCAGTTTGATGGTGCCTTCGGTGACTTGCAGGATATCGCCGATCTGACGATTGCTGCGCCCCTTCGCCAATTCGCGCAGAACCTGAATCTGGCGCGTGGTCATCGCGGTATGGCGGTTGGATTTCAGCGTGATCGGCGCTTCCTCGGTGGGCTGCTCGATCAGGCTGGGCGGTACGTAGACGCCGCCCGCCAGCACCAGTTGCAGGGCGCCGAGGATGACGTCGCTGGGCGAGGCTTTGGTGATATAGCCGAGGGCGCCGGCGGCCAGCAGTTTCTGGATGTCCTCGACCTGCTCCGAGGCCGACAACACCACTACGGGGATGTCCGGGAAGGCGGCGCGGAAGCGGGAAACGCCTTCCAGGCCGGACATGCCCGGCATGTACAGGTCGAGCAAGGCCAGATCGACTTCGCGTGCCTTGTGCATGGCGGCGAATGCGGACGGGTAATCGTCCGCTTCGATCAGGGTGACCCTGCGATCGAGTTTGAGGAGTACCGGTTTCACGCCTTCGCGAAACAGCGGATGGTCGTCTGCCAGCAGAATTTTCATGCACCCTCCCGATTGATTTTTATGGGTTGTGTCGAACGCGGCCGGTCCTGGCAGCCTGTCGGACTTTCCCCGTGAGCGCGCCGGGGGTGATTTTAGCGCAGGGCAAGGCGCGGTGAGTGAGGGGAAAGTCCGACAGGCCGCTAGAGACCCAGGCGCTGCCAGATCGCCGTGGTCAATCCGGCCTGATTCAGCGTGTAGAAATGCAGGCCCGGCGCACCGCCACGCAACAGTTTTTCGCACATGCCGGAGACGAAATCGAGGCCGAACGCCTTGATCGAAGCGGTGTCATCCATGTAGCTCTCCATTTTGTTGGTCAGCCAGCGCGGAATTTCGGCGCCGCACGCCGCCGAGAAGCGCGACAGCTGGCTGAAATTGGAGATCGGCATGATGCCCGGCACGATAGGCAGCGTGACGCCCAGTTGGGTACAGTCGTCGACGAAATTGAAATACGCATCCGCATTGAAGAAATACTGCGTGATCGCCGCATTGGCGCCGGCTTCCGCCTTGCGCTTGAAGTTGAGCAGATCCTCACGGTAATTGCGTGCCTGCGGGTGGGTTTCTGGATAGGCCGCGACCTCGATCTGAAACCAGTCGCCGGTTTCCTGGCGGATGAAGCTGACCAGTTCGTTGGCGTAGCGGAACTCGCCCGGCTCGGCCATGCCGGACGGCAGATCGCCGCGCAACGCGACGATGTGGCGGATGCCGTTGGCGCGATAGGTTTCCAGAATCTCGCGAATGCTGTCCCGGGTGGAGGCGACGCAGGACAGATGCGGCGCTGCGGCCAGGCCGGCGGCCTGGATATCGAGCACGGTTTCCAGTGTGCGGTCGCGCGTCGATCCGCCGGCGCCGAAGGTCACCGAGAAAAACTCGGGATCGAGCAGCGCCAGTTGGCGCCGGGTTTCGCGCAGCTTGTCCATGCCCTCGGGCGTTTTCGGCGGGAAGAATTCGAGGCTGAAAGTGCGTGCGGTCATGGCGGCGGGAGTGTGAAATGAATGGCGAGGAATTCTAACCGCTTAAAACCACGCCCAAACCCTTGCCGATGAACCAGGTCGCTGCGCCCGCGGCGGCGCCGATCAACGCCATGCGCAGGCCGCCGGCGAGGGCACTGCGCCCGGTGAACAGGCTGAGTGCCGCACCGACGCCGAACAGGCCGATCGCTGCCGTGACCAGGACGCCGTAAAAGGCGTGTTCTCCACTCAGCACCAGATACGGCAGCACGGGCAGGAAGGCGCCGACGGCAAAGGCGAAGAAGGAGCTGATGGCGGCCCCCCAGGGCGAGCCGAGCTGGTCCGGATTGAGGCCCAGCTCCTCGCGCGCCAGGGTATCGAGGGCGCGGTCGGGGTCGGCGATCAAGGTCTGCGCCAACTGTCGTGCCTCGGCCTTGCCGATGCCCTTGGCTTGATAGATCAGCGCCAGCTCGGCGGCTTCCTCTTGCGGATACTGGTCGAGTTCTTCGCGTTCCAAGGCGATCTGGTACTCGTGGAATTCACGTTGCGAGCGCATCGAAACGTATTCGCCCGCCGCCATTGAAAACGCACCGGCAAGCAATCCGGCGATGCCGGACAGCAAAATCATGTCGGGGCCGGCAGCAGCGCCGGCGACACCCAGAATCAGACTGGCGTTGGAAATAAGGCCGTCATTGATGCCGAAAACGGCCGCGCGCAGATTGCCGCTGCCCGCATTCTTGTGGCGTTCGTTGCGCATCTGCTCCAGGTTGACCGGCGTGCTGTGCGGCGCGGTCGCGTGATACAGGCTCATGCCGCGCACCTTCATGGCGGCAAGAATGCCTTTCAGCGGCCGCACGCCGAGCCGCGGAATCAACCAAGCGACCAGGCGGGCGCGTGCGTCCGGTATGAAGCGATCCGGCGTCGGCATGCCCAACTTGTCCATTTCGGCCTGCCACAAAGCGGCTTGCTTATCGGCGGCTTGCGCCAGTTCGAGAAACAGCACCTGGCGCGGTGAACCCGATTCCGCATCCGACACGATGCGGTACAACCAGGCGGAACGTTTTTCCTCGTGCCAGCTGGCCAATGCCTGGGTGGAAGTTGTCTGCATTTACTTGTCTTGTCCTTCAGGTTCCGACGCCGCGTCGATACTGCACGGCCTCGGCAACTTGACCGGCGCCGATATGATCTTCGCCGGTCAGATCGGCAATGCTGCGCGCCACGCGCAGGATGCGATGGTAAGCGCGCGCGGACAGATTGAGGCGTGCAATCGCCAATTTCAGCAAAGCCATTGCGGCGGCGTCGGGCTGGCAATACTGGTCGATCTCCTTGCTGCCGAGCTGCACATTCGGCTTGCCTTGCCGCGCGATCTGGCGCGCCCGCGCGGCGGCGACTCTTGCCCGCACGACGCTGGAAGCCTCACCCTCGCCTGTCGCGGTCATTTCGGCTTCCGGCAGCGCGGCGACTTCGATATGCAGGTCGATGCGGTCCAGCAGCGGTCCGGAAATGCGGCCGCGATAGCGTGCGACCAGTTCCGGCGAACAGCGGCATTTCCCGCCGGGATGACCGAGATAACCACAGGGACATGGGTTCATCGCCGCGATGAGCTGGAAGCGAGCCGGGAAATCGGCCTGCCGCGCCGCGCGGGATATCGTGATGCGACCAGCTTCGAGCGGCTCGCGCAGGACTTCCAGCGCCTTGCGGTCGAATTCGGGCAGTTCGTCGAGAAACAGCACGCCGTGCGTCGCCTGGCTGATTTCGCCGGGACGCGGTGGATTGCCGCCGCCGACCAGAGCGACGCCGGAAGCGGTGTGGTGCGGCGAGCGATACGGCCGCACGCGCCAACTTTCGCTGCGGAAGCCGCCGGTCAACGACAGCACGGCAGCGGATTCGAGCGCTTCGGCCTGCGTCATCGGCGGCAGGATGCCGGGCAAGCGGCTGGCCAGCATGGATTTGCCGGTGCCCGGCGGCCCGCTCATCAAGAGCGAATGGCCGCCGCACGCGGCAATTTCCAACGCGCGGCGGGCGTGTTGCTGGCCTTTCACATCGGCCAGATCGGGGTAGTCGAGCTGAACAATGGTTTCACGTGGAACAACGCGCGGCAAAAGTGTGCGGCCGGTGAGATGCGCGCAGACTGCCAGCAAGGTATCGGCGGCATACACTTCGGCGCCTTCGGCCAGGGCGGCCTCCTCGGCGCTGGCGCGCGGCAGAATGAAGGCGCGGCCACTGCGCGCGGCACCCAGCATCATCGCCAACGCACCGCGAATCGGCCGCAAGGCGCCGGTCAACGCCAGTTCGCCGGCAAACTCGTATTCCTTCAGTTTTTCGGCCGGCAATTGTCCGGAGGCGGCGAGCAGGCCGAGCGCGATGGGCAGGTCGAAACGGCCCGATTCCTTCGGCAGATCGGCCGGCGCCAGGTTGACCGTGATGCGGCGTTGCGGGAATTCGTAGCCGGATTGCAGCAAGGCGGCGCGCACCCGGTCGCGCGATTCCTTCACCTCCGCTTCGGCCAGGCCGACCAGGGTGAAGGCTGGCAGGCCGTTGGCCAGATGCGCTTCCACGATCACTTCCGGCGCTTCCATGCCGGCTAGCGCGCGGCTGCTAACAATGGCTAAAGTCATGCCGTCTCCCAGTTGTATGTGCTGATTTTTTCGAATTATCGAGCGATTGTGTGCGAATAAATTCGCACAGCGCCGCTCAGCGCTTTTTCAGGCCCTGGCGGCCGACCCAGTCGCGCGCGAATTGTTGCGCCACTCGGCCGGAGCGGCCGCCGCGCTGGATCGCCCATTGCAGTGCTTCGCCGCGGGTTTCCTCGCGGCTGGCTCCACCCAGCGCCGCGATCCAGCCGGCGACGATGGTCAGATAGGCGTCCTGGTCGAATGGATAGAAGGTCAGGATCAGGCCGAAGCGGTCCGACAGCGAAATCTTTTCCTCGGTACTCTCGCCTGGCCGCACTTCGCCGCCCAGGTGTTGTGTGGCGGCGTTTTCCGCGAAGAACTCCGGCATCAGGTGGCGCCGGTTCGAGGTTGCGCAGATCAGCACATTCGCCGGAAGTCCGGCGACCGAACCGTCCAGCGCGGCTTTCAGCGGCTTGTAGGCGGCTTCGCCGGGTTCGAACGACAAATCGTCGGCGAACAGAACGAATTTGCCGGGCTGGTTTTCCAGGCGCGCGGTGATTTCCGGTAGATCGATCAGATCGTCGCGATCCACTTCCACCAGGCGCAGGCCTTTTTTCGCGTGGCGCGGCAGCAAGGCTTTGACCAGCGAGGATTTGCCGCAACCGCGGCTGCCGGCGAGCAGCACGTTGTTGGCAGGCAGTCCTTTGAGGAACTGCAGGATGTTGCGCTCCAGCGCCGCCTTCTGTTCGTCGATGCCGGACAGCGCCGACCAGGGCGGACAGTTCAGCGTCGTCACCGGCACCAGCATGCCCCGCCCCATTTGTTTGTGCCAACGGCAAGCCAGCGTTTCGCGCCAGTCGACGCGGCGCGGCACCGGCGGCAGCCAGGCATCCAGCCGTTCCAGCAAATCGTTGCCACGCGCGATCAACAAGGCGAGTTCCGGGTTGACCGAATAGCTGGGGAGTTCGTCTTCGTCGTTCATCGTTTGCCGCCGTCGCTGGATGGGAGCGGGCATATTAACCGGGCTGGCGCGTCCGTTCGCCATTGCAGCCGAGGCACGCGGCCAGAAGACAGAAAGCCTTTTGCGGCAGCATACTGCGCGCATGCAAGCCGCCGCATCTTCGACCCCCGTCCGCCAGATTCTTGCCCAGGCCGGCGCCCGCATCACGCCGGCGCGCGAAGCCGTGCTGGATATCCTGCTGGCTTCGACGCGCGCGCTGAGCCACCAGGAAGTCGAGCAGGCCGCGCGCGAACGCGGCCTCAATGCCGACCGGGTGACGCTGTACCGCGTGCTCGACTGGCTGGTGACGCAGCGTCTCGCCCACAAGATCGAGGGACGCGACCGCATCTGGCGGTTCAATGCCGTTGCCGCCGCCGAGCATGCACACGCCCACTTCCACTGCACCCGCTGCGGCCGCGTGTTCTGCCTGGAGCAGGCGCTGCCCAGCCTGATTCCCAACCTGCCGCCCGGCTTTCGTTTCGAGCGGGTCGAGCTGACCGTACAGGGGCTCTGCCCGCATTGCGCGGCGGAATAATGCAACACGGTTGCACCGCAATGCGCGCGGCCGCTACCATGCCACTCGATTGCATTGCTGACCTGGCCGGTGCGGCCACAACTACGCACACCACGCACACCACGCACACCACGCACACCACGCACACCACGCACACCACGAAGAGTCCTCGCCATGAATTTCGCTATTCGCCCAGCCGCCCTTGCCTGGCTAATTGCAATGCCCGCCGCTGCGTTCGGACAATCCGCTCATGTACATGGCATCGCCAAGCTGGAAGTGGTGGCGGAAGGGCGTGACCTGCTGCTGCATCTCGAATCGCCGCTCGATGGCGTGCTCGGCTTCGAACATGCGCCACGCAATGATCGGGAAGATGCCGCTGTCGCCCAGATGCGCCGAACCTTGGTCCAAGGCGACACGCTGTTTGCGCCGACGCCCGCAGCGCAATGCCGCCTCGTTTCCGCCAGCGTGACGGCGCCGTCGCTGGATGCGAAGCCGGCGGGCGGTCACGCCGAACACAGCGATCTCGATGCCGATTTCCGCTTCACCTGCGCCCAGCCGGGCAAGCTCAACGGCCTCGAAGTCCGCCTCGGCGATGCCTTCCCCAGGCTGCGCCGGATCGACGCCGAGGTGGTCAGCGGCAAAGGCCAGTCGGCGACGAAATTGAGTTCGAAACAGCGCTGGCTGAGTTGGTAAGCTGCGCGGCATCGCTTGATTTCGCCACGCCCAGATGCCATCACCGCTGCTCTCCCTGGAAAACGTGCTGTATCGCTGGCCGGGGCAAACCGCCGCCTGTCTGGATATCGCGCAGTTCCAGGTCGCGGCGGATGAGCAGGTGTTCATCCATGGCGACAGCGGCAGCGGCAAGAGCACCTTGCTGAACCTGATCGCCGGCGTGCTGGTGCCGCAACAGGGCCGCCTCGACGCGCTCGGCCAGACGCTGCCGGCGCTGTCCGCCGCCGCGCGCGACCGCTTCCGGGTCGATCACATCGGCCTGATCTTCCAGCAGTTCAACCTGATTCCCTATCTGTCGATGCTGGACAACGTGCTGCTGCCTTGCCGCTTCTCCCGTCGCCGCCGACAGCGCGCGCTGGAAACCGCGCCCAGCCTGGCCGCCGCCGCCGGGTCGTTGCTGTCGCATCTGGATCTGGCCGAAGACCTCTGGCGGCGGCCGGCCAGTCAGCTTTCGGTCGGCCAGCAACAACGCGTTGCGGCGGCGCGCGCCTTGATCGGCCGGCCGGAAATCGTCATCGCCGACGAGCCGACCTCGGCGCTGGATGCCGCGCGCCAGGTCGCTTTCCTGGCCTTGTTGCGGCGCGAATGCGCGGCGGCGCGGGCGGCGCTGCTGTTCGTCAGCCACGATCAGCGCCTGGCCGGCGATTTCACGCGCCGCGTGGCGATGGCCGAACTCAACCGGGCGGCGCAGGCATGAAGCATCTGTTCCCGCTCGCCCTGAAAAGTGCCTGGAACCGGCGCTACAGCCTGGGTCTGACCGTGCTCGCCATCGCGTTGTCGGTGACGCTGCTGCTCGGTATCGAACGCTTGCGCCAGGATGCGCGTGAAGGTTTCGCGCAGTCGGTGTCCGGCACCGATCTGGTCGTCGGCGCGCGTTCCAGCCCGGTGCAGCTGATCCTGTACAGCGTGTTCCGCCTCGGCGAGGCCAGCCAGGACATGAGCTGGGCCAGCGCCCAGGTCTGGGCGGCGCATCCGGCGGTGGCCTGGACCATTCCGCTGGCGCTGGGCGATTCGCATCACGGCTATCCGGTGCTGGGCACGACGCCGGCGTATTTCGAACACTTCCATTACGGCGATGCGCAAGCGCTCGCGTTCGCTTCCGGGCACGCCTTTGCCGGGCTGTTCGACGCGGTGCTGGGCGCCGAGGTGGCGCAGCGCCTCGGCTACAAGCTGGGCGACCGGCTCACGCTCAGCCACGGCATGAGCCTGGAGGGCCTGGCCGAGCATGCCGGCAAACCCTTCGTCGTGGTCGGCATCCTGGCGCCCACCGGCACGCCGGTGGACCGCAGCGTGCATATCGGCTTGGCGGCGATGGAGGCAATTCATCTCGACTGGCAAGGTGGCGCGCCGCTGCCCGGCCTGTCGATTCCGGCCGAACTGGTGCAGAAGTTCGACCTGACCCCGAAGAGCATCACGGCCATGCTGGTTGGCCTGAAAAGTCGCGCGCGGGTGTTCGCCATGCAGCGCCAGATCGGCGGCTACAAGGACGAGGCGCTGATGGCGGTGTTGCCGGGCGTGGCGTTGTCGCAGTTGTGGGAAGTGGTCGGCGTGGTGGAAAAGGCGCTGCTCGCGATGTCCGGCCTGGTCGTCGCGGTCGGCCTGAGCGGGCTGGTCGCGGTCGTGCTGGCCGGGCTCGACCAGCGCCGGCGCGAACTGGCCATCCTGCGCGCCAACGGTGCCCGGCCGCGCGACATTTTCGTCCTGCTGGCGCTGGAAGGCGGCATGCTGACCCTGGCCGGCGCGCTGCTCGGCGTCGGGCTGCTGTTCGCGCTGATTCTGTCGCTCGGCCCCTGGGCGCAGCGCGAATACGGTCTGCTGCTCGGGCTGACGCCGCCGTCCGGCGAGGAACTGCGCCTGCTCGGCATGGTCCTTCTGGTCGGCCTGTGCGCCAGCCTGTTGCCGGGCTGGCGGGCTTATCGGCTGTCCCTCGCGGATGGCCTGACTCCACGCGTATGAGGTTTGCATGAAAAATTGGATATGGGCGCTGCTGCTCGCCACCGCCTGCGCGCACGCCGCGGACAAGCCTGACTACAAGGTCGGCGACCGGCTACCGGCTGCGACCGGCAAAGCCGCCGCCAGCTATCGCGAAACCAGCTGGGATGACCTGCTGCCGAAGGGCTGGGACCCGATGGCCGCGTTCAAGCATCTGGACCTGTCCAAGCTGAAAGATGGCGACCCCCGCGCCGACGAAGCGTTGCTGAATCTGCGTCAGGCCTGGGATGCCGCACCGGCCAACGAGGCCATGAACGGCGCGACCATCCGCATCGCCGGCTTCCTGGTGCCGCTGGAATGGGGCGACAAGAAGCTGAAGGAATTCCTGCTGGTGCCGTATTTCGGCGCCTGCATCCACGCGCCGCCGCCGCCGGCCAACCAGATCATCCACGTCATCGCCGAGCCGCCCGCCAAGGGTATGCAGGCGATGGAACCGGTCTGGGTGGAAGGCACGCTGGCAATCGCGCTGTCGGATACCGACATGGGCCGCTCCAGCTACCGGATGAAGGCGCGCAGCGTCAGCAAATACAAGAAGTAGGTGCGAATTTATTCGCACGATCTACGCCTATCCGAACGGCCTGTGCGAATGAATTCGCACCTACGCGATGGGCACGCCGTTCAGTCCATAGGATGGGCGAAGCGCAGCGGATGCCTTGGCGGCGGGTTTTGCCGCTTAGGCATCCGGCGTGCCGATAAGCAGCGACTTAGCCGCCGTCTTTTGGCGGCTTAGTCGTCGCTTAGTAGTTACATCAGAACTGGTGAAGCGTGCCCATCGGTCGTACCGGGTTGATGGGCTGCGCTTCGCCCATCCTACGATTCGTCCGTTGTTCAGCTGCGATATTCCGCGTTGATCTTGACGTAGTCGTAGGAGAAGTCGCAGGTCCACACGGTAGCGACGGCATTGCCGCGCGCCAGATCGACGCGCACCGCTATTTCAGGCTCGGCCATGACCCGGGCGCCGTCGTACTCGCGGTAGGCTTCCGCGCGGCCGCCGTATTCGGCCACCAGCACGTTGCCCAGCCAGAGCCGGATGCGGTCCACGTCCAGATCCTCGATGCCGGCATAGCCGATGGCCGCCAGGATGCGGCCGAGGTTGGGGTCGGAAGCGAAGAACGCGGTCTTCACCAGCGGCGAACGACCGATGGCGTAACCGACCTGCTTGCATTCGGCCTCGTCCTTGCCGCCTTCGACACGAATTTCCATGAACTTGGTGGCGCCTTCTCCGTCGCGCACGATGGCCTGGGCGAGTTCGATCATGACTTCGGTAACCACCGCTTGCAGCGAGTCGAAGCGGGTATCGGCGCTGTCCATGATCACCGGCGCCGGCGTGGTGCCGGTGGCGATCAGGATGCAGGAGTCGTTGGTCGAGGTATCGCCGTCGACCGTGATGCAGTTGAACGACTTGTTCACCGCGTGGCGCAGCATGGCTTCCAGCGCCTCGCACGACACCGGCGCGTCGGTGGCAACGAACGACAGCATGGTCGCCATGTTCGGGTGAATCATGCCGGAACCCTTGGCGATGCCGGTGACGCTGAATTCGACGCCGTTCAACGACGCCTTGCGCGACGTGGCCTTCGACACGATGTCGGTGGTCATGATCGCCTCGGCGGCGGCGCCCCAGTTGTCCGCCTTCAGATCCGCCAGCGCGGCGGGCAGCGCGGCGACGATCTTTTCGTGCGGCAGCGGTTCCAGAATCACGCCGGTGGAAAACGGCAGCACCTGCTCCGGCTTGATGTTCAGGTTTTCCGCCACGGCGGCGCAGGTTTCACGTGCCCGACGCAGGCCGTCCTCGCCGGTGCCGGCATTGGCGTTGCCGGTGTTGACCACCAGCGCGCGGATGCCGGATTCAAGATGCAGATGTTCCTTGCAGACGGTGACCGGCGCGGCGCAGAAGCGGTTCTGCGTGAACACGCCGACCACTTCCGAGTCGGCCGGCAGCGTGATGACCAGTACATCGCGGCGGCCGTGGGTCTTGATGCCGGCGGAGGCGATGCCGAGTTCGACGCCGGCAACGGAACGCAGGCTGGCGGGATCGGGGGCGGAGAGATTGACGGGCATGGCGGAGACAGTGGAAGTGAAAGAAAACGCCATTGTATGTCGGCGCAGATGACGGCAAGGTGTGTGCCTGATGGCATTGCAGATGGATTCCAACGTCCTGAATCCATACTTGGAAACCGGAGCGGTTCTTGCTGCCCATTCAAGTCATCGTCAGGTCAGTTTCAATACACCAGGGCAGGTCTGTAGGTTGGGCTTCGTGCCTCTGCCCAACCTACGCGGGCTGTATTAACGGAGAACTTTGCGGAGAAATTAATGTGAGCCCGGCCCCTTTGATACTGTTTCGGAGCCTGATACACAGGCAAGAAAATCACGCCAATCCTCGAGGTAATGAAATACACTTATTCTTAGGAGGTCGTATATGTCGTGTTTGCGAGAGGATATATCGTCTTTGTCATTGGTGATAAAGATACTACAGCCTTCCATGTAAGCAGCATCTAAATGCTTTGCGTCGCGCTCGTTATTTCCACCAACTATGGCAAGAATCTCTTTCCAATATATTGAATGGTATCCCAAGTCTCCCAGTGTTAATTTATTTAAATCTTCAAAAGTGTAGTTCATCTCGCTATAAGTTGGCATGGATGGTTGGGCAATATGTGTAATATTTTTATTCTTGTTTTCGTACTTAAATTGAAAAAGCTGAATTGCACCAGACTTTTCCAATTCGGTAAGTTCTTTGCGGTATGCGCCAGAGTCACAATATACCTTAATCATAAAATTTACCAATCAGTATAAAAACAATCCAATAGGTACATACAATCCACAATCCAATTCTAGAGACAGAAGTCAAATGGAATTAACCATTGACATGGTCAATATACAGAGGTGGTTAATGTATTATTTATTGAAATTGATTTCAAACATACTCTTCCCCTGGGCGATGATGGCGGGTGGCGTGGTAATGGCTATTGAGAGTTTAATTATATGGCATCCAGAAGATGTGCTTTTCGGTATTGTTATATTTTTTGTGGGTTGGTTTTTTTTCTGGCTGTTAAATTTCCGGGGTTAATTTAGTCCAATGGACATACCTGAATCCGTGACCGCTTTCACCCAACCTTCGGACAAACGGGGACACCCATTAGTCGGCCTGGTCAAGAGGAATCAAAGGGGCCGGGGTCTGGCAAAACTTGGATTTCCCTCGCCTGACAACGCCTTGTACAGGCTGTCGCGCCCAGCCCGGTATCTTTCGCCAGTAGCGTCATGCCTTTGGCGCGTGCAATGGTGCCAAGCGCCTTGGCGATAAAGCCGGCATCGTTTCCGGCCTCGTCAATGCAGGCTTCCAGGTAGAGAGCAATTTCCTCGTAAGTCTTCAGATGTTCGGTGCTATCCCATTTGCGCAGTTTCAGTGCCATGTTTCTTACTCCTTCAGTTCACGCGCCAACTTCAAGGCTTTCTTGATGTCATTGGCTTGAGTGGACTTATCACCACCTGCCAACAAAACCACGACGTGGATGGAGGTGGAACCCATTAATCTCCCCCCAGCCGCTTCTTGTGCCGGTTCAAACTGCTGGTCAGTTCGGAAATGATTTCGCCGGCGGCGTGGATGACCTGATTCGGCGTGAAGCCGCAGTGGCGCATTTCGCGGTAGAAGCCGCGCGCCAGCATTTTGGCGACCTTGTCCGGCTCGTGCGCGGAGAGTGAGATCACCGAGTAGGCATCGGTGGTGCCTTCCAGCGTGAACGCCATCTGGGCGAAGCGCGAATCGAGCATGCGGTCGAGGCGGCCGACATGGAGGGCGCGGCCGATTAGCAGGGCGGCCATCTCGGCGGTGGCCAGATCCGTTTCCGAGAAGCGTGGGCGATCGATCGGCTGGCTGATGTTGAGCACGCCGGCCGGACGACCGGCAAGCGGCACCGGGCAGGCGAGAAAGCCGCCGGCTTCGTCGGCATGGCGCGCCTGCTGTTTCCAGTTCGACCGGGTGATGCTGGCGACGCGGATGCTGACGCCGCTGGCGAGAACCTGGCCGGCGATGCCCTGACCGGCGGCCGGCTCTTCCTTCCAGGCGGCTTCCGGCAGTTCGCCGTACAGGGCGGCGAGTTTCAGGCAGGCGCCCTTGCCCGACGCGGTATCCAGCAACATCAACGAGACGCGGCGCGCGGACAGCAATTCGCCGACGATGCAGGTCAGGCGGTAAAGGTTGTCCTCGAAATGGCCGGTAAATTCGAAAGCGACAAGTTCACGCAGTTTTTGCTGGTGGAAATCGAGCTTGGACATCGCACCTCCCTGTGTTCGTCAGGAGCATAGGCCATTTAGCGTCCTCAATCGTGCCGCAATTCAGACCTGGCGGGCTGGAAAGGATTCCGGCCCGCCTGGAAAGCGTTCAGCTTTTCGAAGCATCCCGCGCCAACTCCGCTGCCTGGCCGATGTAGCTGGCCGGCGTCAGCGCCAGCAGGCGCTGTTTGGCAGCGTCCGGAATGGCCAGATCGAGGATGAACGCCGCCAGCGTTTCGCGCGTGATGCCGGCCTGGCCGCGCGTCAGTTTCTTCAATTGCTCGTAGGGTTTCTCCAGGCCGTAGCGGCGCATGACGGTCTGGATCGGTTCGGCCAGTACTTCCCAGTTGTGGTCGAGGTCTTCGGCCAGGCGCTTGGGATTGGCTTCCAGCTTGTTGAGACCGCGCAGCAAGCTGTCGTAGCCGAGCAGGGTGTAACCCAGCGCGGTGCCCATGTTGCGCAGCACGGTGGAATCGGTCAGGTCGCGCTGCCAGCGCGAGATCGGCAGCTTTTCGGAGAGATGGCGCAACAGCGCGTTGGCCAGGCCCAGGTTGCCTTCGGAGTTCTCGAAGTCGATCGGGTTGACCTTGTGCGGCATGGTCGAGGAACCGACTTCGCCCTCTTTCACCTTCTGCTTGAAATAGCCCAGCGAGATGTAGCCCCAGACGTCGCGGTCGAGGTCGATCAGGATGGTGTTGAGGCGGGCGAACGCGTCGTACAACTCGGCCATGTAGTCGTGCGGCTCTATCTGGATCGTGTACGGGTTGAAGCCCAGCCCGAGGCCGGTGACGAATCTTTCGGCGAACGCGGCCCAGTCGAATTCGGGGTAGGCGGACAGGTGCGCGTTGTAATTGCCCACCGCTCCGTTGATCTTGCCGAGCACTTCGACGCGCGCGATACGTTGCGTGGCGCGGCGCAGGCGGTACAGCACGTTGCCCATTTCCTTGCCCAGCGTGGTCGGCGAGGCGGGCTGGCCGTGCGTGCGGGCAAGCATGGGCAGGTCGGCCAGCGCGTAGGTCAGTTCGGCCAGGCGGGTTTCCAGTTGCAGGATGGCGGGCAGCATGACCTCGCGCCGCGCGGCTTCCAGCATCAGCGCATGCGACAGGTTGTTGATGTCTTCCGAGGTGCAGGCGAAGTGGATGAATTCGCCGACGCGCATCACTTCCGGGTTGCCGGCCAGCTTGTCCTTGAGGAAATACTCGACCGCTTTGACGTCGTGGTTGGTTTCTTTCTCGTGCGTCTTCACCGCCTCGGCATCGGCCAGCGAGAAACCGCTGACGAGGGCATCCAGTTCGGCCAGCGTGGCGGCGCTGAACGGCGGTACTTCGGCGATGGCCGGTTCGGCGGCGAGCGCCTTGAGCCACTCCACCTCCACCTGGACGCGGTAGCGGATCAGGCCGAATTCGCTGAAATAAGGCGCCAGCCGTGCGCCGCTGCGACGGTAGCGGCCATCGAGCGGACTAAGCGCGGTGAGGGTGTTGAGTTCCATGGTGTTCTCGATCCATTTCAAAGTTTGTGATGCAGCGCCAGCGCGGCCTGATTGCGCAAGGCCTTGAGCAGACCGAGCAGATGCGACGGAATCTGCAGGGCTTGGTCGACCTTGTCGGCGTAAATCAGACCGAGCGGTTTGTTGTTGATCATGACCGGCAACAACAGGAAGGCATGGGCATTGAAAGCATGTGCATACCATTCCGGAATCCGGCTACGAATGTTATCCGCGGTTGCATCGGAAATCAGGATGTCCTGGCCTTTTGCAATTGCCGCATGAAACACGTCCGGCGCGAACGAGAGCGGAATGCTGAAATTGCCGCGCATCTGCACCGCGTTGCGGCCGAGTCCGACGCGGCCGACCAGACGCTGGCTGGCCCGGTCGAGCACGCAGACCATGACATGATCGAACAGCTCGCTGCGGTAGAACAGTTCTGCCACCAACTTGAAGATGTCGGCGAGATGGTACTGGCCGAGCATCAGCGCGGTCATGTCCTGCATGCCCAGGGCGAGCACGTTGGTGGGGTCGTTGCCGGAATCGCCGGCTTCTTCCGCTGCGGCATCGGCCGCGTCCGCGGCTTCGCTTCCCGCCGGCGACTGCAGCAGTTGCAGTATCAGCGGACTCCGGCTGATGTCGACATTGAGCATCGCGGTTTCGCTGCGCAAGGTCTGCGCGGCCTGAATGGCGGTTTCCAGCAGGCTTTCGCGGCTGACCTGAGCCGCCTCCCGATAGCGCAGGTAGAGGCTATCGATCGCACGTTCCTGCTCTTCCGGCGACTTGCCGGCAACGCTGCGATGCAGCTCTCGCGCCAGGTTGGCCACCACTTGCAGGCGTTCGCCATCCGACATTGCCGATTTTTTCTGCGGTGCGGCGGAAATGGGTTTCATCGCATTCAGGATGGTCGGCGGGAAATTCCAGTGCTTGACGATGGCGAGGCCCAGTTCGTCGTAGCTCGCGCCTAAAACTTTATGGCTGGCGGTCTGCTCGTCCAGCATTTCCTGTTCCATCAGCGTGGTGACCTGCTCGGTCTGCGCAAAGAAATGGAAACGCGCCATCAACCGGCCCAGATCGCGGAACAACGCGCCGATGAACGCCTCTTCGCTATCGCGCACGCCGGTGCTGGCGGCGAGCAGACGACCGAGGACGCCGCGATAGAAACTGTCCACCGCCTCGTTGCGCAGGGCATCCACATTGGCGTGGTTTTGCAGATGCTCGAACAGCATCAGCGCAACCGCCGCATTGCGCACGGCATCGAAGCCGAGAATGACCACGGCGCGTGAAATGGTGCTGATCGGCTGGCTGCCGAACGAACCGTAGTGGGCCGCGTTGACCAGACGCAGCAGCTTTTTGGTCAACGAGATGTCGCGCAGGATGATGTCCGTCATCCGGCTGGCGCGGCTGTTCTCGTCGCCGACCGCGTGGTTGATCTCGGTGATGGTGCGCGACAGGGCGGGGAAGTCGCCACCCTTGTCCATTTCCTGCAACAGGGTTTCCAACGGCGTTTTGCTATGTTCCGGTGTCATGGCTTCGCTCATACCGCGCGCCGATCGAGCAGCGCTTGCGCGATGGTCATGCCGTCGACATGTTCGAGTTCGCCGCCGGCCGGCAAGCCGCGCGCAATGCGGCTGACGGCGAGGCCGCGCGCCTTCAGCAGTTCGCCGGCGTAATGCGCGGTCGCCTCGCCTTCGGCAGTGAAATTGGTGGCCAGAATGACTTCCTCGGTGACGCCGTCGCGGGCGCGCTCGATCAACCGTTCCAGCCCGATTTCCTTCGGGCCGATGCCATCGAGCGGGCTCAAGCGGCCCATCAACACAAAATACAGGCCTTTATAGGCCTGGGTTTCTTCCAGCCGATTCAGATCCGCCGGCATTTCCACGACGCACAACTGGCGCGCATCGCGGCGCGGACTGGCGCAGATTTCGCACACCGGTGCCTCGCTGAAGTTGTTGCAGCGCTGGCAGTGATGCAACCGATCGAGCGCCGCCGTCAGGCTGGCGGACAAGCGCGCCGCCCCGTTGCGGTCGCGCTGCAGCAGGTGATACGCCATGCGCGCAGCCGATTTCGGCCCGACACCGGGCAGCACGCGGAGGGCGTCGATCAGGCTGGCCAGGGTTCCGGGGAGAGACATGAGTCAGGCGGTGTGTTGGGCGGGGAGGAAGAAATGCACAGTAGCAAGCGTAGGGCGGAAAAGCGCAGCTCCTTCCGCCATTGCCCCGAGCGATGGCGGAAGGCGCTGCGCTTTTCCGCCCTACGGAATGGTTGTCCAACGGGAATTCAGGCGGCCTCGGATGGTTCGCAACTCAAAACGGCAACTTGAACCCCGGTGGCAGCGGCAGGCCGGCGGTGGCGCTGGACATCTTTTCCTGGCTGTAGGCGTCGACCTTGCGCACGGCGTCGTTGAAGGCGGCTGCGATCAGGTCTTCCAGCATGTCTTTGTCGTCGGCCAGCAGCGAGGGGTCGATGCTGACGCGTTTGACGTCGTGTTTGCCGGTCATGACAACTTTGACCAGGCCGGCGCCGGACGCGCCTTCGACTTCCATTTCCGCCAGTTTGGCCTGCAGCTTCTGCATGTTTTCCTGCATTGCCTGGGCTTGTTTCATCAGGTTGCCGATACCGCCTTTGATCATGTTCTGCCTTTCATGGATTAGCCCGCCGCAACGCTGCGTGGGCGGATGTTGGTGAGGGTGGCATCGCATTCGCGAACCAGTGTTTGCACAAATGGGTCGTCGTGGATGGCCTGTTCCGCCTCGCTCTGGCGCACGGCCAATTCGCGCGCGCGTTCGGCGGCGGGGGATTGCCGGGTATCCGCAACCAGGTCGATTTCGACCTTGATGCCGCCGCCGAGTTTTTCCGCCAGGGCGGCGCGCATCTTGTCGCCGACGCTGGCGAGCAGCGCTTTCTGGCTTTCCGGCAGATGCAGGCGCAGCAGCGTGTCGTTGCGCTCGGTCAGTTCGCACTGCATGGCGAGCTGGCG
The DNA here is from genome assembly GCA_031426815.1 of Hydrogenophilaceae bacterium. GTDB lineage: Bacteria > Pseudomonadota > Gammaproteobacteria > Burkholderiales > Thiobacillaceae > PFJX01. Next base: position 55,338 of record JASJPG010000096.1, read on the forward strand.
GGTCAGGCCGGGCAGGCTTTCGGCGAGTTGGCGCCAGTCGCCGCTGTTGACGCTTGCCGCAACGACGGGTTTGGCTGCAGCGCGCGGTTCTACTTGTGCGGGGGGCAGCGGTTCGTTGGCCGCCGCCGCGTCGGGTTGAATTGTTGCGCGAGGCGTTGCGACGCTGGCCATCGCGACGGCGGCCGGCGTACGCATCGGCGCCGCGGAAGTGTTTGACGAGACCGGCGCCGGTGCACGCGCGGCCGGCACATCACCCGGCGCGAATGCGAGCATGCGCAGCAGAGTCATGCTGAAACCGGCGTATTCGTCGGGCGCCCATTCCAGGTCGCGCCGGCCCAGCGTGGCGATCTGGTAGTGCAGTTGCACGCTTTCCTGGTCGAGTTGGCGTGCCAGTTCGAACAGGCGGTCGCGTTCCGGCGCGTCGTCGGC
>JASJPG010000097.1:0-19015 GCA_031426815.1 Hydrogenophilaceae bacterium
CGCCGGCGGTTGACCAGCAGGCCGTTCCAGGCGCGCTGCCGTTTCAGTTGCGCCCACAGCGTTTCGTACACCAGCTTGGGCGTGACCTTGTAAGAGAGCAGCGATTCGTTGTGGCCGACGACTTCGGTCTCGCTATAGCCGGTTACCCGCTCGAACGCCGGATTGGCATAAAGGATTTTGGCCTTGGCATCGGTAATCGAAATGGCCAGCGCGGATTGCTCGACGGCCTGGCGGAAAACCTGATGGGGAAGATCTGAGGGCGCGGACATGGCGGTCTTTTAAGCGTGGGATTCGTGACATACCCTATGCAATATCCATGCCCGTAGAAGGCCCGCTCGCGGGCCGAAGCCTGTTTGTGCGCTTGGTCAGCGTCATGATTCGGCCCGCGAGCGGGCCTCCTACGGGGCTGGCGGCGAACAGGCTTTGTCGTATTTCCCACACACAACCTCCCAAACGCCTCAAGCGCGACAGGACACATTTGCACCGAGTTGGTGCGCGTGTCCCGCAAGCCCCTGATTTTGCGTGCACCACGCCCTTGCTCGCGGCTTGGCACAGCCCTTGCGATAGTGCAGCCAGGAGAAACAATTCATGAGCGAATACCTGTTACTGCTGCTGGGCACCGCCCTGGTCAACAACGTTGTCCTGGTGAAGTTCCTCGGCCTGTGCCCGTTCATGGGCGTGTCCAAGAAGATGGACAGCGCCCTCGGCATGGGCATGGCCACCACCTTCGTGCTGACCCTGACCACCGCCGCGACCTGGATGCTGGAACGCTGGCTGCTGCAACCGCTCGGCCTCGGCTATCTGCGCATCCTCGCCTTCATTCTGGTGATCGCCGCCGTCGTGCAGTTCACCGAAATGGTGATCCGCAAGACCAGTCCGGGCCTGTACCAGGTGCTCGGCATCTATCTGCCGCTGATCACGACCAACTGCGCGGTGCTCGGACTGGCCCTGCTCAACGTGCAGGAAAAGCACGCCTTCGTCGAAAGCCTGCTCTACGGCTTCGGCTCCGCGCTCGGCTTCACGCTGGTGCTGCTGCTGTTCGCCGGCCTGCGCGAGCGCCTCGCTCTGGCGCAAGTGCCGAGCGCCTTCGCCGGCGCGCCGATCGGATTCGTGGTGGCGGGGCTGTTGTCGCTCGCCTTCATGGGCTTTGCCGGACTGGTCTAGGAGAAAAGCATGATCGCCGCTCTGTTCAGTTTGACTGTGCTTGGCCTCGGCCTCGGCCTCGGCCTTGGCTACGCCGCCATCCGCCTGAAGGTGGAAGGCAATCCGCTGGTGGAGGAACTGGAAGCGATGCTGCCCGGTTCGCAGTGCGGCCAATGCGGTTTCCCCGGTTGCACCGGTGCGGCCACTGCGCTGGCTGAAGGCAGCGCGCCGATCACGCTTTGCCCGCCCGGCGGACGTCCGCTGGTCGAGGCGCTGGCCGCCAAACTGGGCGTGGAGGTCGATCTCGGCGGCATGGAAGACAGCGGGCCGAAGGTGGCGGAGGTGCTGGAAGACCTCTGTATCGGTTGTACCAAGTGCTACAAGGTTTGTCCCACCGATGCGATTCTGGGTGCGGCCAAACAAGTTCATGCGGTGTTCAGGGAGGCCTGTACCGCCTGCGGCAAGTGTGTTGACGTGTGTCCCACCGAGGCCACACGCATGGTTGCGCTGCCGCCGACGTTGCAAACGTGGTACTGGACCCGACCGGAGGTGGCGGCATGAAACTGTTCAAACTCCGTGGCGGCGTGCATCCGGAAGGCCGCAAGGATCTTTCCGCCGATCCGCCGATCCGCATTCTGCCAATGCCGGAACGCCTTTTCGTGCCGTTGCAGCAGCATATCGGCGCGCCGGCGCGGCATCTGGTTTCGGTCGGGGAGGCCGTTAAGAAGGGCCAGTTGCTGGCCGCCAGCGTGGGGCCGGTTTCGGCGCCGGTGCATGCGCCGACGTCGGGGCGGGTGATTGCCATCGGCGATTTCCCGGCGCCGCATCCGTCCGGCCTGCCGATGGCGACACTGACCATCGAGGCCGATGGCGACGATGCCTGGATCGACACCCAGCCGCCGGCGAATCCGTTCGATCTGTCGCCGGAGGAAGTCGCCGCGCGCGTCGGCGCGGCCGGCATCGTCGGTCTCGGCGGCGCGGCGTTCCCGTCGGCGGTGAAGCTGAATCTGTCGCGTAACAGCGAGGTGCGCACGCTGATCATGAATGGTGGCGAATGCGAGCCGTATCTGACCTGCGACGACCGCCTGATGCGCGAACGCGCCAATGAGGTCGTCGAGGGCATCTGCCTGATTGCACATGCCACCGGCGCGCGCGACGTGCTGGTCGGCATCGAGGACAACAAGCCGTATGCCATTGCCGCGATGGAAGCCGCTGCAGTGGGCAGCGCGGTCAGGGTGGTGGCGGTACCGGCGATGTATCCGATGGGGTCGGAAAAGCAGTTGATCCAGGTGCTCACCGGCCAGGAAGTCCCGGCCGGCGGGCGCGCCGCCGATATCGGCGTGCTGGTGCACAACGTCGGCACCGCCTACGCCGTGCAGCAGGCCTTGCGCCTGGGGCGGCCGCTGGTATCGCGCATTGTCACCGTCAGCGGCGGCGCCATCACTGCGCCGGGCAACCTGGAAGTCCCCATCGGCACGCTCGCCGCCGATCTGGTGCGCGCCTGCGGCGGCCTGCGCGAGCCCGCCGCTCGCCTGGTGCTGGGCGGGCCGATGATGGGCACGCAGTTGAGCCATCTGGATGTGCCGCTGGTCAAGGGCAGCAGCGGCGTCCTGGCGCTGACGCACGCGGAAGTCGAAGCCAGCCGGCCGGGTCCGTGCATCCGCTGTTCCAGTTGCGTGCGCGCCTGTCCGATCGGCCTGCTGCCGCTGGAAATGGCCGCCCGCATCCGCGTCGGCGACCCGGCCGGGGCGGTGGATTGGGGCCTGAAGGACTGCATTGCCTGCGGTTCCTGCTCTTATGTCTGCCCATCGCACATCCCGCTGGTGCACTACTTCAACCACGCCAAGGGTGACCTCGCCGCGCGCGAACGCATGAAGTTGAAGAACGAAGCCACCAAGAAACTGGCCGACGAACGCAGCGAGCGCATGGCCCGCATCGTGCGCGAACGCGAAGAGGCTGCACGCCAGCGCGCGGCGAAGAAGGCCGCCGCCGATGCCGCCAAGAAAGCCGCAGCGGAAGCGCTGGCGGCGGCCAAGGAAAAGGAATTGGCATGAACCGGACAACAGATCGAACATGGAAGATTCGCTTCCCCCTTTGCAAAAGGGGGACCGAGGGGGATTTAGCGACGTGCGCATTGCCGACACCTGCAGAAATCCCCCCTGCCCCCCTTTGCAAAGGGGGGAAACATAACAGGTGCCCATCGTCATGACCTCACTAGCCCACTCCCCACACGCCCACGCGCCGACCAGTGTCAGCCAGGTCATGGCGACGGTGATGCTGGCGCTGACGCCGGCGACCCTGTTCGGTTTCTGGTTGTACGGCTGGCCGGCGATCAACCTCTGGCTGGTCGCGTTGTCGGTCGCGCTTCTGGCCGAGGCGGCGACGCTGAAGATCATGGACCGGCCGGTACGCGCCGGTCTGCTCGACGGTTCCGGCCTGCTCACCGCCTGGCTGCTGGCGTTGTCGCTGCCGCCGTGGGCGCCGTGGTGGCTGGCGGCGGTGGGTTCCTTGTTCGCCATCGTCATCGCCAAACAGCTATTCGGCGGCCTCGGCCAGAACCTGTTCAACCCGGCCATGGCGGCGCGCGTCATGCTGCTGATCTCGTTCCCGCTGGAAATGACCAGCTGGATCGCGCCGATGCCGATCACTTCCGCCGCCGCGCCCGGCTTCCTCGATGGCCTCGCCATCACCTTCGCCGGCATCGCGCCCGCCGACGGAGTTTCCAGCGCCACGCTGCTCGGCCAGGTGAAGACCGATCTGGGACGCGGCCTCGGCCTGGATGCGATCCTGGCCGGCTTCTATCACCCGGCCGAAATGACCTGGGGCGAGCGTCCCGGCAGCCTCGGCGAAACTTCTGCCGTGCTGTTGCTGATCGGCGGCCTGGTATTGATCTGGCGCCGCATCGTCACCTGGCACATCCCGCTGGCAATGCTGGCCGGCGTCGCATTGCCGGCGCTGCTGGCGAACCTGATCGCGCCGGATCATTACCCTGGCCTGAGCTACCACCTGCTTTCCGGCGGCCTCATCCTGGGTGCGTTCTTCATCGCCACCGACCCGGTCTCCAGCCCCAACTCGACCAGCGGCCAGCTTGTGTTCGGTTTCGCCTGCGGCCTGCTGACCTGGATCATCCGCACCTGGGGCGGCTATCCGGAAGGCGTCGCCTTCGCGGTGATGTTGATGAACGCCGGCACGCCGGTGATCGACCGCTACTTCAGACCGCGCATCTACGGACGCGATCGCAAGGGCGCGGCGTTAGGGGTGTCTTCCTCGAAGCCGGGTGTCGGTGCGAACTTGTTCACGCGTGTCGCTGTGCGAATAAATTCGCACCTACAGGGGAGCCGGAAATGAACCTTGAATCCCTGCGCGACAAGCTCGGTTACCAGGGCGCCTTGCTGGCCACCGCCGCGCTGATCACCACCGCCGCCCTCGCGGTTGCCTCGCGCGCCACCGGGCCGGCCATTGCCGCGGCGGAAGCGCGCGACCTGCAACAGTCGCTCAGCCAGGTGCTGCCCGGTCGCTTCGACAACGATCTGCTCAAGGACACCGTCGTGCTGCCCGGCCCGGACGGCGAGCTGACGGTGTATCGCGCCCGCCGCGCCGGCCAGGTCGAAGCCGTGGTGTTCCAGGTCGTCGGCAAGGGTTACGCCGGCCGGATCGTCTGCATGATGGGGGTGGACAAGAACGGCCATGTGCTCGGCGTACGCGTCGTCAAACATGCGGAAACGCCCGGCCTGGGCGACAAAATCGAGCCGGCCAAGGCGGACTGGATTCATTCTTTCGAAGGCAAATTCCTTGGCGATCCGCCGCCGGAGAAGTTCGCCGTGAAGAAGGACGGCGGCGTCTTCGACCAGTTCGCCGGCGCCACCATCACGCCGCGTGGCGTGGTCAAGGCGGTCAAGGGTGGGTTGGAATTCTTCGCGCAGGAAAAGGGCCGTTTGCTGGATGAGAGCACGGCGAAGATCGCGGGCAAGCCCGCTGCCACGCAGGAATAAGCAGAAGGAATTTGCCATGACTTACGCCCGCATCACCAAAGACGGCCTCTGGGACAACAACGTCGTGTTCGCCCAGATGCTGGCGCTGTGCCCGACGCTGGCGGTGACCGGCAGCGCCACCAACGGTCTCGGCATGGGGTTGGCGACGACCGCCGTGCTGGTCGTCTCCAACATGCTGATTTCGGCGCTGCGCCAGTTCATCAGCGCCGAGGTGCGCATCCCGGTCTATGTGGTGTTCATCGCCACGCTGGTCACGCTGGTCGATATGGTGCTCAACGCCTGGGTGCATGACCTGTACAAGGTGCTCGGCCTGTTCATCGCGTTGATCGTGGTGAACTGCGCCATCCTCGGCCGCGCCGAGTCGTATGCCTCGAAGAACGCCGTGCTGCCGTCCGCGGTCGACGGCCTGATGATGGGCCTGGGCTTCACCTTCGCGCTGGTGCTGATCGGCGGCATTCGCGAAGTGATTGGCAGCGGCACGTTGTTCGCGCAGGCGCATCTGCTGCTGGGCGAGTCGTTCGCCTTCCTGGAAACCACGCTGATCCCGCATTACAAGGGCTATCTGCTGATGATCCTGCCGCCCGGCGGCTTCCTGGTCGTCGGCTTCCTGCTCGCGGCCAAGCGCGTGCTCGACCGGCGTCTGGCCGAGCGCGCGGCAGCGGTTGAAGCGGTTCCCGCCACCGTTTGAGAAAAAGGAGCGTCACGCCATGCAAGTCGCCGTCGCCTATTCCGAACCCGCCCAGCAGATCTGGCTGCGCATCGAGGTGCCCGAGGACGCCACGTTGGAGCAGGCCATCATCAAGTCCGGCATCCTGCGCCAGTTCCCCGCGATTGACCTGACCGAGCGCCAGGTCGGCATCTTCGGCAAGCTGGCCAAGCTGGACGCGCCGCTGAAGCCGGGCGACCGCGTCGAAATCTACCGCGCCATCATCGCCGATCCCGCCACCGTGCCGCGCCGGCAGATGGCGGACGACGACGACGACGATTGATCCTGTTTCGCGCAGTTGCTGGTGTCGTAGGAGCGCCTTCCAAGGCGCGAAGTCCGGAGTAATCGCGCCTTGGAAGGCGTTCCTACCTGGTGGGTGAGGCGTCTACCAGACGAAGAACTGCTGATACCAGGCCAGTAGCGGCAACCCGGCAGCTGCCGCGACGCCGAGCGCGGCGGCCAAACCCGCTCGCTGGCGCCGACCCAGATGCCAGGCCAGCAGCACGCCCCAGCCGGCGGCCATGGCCAGCAGCGTCATGCGGGCGCTGTTGGCCCAGGGCAGGGCGATGCCTTCGCCGGCAAGCTGGCTGCCGGTGAGCAGGGACAGACCGACGAAGACGCTGCCGCCGGCGAGGGGAATCAACGTCAACGCCAGCCGCGTCCACGGCATCCGCGCCGCGCGCGCGGCCAGCGCCAGACAGAGTCGGATCCAGCCGCCCAGCAGCAGCGCCTCGGTGCCGATATAGGCCAGCAACAGGCTGCCATCCAGCCAGGAGAAGGCGTCGTTCACTTCCGGGTAGTGGGTGAACAGCCACCACTGCCCCGGCGTATCCAGCGCCCAGGTGAGGTCGCGGTCGAGCAGCCATTCGGCGGCGGCCTGCTTGATCGCCACGAACCAGGGCGAGGACGACCACTGGAAAGCGCCGAGCGCGACGCCGAGCATGCCGAACACGAGCAGGCGGGCCGGCCAGACATCGTGCGTCTCGCCGCCGCGCAGAATCTCGGCCTGCGGCGAACGCCAGGCCAGTTCCACCGCGCCGCGCTGGCCGGCGCACTGGCCGCAGGCGTGGCAGGGCGCGGCGCTGTCCATGCGGCGGATGTCGATCAGCGGCGCGCATTTGACCGGCGCGCCGTGTTGCGGCGCGGCATCCCAGGCGGCGCGGTCGACCCGGAAATGCACTGGCGCGATGCGCGCGAGCAGGCCGAACACGCCGGACACCGGGCACAGATGGCGGCACCAGACGCGGCTGCCGCGGCCATAGAGCAGGCCGACGGCGATGGCGGCGACGGTGGAGCCGCCGAGGATCAGCAACGCCGGCTTGGGATATTCGTAGACGCTGGTCATCTGGCCGAACAGCGTGGTCAGCACGAAGGCGACGAACGGCCAGCCGGCCCATTTCATCCAGCGCGGCACCGGCCGGCCCAGGCCGAAGCGGGAACTCCATTCGGTCAACGCGCCTTCCGGGCAGAACACGCCGCACCAGACCCGGCCCAGCGCCGCCACCGAGACGATGACGAACGGCCACCAGATACCCCAGAACAGGAACTGGGCAAGGCGGGTGAGGTTGTCGAACAGGTGCGCCTGCTCCGGCGGCAGCGGCAGGAAGGCGGGCACCGCCACCAGCGCCAGGTAGAACAGCACCACCCCCCACTGGATCGCCAGGATGGCGCTGCGATGCCGGCGCATGGCCAGGCCGAGGCGCGCCAGGCGGCCTTGTCCCACCGGTGCCGGGCTGACTTCGGCGCGTCGGATGGGAATGCCGCCGAGGGATTGCGCCATGGCCTGTTCCAACGCCGGTTTCAACGCGGTCGGCTCGGCTGCCGGCGCAACAGCAGCAGCCAGGCCAGGCTCCACCAGAGCGCCAGTGCCAGGTAGCTGAGGCCGGCCGGCTGCGCGCGCCAGCCGGTCATCGCGGCGACGAAGCCGCCGGCGCGGTCGCTGTCGTCGAGCAGGAAGGCGGCGTTCCATAACGGATCGACCAGGGACGGCAGCGCTTCCAGGCCGATCAGCTTGTCCATCGCGTCCACCAGCAGCGCCCCGCCCAGCAGCAACAGCAGGATTTCGGTGATGCGGAAGAACGCGCGCCAGGAGAACACGCGGCCGCCCTTCGCCAGCACGCCATAACAGGCCAGCGCGAGCAGGAAGCCGGCGAGGCTGCCGCTCAGCGTGGCGACGGCGGTTTCACCGGCGGCGGCGCCGTACAGAAAGATCACCGTTTCCGCCCCTTCGCGGCCGACCGCCAGCGCCGCCAGCAGCGCCATGCCGAACCAGTTGGCCTGCGTCGCGGCGGTTTCGAGACCGCTCTCCAGTTCGCGCTTGAGGCCGCTGCCGTGGCGGCGCATCCACAGCACCATCTGGAAGATCAGGCCGCTGGCCAGCAGCGGCATCAGAGCCTGGAACCATTCCATCGTGGTGTCCGCGGCCCAGGCCTGGATACCGAGCAGGGTCAGCGCGAGCAGCACGGCCAGGCCGATGCCGGCGCCGACGCCGCCCCACAGCCAGCGCATGGCGTGGCGGCGGGATGGTTCCGTCAGGCTCTGCTGGGCGGACAGCCAGCCATGCAGGATGCCGATGACCAGCATGGCTTCGATGCTTTCGCGCCAGACGATGAATGCGGCATTACCCATGCTGAAGCTGCCTTACTTGACGACGATGCGGCCCTTGGCCGTCGTCGGATGGAAATCGTCGAAAAAGTCGTAGGCGCCGGGTTTCAGCGGCGCGATCACCACGAAGGACTGGGCGCCCGGCCCGAGCACCTTTTCCTTGCGCAATTGCAGACTCTCGAACTCGATGGCGTCCTTGCCCTCGTTGCGGATGACGATCTTCAGCCGCACCCCGGCGGGCGTCTCGATCCGATCGGGAATGAACCGCCCGTCCCGCGCCACCAGCGTATGCGTGAGCAGGTCGGCGGCGGTCGCGGCTGCCGCGGGCATCAGCGTCGTCAGCAACGCCAGCAGGACGGCCGGCCGCTGCATCAATAACCGCCCTTCTTGCCGATGCCGGCGTAGGTGAACGCGTAATCCACCGAGAACGCCTTGAACCAGGGTTTGACGCCGGTCAGGCGGTCGGTATGGCGGTGGAAATGATGGCCGGCGTGGTTGTCCGGGTCGTTGGGCGGCAGGATGGTGAACTTGAGCGTGTATTTGCCCGGCCCCATCAGCTTGACGTTGTCGCCATAGTGCGGGCCGTCGCTGGCCACCATGGGCAGGAAATCGCCTTTGGCACAGGCGCCGCCCTGTTTGCAGACCTCGTATTTCACCAGCAGGTAAGGTACCCAGTCACCCTCGGCGAAACCGTTCGGGTTGTTCGCCAGGGCGTGGATGTCGGCCTCCAGATGCACGTCGGCTTTGTTCGCCGGCAACATGCTGTGGCCCATGGCGGACTCCATCTCGACCGGCTGCAGATAGACCGCGCCGATCTCGATGCCGTTGCGGTTTTGCGGCGCGCCGATGGGATATTCCACCGCCAGCGCGGCGTTAGGCAGGCTGGCGGCGAGCGCCAGAATGGAAAGGGCAGGGGAAAACAGCGAACGCATGGACATCTCCAATAAGGGTAATCAGTCATTTCTGGCTGGCTACAGGGACGGAGAAGTCCTTTGGCTGGCTACATTCGTCTCGACGGCGACGGGGGTGAACTCGGTGGCTTGAATGGCGCGCGTTGGCGCGATGTCAGGCATGATTCTAAATGAGAGCAGCTATCAAATGCAAGCCATTCTCATCTTGCCTGCACGCCCGTCTATTGAATCCGCACCCGCTGTAGGAGCGCCTTCCAAGGCGCGATGCAGGTTCAATCGCGCCTTGGAAGGCGCTCCCACATGACAACCGCGGCTAGCTGGCAGCGGCGATCACCATCCAGGACACGCCGAAGCGGTCGGTGACCATGCCGAAGCGGGGTGAAAAGAATGTTTCCGCGAGCGGCATGGTTACCTTGCCGCCGTCGGCCAGCGCGGCGAAGCGGCGGTCGGCCTCGTTGCCGTCGGCGACGCCGAGGGAAAGGCTGAATCCCTGGAAGGCGGTCTGGGTCTGGCTGCAATCGTCGGACGCCATGACGACGCTGTCGTCGATACGGAAGCTGGCGTGCATCACCTTGTCCTCCATGCCGGCCGGCACCATGCCCGGCGGCGGCGGTTCCGGGCTGTCCTTGTAGCGCAGCACCATTTCAATCTCGGCACCGAGGGCGTGGCGGTAGAACTCGACCGCTTCTTCACAGCAGCCATCGAAGAACAGATAGGGTTGCACGATCATGATCTCTCCTTGGAGTGGGTTGTCAGCTACCTGGCTTCTATCCTTCGTAAGCCCGTTTCAGTGCGGCGATATCGAGCTTTTTCATGGGAAGCAGGGCGGTCATGACGCGATCCGCCCTGCCTGGGGTTGGATCGCTCATCCAGTCCGCAATCATGCTCGGCACGATTTGCCAGGACACGCCGAATTTGTCCTTGAGCCAGCCGCATACCTGCGCCGCCGGGTCGCCGCCGGCGGAAAGCTTGTCCCAGTAATGGTCAATCTCCGCCTGGCTGTCGCAATTGACCTGTAAGGAAATCGCCTCGTTGAAGGTGAATTGCGGGCCGCCGTTCAATGCGGTGAAGGTCTGGCCACTCAGCTCGAACGTCACGGTCAGCACGCTGCCGGCCGGTTTGCCATGTATCTCCTGGCCTGCTTCGCTGTAGCGGCTGATGTTGCGTATCCGCGAATTTTCGAAAATCAGCGTGTAGAACAGCGCGGCCATCTCGGCATCGCTGTCGAACCAGAGGCAGGGCGTGATTTTTTGCAGCTGCATCGGAGTCTCCTCAGTATCAAAGGGTCGCGCTGTGAATCTTGCTGCCGAGTTTTCAGGCGGTCGAAGTTTTATACCGTCGCAGCCGGGCGGAAATAGGGTGTTTGCTTTGAACGAGGGTACAGGCAAGGAAGCGGCGGCATGCCGACGCTCCGCCGGTTATCACTGCCGCCAGGCGGCCCGCCACAAGCGCTCCAGTTCTTTCGCCAGCAGCGATGAGGGGCGGCCGAGCAGCGTGACGCGGCCGCTTTCGTGCAGGTGTCCGTACACGAACCGCTTGGCCGGGTCGTAGAGCAGCACCACGTTGTAGTCGTAGCAGTCATGTGCCTTGCACACGGCGATCTGGCGGTAGCGAGTGCCGGCTACGTTCACTTCCGCGACCGGCGGCATCGGGCCGCTCATCTCGGTCAGCCAGGGCTGCCTGGCCTTGGCACCGAGCGCCTTGCGGTAAATCGCCCTGAATTTCCCATCGCGCAGCGGATCCCAGCCGCTGTCGGCAGGTGCCGCCTGCGCGGGTGCCGGGAGGTTCGCTTGGTGTGTCTCCAGGGCGCAGTCGCGGAATTTGGCTTTCTCCATCTTGCCGAGCACCTGTTTGAGCGCCGCCTCGATCTTGCCGCCGGCCGCAACCGGTTCGATGTACTGGCCGCCCGCATCGCGATAGACAACAAACAGCAATTGATCGCCGCCAGGCACATCGCTGAGCAACGTCGTCAGGTAGTTGGGCGGCGGTTGCGGCCCGAAATACGCCACCGCATCCTGCACGTTGCGGCCGGTGATGCGACTGCCGCCAGCCTCCATCAGCAGGCTCTGGTGCAGCACCCGCAGGCGGGGCGCGGCGCGATTGGCGCAATCGGGCGAATAGTCGCCGCCATAGAGCTTGAGCGAGTCCGCGCCGAAATCCAGCGCCATCGCGGGGTTGGCCGCGAGCAGACCGACAAGCGCGCAACGGCGCAGCCAGCGGCGGTCGAGCTTCATGATTTCTGCTCCGCCGCGCCCTGTTTGAACATGGCCTCCGCACGCTGGTTGATTTCTTCCGGCGACAGTTCTTCCTTGTGCGTGGCGAGAAACCAGACATGCCCGTACGGATCTTTCAGCGTTCCGGTACGGTCGCCGTAAAACTGGTCCTGGACAGGGCTGACCTCGGTAGCGCCGGCCTTGACGGCCTGGGCAAACAGCGCGTCCACATCGTCGACGTAGAGATGCAGGCCGATCGACGAACCGCTCAATTCCTGCGGGCTGCGGAACGGCGCGTCCGCGCACGAGTCGGCCAGCATGATGACGGAATCGCCGATCTTGATCTCGGCATGGCCGATGACGCCGCCCGGCGCGACCAGACGGAACATTTCAATCGCGTTCAACGCCCGTTGGTAAAACGCAATGGCTTCCGCTGCGCCCTTGATGCCGAGATACGGAGTGACGCTGTGATAGCCATCGGGTGTGGATTTGACGCTCATGTCCAGCCTCCTTCCAATCCATCGAGCCTCGCTCCCGGTGCCAACTCCCCCCTTTGAAAAAGGGGGGCTGGGGGGGATTTATGAGACATCCGCATCGGCCACCGTCGTCAAATCCCCCTCGATCCCCCTTTTCCAAAGTGGGAGGCTGGGTTCACGTGCCGCCGACGCGACGCTCTTTTGTACAAGCAACCTGGCGGAATGTTCCTGACGCCGCAAACGGCGGGGCTTGCGGGCCGGCTCGCTGCGGCGACTCGGCCAACTGCCCATGGTCGCGCAGGTTGGCATTCAACGCCTTGATTCAGCGGTGTTTTTATCTGCTTGAAAAGTCGGGTTTGGCCTGAAACGAGGGCCGGGTCGGCTACAGCCAGGCAAAGAAACTGCCATTGCACCTAAAGACATCGCGTGTGGCCGATCAATCGATCAAGGCTACAAAGCAGAAAAAACATTCTCAAATGAGAACCAGGATCGAGGAGGGGACGTTGAACCATGCATATCCGACGAGCACGGAGGCTAGTCCTTTTTCCGCAGCCCGCAGCCCCCTTCCGTTGACGTTTTTCCATCTCGCAAGCCCCCGCGCAGCCCTGTCTGCCCCGAGGCGGCGGGTTCATAAACACTGTTCGGAGGAGGTTGCACCATGGATTACCGAATGAAACTGACACGTACCGCGCAGGTCTGCGCGCTCGTGGCCGGTTGTGCGCTGGCACCAAGCGCATCGGCGCTATATGTGGGGATGTATGCCATCGGCGATTTCGTGCCGGATGGATCCGGCGGCTGCGGCGGCGGCGACCGTTCGTCCTGGCCGGGCATGGCCCAGTCGTGGTGGGACATGATGGGTGCGTTCGGCCACTACAAAGGCCCCGGCGGCAGTCCGTATCGCTACGTCAACGGCAACATGACCATCAAGCGCTTCTGCGATCCGACTACCTACGACGCCGATTGCCGCGACTATCAATCGGTCTGGCCGGCGGGAGACGACTGGATGGACGCGGCCATTATCGCCACCCACGGCTGGGACGACGGCGACCATTGGGGCGGCCTCATGCGCTACCCCTGGAAAGGCGAATGCGGACTGCGCACCGGCGGCAGTTCCAGCATGGTCAAGGTGGGCGATTCCTGGCTCATGTTCCTGCTCGCTTCCTCTTGCCAGAGCGCCGATGACGACAACCTGCCCGGCATCCGCAACGCGATGGAAGACAACGCCACTTCCACCAGTCGCCGCGCCCACCAGTTCGACGGCTTCCACGGAATCATGTGGATCTCGTCCGGCTACAACGGCAACTACAGCGGCACCGCCTTCGACGGGCACTTCGTCAACGCGGGCTACGCCTGGGTGACCAATAATTTCAAGAACAACTCGCAGGACTGCGCCTGGTACGACCCGTGGAACTGGTACGGCACCTGCCAGGACCAGTGTCCGATCGCCTATGCCATCGGCAACAGTGCCGGCGATGCCCAGACCCGGCTGTTCAACGAGCGCTACAACTACACCTACGGCGACCCCGCCAGCAACAACTACTACTGGTACTACTACTACGAGAACTGCAACCCGGTCGGCGAGACCTCGTTCGTGCCGCAGTGACGCGGCCTTCCAGTTCATCGAACCATTCAAACGGAGTCAGATCATGGCAAATCACTTCAAGCACAACGCTCTTGCCGTCTTCGCAGCCAGCTTGGCCCTTGCCGCCGCCTTGCCCGGCCAGGCGCAGGCGCGCGAAGTCAAATCGCTGCAGGAGATGCAGGGCTTAATTCGCGAAAGCATGCCCGAATTTCTCAAGAACCCGGCCGACGTGGTCGACCAGTTGTTGAAAGTCCCCCTGGCCCCTCCGCTGAGCCAGACCTTCGACCGGGCCAAAGCGCTGAAGGCGGTGTTCGGCGACGGCTCGGTCAACGTGGCAACGGATTGCCGGCGCCGGGCGACCCCGGCAGGAGAGGCGGATCAGGGCGACTGCATGGCAACGAATGGCACGCCTACCGGCCGTGGCGCCTTCCTGCTGCTCAACTTCAGCAAGAATATGGGCAACGGCAACATCAAGTTCCTCAAACGCATGCCGGTGGATGACAGCATGACCAGCGACAAGCTGCCGCGCGCCACCAAGTTTAGCGACGAGGAGGTGATGAAAATGGCGCAGGACTACCTCGGCGCAGCCTTCGGCCTGGGCATGGATGAAATTCCCCTGCCACCGACAGGCGCGCGCAACTCCATGGTGCGCAGTCTGGCCATGGTGGGCACCAGCGATCTGCGCGCCCTCGCCACCCCCATCGTGGTGCAGAAAACCGTCTACCTGCAGCGCGGCTTCAAGCTGGAAAAAGCCTATTCGGAAGGCACCGGCGGCCCGGCCCTGACCCATGTGCGCGGACCTGGACTAGCCATGGTCGCCGTGGACGATAGCGGCGTCGTCGGCGTGACGGTGGCCGACTGGCAGGAGCTGCGCAAGGATCCCAAGATGACGGCCGATCAGGCCAAGTCCGCCGATGCGTTGATGAGCGAGATCGCCGAGGACCTTTACAACCATGGCGTCCGCCAGTTCGAAAGATTGTCCTTCGAGGTCCGTGTCGGCGCCGACTGGCGCGGTTCTTATGGGCTGCTGCTGCCCGCCGTCCAGGTCGCCGTCACCCCGATGCCGGCCGACCCCACGGAAGATCAACAGGCCCTGTTCGCCATGCAACCCACCGCCGGGCTGGTGAAGTCCTATTCCCTGGTGGAACAAGCCGACGCCACCGCCCGCCAGTAAGCCTGCCAGTAAGCCAGCACACGCTCGATAACGACGAGGAGAAATGCCATGCACGCGAAACAACTTTCCGCTCGACCACTTCAGTGCCTGCTGTTCACGCTGGGCTTGCTGACAGCTGGGCCAGCCCTGGCCAATATCGATCTGCCCGGCGGCGACATTTTCCTGGATGGCTCCTTCCAGGGCATGACCTACGGCACCGCCGGCGTCGCCAATCTGGCGCCGCGTCTGTATATCGGCGAATTCGCCTCCACCCTGCCGCCGCCGCAGCAGGTTGTCGGCACCGGCCTGGAATTCGAATACGCCTTCACCCCCTTCGGCGCCCCGGTGGTCAACGTGACTTACCGCTTCATCAACAACGACATCGAAGCCTGGCATGACCTGCGCCTCATCCTCGATCTGCACGCCAAAGGCCAGCCGGCGCAGCTCGACACCGCCACGGTGACCGGCTTCGGCGTGCCCCCGCTGGCCGGACAGGCGGACCAGTACCGAGTGTTCGATTTCGACGCGCCCGGCGACAAACCGCTGCAACTGATCGAAGCCGCCAACGCACTCAACGGCGCCGCCGCCGCCGCATGCAGCGTCGGCTGTTTCCCCGACCTGGCCCTGCAATGGAACCTGGCCGAATTGCCCGTCGGGCAAACCTGGGAGGTCACCGCCACGCTGGTCGACGACCCCAGCCTGGTCATCGGCGGTCGCTATCTGGCCGCCTCGACCGTGGGCTCGGACGGCAGCCAGATCCTGATCGGCAACGTACAGCTCGTTCCCGAACCGGAGACCTACGCCATGATGCTCGCCGGACTCGGTCTGCTGGGCTGGCGCAAGCTGCGTAAGAAATAACGTGCCGTAGTCGTGCCCGGACGCGCAGGCGTCCATTTCCATATTCGATGGAGGAGACACAACATGATCAAGAAAGTCCTTGCAGCAGCCATACTCGCCGCAGCCAGCCTGCCCGCCCTGGCCACCGTCACCGTGTTCACGACGCAACTCAGCGGAGCGGCCGAATTTCCGCCGGTCGTCACCACCGGCAGCGGCACCGCGACAGTGACTTTCGACGACATCGCCCATACGCTGCGTGTCGAAACCAGCTTCGCCGACCTGGTTGGCAACACCACGGCGGCGCACATCCACTGCTGCGTTTCCCCGCTCGCCAACCCGCCGACCGCGGGCGTGGCGACACAAACGCCGACTTTTTCGGGCTTCCCCAGCGGCGTCACCGCCGGCAGCTATGACAACACCTTCGATACCACGTTGGACAGCTCGTTCAGTTCAGGCTTCCTGACCGCCAACGGTGGCACCGCCGCCGGCGCCGAAGCGGCCCTGCTGGCCGGGATGCTGGCGGGGAACGCCTATCTGAACATCCACACCTCGGCAAATCCCGGCGGCGAAATCCGCGGCTTCCTGCAACCCGTCCCCGAACCCGCCACCTACGGCCTCATGCTCAGCGGCGTCCTGACCGTCATGGCCGTAGCGCACCTGCGCCGCCGCAAGGGCGGATAAAGCACCGCCAGGTAGGCGCGATTGGAAGCCGCTCCTACTTGGCCCTGCTGTGCTCGGCTTCGCCGATTTCTGGCGGATAGCCGACGCGGAAGCCGCCCCAATGACGCTCGTTGACGTAGATCGGCACGGACAGGTCGTGCATCACTTCGCCGGTGTCGCGTTTGTAGGTCTGGATCAATACCGCTTCGGTGTTGGTGCCGCAGCGGCTGCCGGTGCGGTCGTTGAAGATGCGCTTGGTGCGGTTGCCGACCAGATCCCTGGCCGGATCGCCGCTGAGGGGTTGGCAATAGCGATTGTTATGGGTCGGCACATAGGCGCGGCGGTCGGTCGCAATGGCGTAGAGCACCTCGGGGAATGCGGCCAGGAAGGGTTCCTGCAAGGCCGGCAGCATGCGGTCGGCCAGCTTGTCGTAAGGGCTCGAATACTTCTGCGGGTCGGAATTCGGTATGGGCTGGTAGTTCTCCGAAAACAGGTCGCTCAGGCTGATCTCGCCCCGCGTGACGGCTGCCGCGAAGGCCTGGCCGATTGCATCGGCGGTGCGTCTGGCTTGCGTGTAGATCTTGGTGTGGACCGAGTCCATGCCCATCGTCACCATCAGCCGAAACGCCTTTTCGCCCGGCTCGTCGGACAACTTCGCGGCGAGGGCGAGTTCGTTCTTGAAGCGGCCCATGCGGCCATAGCTCTCCTGCGCGAGGCGGGCGATGCCTTCCGCATTCGCGTGTGTCTGTTGGGCATCGCGGGCGATCGACTGCAGCCGCGCTTCAGTCGACACCGCATCGCTGAGGATGCTTGCCAACTTAGCGCCTATCAGTTTTGCCGTCGCCGCGGTGCCATCCGATTCGGCGGCCAATTGGGTGATCGTGTCGAGAGAGACGCCCGTCTGCGCGTGGATCAGGATCAGCGTCTCGGAAATATCGACCGAGGCGGCCATCGCCGAGTTGGCCAGTTTGCCCACTTCGTCAGCTACGACTGCGAATCCGCGCCCTTTGTCGCCGGCTCGCGCCGCTTCGATGGCGGCGTTGAGCGCCAACAGCCGGGTCTGCTTGGCAATGGCTTGAATCACCGCGGAGGAGGCCTGAATCCGCGCGACATCTTCGGCCAGTTTGAGCATGGAGGTTTCGGCCTGGTGAACGCGCGACGCCATTTCGCTCATGCTGGTGACCACCCGCGCCAACTCTGCCGATCCGATCTCCGATTCGACCCGGGTCCGCACAGCCGCTTCCGCCGCGATGCCGGCGCTTTCCGCCACGGTGCTGGCCATGTTCCTGATGGCGATGGATTCGTCGGAAACGACATTGGCCTGCGTCGCGGCGTGGTCGGATTCCTGCGTCAGGTGAGTCAGCTTGTGGCAGACATGGGCAAGGCCGAGACCCATGCTCTGCAAGGTGGCCAGGAATGCGTGGTTTCCAGCCATAGCCATGGCCGACTCGGCGTGCGAGCCTGATGTCGTTTCCGCCGCCAGCGCAGCATCCCTGTTTCGGCGCAAGAACTGCACTTCTACCTCCGCACGATCAATAGCCTATCCGTGACTGTATATAACTTTCGGCATAAGTGAGCAAATTCATGACCATGATTTATAAGGGGTTTTTGTCACTTTCCGGCCGCGGCCGCCGGGCTTCGCCCAGCCAGTCGCGGCGCTGAACCAATCGGACTGCACCGCGCTCTGAATCCGAGTTGTTTCCGTTTATGGGGGGACGTAATGCAAACGAATATTCGAAATTCAAGATGGTTTCCGGCTACGTTGCTTGCCGGTATTTGGCTCGTTGTTTCAAGTTCGGCGGCGGCCGATTGCGGCCAGCCCGGCTGGTATGTCTCCAGTCCCTGGGGCTTCAGCACCAACAGTTTCTGGGTTGCCGGGCCGGAAGGATCGATCCTGGTCGATACCCAGTTCCTGCCCTCGGCGACGCGCGAGGTGGCGGCGCGGGTGCGCGAATGCACCGGCAAGCCGGTGCTGGCGGCCTTGGTGCTGCATGCCAATCCGGACAAGTTCAACGGTAGCCAGTGGCTGACCAAGCAGGGCGTGGAGGTGCTGAGTTCGCGGGCGGTGGTCAAGGCGATTCCGGCGGTGGACAGCGTGCGCCGACGCTGGTTCGAGAAGCGC
This sequence comes from Hydrogenophilaceae bacterium, assembly GCA_031426815.1. GTDB lineage: Bacteria > Pseudomonadota > Gammaproteobacteria > Burkholderiales > Thiobacillaceae > PFJX01. The sequence goes on from JASJPG010000097.1 coordinate 18,400, forward strand.
TACCGTCCGGATTACCCGGACAAGCTGGTGTTGCCGAAATCCTTCGGCGCCGTCTCCACGCGCCTCGAACGCGGCGGCGTGGTGCTGAACCTGCATGTGCTCGGCCCTTCCGTCTCGGCAGCGCATGTGGTGGCGGACTGGAACGGCCATCTATTCGTCGGCGATCTGGTCGCCAACCGCCACCATGCCTGGCTGGAACGGGGCGATGTGGATGCCTGGATCGCCACGCTTGAATTCCTGCAGGGTTTACGTCCGACCCGCATCTATCCCGGTCGCGGCGAACCGGGCGGGCCGGAATTGCTGGCTGGTCAGATCGAGTACCTGCGTTTTGTCCAGGAGATGGTACGGGCGCAGAAGCCCAGCGGGGAAATCCCGGAGGCAGTGGCGGAGAAGATTAGCGACGCGACCAAGGCGCGCTATCCCGGCTACGGCAACGAGTACTTCCTGGAGCTGGGCATTCCGGCGGTGTGGGAGAAACTGGCCGCGGTACGTCCGCAGTGACGCTTGCAGTTGCCGGTGTCGTAGGAGCGCCTTCCAAGGCGCGATGCTTTTACGTCCGGAAACAATCGCGCCTTGGAAGCATTTCAACCCCCCGTTGCGGGGCCGGTGTACCGAG